>NZ_BJDK01000006.1 GCF_005405105.1 Lactiplantibacillus dongliensis
CCTCCCCTGTAGATTGGATTTAGTATACCATATTTAGCTTTCTTGGGGAACGTACGTTTCGATAAAAACTATTAAATACTGGCATTCATCCCGCGATTAAAATCGCAGGTTTTCTGCTTGGTTTTTAATAAAAACCATTGGCTCAGTATTATTCTGGATGATCAAGTCAGCGATGCGGAACTCTTACAACGATTAGCAGTTAGTTACGACTTAGCTCATTAAGTTTAGTCAACTGTAATCGACAAAAAACGAGCCGGAGATTGCATTATCTCTGACTCGTTTTTTGATTTTAGCTGATGTATTTAACTAAAAATCGAAATTAATAGCTAAATTTTTTAACACACATATTAGCACTGGGCGGACTGGATAACGCTCAACGATGCAATTTCACTTGGCTGAGGAGTCCCTAGTAAAAGCTAAGCTTGCAAAATCACCACGTTTCAGCGTCAGTCCCGACTAACCGTAGCGACAAGTTACCCCAGATATTAAGCATCTTTACGCTGTTGTAAGCCCTCAGCGAATCGATTAATCTTGCGTAACCGGTGATTGATACCGGATTTAGAAATCGGGCCACCGGGGACTAAAGTTCCGAGTTCTTTCAAGCTAACTTCCCGATGTTCCAATCGCGTCACGGCCACTTCTTGTAACTTCGGTGGCAATTGCTTTAACCCAACCGTTGCATCAATCAACAAGATATTCTCAATCTGCCGACTAGACGCATTAGCGACTTTATCCATATTGGCATTTTCACAGTTCACTAATCGATTGACTGAATTGCGCATATCACGCATGATACGGACATCTTCAAACTTCAACATTCCTGTTGTGGCACCAATCAACGACAAAAAGTCCGCAATCTTTTCAGCTTCCTTGATGTACGTGATAAAGCCGCCCCGCCGATCGGTAGTTCGTGAGTTCAAGCCGTACTGATTCATCATTTCAGAAATCATCTTATTATGTTCTTCATATAGTGAATAGATTTCCAGATGATAACGTGACGTTTCCGGATTGTTTACTGAACCGCCAGCTAAAAAGGCGCCCCGTAAATAAGAACGTACGGCCGCATCGTCCGTTAAGACTTCGGTCGGCGCCACTTCAATAATTTGAAAATCCTTTAAAATACCTAGATCAGCTAAGACCATTTCAGTCCCAGTCTTGAGGCGCACGATGTACAGGTTATTTTTATTTAATTTCATTTTGCGACGCACGATTAACTCACTGGTCACATCATAAAATTGCTTTAATAACCGATAGATACGCCGCGCGATAGCTGGATTTTCGGTCTGGATATTCAAGATGAAATGATGATTAGCTAGACTAATCGTCCCGTTCATTCGAATCAAAGCCATCAGTTCGGCTTTAGCATTCTCGCGATGGACAGCGAGGTTGGTTAGTTCTTTTTTAACTTCACTGGCGTATGACATGGGTGTTCCTCCTAACGTAAAATATCGGAATGGCCGACCAGATTCATCAATTCGGCAACGACTTGATCGCCATTATGAAAGGCACCGTTGTCCCGTAACTTCAAAAAGTTCGATGAAATGACCTTGCAGCCTTGATCCCGTAATCCCCGGAAGTCATGACTGACTTGCCGTGAGACTTCATTGAACTTATGGAAATCCATATAATTATCCGGCACTTTTTCCGTATTCACTAACACGGTATTGATAAAGTTCTCACCTAAATGGCGGTTTAAGACCCGCACGTGATCGGCATCCGAAAAGTTATCGGTTTCCCCTTTTTGCGTCATGATATTACAAATATAAACGACTTCCGCATCCGATTCGCAGACGGCGCGCCCGATATTATCAATCGTCAAGTTCGGTAGGATACTAGTAAACAAACTTCCGGGGCCTAAGACAATCTGATCAGCCGCCATAATGGCATCAATCACTGGTTGGACGGCTACCGGACGCTGACCACTTTTATCCGTCACCCAAACACGATCAAGTGATTTATGAGCGGCAGTAATCTCCGCTTCACCAACCAACTCAGAACCATCCTTAAACTTACCATGCAACGTTAACGCTTCATTAGCCGCTGGATAGACATGCCCGTCAACGTCCATCATCCGCGACAATTCTTGGACCGCATCAAAGACCCCTGACTTCATCTCTGTCAGCGCCGCAATAATTAAATTGCCAATCGCATGCCCGGCAAAGAATTGATCATCGCCCTGGAAGCGGTATTGGAAAATGTCTTTGTAAAGATGTGGTAAATTCGACAAGGCCACCATGACATTTCGAATATCACCAGGTGGCACCACATTCACATAATTACGAATAATGCCTGAAGAACCCCCATCATCGGCCACCGTTACCACCGCAGTAATATCAACATCTTGCTTACGCAAGCCATTGAGGACGACTGGCAACCCAGTCCCCCCGCCAATCACTACGATTTTAGGCCGTTGGGTCTTAAACGTATATTTTCTCATGAGCGATTAACTGTTTCCTTCCGTTTTTCCACATCGCGGTGACTGATATGGACTTTATAGTCTTTAGCTAAAGCTTCACCAATTCGTTTGGTCAATGCAACTGAGCGGTGTTGACCACCGGTACATCCAATCGCAATCGTCAAACTGGTCTTACCTTCCTCTTCATAACCAGGCATAATACTTTGCAACATGCCTAAGAATTGTTGGTAGAACTTTTCCGTCGCTGGTTGTGACATCACATAATCGTAGACTGGTTTATCCAGCCCGGTTTGATACTTCAACTCGGGGATATAGTAAGGGTTGGGCAAGAAGCGCACATCCATGACGATATCCGCATCGATTGGCAACCCGTATTTAAAGCCGAATGACAACATCTCAATATGAAATGTCTCATCGGCGCTAGTTTCAAATTTATCAAAGATTGATTCACGTAATTCACGCGGCGTTAACGTCGTGGTATCAATGACGTAAGACGCGCGATCTTTTAATGGCGCTAACAAGTCGCGTTCTTTGCGAACCCCGTCCATAATACGACCTTCCATCGCTAATGGATGGGCGCGCCGCGTTTCTTTGTAGCGCGACACTAATTCTTCATTCGAAGCATCTAAAAAGATAATCTTCACGGATACAAAATCCGTATTGTCCAAGTTCGCTAACATATCGATAATTTCATCATAGAACGCGCGTGACCGTAAATCGATCACTAACGCGACTTTGTCGATTTTACCGGATTCTTCAACTAGCTCGGAGAATTTTGGCAACAAAGCCGGGGGCATATTATCGATACAAAAATAACCTAGGTCCTCAAAGCTCTGAACGGCGACGGTTTTTCCGGCCCCGCTCATGCCTGAAATAATGACCAATTGCAATGATTCTGCCATAGTTTTAGTTGCTCCTTTTGAACATATTGTTGGTAAGTATAGCATACCGGGTGTGTCTTTTCTAGTTTACGACTTATTTCCGCGTCGCTAAGCACTAAAAATGGACTAAAACCCATCAGTTCTAGTCCATCGTTAACTCATTAACTTAACTAAGCAACCTTAATCTCGCCGGGCAAACGCAATCAAGATCGCGTTGATACCAAAAACGGCAAAATAGAAACTGACTAACACATTGAATGAGAACGCCGCCACTAATGGGTTGAAGAGTAGCATGATTGCTAAAATCAAACTAACCACGTCTAAGATGACCGACAAAATGAAGTAGCCCATCCCAAAAGTTCGTAAGTGTGACGCCACTACCAAACGTTCAATGGAGTCAATCAAGAACCAAAAAGCAAAGATATAGCCTAAAACAACGATGCCAGTTGGCGCATGGAATAAGAACAGCAATCCCACTAGAATATCAATAATCGCAAAAACTAATGCAAAGTTGGCCCGTAAGCCGGTTTCACGTTGCAACTTGGTATAACCGCCAATCGTGGTAATCCCACTAATAATCGCGGCAATCGCGAATAGGAAAACCAAACTTAGCAACGCCGCTTGGGGTTGTTTGGCAACAAAGTATGCGGCAATCAGGAAGACGACCCCCGTCATAAACTCGGTCCAGTCAAATCCCCAACGATGATCATTAAACATAAACGACAACATCTCCAATTTTCTTTAACTCAATCATACCAGTAAATGAAAGAGTTTCCAATTTTTCCAAAATAACTTTTAGCCGATTGAAATTTCAATTAGCTTTAATCGAATTTAACGGCAGTTCCATAAGCGGCAACGGACTGAATATCCGTGCCAATCGAGCCAGAATCAAAACGCATCATCACCACTGCATCAGCGCCCATGGCCGTCGCATTCGTTTTGAGGCGTTCAATCGACGCTTGTCGCGCTTCATTTAACATCTTCGTATAGTCCTTGACTTCACCGCCAACAACATTTTTTAACGAAGCCCCAATATCACGAAAAACATTTTTAGACTGCGTGGTCACCCCAAAGACTTCCCCAATAATTGTATAGGTTTGGCCTGGAATATGTTCAGTTGTGGTTACTAACATCGCGATCATCCTCTTTTCAAATTAGTTTAACTTCTTAAATATACCGATGTTTCGACTTAACCGCAAGCGATTTCATTTTGATCTACCGCCCCCAAAAAACGGGGCACAAAAGGCGGCTGGTTCCTAATCATCGTCGAGAAGATCGAATGATTGGGGCCTGAAGCCGCACGTTTCAACTAGACCTATTCAACGCCACAAAAAAGAGCCTGGGCGGTTATCCCAGACTCCACAATATCAATGGTCAAATTGATAAACAAGTTTTAAGCTTCGCTGTTAAGCGACTGGTACTGCGCTAATTGTTGATTAGCCCGTTTGAGTTCGGCCTTGATCTGATCAAAACCCGTCCCGCCCAAGGAATGCCGCCGTTCAACGGCTACCTTAGCATCCAGATCATGATAGACATCTTCGTCAATTAATGGCGAGATTGCTTTGTATTCACTCAACGGAATATCCTGTAACGGCCGATTCTGCTTCAAGCCATCCAAGACCAGCTTACCCACAATCGCATGGGCTTGGCGGAATGGAATCCCCTTATTGGCTAAATAATCAGCCAATTCCGTGGCATTTGAGAAATCGTTTGTCGTGGCATTAGCCATGCGCTCTTCATTAACCGTTAACGTCGCCAACATCCCCGTAAAGACATGGAGACTAGTTAAAATCGTATTAACAGTATCAAAGGCGCCCTCTTTGTCTTCTTGTAGATCCTTGTTATAAGCTAACGGGATCGCCTTCATGACTGTCAATAAGCCCATCAAGTTTCCGTAGACCCGCCCAGATTTACCACGAATTAATTCCGCCATATCTGGATTCTTCTTTTGCGGCATAATTGAACTCCCAGTTGAGAATTGATCACTCAAACTCAAGTATTTGAATTCATAGCTACTCCAAGAAACAATCTCTTCACAAAACCGTGAGAGGTGCATCATTAAGATTGACGCATTACTCAAGAACTCTAAAACAAAGTCCCGGTCAGAAACGGCATCCAGACTATTATGGTAAACCTGACTAAAACCTAATAACTTAGCACTATATTCCCGGTCAATTGGGAAAGTCGTGCCGGCTAATGCTGCGGCCCCTAATGGCGAAATATCTGTATGTTGCTTATTGAATTCAAACCGTTCCATATCACGCTTAAACATCTGGTAGTAAGCCAACAAGTAATGGGCGTACGAAATCGGTTGCGCATGTTGCAAATGGGTATACCCTGGCATGATTGTTTCCACATTTTCGCTGGCTTTATTGACCAGCACCGTCTCCAAATCATGCAAACGATCTAAAACCTTAGGCAATTGGTGCTTCATATATAAATGGAAATCCGTTGCCACTTGGTCATTCCGCGAACGCGCCGTATGCAACTTCCCAGCAACGGGACCAATCTCATCGGTTAATAAGGCTTCAATATTCATATGAATATCTTCATTAACCGTTGAAAAATGCAACTCACCAGCTTTTAATTGTTGTTCTAACTTTTCCAAACCAGCCACGATTTGATCGACATCGGCAGCATCTAAAATACCGGTCTGCTTTAACATCTTAACGTGCGCTAATGAACCCGTGATATCTTCCGCAGCTAGTAATTGGTCAAACCCAATTGAAGCCCCAAATTCATCAACGTACTTGGCACCGGTCTCGGTGAACCGGCCACCCCATAATTTGCCCGTACTCATTAGGCATGTTCCTTGGTTGACTTAGCTTCGGCTTGAGCCTTAGCTTGCACTTGGGCGTTAACTTGAGTTGGTAAGCCCCAAAGCTTGATAAACCCAACGGCAGCTTGTTGATCGAATTCGTCAGCGGCCGTGTAAGTGGCTAAGTTCTGGTCATATAAGGAGTTCGGTGACTTCCGACCTTCTGTAATGACATTGCCTTTGAAGAGTTGGACCCGAACCACACCGTTAACAACTTGTTGCGTCTGCTTCAAGAAGGCCAACATGGCGTCCATCAATGGTGAGAACCAGAGACCGTTATAAATCGTATCGGCTAATTTTTGTTCAATAATTGGCTTGAAATGCGCTAATTCCCGTTCGAATGTCAAATCTTCCAAATCTTTGTGCGCCTTTAATAAGACCGTTGCGGCTGGTGCTTCATAGACTTCCCGGGACTTGATACCGACTAACCGGTTTTCAATATGGTCGATCCGGCCAATCCCATGTTCACCAGCAATCTTATCCAACTTAATGATTAAGTCAGCTAAGTTCAGCTGTTCACCATCTAGCGCTACCGGTACTCCGGCTTCAAATGTAATTTGTAACGTGGTTGGCGTATCAGGCGTATCCGCTAAAGCTGCTGTCCGATCGAACGCATCGGCAGGGGCGCCTTCCCAAGGATCTTCTAAAATCCCACATTCGTTAGCCCGGCCCCATAAGTTTTCATCAATCGAGTAAGGGCTGTCCAAGTTAATCGGTACTGGAATATTATGCTTCTTAGCATAATCAATTTCTTCTTCACGTGACCAGTGCCAGTCACGAACTGGGGCTTCAATCTTAATATCTGGGGCTAAGGCATGAATGGCCACTTCAAAACGAACTTGGTCGTTACCTTTACCGGTACAACCGTGCGCAATCGCAACGGCGTGTTCTTGCTTCGCTAAGGTCACTAACTTCTTAGCAATCAAAGGCCGTGACAACGCCGATACTAATGGATATTCACCTTCATATAACGTATGCCCTTGTAAGGCAATTAAAGCATATTCTTCAGCGAATTCTTGCTTGGCATCGATCATGTATGACGCCACCGCCCCTAATTTCAAGGCCTTGGCTTTGATTGCATCCATATCTTTACCTTCACCAACATCAACGCCACAAGCAATAACGTCGTAACCTTTGTCAGCTAACCAACTAATTGCCACTGACGTATCTAAACCACCAGAATAAGCGAGAATAATTTTATCATTTTGTTTGACCATTGACTTGTACCTCCAAAATTTATTGTCGAATTTCTCAATGACAGTATCGTACCACCTGATTTAACTTTATGCAATGTTTTTCGAGTAATATTCGTATTTTTCAAAATATTCAGTCTTTTATTGCATTTTTATACATTTATACAGTATTTTTTGTATTTAGCGTCTCATTTTAGACCGCAAAAAAGCGTTATACCCGGTTGGATATAACGCTTTGATTAGTAATCTCTAATTTTTCAGTTGACCCTTATTCAACGACTTTCCGGACGAATGGATCGGAGGAAATGCCTTGAGACAAGATCAATTTAGCCCATTCTTTAGCTGAGAATAAGGAATGGTCTTTGTAATTCCCACAGCTATCGATGGTCGTTCCTTGCACATCAGACCACTTAGCTGGGCCAGCGATGAATTCTAAGGAAGACTTCAATGCTTTGGCCACTTCTTCCGTACTGTGTTCACCCCAAGTAATCAAATGGAACCCAGTCCGGCAGCCGAATGGTGAACAGTCAATCACGCCGTCCATCCGGTCACGCAATAAACCAGCCAACATATGTTCAATCGTATGCAAACCAGCCGTATCAATGGCAGTCTTGTTAGGTTGAACTAACCGTAAATCAAAGTTGGTGATGGCATCGCCCTGAGGACCATGTTCCACCGTGATTTTACGAACATAAGGTGCTAAAACTTTCGTATGATCTAATGTAAAACTTTCTACTTTAGCCATTCAAAAAACACTCCTCTATTTAGATAATCAGTTAACAAGTCTAGTGTAGCACAACTCCGACGTTATTTGGCAGCCGCCATGCGCGCCCGGTCCCGTTCTAGTACCGGCTTCAAATACTGCCCGGTATAACTTTCAGGCACTGCCGCAATGGCTTCGGGGGTCCCAGTTGCAATGACCGTTCCGCCACCAGCACCACCTTCTGGCCCTAAATCAATCAAATAATCGGCGGACTTCACAACATCTAAGTTATGTTCAATAATCAAAACGGTATTACCAGCATCGACTAAGCGTTCCAAAACGCCGATCAAGCGCCGAATATCTTCACTATGCAACCCAGTGGTGGGTTCATCCAAAATATAGAAGTTCTTCCCTGACTGTTGCTTATGCAATTCAGAAGCCAGCTTCATCCGTTGCGCTTCCCCACCAGAAAGGGTCGTAGCCGGTTGGCCTAGCTTGACGTAACCCAAGCCAACATCCACTAAAGTTTGTAATTTTCGCCGAATCTTAGGAATCGGTTCAAAGAATTTCAAGGCTTCGGAAGCCGTCATCTTTAAGACGTCCGCGATATTCTTGCCTTTATATTCAACTTCCAAGGTTTCAGAATTATATTGCTGACCATGACAGACTTCACACGGCACAAAAACATCTGGTAAGAAGTTCATTTCAATCTTCAAGATACCATCGCCATGGCAAGCTTCACAACGGCCGCCTTTGATGTTAAAGCTAAAGCGCCCCTTCTGATAGCCCCGTAGCTTGGCTTCATTGGTTTGGGCAAACAAGTCCCGAATATTGTCAAAGACGCCAGTATAGGTGGCTGGATTACTCCGGGGCGTACGCCCAATCGGACTTTGGTCAATATTAACTAACCGTTCGATATTCTTAACACCACTGATGGACTTGTACTTCCCTGGTTTTTCAGAATTATTATTGAGCTTTTGCGCTAAAGCGCGTTTCAAAATATCGTTAACTAATGTTGACTTACCAGAACCAGAAACCCCTGTCACCACGACGAATTCACCTAATGGAAAATCAACGTCAATCTGCTTGAGGTTATTTTCAGCTGCCCCAGTAATCCGAATCTTTTTTCCATTACCTTGACGCCGCTCCGTGGGTACCGGAATAAACCGTTTGCCAGCTAAATACTGGCCAGTTAACGATTTGCGTGACCGGGCCACTTGCTTAGGCGTCCCGGCAGCCATAACTTCACCACCGTTTTCACCCGCACCAGGACCGATATCAATAATATAATCAGCTGCCCGCATCGTATCTTCATCATGTTCAACGACAATCAGCGTATTCCCAAGGTCACGCATCTTCTTCAATGAGCTAATTAAGCGGTCATTATCACGTTGATGCAACCCAATTGACGGTTCGTCCAAAATGTACAATACCCCAGATAAGTTCGACCCAATCTGTGTCGCTAACCGAATCCGTTGTGCTTCCCCACCAGATAAGGTCCGAGCAGCTCGACTTAACGTTAAGTAAGCTAAGCCAACGTTTTGCAAGAACGTCAATCGGTCACGAATTTCTTTTAAGATTGGCTGGGCTATCACGAGGTCTTTTTCAGATAAAGTCAGCTTTTCAAAGAAGGCTAATTCATCACCAATCGCTTCATCAGAAACGGTCCCGATATGTTCACCGCCGACTTTAACGGCTAAAGCTTTGCGATTCAACCGGAAGCCATGGCAAGTCTGACATGTGAGTTCAGTCATGTATTTCCGCATCACATCCCGGGTAAAGTCACTGCTCGTTTCACGATAACGGCGGTCCACATTATTGATGACCCCTTCAAAGACGGCATCGACATCACGAACGCCGCCAAAATCATTTTGATAATGAAAATGGAATTGTTTGCCGTCAGAACCGTATAAAACCGTCTGTTGGTCAACCTTGGATAAATCTTCAAATGGAACATCTAACGGAATATCTAATTGTTCACAAGCTTGCTTGAGCATTTCTGGATAGTATTGCGAACTAATTGGATTCCATGGTGCTAACGCGCCTTCAGCTAAGGTTAAGCTCTTATCTGGAACTACTAAGTCTTCATCAACTTCCAACTTCATGCCGAGACCTTCACAGTCAGGACAAGCGCCTTGGGGGGCGTTGAATGAAAACAACCGTGGTTCTAGCTCACCAACTGTAAACCCACAAACTGGGCAAGCATAGTGTTCGGAGAAAAGAATCGGGTCGCCGCCAATCACATCAGCAATTGCGTAACCGCCACTCAAACGTAAAGCGGCTTCAAAAGAATCGAATAACCGTGACCGGTCACCAGGTTTAACCACAATCCGGTCAATCACAATCTCAATCGTATGCTGTTGATTCTTGTTGAGGTCAAAGCTTTCACCAATATCATGAATCTCGCCATCCACACGGACCCGGACGAACCCTTCACGCTTAATTTTTTCAAAAATCTTTTTGTGTTCACCTTTTTTTTGCCGCACAATCGGTGATAAGATTTGTAACTTCGTCCGTTCCGGCAATTGTTGCACCCGGTCAACCATTTGTTCAACCGTCTGGCTGGCAATTGGCGTCCCATCATTGGGACAAATCGGCTGGCCAACACGGGCCCACAACAAACGTAGATAATCATTGATTTCAGTCACCGTTCCGACCGTGGAACGCGGGTTCTTCGACGTTGTCTTTTGGTCAATCGAAATGGCCGGACTAAGCCCATCAATCGAATCAACATCAGGCTTTTGCATTTGGCCTAAGAATTGCCGAGCATAAGCTGACAAACTTTCAACATAACGCCGTTGCCCTTCCGCGTACAGCGTATCAAACGCCAACGAACTCTTGCCAGAACCGGACAAGCCGGTAATCACGACTAATTTATTACGGGGAATCGTGACATCAATATTTTTTAAGTTATGGGCGCGTGCGCCGTGAATGATAATTTTATCGTTCGCCAAAGAATTGCCTCCTAGCTAATCTGTGCTTTTAATTCCATGACCGTATCCCGTAAAGTAGCGGCTTGTTCAAAGTCGAGCTTCTTAGCAGCGGTCTTCATCTGTTCTTCTAACTTGCTGATCATATCTAATTGTTGTTCATGCGTCATATCATCAAAATCAGTTTCCAAGAAGTCATCTTTCTTACCCGCATCGTCGCTCACCTTCGTTGAGGCAATCAAGTCCGGAATGGCTTTCTTGATCGTATGTGGCGTTATATGATGATCCACATTGTACTTTTCCTGAATCTCACGCCGGCGAGCCGTTTCATCGATGGCCGCCTGCATGGAATCCGTGGTATGTTCCGCATACATAATGACGGCCCCGTGTTCATTACGGGCCGCACGACCAATCGTTTGAATCAACGACCGTTCATTCCGCAAGAAACCTTCCTTATCGGCATCCAGAATCGCCACTAAAGATACTTCGGGCACATCGATCCCTTCACGCAATAAGTTAATCCCAACTAACACATCAAACTTACCTAGCCGGAGATCACGAATAATCTTCGTTCGTTCCAACGTCTTAATATCACTATGCAAGTAACGAACTTTAATCCCTAAGTCCTTCATATAATCGGTTAAATCTTCGGCCATTTTCTTCGTCAACGTCGTCACAAAGACCCGTTCATTTCGCTCAATACGCAAGTTGATTTCGCCAACCAAATCATCAATCTGTCCCATAATTGGTCGCACTTCAATCGTTGGATCGAGTAAGCCCGTTGGTCGAATAATTTGTTGAACCACATGCTTGGTTCGATCCATTTCATAAGGCCCCGGCGTAGCTGACATATAGACCACTTGATGGATATGTTGTTCAACTTCAGCTAATTTCAAGGGCCGGTTATCTAGGGCACTTGGTAATCGGAACCCATAATCAACTAACATTTGTTTCCGCGCCCGGTCACCATTGTACATCCCGCGAACTTGTGGCATCGTGACATGCGATTCATCGACGACCATTAAGAAATCTTTCGGGAAGAAGTCCAATAACGTATACGGCGGTTCACCTGGTTTTCGACCATCCATAAACCGCGAATAGTTTTCAATTCCACTGGTGTAGCCCATCTCACGCATCATTTCAATATCATAAGTGGTCCGTTGCTTTAACCGCTGGGCCTCCAGCAACTTGCCATCGTCATTTAATTCTTTCAGCCGGGCATTCATTTCAGCTTCAATGCCATTAATAGCGTGTTCCATGGTGTCTTCATTAGTCATAAAGTGAGTCGCCGGGAAGATTGCCACATGATCGCGGTCACCGACAACTTCACCCGTCAACGCATCGATCTCACGAATCCGATCAATCTCATCACCGAAGAATTCCACCCGTAAAGCATGATCGTCACGAGAAGCCGGGAAGATTTCGACAATATCGCCGTGAACCCGGAACCGCCCCCGTTGAAAATCAATATCGTTACGATCAAATTGAATATCGACTAATTTCCGTAACAAGTCATTCCGATCGAGCTGCATGCCCACCCGTAAAGATACCACGTGATTCTTATATTCAGTCGGATCACCTAAACCGAAGATGCTGGATACGGAAGCAACCACAATCACATCGTTACGTTCGAGTAACGAACTAGTAGCTGAATGCCGCAATTTATCGATTTCATCATTAATGGCGGAGTCCTTCTCGATATACGTATCACTCGAAGGAACATACGCTTCCGGTTGATAATAATCGTAATAACTCACAAAGTATTCCACCGCATTATTCGGGAAGAACTTCTTAAATTCACCATATAGTTGACCTGCTAAGGTCTTATTATGCGACAAGATTAATGTCGGCTTGTTGACTTGGGCAATCACATTAGAAATCGTAAACGTCTTCCCAGTCCCGGTCGCCCCCATTAAAATCTGTTCTTTTTCGCCCGCATTAAGTCCAGCTGTGAGCTGTTTAATCGCTGCTGGCTGGTCCCCGGTTGGTTGATAGTCTGAAACTAAGTCAAACCGATTATTATCAATTCGATCGATCAAGGTGACTCCTCCTTTTTTATCTCGTTTGTTTTCCGAAACGTGTTCGTCAAAACTGGCAACTCCGCTTGCTACGTCTACGGGCCACAGCCAGGACCGCTGTCACCCGTAGACTAGGCAATGCTCATTGCCAACCCGTTTTGACTCACACTCTAGCACAAAAAATAGGCAAGCCACAGCCTCCCTATCAATTACAAAACCGCTATTCATTTTAGCACATCGAACATACTTTCGCCATTAAACAGGTTGCTAATCCGTCGTTAATATTTCATGCGTTAATGCTTGTAACTTATCCTGATTAGTAAACGGTTCCGCCAACATTTCTGGTAAAACGGCTTTTAAGAAATATTGCACACTGGCGAGTTGTTTAAAAGCCACAATCGTCTTTAAACTCTCTTGATAAATATCGGTAAAGACTGGTTCTGGATTGCCTTTTTGAATCTCGCCAAAGGATTCATACAGCAAATCGATTTTATCAGCGACTGATAAGATTTGACCTTCCAAGGTGTCATCCTTCCCCTCAGAGAGCCGCCGTGAATAAGCCGCTTGAAATTCGGTGGGAATTTCGTTTTGCACAAAGTTTTGGGACAACTTATGTTCCACATCTGCCAGCATCCCGCGTAACGATTTCGTGGCGTACTTAACTGGCGTCTTGATGTCGCCGATAAACCGTTCATTATAATCATGGTTCAAAGCTTTCTCATACAGTGACCGCCAATCAACCGGCTGGCCAGCATTTTCTTCGACGTCGCCTAAGAATTGTGCCGTTTCAGCCACTTTGAATGAATGCGCTGCTACCGAATGATTTTGATATTTAAAGAATCCCGGCGCGCGTTGAATCGTTTCCAAGTTACTTAAACTTTGTAAATATTGATGCATACCCATTAGTTATCGCTCCTTCTGAACTTAATTAAATTGCAACTAGTGTATCAGAGCTAGCTAATGGACGCAATGAAAAAGCAATGCTCAACCGAACATTGCTTTTTCAGCTTATTTGGGTGTTGCCATTTGACTCGGATGGCGCAACGTGAATGCCATGACATACGACACAATCAAAAAGACTGCGACCACGAGATAAGGATAATGATAATTCATATCCAACAACATCCCGGACATAATTGGTCCCACGATATTCCCCACACTCGTTAGTGACATGTTCAACCCATTGATTAGCCCCTGATTGGACTCACTCGCCTTCGTCAACAACGTCGTAATCGCTGGCCGTAATAAATCAAAAGCTGAGAAGACGACTAACGTGGCAATAATCACTTCCCACTTGGTATGCGCCTGCGTAATCCAAATCGTACAAATAGCGGCGGACGCAAAACACACGCGAATCACCCGACGTTCGCCAAAGCGTTGCACAAAGGTATCAAATAACGCGACTTGTAAGAATAATGAAATTAACCCATTAAGTGTTAAAACTAAGGCAATATTGCTTAAACTAAAATGAAAGACTTCATTCACATAAATACTATAGATGCTTTCAAACCCCTGTAGGCCAAATGATGAAACTAAAATCATCGTAAACAGGATGATAATCGGCACGGTCCAAAACGCCCGTGTCATTGGATGATTAGGGGCCGGTCGGTCAGTATTGGCCGGTTCCAAATCACTTTGCTTCACAATGTCACGGTCGTTCGGCAATTGAGTAATTAGAACAACCGCACTCAATAAGCCTAGTGTCCCAGCAACCCAGAACGGCGTCTTATAACTAATTCCAGCCAAAATGCCACCAATCCCAGGACCTAAGATTAACCCGCCACTAAAGGCCGCGGACAACCAGCCAATCACTTTGGCCCGTTGCCGCTTCGTTGTAATATCGGAAGCCATCGCCATCGCAGTCGGCACCACCATCGCCGCGGATAAGCCCCCAACGACCCGTGAGACGTTAAAGACCCATAGTTGATTAGTCAATGCAAATAAGACTTCGGAGACCATATATAAAAACAGGCCCGCAGTTAAAACGGGTTTACGGCCAATTTTATCCGACACCCGACCAATGATTGGTGACGCGACAAACTGTGCTAACGCAAATAACGCGTTCATAATTCCCATATCCGTAGCCGTCAAATGTAAGTCATTCTTAATGAATGGCATAACGGGAATCACTAAACTAATCCCCAAACAGACCAGAAACTCACTAAATATTAAAATAAAAATGGCTCGTTTAGTTTGACGTGTCATCGGTTGCACCTCACTTGATTTTTTTCACACAGTAAGGCTATCTTAACAAGTTTAACTAACAAAAGTCTAGTCACAGACCCTTTCGCATTGGTCTAATGCACCATCACAGACAAAACCCCCGTGATTACGTACAATAGAACTAAGATTAACTAAGGAGGTCCAGGCATCATGTCCCCAGAATTAAGCGGTTTCACAAATATTCAAAAACTCGATCCAAACATTATTGTTGAGTTACGTTATGCGACGACAAATAATTTTACCCACAAAAAAATTTATGACTTCAATACCGCCATCGTGCGCACCGGAACAGCCCACAAATTAGCCCGTGCAAGTGCCGCCGTTCAAGCCCAGGGCTATCGTTTAAAAATCTGGGATGCGTATCGCCCGGTCAGTGCGCAGCGACGCTTGTTCGAGGTTTATCCAGATCCTGACTTTGTCGCCAAACCCAATCCTAACTTTAGTCATCAAAAAGGCGTGACCCTAGATTTAACCTTAACCGATGCAGCCGGCCACGAGTGCCCGTTGCCAACCGCCTTTGATGACTTTACCCCACTGGCACACCGAGACGCCCCCCGAACCGCGATTCAAGATCAGTATTATCAACTCTTGAACACCGCGATGCTACAAGCTGGCTTTGTCGGCTATGTTAACGAATGGTGGGATTACCGTGATGCTGATATGGATGACTACCAGCCCTTACAAGCTGATCCTAATGATTATGCCTAACCAAAAACGCCGCCCACATCATTGTGGACGACGTTTTTGGTTAACACTCTTTTAGGCTTTAATAAAAGTTTGTAAAGCAGCTTCAAATTGATCAAGCTTTGTATTTGCTTGGTCTAATGAGTCGCCTAACGTACCAATGTAGAACTTGATCTTTGGTTCCGTCCCAGATGGGCGAATAGCAATCCAAGTACCATCGTTTAACTTATACTTCAACACATTCGCTTGCGGTAAGCTGATTGGTGCCTGGTGACCATCCGCAAAAGTTTCAACTTGGGACTGGAAGTCTTCAGTCGAGACCACGTCAAACCCATTAAAGGCTTTTGGCGCTTCTTCACGGAACTTCGTCATCAAAGCAGCAATCTTATCACTACCGCCGACACCATCAAACTCTTCAGAAGTCGTCTTTTCACGGAAGTACCCATATTCAGCAAACAATTCTTGTAAACCATCATACAAGTTCTTACCTTGATGCTTGTAATAAGCAGCCACTTCAGCCAATAAGACCGTCGTTTGAATGGCATCCTTATCGTGCACGAATGGCTTGATCAGATAGCCATAGCTTTCTTCAAAGCCAAACATATAAGTATGCTCGCCACTGGCTTCAAAGTGTTCGATCTGTTCCGCAATGTACTTGAACCCAGTCAAGACGTTGATCATGTCAACGTGATAAGAAGCCGCAATCTTAGTGGCAAACTCACTTGACACGATTGACTTAACGGCCGCCGCATTGGCTGGTAACGTCCCAGCATCTTGGTTGGCTTGTAAGATATAATGTAACAAGACGGCCGCAATTTGGTTCCCGGTCAACAAGACATAGTCACCATTAGGTTGCCGAACCGCCGTGCCTAACCGGTCAGCATCCGGATCAACCGCAATCAAGACATCCGCGTCTTCTTTTTTACCTAAATCAATCGCCATCTTAAAGGCTTCCGGAAATTCAGGGTTCGGGAACTTAACCGTTGAGAATTCAGGATCGGCAACAGCTTGTTCTTTAACCACACTAAAGTTCTTAAATCCTGCGTTCCGCAAGGCTTTTTCACCTAACATCCGCCCAGTCCCATGTAATGGCGTGAAGACTAACTTCATGTCTTTACCATCTTCATCGACTAATTTTTGATTGATCGTGACGGTCTTAACTTTAGCTAAGTAGGCTTGATCGACATCATCACCAATAATCATCATCGTCTTATCTGCTAATAGTTGGGCTTCATCGGCAACTTTAATTGCAAATAAATCCGTAACTTTACGAATATAAGACGTAATCAAATCTGATTCCTTGGGTGGCATTTGTCCACCATCTTCGCCATAGATCTTATAGCCATTGTATTGCTTAGGATTATGACTGGCGGTGATCATGATGCCGGCATACGTATGTAAATGCCGCACCGTAAAGGAAAGTTCTGGTGTTGGTCGTAAACTCTCAAACACATACGACTTAATCCCATGTTCACCTAAAACGCGGGCCGATTCATGGGCAAAATCCGTTGAATGGTGCCGTGAATCAAAACTAATCGCGACCCCGCGGGCTTTAACGCTGTCATCTAACGTATCCATAAAACGTGCTAACCCTTCAGTTGCTTGCCGAACGGTATAAATGTTCATCCGATTGATCCCAGGTCCTAAGACGCCCCGCATCCCGGCAGTCCCAAACTCCATTGGTTGATAGAACGCATCCTCCAATGTCGCATCGTCGCCTGCTAAGGCGTTTAATTCATTTTTAAGGCTTGGTTCAAGGTTTGCTTGATTATTCCAAGTTGCATAATTATCTTTCCAACTCAAATCGGCCATCCCCATTCAATATAGTTGTTAGTGCTTACAAAAACAGTATACAACATGTTATCGCTTTACCAAGTAAAATTTACTGAAAAAAGTCGGCTTTTCATTGGTTTCTTAGTAAAGTTTACGCTAGTTAGGCTACTCACCGAACAGAACTGTAGGTGTGATTAATTAATTCACTGGCCAAACTTGGTATAATATTTTTAATAGGAGGTTCATTATGACATTTTATTCTTACGCCTACTTAACCCACCAAAATAGCCATCACACCCTGTTACAGCTCACCGTGATTGGCATTATCGTTTTAATTATTGCTGGTTTAAGTTGGCTCTGGTATCGCCACAAAACTGATTTAAAGTATCGCGACCTATTCATCATCATGGTGTTAATTTTATTCTTACTAGTTGGCATTCAATATAATGAATTTCAAAGTTTGCGTTCAAGCTTTTCACAAAAGTCGCAAGTCACGCAAATTATGCAACGTGTCGCTGAAGAAAAAGGGGTTGCTACGACCGCCGTCTGGTCGAATACCGCCACTGTCAGCAGCGGTATGCTGATTGCCGTCCGACACCAGATCTACAATGTCACCCTTAATCCAGATGGCAACAGCTACACGTTGACTAACGCCACCCCGATTACCAAACCAATCAAATACGTGAAAGAAGGCCAATAATGTTTTCTTACTGGGATGTCACGATTAAGCTGGCTTTAGGCTTGCTAACGATTATTTTACAAATCAACTTATCAGGTAAAAGTAACCTGGCCCCCATCAGTGCGCTCGATCAAGTTCAAAACTATGTGCTTGGGGCGATTGTCGGCGGCATGATTTATAGTACCAGCGTAACGGTTTTGCAATATATTTTAGTGCTCTTAATTTGGACCATTCTAGTCTTAGTGTTGCGCTTCATGACGCATCACAATCGCTACCTCAAGAGTCTGATCGACGGTAAACCGCAATTGCTCATTAAAGATGGTGAATTAATGGTCGCGACGGCGCTCAAAAATGGGATGAGTGCGAATGACTTAGCCTTTCGCTTACGAACTGAAGGTATCACTGATATTCGCTACGTTAAACGCGCTGTTTTGGAACAAAATGGGCAACTAACGATTACCCAAGTCGGCGATGATACCATCAAGTATCCGCTCATTATTGATGGTCAGTTAAATGCCGACGCCCTGGCAACTAGCGACCATGATTTAGCTTGGCTGACCAGCCAACTCGACGCCAAGCATTATCAAATTAGCGATATCTATTTGGGGACCTATACGAATCATCAGTTATTACTCTTTCCTTATCAACATTAAACCCATGTTTAAAGCGGTAACACCTAAAAAATTGAACCACCGAATGACCGTTTATGGTAAGCTAAAGAAGTGTTCAAATCTATATTTAGGGGGCTTTAATCATGCCCAAAATCAGTTTAATCGTCCCTTGTTTTAATGAGGAACTGACTTTAGAAATTTTTTACAATGCTGTGGAAAAGGTCTTTAGTCAACATGCCACCACATTTAAAAATATCACTCATGAATATCGGTTTATTGATGATGGTTCCAGTGATCAAACCTTAGTTGAATTAAAAAAACTACAGACTCAGCATCCTGACACCGTTCATTACTTATCGTTTTCACGAAACTTCGGTAAAGAAGCAGGTTTAGCCGCTGGACTCCAGCACGCTGACGGGGATTACATCGCTGTCATGGATGTCGATCTCCAGGATCCGCCAGAGCTATTGCCCAAGATGCTGACGACGTTGCAACAAGGCAACTATGATTGTGTCGGAACGATGCGTTCTGACCGACGTGGTGAACCGGCGATTCGGTCATTTTTCTCGCGGGCTTTTTATTCAATTATTAATAAAATTTCAAAAGTACAAATTATTCCCAACGCCCGCGACTATCGTTTAATGACCCGCCAGATGGTTGACGCCATTT
Organism: Lactiplantibacillus dongliensis; assembly: GCF_005405105.1. GTDB lineage: Bacteria > Bacillota > Bacilli > Lactobacillales > Lactobacillaceae > Lactiplantibacillus > Lactiplantibacillus dongliensis. Next base: position 19,599 of record NZ_BJDK01000006.1, read on the forward strand.
TAGAATTACCAGAATATAATCGTTTTTCTAAGGGAATCTTCAATTGGGTCGGCTTTAAAACCACCTATCTCACCTTCGAAAATGCCCCCCGTTCTGCCGGCGAGTCACATTGGTCCTTTTGGCAATTACTCAATTACTCCATTGAAGCGATTGTGGACTTTTCGGAAGTTCCGTTAAAAATTGCCACTTTTATTGGTGGCCTATTCGCCTTTCTATCGGTCGTCGGCATTATCTTTATTATTATTCGGAAGCTGATCTGGGGGAACAGTGTTGGTGGCTGGGCCTCATTAGTTTCCATCATGTTATTCATCGGTGGCATCCAGCTATTTTGTCTGGGAATCATTGGTAATTACATTGGCAAGATTTACTTAGAAAGTAAGCATCGGCCATTATATATCGTTAAAGAGCAAAAATAATCCGTCCGACACGCGATGCTAGCTGAATTAAACTGGTTATCGAACGTGGTGTCGTTGGTCACCATCTTTCAAAAAGCGAAACAAAAAAAGTCGACTGGAAAATTTTCCAATCGACTTTTTTAGGTTAAACGCGAGCTTTATCGCCTAACGCTGTAATATAATTATAAACTTGTTGGCCGGCAGTCCCGCCTTCACCGACAGCAGTTGCAACTTGACGTAAGTCTTTCTTACGAACATCGCCTACTGCAAAGATACCAGGGACTTTAGTCTCCATATGGTCGTTAGTTTCGATCCAACCATTTTCGTCCGTGATACCTAAGTCCGTGAAAGGTGCGGTAATTGGGTTAATCCCAACATAGATAAAGACACCATCAACCGCAATTTCGCTATCTTCACCGGTCTTATTATTGTTCACTTTAACTGCTGTAACCTTCTTATCGTCACCAACAATTTCAGTCACATTGCTATTCCAGACAAATTCCATCTTGTCATTGGCAAATGCCCGGTCTTGTAAAATCTTTTGTGCCCGTAATTGATCCCGACGGTGGATAACCGTTACTTTGTCGGCCAATTGCGTCAAATAAGTGCCTTCTTCAATGGCTGAATCGCCACCGCCAACGACGACCACGTGCTTATTGCGGAAGAAGGCGCCATCGCAGACCGCACAGTAAGAAACACCCCGGCCACCATAGGCATCTTCACCGGGAACACCTAGTTTACGATACTGTGACCCGGTTCCAATGATTAAGGCTTTCGTCTCAAAGGTATCAGAGTCGGTCTTCACAATCTTTAAATCGCCTTGGTCTTCGACTGAATCAACTGTCCCATACGCATATTCGGCGCCGAATTGTGTTGACGATTCATACATATCTTTCGCCAAGTCGGGACCTAATACGGATTTGAATCCTGGGTAATTTTCAATTGCGGCGGTGTTATTCATCTGACCACCGTAAATCCCGCGATCTAACATTAATACTGATAAGTTGGCGCGTGAAGCATAAAGGGCGGCGGTCATCCCAGCCGGACCCGCACCAATAATAATCACGTCGTAACGCTTTGCCATTTCTAAAAGACCCCTTTCACTAAAATACTATGTGCTTTAATATACCCTCAAAATTTACATTTGTCGACTATCTTGCTTGTACACAACGAAAAAGTTGGGTTTACCCCGCAACGTCATACTCTGTTTCTTTGATGCCAGTGTTCATGAAGTCATAGGGGCTCTTCATCTTATCGGGATCCCAACTCGCAATCCCGACCACCAGCAGAATTTCCAGAGAACTCAAGCTAACTGAATCGTTGAGTCGTTTTTCAAAAGCTGACTTAATCCGATTGGCCGCAATTTGAGCTCCGGGCGTATCAGAAAACAGTAAGATCGCCCAAGTCGGATTGTCTTGGTCCAACGAATACGTAATATCATTATCCCGTGTCGTCGCCGCAATTGTATCCGAAGTTAACCGCAAAAGGTCCGAAAACTGTTGATCATTCATCATCCGTTTAATTTCATTAAAATAACGAATCCGAATAATGACCGTTGTCACCGGTAACTGGAACCGCCGATTGGTTTCAATAAAGACCTGCGCATCTTGGATGTATGCTACCGTCGTCCGTAGATCGGTTCGCTCATCAAACGCGCCCCGCTTCATGATGTCACCGCGTAACTTAGCATTCGATGCTTGTAATAATGTTAGTCGCCGCGTCATCGCATAGAAAGTTGCTGACAATAATAACGGCATCACCAACCAAAAAATCATAATCATCGGAATCTCCGCGTGATGGGTCGAATTGATATAAATCATGACCACGGCCTGCACAAAAATAAACAATAGATTCGCCGTTAAACCGGTAACCGCTCCAAAAAAGTAAGTCATCAAGATCATGACCAGCGTGAGCCCTAAATAAATCGTATTCAACGTTAAGTTCGCCGTCAAGGTCATTAAGATGGCCGTGACACTGAAGAGTGCGAGAAACAGCAACAAGTAGACATCCGCTAAAACAGCCGACCGTTGATCATCACTCATGGTGCCGCCCCCTTTGCGCCATTAAACCGTTTTTGCGTAGAATGAGAAATGCCGCTAACGCCATCACCACGATCGCTGCCAAAGCAATCCCTAGATAGATTACCAATTGCGAATTACGCGTGATGACAGTCTTAATCGTCGTCCCGTCACCGACTGTTTTCTTCTTCTTAAATCGGTAGTCATAATGATGATTATCATGGTCAACCACAATCGCATCGCCCGTATATTGCTGAATATTACGTTGGAAATTAAGCTGCGTTGACGCTCGGTAAACATCAGCTGATTTACCCGCGGTCACCACTAGTAACCCAGAACGGACATTGTAAGGAGATCGTAGCAGTTGCGCCGTGCCAATATTTTGACCATATTGGTGTTCAATACTTAGCTTTTCATTCGACACAAAGCCATGGCCACCCTTGCCATATTGAAAATACAATTTTTTATTCAATTGCTTAATAAACGCATTTTGTTGTGGCGTCCCAAAGGCAATCACATTCTTGTTTTTTAAGACCGCCTTACTTGGCCGTTGTGTATAAAACTGCACATCCCCAGTATTACTCTGCGCATAATTTCCAATCAAATTAAAAATATTAGTTAATGTCTGGTAATCATATTTAGTCAATACTTTGGGCCGAACAACCGCAAGCTGATTGAACGTATCGTTTTTTAAAAATAAGTTAGGATAATTCGTAAACAATAAATCACTGACCGGCTTCGACTTAATATAAGCTTTCGAGTCGGATTCAATCGTGGCCCAAGGTGTCTGTGTATTATCAGAACTCGACTGGTCATGCATCTCCAAATCAAAAGCGACTCGAATCGTAAAGCTATGTCCTAAAGCTTGACCCTTCGGTAACGTGACCGTCAGACTGTCATTATCAGCATGTGCTGCACTCAACTTCTTACTCCCCAACGGGCTCCCGTTGAGATAAACCGTAGCGAGTGCCCGCTTGAAGTTCAAGTTTTTAGCATACCGAAAATGTATCCGGATTTGAGACCCATCCGCATTTGTACGGTCAACGGGTAAGCTGACAAAATACGTACTTGATTGATGTTGCGCCCCGGTCAGGGTATCATCACGACTCGTCAACTGATAACTGCCATCATACTGTAATTCCGAAGTTTCAGTCCGCGCCTGGTCACCAATATATTCCGTATGCGCCCGCGTTTCTTGCATTAATTCCTGATTAGCAATAAACCGACTGGCTTTTTTCAAGCGATTAGCCGTTAGCGCGGTCACAATCAAATAATGCTTATGGCCCGTATACATCGTCTTAATCACCGCTCGCTGCTTAAGCTTTGTCGCATCAATCACCCGCCGAAACCGGGCCGGTAAGTGCGCATAGATCGCCATCACTAATTGATAGTCCCCTTGCTTAGCTGCCGTATTATCAAAAGTCGTCACCTGAATCTGTGAGCTTTCGGTCGTAATCGTTCGAGCTTCTCCCGACAACGCATACATCGCTGCCGTCAGTTCACCATTGCTAGCTTGCTTGGGGGTCGTAATATAAGAATTCTGATACGCAATCGTGTCAGTCCCTGAGAAGTGGGCATAAAATGACTTAATTGCGTGCGTTGGCGGCTTTAACAAGTATTGAAAGTTCACATTAGCCCCATCATAAATCGTCAACCAATTAGCTGGTGTTTGCGCTAATTGTAACTTTCTAGACCCCGCTTGATTTAAAATCTGCCCGCTAATCTTTAATTGATTTTCACCTTGGACTAATCGCAATGGAACACTAATCGCCTTTGTTTGCAGACCGGTCCGCCGACTAGGTCGAAACGAATAAAACTTAGTCCCATTAAGTGACAACGTGATATCAGAAGTTGACCGTTGTGCTAATTGTGAAATCTGAAAATTCAAATTCAAGGTTACTTTTTTCAGTTGCCAATAGTCCATTTTAATAAAGTACATATTGGCTTCAACCGACTTACCAGACAGCGTTGTCGTCGCATTTTGAAACGGCTGCGTATAGGACTTCAACTGACTCTTTTTAGATTTGGATTTAGCTTTACGCTTAGTTTTAGCTTTAAATTGCTTCGCCTGCGCAGTCGTTTTAGCTTGACCCATCAGGCTAGGCATACTCAGCCCGCCACCGACCGCCATCAAAATAACCAATAAACTGATTAATAATCGCCAGTTACTGATACCGCTTGGTTTTATACCATTTTGCTTGTTGATGAAAGACTTGCTCACGAACATACCCCACCATTCCATGGGCTGCTACTGCTAACCACATCTGACTATAGACTAAGTACATAAAAATAATAATCATTAAATTGGCGAACGTCATCTCGCCTTTTTCAGTGGTAATCGTCACAAATGTACTTATCACGAAAGTTAACACCGCCATCAACCATAACACATTACTAAAACCCACTAAATCCGAATGGGCCACCCCGGCCACCGATAAGACAAACATTGTATCGGATAAAATAAGTGACGTCATTAATAAGAAATAAATGGATAAAAAGTAAAGTAAGTCAAAGCGAATCGGGCGGCCAGATTTCGTAAACAGTAACCGCGAATTTTTTAAAATCACATAAATATTACCTTTAACCCAACGTGTCCGCTGGTGAAACCAGACATCCAATGTCTGCGGTTCTTGTTCCCAAGTGACCGCTAACGGTTGAAAACGAATGCGATAGCCCATCCGGTAGACCCGAAAGCTAATTTCAGTATCTTCCGCTAAAGCTTTAACATCCCAACCGCCAATCTTTTCGAGAACATCCCGCCGAATGACGTAATTCGTGCCTGGAATTGTGCATAACTTAAATAACTTTTCGCGTCCCGCTTGCGCCATCCATTGAAAAGACAACGTTTCAATATTGATAAAGCGCGTCAACAACGACGCATTTTTATTCCGGGTTCGAAACTTGCCGATTACGGCTGCTAATCGATCATCGCCCATTAATTCAGCCACTAACAACCGCAATGCACTTGCTTGCGGCGTGTTATCAGCATCATAGATTGAGATCAATGACCCTTTTGCTTGCCGTAAACCGATATTTAAGGCATTCGATTTGCCCTTGCCACCAGTTTTTTTATCCGTATTGATGACCGTTAAGTTACGTTTTGGATACAAGGTTTGCATCCGCGACAACAACACTGCGGAATTATCATCAGAATTATCGTTAATCACAATAATCTCGTAACGGTCATGCGGATAATCGAAATTCAACAACGACTGCAACGTTTTAACAATCACGATGCCTTCATTGTGCGCCGGCACCATGATCGTCACAAACGGTACTTCTGCTGGCAACTGTGGCTCAGGGCGCCGAGCTTTTTGCAAATAATTTACATAGCCGGCAATCGTCAGAATGACATTTACGACTAAGATCCCCCAGATTGCCAGAATTGCAACGAATAAGAACCAATCTAAAACTGTGATTTGACTTCCCCCTTTAGCCTCGGTCCGATTAACGCTTAAACATGTTCAGATACAGGCGCCGTCCTAAGACAATAAACAACACGAAGACGATAAACGTGATACTGAAAAAGGCTAATAAAACCGTCCCTTGCGTTTTGAAGAACCGGTTTACCCAAGTCGTTTCCATCTTTACTGCAGCCAACTTTTTAGGCTGCGGCTGTGTATCGGTAATCGTCGTTGCCTGACCGTTCAAAAAATACGTCCCGTGTTGATAGCCAAATGAGACCGTACCGCTGGTGATCTTAGTCGGTGTGCCTTGAGTAGCGGGATTAAACCAGCGATAATTCAGCCGATCCAGCCGGCACATCAAATTCTGCAGACTACGCTGACTGTTGGGCATCGTAAACGTCACAGCCGTGGGAATTGGAAAATCAGTGGCCACTTTACCAAGCGTTGAACCCTGTGTCACCGTTTCCAGCGAAGCGGCATCCAAACCATAAAAACTTTGTTTAAAAGTCGTCGCGGTATTATCTTGCTTGGCATAGACCGGACTAGCCGGATTGGGCAACCACAACAAGTGGTCAGCTTTTTTAAGAGCATTTTGACGATAAATCACATCTTGATTCCAATAAGCTGACGCACTAATCCCAACTGGGTAGACTTGATTCTGCGCGAACTGAATCAGCTCATTATCGATCAACGTCGAGAGTCCTGGACCACTACTCGTTGTGACCCCACCAACTGCTGGCATCTTTAAGAACACCACGCCGCCACGATTCTCGACTAATCTCAAAACCCGGGCGAAGCGTTGAAACGCTTTAAAGTGCGCATGATTACCAACCGTAGTCGTACTAATAGCAAACGGGATGCCACGCTGGTACAACTTGAGGCTCAACCGCTCTAAAACGGCCATGTTCGTATAAGGCGTGACCTTCGTAATCGTGAGTAATGGCTGGTAATGCCCCGCCTGACTAAATAATGTGGCGATTGTTTGCGCCGCGAGCACAAAACTATAGCCACCAGTTGACAAGTAAGGCAGATAGCCTTGCTTCCCGACAATCGTGCCATATGGATAACGACGCTGATCAGCTGATTGTGACTTTAAATAACCAATCGTTTGCGCTTTAGCCGGTAATTGGGTTAGCGCCACCATCGTTTCACTGAACGCTAACAATTGATGCAAATACCCATTTTTATTTTGTAGCGTAAATTGCTGTTGATAAAGATTGGCACGTTTCGCGTGTAGTCCCGCTGCCTCATCAGCAGTCAGCCTGGGACCAATGTGCAACTTCATCCCGTTAAACCGGCGGCGGTCCCGTACAAATGCTGTATTATTCAGATCTGTTTGCGCCCAATTAATCATCGTGATGACCCCTTGATAGTGCCGTAAACTGCCCGCCTGATAATCTGCAGCAACTTCGGTCTTAACCCGGACTTGTATCCCGGTTAAAATCCGCTGCACCGCTGCCACTTTCCGTTGATCTTGCTGCGCCACATTTTGTGAATCATAAACTAATAAGACTTTTGGCGTGGTCACTTTGGCTTGCACCGGCAACTGCCATAACCAACCGCCAATTAGCAGGCCACTTATTAACCAACTGACCACGCGCCACCATTTAACTGTCATTCAGTGGTCGTCCCTTCTCGATAGGCATGCCACAAGCGATGGTTCAAAATATCTGAAATAAATAATAAGAATGTTAAATCCAAGCTCACCGGTACCATAAAGATATGCTTAGCCAAATCCGCATCGCCATCACCAACAATTGAGATGATGGGGACAAAGATAAAGATTGTCATGAGCCCTAAGACCAAGCAGAATCGAAGAACTCCTTCGATTTCATGCTGGCGCAAATCGTTATACATCCCGACAGCATAAACCATCACAAACGCGACAGCCAACAAACAATTAAAGGCAAATTTTTGCGGGAAGAAGGCCCCGGCGATCGCACTATACCCCGTAAAAAACGTCACTTGTTGTCCCGGGGAGGCTCCGGAAGCCTTAGTGTAGTCCCCAACTGCCTTAGTCTGTGTAATCATGACATCAGCAGCTGTTAAGTCCATCAGCTTGCCAAATTGTTTCAAGTGACCCATGTAATACTTCACAATCCAGACAAAGTTATACTTCGGTAACAAATTCTTCTCCACATAGCTTTGTGGTGGCTGAATCGCTGCGAACTGCTTGGCATAGTAATCTTGATCCTTCATCAGGGCATATTGCTCATCGATTCCATTTGTGGCAATTGCTTTGCTCGGATCACCAGTCTGGGTTAACACCCCATGTGAAAAGGCTTGATATTGATTGATACTCGTAAAGTTCTTCCCAATCAACGTGTAAGTCAAACCACCCGTGATTAGTAAAATCCCGATGCCAGCAAACAGGTACAATCGTTGCGCTTTAAAATGCGGTAAAAATAGCAATCCAAGCGCCACCACCGTGTAGCTTAAGGCTAGTGGTGCATTTTGCGATTTACTGGAAATCAGCAATAATGTACTCAACATAAAGACGAGTAACAACGGCCAACGCCGCCGATACCGTTGCCGCGCCAACAACATGATTGACGAGAACGAATATAAGGTCATACTCAACATCTGCGGTTCCGCGAAAAATGAATTGAAATACAACGTAAATGACGAATCCCCAAAAACAAAGACCACTAAGCCCGCAATCAGATAGTTACGCCAACGCTTCGATGGAAACGTCAACGCATCAGTCAGGAGATAAATACTACCGAGATACAGCCCATAATTGACTAAACCCATAAAGCGGATATCAAAAACCGTCCGACTATAAAACAATTTATTTAACCCAACCGCTAAGCGGACAAAGATTGGTTGGGACGAGAACGTTACAGAACGATACTCATTGTAGTATTTCATCAATCCAAAATGCTGGGTCACATAACCAAAGTAGTTATAGTGCGTTCCTAATAGCTTGTAAATACCATTACTGTACATCGCCCGATAAAAGTCCCCATTATCGGCTAACCCATTAATCGGCGGGATAAAAATTAAATAACCTGCTAATCCCGCACAGATCAGCATCGCCAACAACGGTGGTGGCATTAGTTTTTGAAAAACTCGCGCCACTTGTCCAAATCGTTGCTTTAAAATCGCCATCATTTGTCACACCTTAATCTCACTTATAAGCCGCATTCAGCGCCGTCAGATTATTGTACGAATAAGCCTGGTAAGTCGTTGCATCTCCAATACCACCAACAATTGCGGACTGCTTGGCCGTGACCTGCAGCCGCCAAACGGCCTGCATGGCTCGTTGATAATTTTTTTGATCATGCACCGCCGCAAAAATCATCGCCGCTAACGCGTAATTACCAGCAGATTCGCCCTTCACACTAACGGTTCCAGTAGTCGTATAGCCATTAGCCAAGTTATGTTGCACTAGGCGTTGGCTTAACCAGCGCCGACTCGTGGCCTTTAACTGCCCCATCTCCGCCAAATGTAACAAGGTCTCGAGCGCTTCCGACGTATTCAAGTTGGCGCTGCTATATTTACTAGTCGTCCATTGATAGCTAGCCGCATACAAGGGAAAAACATCGCCCAAGTAGCCGCTCTTAACGACGGTTAATTGCTTTTGGTACGCCGCACGTCCCTTTTTAGAACCTTGTTCAAAGTAGTGTAACGTCTTTAAATCAAAATACGCCAAACTCCCCGTCGTGGTCGCCTTTTTGGTTTGCATATCATAATAGTTCACCAAATGCCCCTGCTTCAGGCTCGTATTAACCAGCGTCTGATAACGTTGCGTTGCTTCATGTCGATACGTGGTCCGATGATGCATTTGATCATACGCTAAAAGGGCGCGGATGAGTCGCAAATCATCAAGCGTCGCATTAACGCGGTACCGTTTTTTAGTTCGTGGATCATACCGATAGCTGAACTGACCATGATCATCAAACGTCTTTTTAGTCGCCTGATAGAATGTTCGAAATTGAGCCCATTGATGCGTAGTCGCCAAATACTGCAACCACATCCCCGATGATTCACTCAATAATTCATGACCAGTCGCTGCTCCGGTGGTCCGCTGCTTGGTATCAACATAATTGGTATACAGCCCTTGCTTGGTTAGCAACCCTTGTCTGATAAAGGTTGCGACCTGTTGACCATGCTGATGATCAGCCGTGGTCGCCAGTCGGCTAGGCGTGGCAAATGCCGTGGGCTCTTGAGTTGGCGTTTTAACAGTGACTTGTTTTTGACAGCCGCTTAAACCGAATAGAACCGGTACAAGTAGCCAAGTTAACCATTGCCAACGCATGACTCTGCCTCACTTTCTAATTACTTTAACGTTTGGTCATTTTCTTTAGCCCAATCACCGACCGCACTGATTCGGGCTTTACCACGACCATTTTGCCGTTCTTGTTCGACGGCCATTTGACCGACTAAGTTCAAATAATTAAATGGATCATCAAAGTTTGGTGAGAATAACATATCCACAAAGGCCAAGTCATCGATCGTATTGCCATTTTGAATAGCAATTGACAACGCATTAGCTGATTGTGCAATTTCGTGTGGACTCCATAATTGGGCACCCAAGATTTTCCGGTTTTCAGGATTATAAACTAATTCAATCGTTAATGGCGCCGTCGACTGCATGTAAGCCGGCCGCCAGTTACCTTTGAAAACCACCCGTTCTGCTGGAATCTTACTTTGTTTCGCAATTTCATACGTTAACCCAGTAGTCGCCAACGTGTGATCAAAGAGTTGCATCGCTGAAGTCGCTTGCGTCCCCATATAACGTTGGATATTACCAAAGATATTCATGCCGGCTAACGTCCCTTGCCGCACCGCATTAGTGGCCAATGGCGTGTAAGCGGAACGCCCAGTTGGGTTAAAGTTAACCACGCATGAATCCCCAGCTGCGTAAATATCAGGATCAGAGGTTTGAACATAGTCATTGATAATGATAGCACCATGCTTATCCATCTTCACTTGACCACGTAATAATTCAGTGACCGGCACAAACCCAGTCCCAACAATGGCTAAGTCAGCTACAAAGTCACCCTGGTTTGTTTCAATAACTAACTCACCATTATCGTTACCAGTAAAGGCGGTTACACGATGATTCAACTCAACCTTGACGCCATGCTGCTTCAATAAAGCAACTGCCCGATCAGACATATCTTTACTAATGTAGTGATTTAGAATCTGATCATGTGACTGGAATAAGGTTACTTCATGGTTCGTATTGGCATAGCTTTCTGATAATTCAGTCCCAATATACCCGGCCCCGATAATGGCAATCCGCCGATTATCTTTAGCTGTCTTGTAAATTTCTTGAGCTTGTTCATAATTTTTGCAGAGCAACACTTTCGATTCATCAATCCCAAAGATTAGTGGCACTTTAACTGAAGATCCAGTTGTCATAATCAACTTATCATAGTGGTCATCAAAGACTTCCCCAGTCTCCATATTGGCAACTTGTAACGTCTTAGTTGCCGCATCAATTTTTAACACATTATGTTTGGTCTTGACCGTGGCGCCTTGTTTCTCGAGCTCAGCAGGTGAAGAATAAAACATATCTTCTAATCGACCCACTTTACCCCCTAAATATAAATAGATCCCACAAGACAAGAATGAAATATTATCGTTTCGTTCATAAACCGTTACTTCTGATTCGGGATGATCCTTTAAGACTTGAGCAGCTGCCGCCGTCCCAGCATGGGTACACCCAACAATGACAATTTTCATGATGAAGCCTCCCGCTATTTTGTTATCCACTGATGAATCCGTAAATAATTCGCTTTGCCTAACTGTCTCAAGATAAGGTTAGTCGTCAGTTAGACCTGCGTACTGCCGTGACCAACCATCAGCTAATCGCCACTGATTCAAAAGTGAAGTTCCTGTACACTTTAAAATATAAAAAAATAAATATCGTGTCACTTTCATTATACGTTAATTACCAGTCACTGGGTGTTTTTTCAATAAAATTCACCACACAACTTTCCAACAGCCCGCTAAAAAATAGTGACACTGATGATTCAGGACCGTAACCACTTTAAAAATTTTAAGGCTTAATCATTCCGCTTATGCGCAATTTAGGTTACTATGGTAGTTAGGGGTATTTTTCGTACACACAATCTAAACATGAGGGGCCAGTCTATGTATCGCTATTTTATTCAGCCACAATTAGATAAGTTCAATAATTCATTAATTGGCTATGAGATGTTAATTCGTTATCGTGCTACAGAAGAAGATCGTTGGACCTTGCCTGATAATTTTGAAGCCATTCCCATCGATGTTCAAATTGATTTACTAAAAGCCACTGCCAGCGAACTTTCACTGAAGATTGGCTCGGTTTCGATTAACTTTAACCGCAAGCAATTCTTAAATCCAGAAATTACCGCTGCCGTTATCGAAGCTCAAACTAAGCTATTCCCGACTAAGGTCATTGTCGAAGTTACTGAAGAACCTGGGGAAGATAACTACGCGTTAGCCGATATGCAAAAACAAATTGAGCTCATTAAATCACACGGGTTACAATTCAGCTTGGATGACGTTGGTACTGGGATTAACGTCTATGATCATATCAAGCCACTATTGGGTTATGCTGAAGAAATCAAATTCGCCATGCAAAACTTCCGCAACGAAGAACGGGCCGATGAAATTCCCAGCCAACTCAAATTCTGGCGCGACGTTGCTGAAAAGTATGACATGCGACTTATCCTTGAAGGCGTCGAGAATGATGAAGAAGATCAACTCGCTGATGATCTTGAAATTCCGCTGCGTCAAGGCTATTACTATGGGAAGCCACATCTATTCAAACTCAAAGCTGATCACCAATAACCAATCAACCTTACTGCTAATGTGGTAAGGTTTTTTAGTTCCAAAAATAAGACTGGGCTAGCGCACACCTGTGGTCTGGAGACAACAACCATTCCGGTATCGTCGCTAAGTGGCAGTTAGGCCCTTTTAAATCTTGATTTTCACAATTTGGGACAAAAAAATGCCCAGCTGATCAATAAATGATCGACTGGACATTAACTTTACGCTTTATTTTTTAGGACTTTTCTTAGGTGCGGCGGCATTGTCTTCTTTGGTCAACTTGCTACCCAGATCCTTAATATAGGCCCGTAAATCATCCTTAACATCTGGATGGGTTAACCCATATTCAATCGTCGTCTTCAAGTAACCAAACTTATAACCAACATCATGCCGGGTGCCCTTGAATTCATGTGCAAAGACACGTTGCGTCTTATTCAAGGTATCAATCGCATCAGTTAATTGAACCTCGCCACCCTTACCTGGTTTTTGATGTTCTAGAACATTAAAGATTTCAGGTGTTAGCAGGTACCGACCAATAATGGCTAAATCACTCGGTGCTTCTTCGGGAGTAGGCTTTTCAACAAAATTGTTCACATTGTACAAGCCGGGTTCTTTTTCACTTTCAGGATTGATGACGCCATATTTTGAAACTTCTTCATGTGGTACCTTCATCACTGCCAAAGTTGAGGCGTGGGTCTTATCATAGCTATTCATTAATTGCTTAGTCAATGGCACCTTATCTTCCATCAGGTCATCACCTAACATGACCACGAATGGTTCATCACCCACAAAGGCTTTAGCCGTTAAAACAGCGTCACCTAAGCCACGTGGATGCGATTGACGAATGAAATACAAGTTAATGTCAGTGGTTTCTTGAACCAACTTCAACATTTCTTCCTTGTGCTTAGCCCGCAAGTTATCTTCTAGTTCCGGATTAGAATCATAATAATCTTCAATACTACGTTTGCTCTTCCCAGTAACAATGACGATATCTTCGATGCCTGATTTTCGGGCTTCATCGACGATGAATTGAATCGTCGGTTTATCGACGATTGGGAGCATTTCTTTAGGCATTGCTTTCGTAGCAGGTAAAAAACGTGTTCCTAAACCGGCAGCTGGAATAACCGCCTTTCTAACTTTTGACATGTGCTGATCCTCCTAAGAATATAAAGTCTTAAATTCAGCCTACTGAATTTCTGGTTTACCTTCACGTTGCATCAATTGTGGAATCACTTGCTTAATATCCGCACCGTTGTATAACACATCATAAATAGCCTCTGTAATTGGCATCTCAATGTGTTGTTGTTGGGCCAATTCGTACGCGGCTTTGGTTGAAGGAATCCCTTCAATGACCATGCCCATCGTATCAATGACCGTCTTCAACGCTTGACCTTGGCCAAGTTCGTTCCCAGCACGCCAGTTACGTGAATGAACACTAGTGGCGGTTACGATTAAATCACCGACCCCGGATAACCCGATAAAGGTCAATGGTTGGGCACCCAACGCAACACCTAACCGACTGATTTCAGCTAAACCACGAGTCATTAACGCCGCCTTAGCGTCATCCCCATAGCCTAAGCCATGCAGTGCACCGGCCCCTAACGCAATGATGTTCTTTAATGCGGCACCTAATTCGACCCCAATAACATCATTGTTCGTATAGATCCGGAAATAGTCGTTCATGAATAATTGTTGTACGAACTTAGCCGCATCATTGTTAGCACTAGCTGCCGTAATTAACGTGATATCGCGTTTGGCAACTTCTTCAGCATGACTTGGACCAGATAAGACGACTACCGCTTGGCGTAAGTTAGCCGGAATTTCTTCTGACAAGACTTCAGATAAGCGTTTGTGAGTTTCCAATTCAAGCCCTTTGCTGGCATGAATAATAATTGGGTGATTGTCAGTTTGTTTTAAAACTTCAGTCACTTGCTTGGCAACAATCCGAATAGCCCCAGTTGGCACCACGAATAAGATTGCAGCGACACCATCTAGTGCAGCCTTTAAATCGGTATAAGCTTTTAAAGACTCTGAGTAATGAAAGTCATGAACATAATGTTCATTAGTGTGGTTTTCATTTAACTCCGCCACTTGTTTAGGATTGTTCGACCAAAGTCGCACATCATTTCCATTGCTATCTAATAAATTGGCTAATACGCTGCCCCATGAGCCAGCGCCTAAAACGGCAATTTTTTCTGCCATACAAATAACCCTCTAATCTAATTTTTTTCTGCAGCAAATTTCTGACCAGAACCGTCTAAATACCAGCGATTCGCAGTTAAATGTCGACGCCGCCAGATGATCAACCCAATACTACCGACGAATAAGACCACTGACAACATCTGTGACACGCGAATCACATTGAATAACATCAATGAATCCGTCCGCATCCCTTCAGTAAAGAAACGACCAAAGGAATACCAAGCCACGTAGGTCAAGAACACTTCACCTTGCTTGTATAAGCCAGCGCGATGGCGCGTGGTCATCAGCAAGATAAAGCCTAAAATATCCCAAACCGACTCATATAAGTAAGTTGGTTGACGATAAGCACCATTGATGTACATTTGCGAAATAATCCAATTTGGCAAATGTAACCCTTGCAAGAAGCTCAGGCTAGTGACGCGACCAAAAGCTTCCTGGTTCATAAAGTTACCCCAACGACCAATTCCTTGTCCCATAATCACAGTTGGTGCCGCAACATCGAGCATCAACCAGACCGGAATAAATCGTGAGCGACAGAATAAAATCACGACAATGGCGGCCCCAATCAGGCCCCCATAAATCGCAATCCCACCATCCCAAATCCGAATGATTTCGGCCGGATGCTGGCTGTAATAGGACCATTGAAAAATGACATAATATAGTCGTGCCGCAATTAATGTAAACGGTAACGCCCACAGAATCATATCATAGATATCATCAGCACGAATACCGCGCTGATTACCTTCACGTACGGCTAGTGCGACCGCAATCACCACGGCCGTTGCAATGATGACCCCGTACCAATGTACTTCGATCGGTCCTAAACGTAACGCAATCGGGTTTAACGCCCCCAAGACGGTTTTCACGCTGTTGCCATCTCCTTAATGCTTGTGAGAATCGTGAGCCGAATTTTCTTTGATCAGGGAGTTCAAATTATCATCAAAGACCTTCGTCGCATCATAGCCCATGCTTTCGGCACGGAAGTTCATCGCCGCCGCTTCAATAATAATTGCCAAGTTCCGCCCAGTCTTAACTGGAATGGAAATTTCTGGCACTTCCACATCAAAGAACTTTCGAGACTGTTCTCCATTCCCTAGTCTATCAAATTGCTTATCAGGCGTCCAATTCTCTAAGTGAACGATTAAATCGATATCTGTGTCCTGCCGCACCGCACCGGCACCAAATAGATTCATCACATCAATAATGCCAATGCCCCGAATTTCTAACAAGTGATTTAAAATCTTCGGTGCTTCACCAACTAAGGTTTGTTCATCTTGTTGATAAACATCGACCCGGTCATCGGCAATCAAGCGATGGCCCCGCTTTACTAATTCCAAGGCTGTTTCACTTTTACCAACCCCAGAATCACCGGTAATTAATACCCCAAGGCCATAAATATCTACTAAAACCCCGTGGACTGATTGCCGTTCCGCCAGTTTACCTTCCAAGTAGTTCGTCATGTTACTTAAAATTCGTGATGACGTCATCTTAGTGCCCAAAATTGGCACCTTGTTTTCTTCACCGGCTTGCACTAATTCTTCTGGTACGGGTAGTCCGGTTGACACAACAAATGCGGGTGTCGTCAACTGACACATTTTCCGAAAAATCATTAGCCGCTCATCATGACTCATATTCTTAGAATAAGCGGTTTCAGTTTTACCCAATAATTGAACCCGCTCGCGCGGATAATAATTGAAATAGCCGGTCAATGCCAACCCCGGCCGTGAAATATCACTAGTCGTTATCTCTTTTTCGTTTAATAGCTTGGCGCCATGATAAACATCCAAGCGGGTATTTTTCACTAAATCGGCAACGGTTACACTTCCTGCCAAGTTAATCCCTCCCAAATCATTTCCATTGTTCAAAGAAAGTACGGCCGGCATGTCCATGGTTACTATCATAACCAGTTATCAAGCCGACCGTACTTTCTTGACTGAAATGGAGCATTCCTATCTTTCAATCTTAGCACTTTAAAGCGCTTTATTCACCTATTACTCGCTCTTTGCAAAAAAATTAGAGACAATCACATTAGCTAATGACATCAAGACTGAGACCAGCATGGCCATCCCAAAACTGGAAAAGCCGAAGTTAGCTCGTCCCACAACGGCCGACGTTAATTGCAACATCAACCCATTAATCACAATACTAAACAATCCCAGTGTTAACAACGTAATCGGTAAAGACAGTAACACTAAGAATGGTTTGATCGCGGCATTCAAAATTGCCAGAATAAAACTGGCTATTAAAGCCATCCAAATACTAGCAATGTGAAAGTTACTTTGAAAAAAGCCTGCAATAGCAACAAAGAGAACAGTATTAATTAAAATTCGTTTCCAAAAACCCACGTCGTAATCACTCCATTAGTCTTGATGGTGCGGTTCATCTTCTTCATGCACGTTATGAATTTCTTTACGCCCACGCGACCGTCGAGCAGTTGGCTGTTCCGATCCGGTTTGGCCAGCTTGTCGCATTTGTTCAAAGAAACCAGCGTTGCCTGGCTTACTTGGCATAATTGTCATAAGTAGCAAATAAACTAAGATACCAGCGCCATGTGACGCTAAAGTCAGCAAGACAAAGAGCACTCTTAAAACAGTGGCATTCCATTGGAGATACTCCGCAATGCCGCCCAGCACCCCGGCAAAAACGCGGTCGTTAGATTTGGTTAATTTACGATTAGTTTTAGTTTTCATAATTAGACACCTCAATAAGTTTAATCTAATTATATTTTACCGATTATAAAAGCGAGTTGCAAACTTGCAGAACTCGCCATCGTCATTATTTAGGATTCCTTAAACTAAATTGGAACTTTCAGGATTTAATTCAATGATTTTACCCGTATTCAAATATACGATCCATTCACCGATATTAGTGACCAAAGCACCAATCCGTAATAAGTAGCTGGCAACATTCAAATAATCAGTTGACCCCACGACAGTTTCGGGATGGCGTTCCATCTTTGAAATCCCTTTTTCATTGATTTTGTCGTACATTTCGCCTACCTTAGTATCTTTGGCGGCAACGGCCCGAGCAGCTTGGTCATCATTCTTAACATAGGCTGACAACATCGCTTCAACCATCTTTCGAACGCGGTTACCCATCTCAGATAATTCAGCTTCAATTTCGGGTACCCGGACGTGGCCCTTTACTCGAATCGTTGCATGGGCAATATTACGCGCATAGTCCGCAATTCGTTCGAGTTCTGAGACCGCCTTTAAAATTGTGACAATCTCTCGTAAATCAGAAGTCACCGGCTGATATAACGCAATCATTTCAAATGATTTCTTCTCTAATTCAACTTCGCGCTCGTTGATTTTGGCATCATTATCAATGATTTCTTGTGCTAAATCCCGATCATGATCAATAAAGGCTTTAACCGCTTTACCAATCGCGTCACTAACCATCATACCCATTTCTGTGAAGTTCGCATCAATATCATTCAACTCATCATCAAATAATCGTCGCATCGTTCATCCTCCTAGCCAAATCGTCCTGAAATATAGTCATTGGTCTCTTGTCTAACCGGATTCATGAAGATCTGTTTCGTATCATTGGCCTCAATCAATTCACCATTCAAGAAAAAGGCTGTTCGATCAGAAATTCGTGAAGCCTGTTGCATATTATGTGTAACAGTTATGATAGTGTAATCGTGCCGCAAATTCAATAGGGTCATCTCAATCATGTGACTGGAAATCGGATCTAGCGCACTCGTGGCTTCATCGAGCAAGATAATATCCGGCTCAACGGCTAAAACACGTGCAATACAAACCCGTTGTTGCTGACCACCTGATAAGGCCAAAGCATTCACGTGCAAGCGATCCTTAACTTCATCCCAGATAGCTGCTTGTTTTAAACTTTTTTCAACGGCGGCATCTAACCGTTCCTTATCCCGGACCCCCGCTAAACGCAAGCCGTAAACAACATTTTCATAAATTGAAAACGGAAATGGATTCGGTTGTTGAAAGACCATGCCAATTTCCTTACGTAACTTAACAGTATCGGTTGTCGGCGCATAAATGTCAGCTTGGTTGAATTCAACCTTACCGGTGATCGTCACGCCAGGAATTAAATCATTCATCCGATTTAAGCAACGTAAAAAAGTCGATTTACCACAACCAGAAGGTCCAATCAACGCGGTAATCCCCGTCTTATCAAAACTCATATTAACGCCCTTTAAGGCTTCTTTCTTACCATAAAATAATGATAAGTTTTCAGTAGTTAAAATTGTACTCATCCGCGACCCTCCTAGCCAAAGTTTCCGGAAATGTAGTCATTGGTCAAATCTACTTTCGGATTGGTAAAAATATCGCCGGTTTCAGCGTACTCTAAGGCTTTACCAAGATTAAAGAAAGCCGTATAGTCGCTAATCCGTGACGCTTGTTGCATATTATGTGTCACGATAATGATCGTGTAATTTTGTTTTAATTCTAATAACGTATCTTCAATCTGACTGGTTGAAACTGGATCTAGCGCACTAGCCGGTTCATCCAACAATAAAATGTCGGGCTTAATGGCAATGGCACGAGCAATGCAAAGCCGTTGTTGTTGACCACCTGATAAGGCTAACGCACTCTTATTCAGATCATCTTTCACTTGGTCCCACATCGCAGCCTGCCGTAATGAACGTTCAACAATTTCATCTAAGTCTGCTTTTTTATTCATTCCCCGCTGACGCAAGGCAAAAGCGATATTCTCATAAATGGATTTGGCAAATGGGTTAGGCCGTTGAAAGACCATGCCAATATGCCGGCGCATCTCATAAACATCGATATCATTACTGTTGATATCTAAGCCTCGGTACATAATCTTACCTTTTACCGTGGCAATCCGATCATTCATTCGATTTAAAGACCGTAAGTAGGTAGATTTACCAGAACCAGAAGGCCCGATCAGCGCTGTAATTTTATAACGTTCAAACTGCAAATCACCTTCTGAAATAGCTTCCGAATTGCCATAGAAGACATGTAAGTCCTCTGTTGACAGCGCAATCTCATGTGCTTGCGGATCAAAGGTCATAATATTGCGTTGATCAGTGGTCATTGTCTTGTTATCAGCCATAGTTGCCCTCCTATTCTGCCGTTAAATGTTTATACAAGCGTTTACCCAGCCAACGTGCTAAGAAGTTAAAGAGTAGCACGGCAATAATTAAAACGGCTGAGGCACCAGCTGACACTGCTTTAGCATCCGGCATAATTCCTTCAGAATTAATCTTCCAAATATGCACTGCCAGCGTTTCGGCTGGTCGTAACGGACTTAGCGGACTACTAATATTAAAGGGATTCCAATCGCTGAAATTCAACGCTGGCGCACTTTGCCCAGCCGTATAAATTAACGCCGCAGCTTCCCCGAAAATCCGACCAGCACTCAATACGACCCCGGTAATAATACTTGGTAAGGCTGCTGGAACGACAATCTTTGTCACCGTTTCCCACCGTGATAACCCTAGCGCATAACCGGCTTCACGTTGATTATCCGAAATATTCGCTAAAGCTTCTTCAATGCTCCGCGTCAAGATTGGTAAGTTGAACACCGTTAAGGCAAAGGCTCCTGACAAAATTGAGAACCCCAACTTGAATTGTACGACGAAGAACAAATAACCGAACAACCCAACAACGACGGATGGCAACGAGCTTAAAATTTCAATGGTCGTCCGGATCAAACCAGTTATCGTATTTTGACCGGCATATTCATTCAAATAGATCCCCGCACCTAATGAAATTGGCAACGAGATCAGCAAGGCTAAAAACAACAAGTAGAAAGAGTTAAACAACTGAATGCCAATCCCACCACCAGCCTCAAAAGATAACGCTGGTGAAGTTAAGAAATGCCAGGAAATTTCAGGCACCCCTTGTACTAAGATGTAGCCTAAAAGGGCAACTAAAATAATGACAACTAAGGCTGCAATCGCGTATAAAACCCCGGTCGCAATTTTATCAACTCGTTTAGCGTTCATGATTTAATTTCCCCTTTCGACCAATATAGCGAATAATTAAGTTAAACAGTAATGACATTAACAACAGAATCATCGCTAACGACCAAAGCGCATTGTTTTGCAGTGATCCCATGACCGTATTCCCAATACCCATCGTCAAGATACTGGTTAACGTTGAAGCTGGTGAAACTAAGTTATGTGGTAACAAGGTTGCATTCCCGATAACCATTTGAACGGCTAACGCTTCCCCAAAAGCCCGAGCCATCCCAAAGACAATCGCTGTTAACATACCAGGAATTGCTGCTCGTAAAACGACTTTATAAATGGTCTGCCAACGCGTCGCACCTAATGCTAAAGACGCTTCACGATAATAACGTGGCACAGCATTTAAAGCATCCGCACTCATGGACGTCACCGTTGGTAAAATCATGACGAATAAAACGAAGGTCCCGGAAAGAATCCCATAACCACTACCACCAAAAGTGTTCCGTACAAATGGCACCACGACTTGTAACCCAATAAACCCGTAAACAACTGAAGGAATCCCCACTAATAATTCCGTTACTGGGCGCAAAATTTGTGCACCGCGGCGTGGAGAGATTTCGGTCATAAAAACAGCGGTCCCAATCGCAAAGGGGGTCGCCACGATTGCCGAAAAAATGGTGATTAGAAACGACCCTACAATCATTGGCAACGCCCCTACAGCAGGTTGCCCATTAGTCCCGATCGTTCCTGGATTCCATTGGATGCCGCTTAAAAAATGCCATAAGTTAATATGATTTTGAAAAAAAGTCGCTAAACCACGGGAAGCGACAAAATAAAAGATTAAGAAAACAACTAAGATGATCAAGGCTAGGCAACTCAAACTCAAGATTTTTCCACGCCGTTCAATTTTAGTTGCGATTGATTTTTTTAATAAACTTGCTCGGATTTTGTCCATCGGCTCCCCCTCATTTCATTGTCGTGATTTTACCAGTTGCACGCCGCTGCACTTGCATGTCATGCACTGAAATATAACCCAACTGTTTCACTAATTTCTTTTGAACCGCACTTGATAAAATATAAGTAATAAACTTTTTAGTTAATTGATCTGGTTGTTTTTGTGTATAAAGATGTTCATATGACCAAATTTTCCACCGATTGGTCCGCACATTCGCTTCAGTCGGCGCCACGCGGTCAACTTTAAGGGTCGTCACCGAATGATCTAAATAAGAAAAAGCGACATAACTGACGGCACCTGGCGTACTAGCCACGATAGAGCGTGCTAGCCCAGATGAGTCTTGTTCTTGCGAATCAGCACTTTTTCGACCACCTAAGGCATAACTTTCAAAAGTCTTGCGTGTTCCAGAACCTTGCGCCCGATTAATTAACACAATTGGTAGATTCTTACCACCAAGTTCGCGCCAATTCTTAACCTGACCGGTAAAGACTTGGATCAATTGTTGCTTGGTCAAGTTGCGAATGCCAGTTTGCTTATTAATAATCGGCGCAATCCCAACAACGGCAACTTGATGATCTTGTAATTGCTTGGCATTAATACCGGCCTGTTCTTCAGCAAAAATATCGGAATTTCCGATAGCAACGGCACCTGACTGAATCTGGCTCAGGCCCGTTCCGGAGCCCCCGCCTTGCACGTTAATAAAAACACCAGTGTGTTCAGAACTGTACTGCTCGCCAGCTGCTTCCACTAACGGTTGTAAAGCGGTGGAACCAACTGCGGTGATTGATTCGCCAGCATCAGTATGGGCCCGGTTCGTATAACCGAAACTAATGCCAACGCCAACTAAGATCAATCCTAGTAATTGGATGACCCGACTTTTCTTCATAACAAAATACCTCCTACCCATTGCTCATTTATATATTACTAAGTTTGTGTAAATACTTAATATGCGTTGTGTAAAGATTGTGTAAAGGTCGAAATATTTTGATACGCTTGGGGCTGATTTGAAATTGCCGCCTGCCGGTTGAATGCTAAAATGCTGGAACGGCATGGGTCATATTGGAACCAACCTCTCTGCTAAATGACTGAACTGAGAATTATTAATTGTTAATTTTTAATCCCCGTTAGTTAACATCGGGCGAACCAGAATTGGCTCAGTGGTGTCGTTTACCTTGGTCGGTGCCTTTTCCAACTTGAATACCCCCGAGCTTGGAAAAACGCACTTGGACTTTCAAACACGGACACCACGTTCCAGCCGACTCTGGGCCAACCAGAGCGACATTTGATCCAACTAGTACCAACCTAGTCAACTCAGACAAGTAAACATGCTGAAGTTGGACCTAAAAAAGCGATTGAGCCGATTATTAACTGCAGTTAATAATCGGCTCAATCGCTAGATTTAACTTATTCACTTGGTTTTAACGGCAGTGTGACTGTCATCGTTGTCCCGACACCACGTTGACTAGTCACTGCAATCTGACCCTGCATAGCCGTCACTAATTCTTTGACAATTGCCAGGCCCAATCCCGTCCCGCTGACGACTTGTTGCGAACGCGACGGACTAGCCCGATAAAACCGCTCAAAAATCCGTTGCTGATCATCCGCACTAATACCGATCCCATTATCACGAACGCGTAAATACCAATGCTCAGTATCAGCCGTTGCGCTGATGGTCACCCGACCATTCGGACGATTATACTTGATGGCATTCGACAACAAATTCTTCACGACTTGGCTTAACTTTTGCACATCCGCCGTCACTTGAATTGCTGGATCAATATCCGTAATGACCGTCAGATGTTGATGATCACTCGTTTGCTGCAGTAACGTCTTTTCCTGATCAATAAGTGGTTTGAGCTTAACGGTCTGAACACTTAAAGTAGTCGTACTCTGTGCCCGAATTCGTGACAGTGAGAGCACATCTTGAATTAAGTCAATTAATCGTTGACTTTCATCTGAGATGATTTGTAAAAACTGTGTTAAGGTGGCCGGATCATCCTTCGCCCCATCAAGCAAAGTCTCCGTAAAGCCGGCAATCGCTGTAATTGGGGTTTTTAATTCATGACTGGCATTACTAACAAAATCGTCTTGCATCTGCTCAATCATATAAACTTCTGTAATGTCATAAAGCATTAACACAATCTGAAAATGCGCCCGACTATTTTGAATATATACCGTGGTGGCTTCCACTACTTGAGTATTCGGTGCTGGTGTCAGGGTAATCGTGGCGCGCTGATTATGCTGAGTCGTGATGGTATCTTCAATCACCTTGGTCAACGCGTATAACTGAATATCCTTAGTATACAAGTGGGCAACCGCGTTAATTGACTGTTGTAACAAGTCGCCCATCGCCGGATTCGATAGTTGCACTTGCCGATGATGGTCAATCACCATCACGCCGACTGGCAAGTAACGCATTATCATCATTAATTCTTTTTCTTGCAATTCAGCGCGTCGAGTTTGGTTGCGTTGATAAGACTCAAGTTGATTGACCGCTTGTGACAAGCTATAAAGCGGATCACTCTGTGGCAACAAAATGTGTGGCGGAAACTGCTGACTGCTCATTTGTCGCAGCTTAGCTTCCATGCGGTCAATGGTTTTTTGCCGTTCCTTTTGTTGAAACCAAACAAAACCAGCTTCGATTGCCGCTAATATAAACCACGCCAAAATTAGCGCTCCCACCAGCGCAGCCGACCACTTGATCGGCGAAAAGCGCTGCAGGACCACTAATCCTAAACCTAAAATTAACCCATTCTCCAAAGCCAGCAAACGCACCGTCTGCTGCCACTGATTATGCATGTTCATCACCTACGAATTCGTAGCCAAAACCGCGAACGGTTCGAATATAAGTTGGCTCTTTCGGATCAAGTTCAATCTTTTCACGCAAATGTGAAATATGAATATCAACAATACGCGTCTCACTCGCATAATCGTAGCCCCAAACATGATTCAAAATGGCGTCACGACTGAGCACTCGGCCTTCCCGTTCAACAAAATAAACTAATAGTTCAAATTCTTTAGGCGTTAAACTGATATTCTCACCATTACGAGTGACCCGATATTTATTTTGATCAATTCGTAAATTGCCAACAACGGTGATTGCTCGGTTAGTTGGCGGTGCGGCAACTGGGGTCACCGGCTCAGCGCTAGGTGCTACCCGCCGCATGACCGCTTTAATCCGTGCCAAAACCTCGCGTGGTGAAAACGGCTTGGTAATATAGTCATCAGCACCTAATTCCAAACCAAAAACCTTATCAAATTCATCATTTTTCGCCGTCACAATAATAATTGGCGTGTGTATTTTTTCTTGCCGTAATCGTTTGGTGACTTCCATGCCATCTAATTTCGGCAACATTAAATCTAATAAAATACACGTAAAGGTTCCGTGCAATGCCAAGTCCAACGCAACTTCCCCATCCGTTGCGGTGGTAACCTCATAGCCAGCTTGCTTCAAGTTATATGATAATAACGTTACGATGGCCGGTTCATCGTCGACTACCAAAATCTTATTCATGGTCGTTAATCCTCCTGATCAGTGAATAACACAATCCCTAACTCATGTGGTGCGCCACTATAAATGGCTGTTTCAGTAATAATTAATTCTTGCTGCCGGTTACGAACTTTTAAATGAACGTAAGTCGGACTTTTTAATAAGGCTGCATAAAACTGGGCCTCCGTATGCACCGGTTGTCGGTTACATTCTAAGATCACATCACCAATCTTCAAGTTTAGTTTATCAGCCGGTGTCTGTGGGCGCAAACCAATCACCCGCACCCCTTGATCCGTATCTGAATACCAGAACTGTTGATGGCGATCATGATAACGATGTTGGGCTAATAAAAGCCAAGTTGCTACGACAAGTACACACATCAATCCAATCAGCCATTGGGGGCTTAACGCCGTTAATTGGGCAATTAACGCACTACCCAGACTGATTGCAGCTAAAAACCAGTAGCCGGTTGCTAAACGCCGCCAAGCCAATCGTGGCAACTGCTTGTAGACTTGGACACTGGCCCCAATTAGTAAGGGTAGTAACAAAACCGAATACGTTTGTTGACCCACTTGAAAGACTGGCCACCAACTAAGCGTGGCGCGAATCCAATCACCCGGAATCAAAACCCCAACTGGCACAACCGCTAATTGATGCCATCGATAACGCACAATCCGTTTGCCCCGTTGATCAGGCTGAATCTGTGGTGAATTCAGCTGAGTATTCGATCGCGTTAATAACCAGGCCGTCCCCGCCAATAAGACAGCTAATAAGACGAGCCCGTTGATGATTACCCGACTACTGAGAGTCGTTGTTAACACGCCATGCGCTTGTAGTTGAGCGGCAATTCGGGTGGCATTGGGATTAAATCCCCAATAAAGCACCCAACTGAGCCCGAACACCGTTACCGGAACGAGCCCAAAAGGCACGATCACTAAACTAATGACCGCCAACAACTCATAAATCACGACCCAGACTGGTGACACAAAAATCCCCAGGGCTAACCCAATCACAGTAACGATGACCCCCAGTAACAAGCCGTCAGTTACAAAATGACGGCTCTCTAGGTAACGGGCATCAATGGCACTGCGAAAGTGATGCCGTTCATAATTAACGCGTCGCCGCGCGGATAAGATACTGCGAATCAGCCCAAGCCAGACCAATGGTTGTAAAATGAATAATTCCAATACTTTCAATAGCTGCATGCGTGTTACTCCTCACGTTAAACTCTGAAGTTAGTATAGCATTTTTACTGGTTCAGACCAATGCTGTTTATTGCAACATCAGCTTGATATAACTGTATTAATACTCATTCATTATACGGCTTATACTTAAAAAAATACTAAGTTGACTGGTAGATTGCTAAGTCAACTTAGTATTTAAAAGCACGCATCACCAGCAACAATTACTGTGGATTCTGTTGCGCTAATTTCCATTGTAAGTAGGCATCCATGAACGGATCTAAATCGCCATCCATCACAGCTTGACCGTCATGAGTTTCATAATTTGTCCGGTGATCCTTAACCATCGTATAAGGATGGAAGACATAAGACCGAATCTGCGATCCCCAACCGATATCAAGTTGCTCACCTTGAATTGCTGCCCGTTGTTTAGCCTTTTCAGCCTCTTCGCGTTCATACAGCTTGGCGCGCAACATATTCAACGCCGTTTGTCGGTTTTGCAACTGTGACCGTTGGGCCTGGCTGGCAACAACAATCCCCGTTGGTAAATGGGTGATTCGAACCGCTGAAGACGTCTTGTTAACATGTTGCCCACCAGCACCACTAGCCCGATAGACATCCACCTTCAAATCATCTGGTCGAATCTCAATATCCACCGTATCATCCAATTCTGGCATCACGTCGACACTGGCAAATGACGTATGGCGCCGACCAGCTGCATCAAATGGTGAAATCCGTACTAAGCGATGAACCCCTTTTTCAGACCGCAAATAACCGTACGCATTGTGACCACTGATCAACAACGTCACACTCTTAATCCCTGCCTCATCACCGGCTTGATAATCAACAGTTTCAGCTTTGAAGTTATGACTGGCCGCCCAACGCGTATACATCCGTAACAGCATGGCACCCCAATCTTGAGATTCGGTGCCCCCTGCGCCAGGATGAATTTCCAAGATTGCATTATTGCGATCATATGGTCCATCCAGCAACAGATTTAGCCGATACTGCTGTAACGCTTGTTGCGCTGTTTTAAAGTTCGTTTCAAACTCCGCTTGCATCTCAGCATCTGGTTCTTCACTCAACAGTTCATAGGCCACAGCTAGATCATCCACCGCACTGGCTAATTGTTGATAAGCATCAAATTTGTTTTTCAGGGCATTATTGTCATCAATAACTTTTTGGGCCGTTGCTTGATCATCCCAAAAACCTGGTTCAGCCATCCGTGCTTCGTTTTCTTGGATACTTTCATTCAAAGCATCTAAGTCAAAGCGACCCCCTAAAGTCGCTGACAGCACTTTGCATTTCTTCGATTAAATGTTTATATTCACTTAATTCCACAAAGAACCCTTCTTTCAACTTATTAATTTATTTATTTTGAAAAAAACGTAGTTGGCTGCATCAATCGCCCAACTACGTTTTTTATCGCTTGTTTAATTACCGTTGGATATTTTGACGAATTTCAGACTTCATGAAGAGCCGGGTCGTATCATAATCGATATCCGCAACCATTTCTTCAAACATCCGATACCCATCGCGTTGATATTCAACCAATGGATTTAACTGGCCGTAGCCCCGTAACCCGATTGACTGCCGTAACTGATCCATCGCATCGATATGATCGGTCCAATGTGAATCAACCACTCGTAAAACCACGACTTTTTCAAATTCCAACATTTGGTTATCATCATAGAGTTGTTTAGCCTTAGCGTCATAGACGTCCGCCACGCGACCCATCAAGTAATCTTCAATTTCAGTCTGTGACTTATTTTCTAAGTCGGCAACCTTAATTGAGTCTTCATTGACCATCGCTGCTTGAGCAAAGTCCACAATTGCTGCAAGATCCCAATCTTTTTGATCACCTTGCGTATGCAATTGCACAGTCCGTTCAACCGTCCGTTTGATCATCGGCATAATGACGGGTTTCAACGTTTTTTCTTCCATGATGACTTGTTGCCGTTCACCATAGATTACTTCCCGTTGTGCCCGCATAACATCATCATATTGTAAGACGTTCTTCCGTGAATCGTAGTTATTCCCTTCGACCCGCTTTTGAGCGCCCTCAACTTGCCGTGTAATCATCCGTGATTGAATCACCGCATCGTCATCTTCAACTTGCATCCGGCTCAAGAAGTTCTTAATTCGTTCAGAACCGAACCGTAACATCAAGTCATCTTCAAGTGACAAGTAGAATTGTGACATACCAGGATCACCTTGGCGCCCAGAACGGCCCCGTAACTGGTTATCAATTCGGCGAGATTCATGCCGTTCAGTCCCAATAACAGCTAAACCACCAAGTTCACGAACACCCGGTCCTAATTTGATATCAGTCCCACGACCAGCCATGTTGGTGGCAATCGTTACGGCCCCGCGTTGACCAGCGTTAGCGACAATGTCGGCTTCCTTGGCATGATTCTTCGCGTTTAAGACCACGTGCGGAATACCCGCATCGTCTAACCGTTGTGATAAGTATTCTGACGTTTCAACCGCAACCGTCCCGATTAACATTGGTTGCCCTTTTTCATGCAAACCAGTGATTTCTTTAACAACCGCGTTAAACTTACTCCGTAATGTTGGGTACAATAAATCTGGCCGATCATCACGAATCATTGGACGGTTGGTAGGTACGGTAATGACTTCCATGTTGTAAATTTCACGGAATTCTTCTTGTTCCGTCTTAGCCGTCCCAGTCATCCCAGATAACTTCTTATACATCCGGAATAAGTTTTGGTACGTGATATTAGCCATGGTCTTAGTTTCTTCTTGAATCTCGACGTGTTCTTTTGCTTCAATCGCTTGATGCAAGCCGTCTGAGAATCGCCGACCATCCATAATCCGCCCCGTAAAGGAATCAACGATCAACGCTTGACCGTCAGAAATCACATAATCCTTATCTTTGAGCATGATGTAGTTAGCCCGCAACGCTTCATCCAAATAATGGTTTAAAGCGGTGTTATCAGTGTCATATAAGTTATCCAAGCCAAAGTACTTTTCAGCCTTCCGAATCCCTTCGTCCAGCAAAGCAACCGTCTTAGATTCCAAATCCACTTTGTAATCTTCTTCTTTAGTCAACGTCTTGGCAAACCGATCGGCCCGTTTATACATCCCGGTCGTCCCTTCGGATTGTCCAGAAATGATTAATGGGGTCCGCGCTTCATCAATCAAAATCGAGTCGACTTCATCAATAATCGCAAAGTTTAATGGTCGTTGTACCATATCTTCTCGATAAACAACCATGTTATCCCGTAAGTAATCGAACCCGATTTCCCCGTTAGTTGAGTAAGTGATATCGGCGTTATAAGCTTCCCGTTTTTCTTCCGGTGACTTATTGGCGCCGTTAATCCCGACACTCATGCCTAACCAGTTATAGAGTTCTCCCATTTCAGTCGCATCACGCGCTGATAAGTATTCGTTAACGGTAACCACGTGTACCCCTTTACCTGAAATCGCATTCAGATAGACTGGCATGGTGGCGGTCAAGGTCTTCCCTTCACCAGTTTTCATTTCGGCGATATCGCCTTGGTGTAACACGATCCCACCTAAAATTTGGACATGAAAGGGATACAAGCCCAATACACGCTTAGCGCCTTCACGGGCGACAGCGAAGGCTTCTGGTAGCAAATCATCAAGGGATTCGCCTTCCTTATATCGTTCACGAAATTCTGGTGTCTTGGCTTGCAAGTCGGCGTCGCTTAGCTTAGCGTATTCATCTGCATAAGCTTCGACTTTATTCGCAGTCTTATCCAGACGCCGAATAATGCGCTTGTCGCTTTCAACCCAGCGTTTTAAAATGTTGGCCATTTACTTATCCTCTCCAAATAATAATTCTTAACTATCGATTAATTAGCATATTTTGAAATAAAATATCAACTGTCATTTTACCATTTTTCAGGCCTAATGAAAACCGCGCAATCCGAATGAAACCGATATCTAACGCTGAATTAACAAAATAAATCGTGAATCCGCCGCAAAAAACGTAAGCGTTTAACTGACTCGACTAAATTAGGCCGAAAAAAAAGGACTAGTCAATGACCAGCCCTTTCGATTACGCGTTGAGATTAATGATTGTCACCAGTTTCAATCAAACCATAACGACCATCGTTACGCCGATAAACAATATTGATGGCGTCCGTTTCAGCATCTTCATAGATAAAGAAGTCATGCCCGAGCATATCCATTTGTAAGATGGCTTCTTCGTTATCCATTGGCTTCAATGAAACCCGCTTCGTACGTACAACATCTAGCTTATCGTCCTGATCGTTTTCAGCAGCGGCAACCGTTTCGTCAGTCGCTGCAAAGTCAATCGCCTTGTAGCCTTTTTCGCGCGACTTACGGTTGACCTTGGTTTTATACTTGCGGATTTGGCGTTCGAGCTTGTCGGTTACCAAATCAACGCTCGCATACATATCAGGAGAAGTTTCTTCTGCCCGGAGAACTAAATAGGGAAGTGGAATCGTTACTTCGACTTTAGCAGTCTTGTCTGGATGAATCTTTAAGTTGACATGGGCAATTGAGTCAACGTCATTCCCAAAGAATTTTTGTAACTTACCCACCCGTTTTTGAACATAGTCACGAATGGCTTGAGTCACTTCGATATTTTCACCGCGAATATTAAAATTTAGCATAGATCTTCTCTCCCTTCACACACATTACTGTGTACCCAAAGTAATCAAAGGACCACTCTTTCATTACTTTGCTTAAATTCATTATAATAGAAAGCGCTATAATAAACAATCCAAATGCGACCTTTCCTAATAATTAACGAGCCAGTGTCAGCCCTGTGACTGAGTTGGCACCGTTTTCTAATATTAGCTGGGCCGCATGTCGCATCGTGCGTCCCGTTGTATACACATCGTCAACCAGCACAATTCGCTGCCCGGCCAACTCAATACCGGGGACTAGTCCAAACGGCTGCTGGGTCGCTAGGCGGGCTTGCCGATCTTTTTGTGACTGTGCCACCGTCTTGGTCACGGTCAAAATACCGTCATTAATCCCGGTCCCGAGCCAACCTGTCACTTGGTTGAATCCCCGAGTACCAATAGTAGCAGCCGTTACTGGAATCACCACTACGCGATCAGCCGTTAATTGTGTTAGTCGCTGCTGCAGCACTGGCTGAAAAACAGCTCGTAACCGGTAATCACCTTGAAATTTATAATGCTGAAAATAAGCCTGCATGGCCTCATTATACGTAAACAGGGCGACATTATGAAAAGCCGGCTGGGGGTCCCAGCGCTGACAATCGCGGCAAACTTGCCGCTGTGGTTGTGCACGACCGCACTGCGGACAAGCTGTAGCTAACGCAATCGGCTGAAATTGTTGCCAACAAGCAGCACAGACAACTGGTCGTGCCACTGGCTGCCAGCTCAATAGCCAAGTTAACGTTAACTTAGTTGTCAGTGACCGTTGGCAAAGTAGACACGTCATGCCGTAATCGCCGTCCTTTCCGATTAACTAATTTGATCTGTCGTTGGGCTTGTTTAATGGCCCGGGTATAGCTACCACTAACAAAACGCACCAACCCAGTCGGGCGTTGTTGACTACGCCCGACTCGGCCAGCAACTTGAACCAAGGCAGCTGTTGAAAAAACGGGGTCATCTGCTCCTAACACCAAAACATCGATTCCCGGGAAAGTTACGCCACGTTCCAAAATCGTAGTCGTAATTAAATATTGAACTTGCTCCTGCCGCATCTGTTGCACTTTATCTAAACGTTGGGGATCCGCCGAATAGACTGTTTGTCCTCGCATCGTTGGGAACTGCCGTTGAATGGCAGCTTGCACCACCGCTAATTGATCGATCCGCGGCACAAAAATAAGAAACCGTTGACCGCTAGTCGCATATGCCCGTAACCAGCGGCGCAATTTAGCTGGTAACCGACCTTTGACAATTACCGACCACCATTTGGGTAATAAGGTGACTTGAATCGTTGGCAACAAATGCTGATGAAACCGCAACGGCAAGTAACTCAGCTTTAATTGTCCCCGCCGCGTTTGTCGTAATAAGGCGGCACTGGGCGTTGCGGTTAGGTACAACACGGCCCCATTTGGTTTCACCGCATGGTCAACGGCATAGTACAGCTGTTGATTGGCAGCAAACGGAAACGCATCCACCTCATCAATGACCAAGACATCAAAAGCTGCTCGGAACCGCAACAGTTGATGCGTCGTACACACCGTCAGTTGACGATAAGTATAGGGCGCCGTTTGCCGGCCATGCAGCACCGCTACCGTCGTTCCCGCAAAAGCCGCCTGCAGTCGTGGTGCCAGTTCTAAACAAACATCCACTCGCGGTGAGGCAACCGCCACTCGCCACCCTTGCTGTAAAGCCCAGGCTAAACCTGGAAATAACATCTCAGTCTTCCCCGCACCTGTGACGGCCCATAACAAATGCCGTTCATGAGCAGCAAATGCCCGCTGCAAGTCGGCGGCACAAGCTGCTTGGGCAACTGTTAAGTGACCCGTCCAAGTTAACTTGGGCCGTTGTGGAAACTCATTGGGTTCCGGAATGTGATAAAGTGGAGTTAGACTACTGACGCGACCTAAATTCAAACATTGATAACAATAAAATTGGTTTTTCGGTAACTGTGCAGTTTGACGATCAAGGATGCTACCGCAGCGTTGACATTGAATCTGCGTCGCGGTAATCGTTAGCCCCGGCCGTGATTGAACACCGGCTGGCAACGTTGCCAGTTCAGTCGCCGTTAACATTAACTGCCGCCCATATAAATCCTTCGGTTGCATGTTTGCACCTCCTAACAGTAACTACGTCATTAATATTGATTTTAATTAAAAGGAGTTTCTAACCCATGTCCAAGCCTTATTACACCATTGCAACCGACGTCGTTGCAGAACAAACGATCAAAAAGTCACGTTTTATTGTCCATTTATATCGCATTAGTGATGAACCAATGGCCCAAGCAAAAATTGCTGCGGCCCGCGCAGCCGATCCTAAGGCGACGCATCACTGCTTCGCTTATATGCTAGGTACTGACGACCATATTCAGCGTATGAGTGACGACGGTGAACCATCCGGCACAGCCGGCGTGCCGATTCTAGAAGCACTCAAATTAAATGAACTCCATGATGTCTTAGCCGTAGTTACCCGCTATTTCGGTGGTATCAAACTCGGGGCTGGCGGTCTCATTCGGGCTTATAACAGTACGCCGGTTCTAGGGATTCAAACCGCTGGCAAAGTTCAGCGGTGTTTACAAACCAAGCTTGCCATCACCCTAGACTATAAAAACGTCGATTCCTTAAATTACTACTTAACCCAGCAACAGCTGACCACCTTGACGACTGACTACGGTGTCCAAGTTACCATCGTCATTGCAGTCAATACCGCCGCCAGTGCAGCCACCCAGACGGCAATTACCAATCTGTTGAGTGGTCAAGTTAGTTTTGACGATCAAGGCCAACAATTTACCGAAGTTCCCGTCACCGATTAAGATAACGCATTGATTAAATTGATAGCAAAAAAGCAGCGTTTCAGAAATGTAAAATTTCTGAAACGCTGCTTTAGTCAGGGGTTAACCCCATTTAATGATTTATTTTAAAGTGGTAATTTTACCAGACAACCCTCGGTCAACTTTCATTGACGTCAATGGAATGTAACCAAGCTTTTTAACTAATGACCCTTGAACTGACTTAGAGGTCATGTAAGTTAAGAAGTCGGCCAGTTCGCCTTTAGGTTGACCCTTAGTATACATATGTTCATATGCCCAGATCTTCCACTTGTTAGTCGCGACATTAGCTTCAGTTGGCTTAACGTTGTCGATTGATAACTCTTGCAAGTTAGACTTTACATAAGAGAACGCTAAGTAACTAATTGCGCCTGGTGTTGTCGAAACAATCTTTTGAACAGTCCCATTGGAATCTTGTTCTTGGCTAGTGGCAACTTTAGCGTTATTCAAGCCCCATTTTTCAAAGGTTGCGCGTGTCCCACTACCTTGTGCCCGGTTTACAACCGTGATTTTTTCACTTTTACCGCCAAGTTCTTTCCAATTAGTGATCTTGCCTTGGAAAATCTTCACTAACTGGGCTTTGGAAACATTCGTCACTCCGGCATCTTTATTGACAACCGGTGCCATTCCAACGACAGCAACCTTGTGATCAACTAGACCCTTGGTATCCAAACCAGATTGTTCTTGTGCAAACAAATCAGAGTTACCAATATTGACCGATCCTTTAGCAACTTGGCTCAAACCAGCACCGGAACCACCACCTTGGACGTTGATCGTCACATTGGCATGTTCGTTTTGATACTCTTGGCCAGCTTGTTCAACTAACGGTTGTAACGCGGTCGAACCCGTTGCTACAATTTTAGTGGTCTTGGCTTTGTTACTACTACTGCTAGTACTCTTGGTGCTAGTAGCGGAACTGCTTCCACAACCGGCTAATAAGACGGTCATCGTCACGGCCAGCGCCCCAAATGTCACTGCTTTTTTCATAATAGAAACTCCCCTTCTCCGTTTTACTATCATAATGAGAACAATCAACGCCACTCGAACAAAGAACGCAAGTCTGGGTAGGAAGTGCGGTGTCGTGATGCGAGCGTGCACACGCTTTGCTGGTTAGTGACATTGACTGCTGTTGGAACACTCTTAATACTACTGGTCATTTGTAAATTCAAAATGATGTTTGTGTAAATAGCTTGTATAGTTTTGGTAAAGGCCATTCAAATGAACTTTAAAGGTAGCCCAAATAAAAAAAGCCTATCCACGATTACTCGTAAACAGACTTGTAACAATTAATCAGTCTTTTTAATGGCTACTTTTGGACGTAAACCGCGCAACGGTTCGCTTAATCCAATTCAAAAGCGGCTGGCGATGATCGCCGGCTAAGCCGATTGCTTCCACGAAAAGTTCCAGTCCAAACAACAGCCCAATGGTTAACAAGATTGAGCCCCCGATTGAAGAAATGGGATATAGCAAGGAAATAAATGAGAAAATCAACGCAATCCCATAAATCACCATGACCGTTTGGCGATGCGTCAATCCGAGCTGCATCAAGCGATGATGTAAATGATGTTTATCAGCTTGGGAGATTGGCTTTTTATTCAAGATCCGCCGAATCATCGCATAGACCGTATCCGTAATCGGTACACCCAAAATCATCACTGGAATGCCGACAGAAATCAAGGTGACATTCTTTAAGCCAAACAATGAGAATACCGCCGTCATAAACCCAATAAATAGCGACCCAGTATCGCCCAAGTAGATCCGCGCCGGAAAGAAATTATAAGGTAAGAAGCCCAACATCGCCGCTACCAAAGTAAAGATCATCAGTGAGACGAAAGTGTTAGCATTTAAGAAGAATAAGCCAATCACCCCGGTCGTACTCAACGCTATAATGGAAACCCCGGTCGCCAAGCCATCCAAACCATCAATCAAGTTAATCGCATTCGTAATAGCTAAGATCCACAGTAATGTAATCGGCAAACTTAGCCAATGAAAATGAATCAACCCAACAAATGGAAACGTTAAGGTCGTCATCCGAATACCACCGATGAAATAGACTTCTAAAGCTGCCAAAGTAATTCCCAACATCTTTTGTCGGGGTTTTAATTCATAAATATCATCAATAATACCAGTCGCCAAAATAATCAGCTCGCCGCCTAATAAAGCGAAGAATATTCGCGTTGGAAATTGATGCATCAAATAAAGCATCGTTGAGCCTAACGTATACGCGATAAAAATCGCTAATCCACCCATCGTAGGCATCGGCACTTTATTAACACGACGTAAATTAGGTTTATCAACTGCCCCAATTTTAAACGCCAGCTTGCGCACAAACGGCGTTAAAATTGCAGAGAGCATCATTGTCGCCATTAGGCAGACTAAGATTTCAAATCTAATCATTGCGCGAGCCCCTCTTTCGTTAGTTACTGATAATTATACAAATGTCCGGCAACCTTGACAACTCGATTCACTAAAACTTAGTAATTCTCCTCGTTTTTACCCTAATTTAATCAAAAAAAGAGCCCCAAAAATTCTGAGACTCCTTTAGGATTTCCCCTCAATCACCGGGTACTATTCTTTAAGATGATAGTTATAAGTTGAGACAATAATATTTTCACGTGAATTTAACACGGCCCGTAACCGCAGACTCGTTTGGTTATGCAAGATATTTTGCCAAGGCTTTTTGGGCACAAATTGTGGCACTAAGACCGTTGTTGAGAAGTTACGTTCAGCCGCACGCTTAGCAATTACATCACAGAATCGTAAGGTCGGCGTAGCAATTGACCGATAGGATGAATGAATATCCACAAATCGAACATCTGGGAACGTCGACTTAAATTCAGCCGCCGTTTTATGTTCTTTTTCAGGATTTTCATCAAATGACACATGCATGGCAATCACGTAGTCCCCGATTGAACGGGCATAGTTAACTGCTGCAGTGGTTACCCGAGTGACATTTGAGACTAAGACAATCACCGTCGCGCCATCATAGTCATGCAGCTCGGCTTTTTCTTTGGCCACCACGCGTAACTGTGCAGCCACGCGATTGTAGTGAACGTGGACCCGATAGAACATGTACAACAAGACTGGCATCACGATTAAGTAAGGCCAAACATTGCCGAAATGTAGCATGAATAAAACGACCACTAAAAACAGTGAAATCAGCGCGCCTAACAAGTTAACCGCGGCCTTCATTCCCCACCAACGGCCGCGTTCCCGTAGCCAATGCACAATCATCCCAGATTGCGATAACGTAAACGGCACGAAGACCCCAACGGCATACAACGGAATCAATAACGTGGTTTTACCATGGAAGATGACAATCAACGCAATTGCCCCCACGGCCAACGAAATAATCCCGTTAGAATAACCTAAGCGATCACCACGATCCATATAGGCATGTGGCAGAAACTTATCTTTAGCTAGGTTGTAAGCCAAGATTGGAAACGCTGAAAAACCAGTATTAGCAGCGACAGCTAAAATTAACGCTGTCGATAATTGTAAGAGATAGTAGAATAAACCATGCCCAAAAACGGCCGATGCAATTTGTGACAATACCGTATTATCCGCTTGTGGTCGAATTCCTAAATAGTAACTCAAATAAGTAATGCCACCGAAAAAGGCTGCTAAGACAAGCGACATTAGTGCTAAGGTATTAGCCGCATTTTTACGCTTAGGCCGCTTAAAGTTGGGCACTGCATTACTAATTGCTTCGACCCCAGTCAGTGAAGATGACCCCGACGAGAACGCCCGGAAGAAGAGTAACAAAGTCATCCCTTTGACCGGTGCTCCGATGGCTGCCGATGCGTGGTAAGTTAAGTTACCGCTCGCAATGTTCACAACGCCCCATAAAACCATCCCAATAATCATAATGATAAAGAAATAGACTGGTAGGGTTAAGAAGGACGCCGATTCACGCATTCCCCGTAAGTTTAGCGCCATCACTGCAATCACGATCAGAATGGCAATTAAGACTTGATAATTAACTAATGCTGGAATCGCCGACGTAATCGCTTCAGTCCCTGAAGTAACTGAAACAGCGACCGTCAGCATATAATCAACCAGTAAGGATCCCCCGGCCACTAACCCAGCCGGCCGCCCCCAGTTGGTGCTGGCAACCACATAGGCCCCACCGCCAGATGGATACGCGCGAATAATTTGCCGATAAGACATCGTAATCGCGAATAATAAGACCAAGACTAACGCAGCCACGTATAATTGGTACATCAAAGCCGCAGCTGACAGGGTAATCAATACCGTTGTAATCTGTTCAGTCCCATAAGCCACTGACGACAGCGCATCTGAAGAGAGCAGCGCCAGTGCCTTGAACTTGGTCAGTGCTTGGCCACCCTCATCCATGGTTTTTAACGGTTTCCCGATTAGCAACCGTTTTAAATAACGCCACATGCTAATAACTCCTTTATTCACAAAATAATTATTCCCAAGTAAGTGCTAAGTCAAAGTTGATTTTACTACTTTAAATTCGTAAATACTACACGTTTAACTGGAACTCACTAATTTTTTAAATCCTCATGTTGCTCTAACTTAACGATAGCACCAATACTTAGGCTTAATATTCCCATGCTTATCTCGGTATTCAGCCACCATCACTAATTTAAACGCTAAAAAAACACCCACTCAACTTGAGCAGGTGTTAATTAGCTTAATTCAAGCTTACATCATGCCGCCCATACCTGGGTTTGGTGCAGCCGGTGCAGCTGGCGCTTGTGGTTCTGGCTTTTCAGCTACGACCGCTTCAGTCGTTAACAACAAGGCTGAAACTGAAGCCGCGTTTTGTAAAGCTGAACGCGTAACCTTGGTAGGATCCACGATCCCGGCCTTAATCATGTCAACCCATTCATCGGTAGCCGCATTGAAACCAAAGCCTGGCTTTTGTTCCTTCATCTTTTCAACGATAACAGAGCCTTCCAAACCAGCATTTTCAGCGATTTGGCGAACTGGTTCTTCTAAGGCGCGCTTAACAATGTTAATCCCAGTTTGAACGTCGCCAGTTTCCTTTAAGGCCGCAACATCTTTGATCACGTTGATCAAAGCGGTCCCACCACCAGCAACGAAGCCTTCTTCAACGGCCGCACGGGTCGCATTCAAAGCATCTTCAATCCGGTATTTACGTTCCTTAAGTTCAGTTTCAGTAGCAGCACCGACCCGCACAACGGCGACCCCGCCAGCTAACTTAGCCAAACGTTCTTGTAACTTTTCTTTGTCGAAATCAGAACTGGTTTCACTGATTTGGTTACGGATAAATTCAACCCGTTCGTTGATTGCAGCCTTATCGCCGGCGCCTTCAACAATCGTGGTGTTGTCTTTAGTAACCGTAACTTTATTAGCTTGACCTAATTGATCAATCGTGGTGTCTTTTAATTCAAGACCCAAGTCATCAGTAATAACCGTCCCACCAGTTAAGATGGCAATATCTTGTAATTGTTCCTTACGCCGATCACCAAAACCGGGTGCCTTAACAGCGACGACGTTAAACGTGCCCCGCATCTTGTTTAAGACTAAGGTTGGTAAAGCTTCACCAGAAATGTCATCCGCGATGATCAATAATGGCTTGCCTTGTTCAACAATCGATTGCAACAATGGTAAGATATCTTGAATATTAGAAATCTTCTTATCAGTAATCAAGATGTATGGGTTATCAAGGTCGGCTTCCATCTTATCGTTATCAGTAACCATGTATTGTGATAAGTAGCCACGGTCAAACTGCATCCCTTCAACGACATCCAAACTCGTATCAACACCACGAGATTCTTCAATCGTGATAACGCCATCATGACCAACTTTTTCCATGGCTTCCGCAATCAACTTACCAGTTTCTTGGCTAGCTGATGAAACTGAAGCGATTTGGGCAATATCATCTTGCGTCTTAACTTCGTGAGCCATGGCGTGTAATGAATCAACCGCAGTCTTAGTGGCTTCTTCAATCCCGCGACGGATGCCAACTGGGTTAGCCCCGGCAGTCACGTTCTTCATCCCTTCGTTAACGATTGATTGGGTTAAGACCGTAGCAGTAGTTGTCCCATCACCAGCGATATCATTTGTTTTTGAAGCAACTT
Organism: Lactiplantibacillus dongliensis; assembly: GCF_005405105.1. Taxonomy (GTDB): domain Bacteria; phylum Bacillota; class Bacilli; order Lactobacillales; family Lactobacillaceae; genus Lactiplantibacillus; species Lactiplantibacillus dongliensis. The sequence goes on from NZ_BJDK01000006.1 coordinate 59,461, forward strand.
CAGAAACTAACTTCGCACCCATGTTTTCAAAGTGGTCGTCTAATTCAATCGCCTTGGCAATTGTGACCCCATCATTGGTGATGGTTGGCGAACCATATGATTGTTCCAAAACAACGTTACGCCCCTTAGGCCCTAACGTAGATTTAACAGTGTTAGCCAATTGGTCGACACCTTTAAGCATTGCTGAACGTGCTTCTTCAGAGAACTTTAATTCTTTAGCCATTATCTGTGTTCACCTCATAAATAGATTTTTTGTTTAGTTATAAATTTTTAAATGGAATTAGGCTTCGACAGCCACAATGTCTTTTTCATGTAAGACTAAATAAGTGGTGCCTTCGTACTTAACTTCAGTACCGGCGTACTTGTCGAACAATACTTGATCGCCGACTTTCACGCTTGGGGCAACCTTCGTCCCGTTATCTAAAATCCGGCCATCGGCTACAGCAACAACTTTGCCGCTTTGTGGCTTTTCCTTAGCGTTGTTGGCGATAACAATCCCGCCAACCGTTTGTTCTTCTTCTGCTTGTTGTTGCAAGATGACGCGATCTCCTAATGGTTTTAACACGTGAATCCCTCCATTTATTTCTTTTTTAGCACTCCTAAAGCTCAAGTGCTAATCACAAAATCAACTATAACATTTTAATTTTAGAATGCAAGTTATTTGTCAAAATTAGTCAAAGAAAGTCAAATCGATTATAATATAATTATTTGCTGCCTGTTGCTGGTCATTTTTATTGCTAAACATGCCCAGCTAAATCGGGACTTTTATCCGCACCGCAACTTACTTTTATCACTAACAAAGGATGTGAGTTCATGGCCAATCGCCGACAATCACTAACAATTTTAATCGTTTATTTTATCATCTATGCCCTACCGAGCCTGCTGATAGCGATCTTTAAGCACCTTGGCAGTCAGGTCTTTTTAATTCAAACGCTAGATTATCTCATTGGCGCCGTTCTGTTAGCCTGGTTAGCCACACGTCTGTCGACACCCAATCCAATTGAACGGCATCCGCGTCGTTGGCCAATCGCCCTATTATGGGGACTGATTGGGTTTGTACTGGTGGTCATCGTTCAATTTATCGTTCTACAGATCGATCAGTGGCTCGGCCATTCGGTTACTTCGACCAACACCTCCACATTGTTAACCGTTGGCCATCAATACCCCTTTTTCTTTCTAGCCATTTTCATTGGGGCACCAATTATGGAAGAAATCGTTTTTCGTAAAGTCATCTTTGGCAATCTCAGTTCATTAACTGGTCCGCTTGGTGCTGCCCTAATTTCTAGTGTATTTTTTAGTTTTGCGCATGCCGACGGTCACTTAGTGCTATATGCTCTGATTGGCTTGTGTTTCTGTTGGTTATATCACCGAACAGGGCGCATTCAAACGTCGATGCTGGCACATATTTTGATGAATGCGCTGGCCGTTATGAGTGCCATTTATCATTTTTAATAAACCAAAAGGCGTTCCCGCTGTGGGAGCGCCTTTTAAATCAACCTAATCCGTTGATGAATCAGTTTTTTTATCACCTAATTGTTCACCATAATGTTCAATGAAATAAATCAATGTTTGCAATTCGTTGGTTAAATCGACGTTTTGTACCCGGACTGTTTCTGGAACCGAAATGCGCAATGGCGTGAAGTTCATGATTCCCTTCACATTTGCGTCCACTAAGGCATCGGTAATATCTTGTACAACCGTAGTTGGTACCGTTAAAATGGCAATTTCGATTTGTTGCTCGATCAATTGCTTTTTCAACTCAGTCATGGGATAGACGGGGACTCCGCTTTGGACGGTGTTGGCGATTGCTTCGTTCACATCGAATGCAGCGGAAATACGAACATTACTATTCTTGTGAAAATTAAAATTAAGTAACGCATGTCCAAGGTTCCCGACCCCAATCAAAGCAACATTGGTCAAGGTATCCTGATTCAAAATCTTTTTGAAAAATGCCAAGAGCTTTTCAACATCATAGCCATACCCACGTTTACCTAAAGCCCCAAAATACGAGAAATCACGCCGAATCGTTGCGGAATCAACCTTAACCGCCTCTGAAAGTTCAGTCGAAGAAACTCGTTTTTTGTCGGCATCCAACAGAATGTTTAAGTACCGATAGTAGATTGGTAACCGTTTAGCTGTTGCCCGTGGAATTTTTGTCTCTGCCATTTGACGACCCTCCTTATTAAAAGTTTGTGAATTTGCTGACACTATTCTAGCATAACCCACCACTTTGTGAAATAATAATCCCTCATTATTCCATTTTGTTAGGGCAAAACGCGACAATATGCTACAATTATTTGACGAATCAAGTGTGAAAGGAGCTTAAAAAACGTGATTTTACTACAAGTACAGCAAGTCATGCGGCGTTTTGGCGCCGATGTCTTGTTCGATAACGTACAAATGGATATCCAAGATCATGCCCGTGTTGCACTAGTTGGCCGCAATGGTGCTGGCAAGTCGACGCTTTTAAAAATGATTGCCGGTGAAACGGTTCCTGATGAAGGTCAGATTTCAATGCGGAAAGGCTTAACGATCGGTTATTTGGCCCAAGATCAAGGATTGGACAGTCACAATACGATCTGGGAAGAAATGAGCAGCGTCTTTGCTGAGCTACATAAATTAGAGGCGCAAATGCATCAGCTCGAAGCTCGATTGAGTGATCCCGCCGTAATTGCCAATGAAGCGGACTACCAACAGACTTTAAAAACTTATGACCAGGTTCAGACTGACTTTCAACAACGGAATGGGTATGGCTACCAAGCGGAAATTCGGGGCGTCCTCCATGGGTTTCAGTTTGAAGCTGATGTCTATGACAAGTCCGTTACCGAATTATCCGGTGGTCAAAAGACCCAACTCGCTTTGGCTAAATTACTGTTAGAAAAACGCGATTTACTGATCTTAGATGAACCGACCAACCATTTGGACGTTGAAACCTTGACTTGGTTAGAGGGCTATTTACAGTCCTATACGGGTGCTTTATTAATTGTCAGTCATGACCGCTACTTCTTAGACCGCGTGGTTAGCGAAGTTTACGATCTATCGCATCATGATATGGTGCACTATACTGGCAACTACGACCAATTCGTTCAAAAAAAGGCCGCCCGAATTCAAGCTGAGTGGAAACACTATGAAAAGCAACAGGCCGAGATCAGTAAATTAGAAGATTTCGTTAATCGCAACATCGTTCGCGCCTCAACCACCAAGCGGGCACAATCTCGGCGCAAACAATTAGCTAAGATGGACCGGTTGGAACGACCAGATAGCGATGACAAGACCGCGCATTTCGGGTTCCACGCAGCTAAGCAAAGCGGCAATATTGTTTTGACCGTTAAGGATGCTGCGGTTGGTTACGCCGGCCAAATCTTATCTGAGCCTGATAATCTCAACGTCAAAAAACACGAAGCGGTTGCCATCGTTGGCCCGAATGGGATCGGCAAATCAACCCTCTTAAAGAGTATTCTTGGTCAGATTCCATTCATTAAAGGCCAAGCCACCTTTGGTACTAACGTTGTCACCGGTTACTACGATCAGGAACAAAAGAACTTACATGATAAAAAAACCGTTTTAAGCGAACTATGGGACGAACATCCCACGACACCCGAAAAAGATATTCGAACGATTTTGGGTAGTTTCCTCTTTACCGGTGAAGACGTTGATAAACCAATCAATGCCTTATCTGGCGGTGAGCGGGCTCGGTTATTATTAACGAAATTAGCAATGCAAAACGATAATTTCCTAATCTTAGACGAACCGACCAACCATTTGGATATTGATAGTCGTGAAGTTCTAGAAGTGGCTTTAAACGATTTCGATGGCACCTTACTATTCGTCTCACATGACCGTTATTTCATCAATCAAGTCGCCACTAGCGTTGTCGAAGTATCCCCCAGCGGTACCGAATTATTCTTAGGCGACTATGATTACTATTTAGATAAGAAACAAGAGCAAGCTGAGATGGCAGCGGCAGCTGAAAGTGTAGCGGCGGCTAGTGCCGCGGCCGCCAACCCGGTGACCAGTGAAGCTGCGGCCCCTGATAACCGCTCTAAAGGACAGCAAAGCTATCAAGCTAGTAAGCAACAACAACGCGATAAGCGGAAACTCGAACGATCCGTTGCCAATTTGGAAACTAAAATGACAGATTTAGAAACACAAGCGGCCGCCATTCAAGAACAAATGGCGCAACCGGAAATCTTTGCCGATTCCGCTAAGCTACAGGACTTACAGCAACAATTAGAAGCTGTTAACGCTGAACAAGCACAAGCTGAAAATGACTGGACTGAACAAGCCGAAGCCTTAGAAGCTTTTGATTAAAAAAATAACACCACTTTTTCGTCATTATACGAAAAAGTGGTGTTATTTTTTTAGTGAACCATATTAGGCATCCAATCAAATTCAAGACTTGGATCTGCATTCAAAGTAGCATCTCCAAATTTTTGCTGCTGATATTGGATATAGCCGGCAGCTCCGATCATCGCCCCATTATCACCACAAAGTTTTAGTGGTGCCAAAATTAATTCGGTATTCGGGAATTTCACTGGTAACTCAGCCTGCAACCGTTCCCGCAGGCCATGATTAGCCGCAACGCCACCTGCTAAGACCAATTGCTTCACCGGATATTGTTCCAAGACTCGCATCGTCTTAGCCGTTAGGACATCGACCACGCTAGCCTGAAAACTAGCTGCTAAATCATTTTTATCCAAAGTTTCGCCAATCTGATCCGCATGATGCACGGTATTGATGAACGCACTCTTCAACCCGCTAAAACTAAAATCAAAGTTAGCTTCATCGATCATGGCACGTGGAAACTTAAACGTGTCTTGGCCTTGGTGGGCCATTTCGTCAATGACTTTCCCAGCTGGATACGGCACTCCTAAGACCCGGCCAATTTTATCATAGGCTTCACCAGCCGCATCATCTCGGGTTTCACCGATGATTTCGAATTGACCATCGGCTTGCATATAGACCAATTCCGTATGACCACCCGAAACCAACAAGGCCATCAACGGAAATTCAAACGGCTTCACAAAGCGAGCCGCATAAATATGCCCAGCCATATGATTAACTGGAATCAATGGTAAGTGATGAGCATACGCCACCGTTTTAGCAGCACTAACCCCTACTAATAAGGCACCGACAAGTCCGGGACCGTACGTTACCGCTACCGCATCCAAATCATCATAGCCCACCTGTGCTTCTGCCAATGCATCGGCAATACAAATAGTAATTTGTTCAATATGATGCCGGCTGGCGACTTCAGGAACCACGCCGCCAAACCGCTTATGACTATTAATTTGCGTCGCAATGACATTGGATAGAATTTTGTGCCCATCTGCAACTACGGCCACACTAGTTTCGTCACAACTAGATTCAAACGCTAAAATTAAATTTTGCTTCTCCACGAGTTACCATCCTTCAATTCATAATCTTACGCATAATCAAGGCATCTTCAGTCGGATCATGATAATAAGCCCGACGCACGCTAATTGGTTCAAACCCGCACCGATCGTATAATCGTCGGGCGGCCTGATTACTTTGTCGTACCTCTAAAAAGACCTTACCCGGACGATCAAGTTGCGCCAAGACCGTGGTCAACAACCATTGGGCCTGGCCCTGATGCTGAAAAGCCGGCAAAATGGCAATATTAGTCACCTCAGTCTCATCTAAGACCGTGGTCAAACTTATAAAGCCAATTGGGTGTTGATCCACGATCAAGACGTTGTACACGGCTTGAGGTGTCGCAATATCAGCCGCAAAAGTCACTCGTCGCCACGGTGCGCCTTGCGGATAAGCCTGATCGGCCAACTGATAACAGAGTTTCGCCAAATCAACCGGCGAAATTGTCGCGCCTGCCACCAACTGCCGCTCAATCATCCGACGTCGCCACCGGTAAATGATACGTCATATCAATCGCATCTTCATGATCACCAAAGTAATACCGCTTTTTGATACCAGCTTTTTCAAAACCAATGTTTGTATACAACCGTTGGGCGGCAACGTTGCTGTAGCGCACCTCTAACGTGACCGTCCGATAAGCTAAGTAAGCTGCCCGCTTAATCATCGCTTGCATCATAAACCGACCCAACCCCTGATTTTGAAAATCAGGATGAACCGCGATATTGGTAATATGTGCATCTTGGCGACGATCATCAAAAGCACAGCCACAAAATGCACATAATCGGTCATTATGCCGCATCACAATGTAGAAACGCCCACTTTGACGCCGCAATTCCGTCTTAAATGCATTCTCATCCCAGGGGGTTTTGCCAGCATAAACGGCTTTTTCAATTGCCAACATTTCAGGCACATCGGTAATCAATGCGCGCGAGACATAATAATTAGTCGGCCCCACCGTCACAATGTGCTGGTCAATTGTCATGATTTTTTGTCGTCGCTGACTGTGAGCTTTAGTTATTTTTTGAAAGTATTGCTTAAATCTTCTCAACATATGGCGCATGGTCCTCTTTCGGATGCTTAGCGAGCCATTCACTTTCAGCTTGCGTCAATCGCAAATAGTGAGGCACAAAAGCATGTAATTGTTTAACTGGGGTCATGTTTCGGCCTAATAAGCCTAGCACGGCCGCTTGTGGCAAATCTTGTTGCGGCAACGCCCGCACAAAGTTCGCTTGCAAAGTTGCTTGTAACCCTGCTTGATATTGATCAACGGCCGTACCAACAAACACGATTGGCGCTTGATAAGCCTTTAACTGCTGAGCCCATTCGGCCGCACCAATATGCTGATCGGCAATGACTGGCACTGGCTGACCAGCATGCATACGATACAGTCCGGTAAATAAATTATCACGACGTGCATCAAATAATGGGGCGACTAATTGGTCTTCAATCGTCACATTAGCTGCTAACACGGCTAAGCTGGAAACACCAACTAGTTCCTTATTCAACGTATACGCAAAAGTTTTCGCAGTCGTCACGCCAATCCGTAACCCAGTGTATGACCCTGGACCATCGGCGACCACGACCCGATCAATGTCGTCCGCTGTTAACCCCGCTTGAGCAATCGCTTGTTCAATCAACGGCAGTAACGTCACACTAGAATTACGGCCGACCGTCGTTGTCGTCGTGGCGAGAATTTTTGTATCAGCTAGCACGGCAACACTGACTGGCCGATTAGATGTATCAATTGCCAACAACTTCATAATTTTAAAAAACTCCTCATTTTGAATTACTCAACATATCTTATCATAATTTAGCGGCTTTTAAAGCGATTGGTTCGTTTCCAATCGCTTTAATACCAAATCCTAACCGCTTTAAACAATTCTAAAAATCAGCCATCTGACAATCTACTTTTGAATAAATCTTTACACAGTCATCCCGTAAGTAAATTTTCTTTACACAACTTATACAAATTGTTTACGACTAATTTCACGCACATTTACATTCAACTGTTATGCTACGCTAGTAAATAAATTACTTGGAGGTAATTGGAAATTATGTCAAAAATCAGTAAGTCACTTGTAGGGATTTCATTAATCTCAGTTTTAGGTTTAGCAGGGTGTACAAGTCTGGGAACTAGCAGCAAGTCTGCTGGTAACAGTGCAGACAAGGGTAAGCCGATCACGGTCGTCTTCTACCCTAACGAATCCGCTAAAAGTTTCTCTGGCTCGCGGGATGCATTAAAGAAGTCAATCGAAAAGGTCACTGGTAAGACGGTTAAGCTTCAAACAACAACCGACTATAACGTGGCAATCCAAGCAATCGCTTCTGGTAAAGCCCAAGTTGCTTACATGGGGGCTAACGGTTATATCCAAGCTAACCATTTAAGTAAAGATGTTCAACCATTCGCAGCTCAATCAGATTCTGAAGGAACGTTGAAGAAAGCTTCATATAATTCATACTTCATGGTCCGCCAAAGCGATGCTAAGAAGTACGAATCAAATGGTAAGTACAGCATCAAGAACGTGAAGGGTAAGAAGATGTCTTACGTTTCTAACAGTTCAACTTCTGGTTTCTTAGTACCAACTGCTGAATTAACACGTGAATTCAACGTTAAAGATACGGATACGTTAACGCAAAACGGTAAGTTCTTTAGCAAAGTCCTCTATGGTGGTTCACATCAAGGTTCAGCTGTGAACTTATTAAAGGGTGACGTTGATGTTGCCGCCTTTGATGATACTGACTTAATGCCTTACTTGAAGGTAACTAGCGGTTCATGGAACAAGCTTGGCTCAACTTTCACGGTCAAGAATGACGCTGAAGCACCATTTGGTAGCTTAAAGGGTAAGAAAGTGGTCAACATTGCCATGATGCCAGTTCAACAAGGCCCATGGGTCTACAACACTAAGGCACTTAGCAAGTCTGATCAAACTAAGATTGCCAACGAATTTACTTCAAAATCATTCGCAAACAACAAAGAAATCTTCTCTGAACCAAATGCGAAGACACCAAAACTCTTCCCTAAGACTTCAGACAAGAGTCAATTAGTTAAAGTTAACGATAAATGGTATGCCCCAACTCACAAGTTAGTTGGGTACTAAACTGCTCTTTAACCCTGCTTTATGAAAGGAACTGCTATGCTCAAGGTAATCCAACTAGATAAGACTTACGGTCAAAATAAACATTCGCTTAAAGACGTTAACTTCACCGCTCAACCTGGCGAAGTTACTGCCATCATCGGGCCATCTGGTGCCGGTAAAACAACGATTTTACGCAGTGTCAACCAATTGATCCGCGATAACGGCGGCAAGATTTTACTTGACGATCAAGATATTCGCCAAGCGAACAAGTCCGAATTACGTAAAATTCGGCATCATATTGGGATGATTTTTCAAAATTACAATTTAATCAGTCCGTTAACGGCTCTCGAAAACGTACTTCATGGCCGTTTAGGCGCTAAATCAACTTTTGCCGGTATTTTCGGAATGTATAGTACTGATGAAAAACAAGAAGCCTTAGCGTTATTAAACGAAGTTGGTCTAGGCGAATACGCCTACCAACGTTGCGACCAGTTAAGTGGTGGGCAACAACAACGAGTTGGGATTGCCAGAGCTTTGATGCAGCATCCTAAAATGATCCTTTGTGATGAGCCAATCGCCTCACTAGATCCGAAGTCGACTAAAATCGTCATGGATATTTTGCGACAACTGGCAAAAGAAAAACAGTTAATTATTCTGATTAACTTGCACCAAATCGACATTGCCCTAGAATACGCTGACCATATTGTCGGAATTAATAGTGGTGAAATTGTCTTTGAAGGTCCTAGTCAGGCAGTAGATGATCAAGTCTTACAAAAAATCTATCGCCAAGCGGATCAACCTAAACAGGCGGTAACAGCCAATGAAAACTAACTTTCAATCGCCACAACAGTTTTTCCGGCAACGCCGTTTACGACTTGGTATCGTCTTAGCCATTTTACTGGTCATTTATGGGGTTTCCATGGTCTTGGTTAACTTCCAAACCTTGGCTTCACTGATGCAAGTTCCGGCCGGGTTGATTTGGTTATTTAAGAACTTCATCCCGACTGAACGTTCAATCTCGTATCTAGGACCGATTCTTTACCAACTCTGGCGGACATTAATTGTCGCAGTTTCGTCAACGATTTGTGCCAGTCTATTAGGTCTAATCCTTGCTATTCTAGGTGCAAAAACGACCAGCCCCCTACCTGGGCTTCGGTTAGTCATTCGTTTTGGGGCTTCCCTCTTACGAAATATTCCGGTCGTTGCTTGGGCCATGATCCTGTTATTCTCTTTTAAACAAAGTGATTTTACTGGATTCTTAGCCTTGTTCTTCATGACTTTAGGGTATCTGACCCGGGCCTTCACTGAGACCATCGAAGATTTAGATGGCGAGAAACTGCAAGCCTTACAAGCAGTTGGCGCTAACTACTTTCAATGCGTCTTCTGTGGCGTCTTACCAGAAGTGGCTAGTACCTTGACCAGCTGGGTGCTTTATATGATTGAAAATAACTTACGTGACGCCACCCTTGTCGGTATTTTGACCGGGACAGGTGTCGGGTTCTTATTCAACCATTATTTTAAGAGCTTCCGCTATGATGCCGCTGGTTTAATCGTCTTGCTAATCGCGGTACTTGTCATTTGCCTTGAACTAACGTCAACTCAGATTCGGAGGGCCATCGCATGATTGAAAATAGCCAATCAGATTCTAAAGTTGTTCAGCCAACGCCCAATTCGAAACGGATCACGTTGCTGACCAAGCCCCGTCTTATTCTTCGCGGTGTCTTAATTGCTTTAGCCTTAGTGACCGTTTATTCACTGGTGACTTTGGATGCGGGTAATTTAAAGTTTAGTGACGCCTTTCAAAGTCTGGGCGCTAACTTACAAGCGATGTTTCTCCATCCTGGCGTTGGTCAAGATACCTGGTCCTTATTACTAAGAGCCCTCACAACTAGTGTGGCCTTAGCGATGCTGACAACTTTATTAGGTGCTTTCTTTGCCTTTTTCATTGCCGTCTTTTCGGCCCGTAATCTGGTGCCGAGTTGGTTAGCGACTTCAATTAAAGCGGTTATGGCCTTCATTCGGTCAATTCCAACGATTTTATGGGTCCTAATCTACTCAGTCGTCATGGGATTAGGTGCCAATGCTGCCGTCGTCGGCTTAACGTTCCATAGTATCGCTTACCTGGTCAAAGCCTACTCTGAAAGCATTGAAGAAACCTCTGCTGATACGATTGAAGCATTAAAAGCTAGCGGCGTTGGTTTCTGGCCCATTATTTTCCAAGCAATCTTACCATCGATCATTCCAGCTCTACTAAGCTGGACGTTCATTCGCTTTGAAATTAACTTTGCCAATGCGGTCGCAGTTGGTGCCGCAGCCGGGGCTGACGATATTGGTTACTACTTGTTCATGGCCAGTGGCTTTTACTTCAACTTCCATGAAGTCGGTCTGATTGTTTATCTCTTATTAGGCGTCGCCATTGTCTTAGAAGTTGTTTCAATGAAGTTGCGCGGTCATTATTTGCAAAAGAACTAACATCACTTGATTTAAAGGAGTTTTCTAATGACGATTCAAGCCGTTATTTTTGATTGGGCTGGTACGACGATTGACTATGGTAGTCGGGCCCCCATTGTTGCTTTCCAAAAAGCCTTCGAGAATGTTGGCATCAAGATTTCAGAAGCCGAAATTCGCCAAGATATGGGCTTAGATAAATACACGCATATTCATAAGATTATCAATTTACCGGCAGTCCAAAATGACTGGCAAGCTCGCTTCCAAGTCTTACCCACTAGTGACGATTGTGATCGAATCTACCTAGACTTCAAAGATATCTTATTAGCTTCTTTGACAGACTTTGCTCAACTTAAGCCTGGGATGACTGCCACCATCGATTATATGAACGCTAATCAGATTGCTTATGGCACAACAACCGGTTATGATGCTGAAATGCTCGCGATTGTCTTACCAATTGCGGCTAACCAAGGCTACCGACCAACAGTCAACATTACTTCCGAACAAACTAATGGGATTGGTCGGCCAGCACCTGCCATGCTAGAACTGGCTTGTGACCAATTAGAGATCAAAGACTACACCACCGTCTTAAAAGTCGGCGATTCAATCAATGATATCTTAGAAGGTCAAAATGCCGATGCAATTACGGTTGGTCTGATTGATGGTAGCAATTTGATGGGCCTCTCTCAAACAGAATTTGAGGCCTTAACGACTGCTGAACAAACTGAATTGCGCATGAAGATTACCGCACAATACGAAGCGGTTGGCGCTGATCACATTTTACAATCAATGGCCGATTTACCAGCCTTGATTGACATGATTAATCAACCCGTGACTGATCGTCACTAAGCCGATCAAAGGAGTAACTTATAATATGAAACAACCTTATTTATTATTAACCCCTGGGCCTTTAAGCACGACTCCCACAGTTAAAGCTGCGATGCAGATTGATTACTGTACTTGGGACAGTGATTATCGGACGGTTACGGAAACCATTCGTCAACAGATTTTAGCAATGGCTGAAGCCAACCCTAACAACTACACAACGGTCTTATTACAAGGTAGTGGTAGTTACGGCGTTGAAGCTACCATTGGCGCAGCTGTTCCTCGTGAAGGTGCTGTTTTGATGGTTGCTATCAACGGTGCTTACGGCCGTCGGATTAGTGAAATTGCTGACTACTATGCGATTCCACACGTTGACGTTGAGTTTGCCGAAGACGAGGCAGTTGATCCACAACGGATTGAACAAGCATTAGCAGCACATCCAGAGGTCACCCACTTTGCGACCGTGCATAGTGAAACGACCACCGGGATTCTCAATCCGATTGAACGCTTGGTTCCCCTACTCAAAGCTCGTGGCATTGTCTCCATTATCGATGCCATGTCTAGTTTAGGTGGTGTCCCCTTAGTTATGGATCAACTAGACTGTGACTATTTGGTCAGCAGCGCCAACAAATGCGTTCAAGGGGTCCCAGGCTTCGCCTTCATCATTGCTAAGCAAAGTGAACTGGCTAAAACAGCTGGCAACGCGCGTTCATTGAGCTTAGATATCTATGCCCAATGGCAAGCAATGACGAAACAACCTGGTAAATGGCGGTTTACATCACCAACCCATGTGGTTCATGCCTTCGCTCAAGCTTTAAATGAGCTTGAAATCGAAGGTGGTGTGGTACAACGCTATCGTCGTTATGCGGCTAACCAACAAGCATTAAGCGATGGGATGCAAGCTTTAGGATTTGATTTAGTGATTGATCCGGCTGATCAAGGCCCGATTATCACATCCTTCAAATACCCAAGCACTGATTTCGACTTTGATGCTTTCTACCAATTCATCAAAGAACGAGGCTTTGTTATCTATCCTGGTAAAGTATCAACAATCCCAAGCTTCCGGATTGGAACCATTGGCGATGTTGATACAACTGATATTCAACGCTTATTAGCAATTATCAGTGATTATCAACGCTTAACCCATTAACAACATCGTTTTACAATAACGCAAAAGGCACTCAGAAATTTAAACATTTCTGGGTGCCTTTTTGGCGTTACTATTCGCATAAATCAATACAATTGACGACTGTTAGCTAATTACCTACTGGCGATCATCATAGCCATTAGGATGCTTCTGCGTCCAGGCCCACGCCGTCTTGATAATATCATTAACATCATCATACTTAGGTTGCCAGCCCAGCACTTGACGCGCTTTATCACTAGCCGCAACTAAGGAATCTGGATCGCCAGGCCGCCGTGGTGCAATTACCGCTGGAATGGGTTGACCAGTTACTTCTCGTGCAGCGGCTAACATCTGCCGGTTTGAGAAACCAGTTGATGAGCCGAGATTGAAGGCATTACTGTCATTACCGGCAGCCAAATACTTCAATGCTAAGATATGGGCGTCAGCTAAATCCAAGACGTGCACATAATCGCGCACATTCGTTCCATCTGGCGTTTGGTAATCATCACCAAAGAGCTTTAATTCATCCCGTTTACCTTGTGCCACTTGTAAAATAATCGGGACTAAATGCGTTTCAGGGCCATGGTCTTCACCAATACTGCCATCTGGCTTAGCCCCAGCCACATTGAAGTAACGTAAGGCCACAAATTTGATACCATAAGCCACATCTGCCCAATGCATAATATGTTCCATCATTAGCTTGCTGGCACCATAAGGGTTAATTGGTACTTGTGGATCGGTTTCCTTAATTGGAATCCGTTCTGGTGTCCCATAAGTTGCGGCTGTCGATGAGAACACAATCTGCTTAACATCATGTGCTTGCATCACTTCAAGTAAGGTGATCATTCCACCTGTATTATTATCAAAGTACTTTAGGGGTTTCGCCATTGACTCAGGAACAATCGAAAAGGCCGCAAAATGGACGACTGCACTGATTGTTTCCTGATCAAAAACTTTATTCAAAAAAGTTGCATTCCGAACGTCCCCCTGGTAAAACTTAGCCGCTGGATTGATTGCTGCGCGATGCCCAGTCACGAGATTATCCACGACGATTACTGAGGCGCCGTTTTCAACCAATCGATCGACCATATGTGAGCCGATATAACCGGCCCCACCTAAAACAAGAATTGACATAGTGTACCTCCTATAAAGATTAGTCTTATCATAGCATATTCCAACCTAAAGATTCATAAATAAAAAAGCTGAGAATTCATACTCTCAGCAATTCTAGTTTATTCAGCTGTATCAGCAATTACGTGCCATTTAATGGTCACTTCACAGCACTTTTCATCGCCTACGCGAATTCGATGGCTCGTCGTCACCGTGCCATCAGTGGCGGCTGGTAAAACATTCACTTCTGACGTCACAGTATGGCCATACTTTACTTCATTTTCGTAACGAACATCCACTTGCATCAGATTATGCTGTAACAAAAAATCTGCTGGTAATGTATCTAACAACCAATCAAAGTAATGTGCATTATTAACATGCCGATTAGGATCAATATCAAAGAACCGTACTTGGTAAGGCTTACTCAAAGTCGTCGCAGTCGGTTCAAAATGAAGCGGTCGTGGTAACCGCGGAATGCGCTTAACCGCTTCTGAATGGTACGGTGCCACTAATTCGGGGTCAATTTTGACAATACGGCGTGTCGTTTGACTCATTGTCACCCAGATACTGGTAATATAAGCCAGTTCCTGCCCAGCTGCATCGCGAATCCAAAATTCACGATAAGCAAAATACGGATTATAAGCTGAGCCCCGCACTGCTAACGTGACAGTCTCGTCAAGTCGCGGCATTCGCGTAATCGTCATCGCATATTGTGTCACGACCCAACCGACACCATGACTCTGCACGAATTCGGTCGTTAACCCCAGCGCATCACTTTGATCTTGCGAGGCTAGAATGGCAATATCAATCAGCGTGGCTAACGTCGCCCGACCAGTGCGATCACATTCATAATAAGTCAGCCGATGTTCTTCTGTGTAAATACTCGCTTGTTCCCCTAAAGTCATCTCATTCTCCTAAGCCTTACTTAATATCATGGAACGCATTATAAACCACTTGTCGCTGTATTTGCCGACGTTTGGCAATTGTCTTAATCGCAGTATTTGGCTTATCGCCGGCCGTAATTAAAGCTTCGACCTGCGCTTTTAATGGCAATTCAGCCAATTCATCCGTGGACGCTGTCGTTGGTTCATTGGGATTGCCACTAATCAGCAAGACAAACTCGCCTTTAAGTTGATGATCCTGAGACCAGGTCAGCATCTCGGCCAACGTTCCTCGAGCAAATTCTTCATAGCGCTTAGTTAACTCTCGACAAGCTACAATCTGACGCGTTGGTTCACAGACCGTCGCTAACGCGGTTAATGTTTTCGCAACCCGGAATGGCGATTCATATAAGATCACTGTTTCCTGGCGCTGAACCAACGCCGTTAAAGCTGCTTTTTGCTCTTGTTTTTTGCGCGGTAAAAAGCCATAAAAATAAAAAGGCTGCGGCACTAGCCCTGACGCAATCAAGGCCGTTAATCCAGCATTCGCACCTGGCAGTGGCACCACTGGAATATCTTGAGCCACGCAAGCAGCAACCAATTCCGTGCCCGGATCACTAATCGATGGCATCCCGGCATCACTTACTTGAGCCAGGGTGACCCCGGCCTGTAATTTTTCAATAAATTGTGGAATGCGTTCTTGCGTATTATGTTCATGAAAACTAATCTGTTTGGTCGTAATTTCAAAATGATTCAATAATTTTTGCGTATTACGCGTATCCTCAGCCGCAATCAAGTCGACCGTTTTTAAAGTCGCCACGGCCCGATACGTCATATCCTGCAAATTACCAATCGGGGTTGGGACTAGATAGAGCGTGCCAACGCCTGCATGATCGGCAAAACTTTGTTGCGTCTGCAAATCAGTACCTCCTTGTTATGCCCGTTCCCGTTCACCATAAATAAATTCCAAGCAAAAGACGCATGACTCATCATCATCACGACGTTTGCCATAGAATTGATTGCAAACGTGAAATCCCTCATCATATAATTTCTCTAAGTTCTGGCGTGATTTGGAAAGGGTGGTCGTGTTGCCTGACTTTTTAGGTGTCTCATTTTCGATTTCAACCATGTGCTCACGTAGCCGTTCATTTTCAATGACTAACTCGGCATTTTTTTCGAGTACCGTCGTCATATCAGCCCGTAGTTGCGCCATTTTATCAAGCATCTGTTGCATTTGCTGTTCCATATCGCCAAAACTATCGTATAAATCACGCTTATCCACACACTCACCCTCGTTTTCCTTTATTTAAGCGCTATGTCTAAAAATCGGCCATAACTTTAACGTTAGCCCTTCTAATACATTCTGAAAACTAATATTGCTAGCTAATTGACGCTTAGCCGTCAACGCTAATTCAGTGGCCGCCACTAATTGTTGATCATTCAAGGTCGTCGTCAATGCAGTTAATTCACTTTGATATTGCCCAAAACTTAACTCGGCCGCGGTATCAACTTGAAAATGTAATTGTAAAAGATCTTGAAATAAAGCCGCTACCAAATCCAGCATCACCAATTGTTGTGCATGCTCTTTGGCTAAGCCGACTAAAGTGGTCTGAACATCCACAAAGCTCCGCGGATCACCTTTAACCACTTGCTGGAACCATTGCCACAGCTTTTCACTCGCTTGGGGTAGCCAATCGTCGACTAACAGCGTTTGTGCTTGAGTCACACTATTAGTCAAATGTCGCAACGTTTGCGCTTGCTTGGCTGGAATTCCTGCCGCCTCAAAGGTTTGTTGCAACACTTTAGCTGGCAAAGGCGGAAACTCAATAACCTGAGTTCGTGAAATAATCGTCGGTAGTAATAATTGCTTGTTGGTCGTCAGCAGCAGCGCCGTCACGTTGCCGCTCGGTTCTTCAATAAACTTCAATAAACTATTAGCAGCACTAGCTGTCATTAGTTCCGCATCTTTAATAATAAAAAGTTTGCGGTTACCTTCAACAGCACTTTTCGAAAATTCAGCTTTTAAGTATCGAACTTGATCAACATGAATCCGCTGGCCAGTAGGCGCCACCATCACGATATCTGGATGTTGTCCAGTGGCAATTCGCGTACACTCCTCGCAAGTCCCATCTGGTTCACCATCCACCACGTGTCGACAAAATAGCCGCTGAGCAATCCAAGTTGCCAGTTCACTTTGACCGGCGCCTTCCATCCCAGCAAATAAGTAAGCGTGCGCCAAATGGTTCTGCGCAATAATATGTTTAAACGCCGCTAATAACCGCGGTTGTTTAGCTGCCAATGAACTGGCAATTGTCATTAACTCCACCTGACCCTTTAAAATTGATGAAACTGTTCAATCGGTAAGACGAAGACCGTGGCCCCGCCAACTTGAACTTCCACCGGATAAGCCGAAGCGCCATCCATCGTCACATCCAAGTTCACTGGTGGTGTCATAAATTGATCGCGTGCATGACTCGTTTCCTTAATCATGGCCAAGACAGTGTCCACCCGTTCGTCTTCAATCCCAATCATAAAGGTGGTGTTGCCGGATCGCAAGAAGCCGCCCGTAGTAGATAACTTGGTTGCCCGAACATTGGCTTCAATAAATTGATTACTTAATCGATTGCTATCTTTATCTTGGACAATCGCAATAATTAATTTCATAATTTCGACTTCCCTTCAGCTTTAAAGTAAGTTGGTAATTGGGTTGTTAAAATTGCAAGGCTTTGCGCCACCACAGCATCTAACGGTTGACTGGCATCGACCCGTTTAATCCGGGCTGGAAACTGTGCCAGTAGTTGCAAATAAGCCGCTTGAACCCGATGATGGAAGCTCAAAGCTTCAACATCCAACCGATTGATTTCGTCTTGCCGATGGGTCTGAATCCGTTTCAGACCTACTGCGGCATCAACATCAAAGTATAGCGTCAAGTCTGGCGTTAAGCCTTCCGTAGCAAATTGATTCATATCAGCCACCGCTTGTTCGCCAATCCCACGACCAGCTCCTTGATACGCAATTGAGCTATCAATAAAGCGATCACATAAGACTAACTGATCAGCTTGCAATGCTGGTAAAATCTTTTGGACAATGTGTTGCCGCCGTGCTGCTGCATATAATAAAGCTTCCGTCCGATCATCCATCGCCGTATTTTTTCGATCTAAAATTAGTTGCCGAATCGCTTCTGAGATGCGATTTCCCCCAGGTTCCCGTGTCACAACTAACCGGTCCCCTAGTTGCGGCTTGATTTTAGCCACAATCGCATTTAAGGCGGATGTTTTCCCGGCGCCATCGGGTCCTTCAAACGTAATTAATTTTCCTGTCACAATTCCCAATCCCATCTAAAAGTCGTAGTTGTCATAATTGTACTTGATTCTGACAGGCCTGTCTAATACTGAACCTACCAAGTCTAGGCTTATTTTACCGCAACCACCACTAGCAATTGTGTTTTTTATCGAATTGTAAAAAAAAACTGTGGTCAACTGACCAACAGTTTTAACGCTCACCTTAGTTGTCAATCACCGATTGTTGAATCCGATGACCATGAACCGCACGGCGGCGTGCTTCACGATATAAGTATAAATACTTAGCCCGGGCTAACGCCGTTTGTGTCACGAGTTCATTCGTATTGTTATCATAAATTGCCTGCTCATTTTGCTTGGCGCGATCCCAATCGACTTTAGCCGCATCTAGCAGCAAGAGTAATTGTTGATCATAGACCGCTTTTGCTTGTTTGATCTTTTTTCGTTGCTTAAAGATTAGTCTCGCCACCTAATTTACATTTCTTGTCGTCCTTCAACCGCCTTGAATAACGTCATCTCATCCGCATACTGAATATCACTCCCAACGGACAGACCATGGGCTAAGCGGGTCACTTTGATGCCAGCGGGTTTTACCAACCGTGAAATATACATCGCCGTAGCTTCTCCTTCTGGTGTCGCGTTAGTCGCAATAATCACTTCTTTGATCGCATCATTTTTTTGCAGTCGTTTGAGTAAACTGGCAATATTAATATCTTCAGGACCCTTGCCATCCACCGGTGATAACACCCCGTGTAAGACATGGTATAACCCTTGATATTCTTTAATTTTCTCCATCGCCATGACATCTTTAGCCTCTTCAACGACTAAAACCGTACTTTGATCACGCGATTTGTCTTTACAGATCACACACGGATCATCCTCGGTGATATTGCCACAAATACTGCAAAAATGCAGATCACGTTTCGCCGCAACTAGCGATTTAGCAAACTCAGTGACATCATCACCATCCATATCAATGGTATAAAATGCTAACCGGGTTGCTGTTTTACCACCAATTCCTGGTAACTTCATGTAACTGTCAATTAATTTCGCAATCGGTTCTGGATATTGCATTGCTGGACCTCACTATTCGTTACAGACTTACTGCAAGCCCTTAGTATACTTTCCCATCGTGCTTTGGGTCTTGGCATCAACTTGAGCTAACGCATCATTAACCGCAGCTAACACTAAGTCTTGCAGCATATCCACGTCGTCTGGATCAACGGCAGCAGGATTAATCGTAATATCTTGCACCTTCTTTTCACCAGAAACGGTGACTTTAACCATGTCATCAGGCGCCGTCCCCGTGAAAGTCGTTTCATTTAAAGCGGCTTGCTCCGCCGTCATTTGTGCCTGCATCTTTTTCATTTGTTTCATCATATTTTGCATATTACCCATACCACGCATCATCTTCATCAATTCCTTTCAACTTTCAATCTGTTTTAACTTCTACTAAATCACCGAACAACTGCTGGGCCTGATCGACTACCGCTGGCTTCGCGGGGGTCGCGGGTTGCGACGTCGCTTCTGGTTGGTGAGTCTCCAAATAATCATGCCGAATTTGCGGCCATTGTTCCTTAGGGACGCAAACGATTTTAGGCGCTGTGCCCATTAACCGATCGAGGCCATTCCCCAAAGCATCCATCAACTCTTGATTATCAATCGCCTTTTGATATAGAAAAGGATAGTCAAACGCCACCACGACGCCTTCATCACTCGCCGCTACTGGTTGGGAAACGTGCATCAAGGCCCGCTGAGTAATACTCAAGATGTTCATCAGATCGGACCATACTTCCCGGACCTTCATTAAGTCTGGCTTAGTGGCCGCCCCTAGAATTGGGTAAATCTGGCTAACATTAACCTTTTTAATGGCGGGACCGCCATTAGTCGTCGGTTTAACCCGTGCCGGCTTAGCCGAACCAGCTGCAACGCCTTGCGACTTCAAGTTTTGCAAGGCCGTTTGTAGCTGGTCGACCTTCGTCGCTAACTGTTGAACCGCCGCATCATCCGCTGCTTTAGCAGGTGCTGCAGTTGCTGACGCCGGGCCTTCTAATTGGGATAACTTAACCGTCATGACTTCTAAGTAGACGTCCGGGTGCGTGGTGAAACGCATCTGTTGTTGAATGTCATTTAAGGTCTTTATCATTTGATACAATACTTCTGCATCGATCGACTTAGCAAAGTCAGCGAAACGTTGATCGTTTTCACCCATGGCCACACTATCGACCATTTCTGGGGCTTGTTGATACAATAGCACATCCCGCGTATAACTAATCAAGTCTTCGATAAAGCGGTTCGCATCTTTACCTTCTTGTAAGATTTGTCGCATCGTTTCCAAAGCCGGTTTCGTCACATGATTGGTAACTTCTTCCATATAATCTGCAATCAGCTTTTTCGTCACACTACCCGTGACGGTTAAGGCATCATCCAAAGTAACCGTATTATCGCCAAAGGAAATTACTTGGTCCAAAATACTTAACGCATCGCGCATTCCGCCTTCTGCGGCCTGAGCGATGACCCGCAACGCCTTTTCATCATAATCGACCTTTTTTTGGTCCAGAATATAAACCATCCGTTCATAGCTATCCTTGGCCGTAATCCGCCGAAAATCGAAACGTTGGGTCCGCGAAATAATCGTTAACGGGATCTTATGCGGCTCAGTCGTCGCTAAAATAAAAATCACATTAGCCGGTGGTTCTTCCAACGTCTTCAATAAAGCATTGAAAGCGCCCGTCGATAACATATGAACTTCATCAATAATGTAGACTTTATAATCGGCTTCCGTGGGGGCATACTTTGCCTTGTCACGAATATCCCGAATTTCTTCAACCCCATTATTAGAAGCCGCATCAATTTCGATGACATCATTCAGTTGGCCCTTAGTAATGGCCGTACATGTGGCACATTCATTACACGGTTCGCCATCGACTAAATGATGACAGTTCAACGCCTTCGCAAAAATTTTAGCCGCCGACGTTTTCCCGGTTCCCCGCGGACCAGTGAATAAATACGCATGACTCGTCTGATGGGTCATAATGGCATTTTTTAGTGTCTGTGTAATCATTTGCTGCCCAACGATCTCATCAAACCGTTGCGGCCGCCATACCCGATATAATGCCCGATACACGCGAATCTTCCTTTCTTAACTAATGCTTTAACAAATTTGCCACTCTGGTTGGTCCAAAATCGGCCGGAACGTGATGGCCACTGTGCCAACTTTAGCCCGCCCGATGTTAAATAACCAGTTATTTTGAACACGTCTTGAGTGCTTATTTCTAAGATAATCTACCCAACTTAGGATGTTCAAAACTAATTCGGCAACAACAAACATTACCCCAATGAACACTACTTTTTAACAAATATTTCAATTTAAATAAAAAGCTCTCAACCAAAAGGCTAAGAGCTGTTACATTTCATAAAAACTTAAGGCACAAGATGAAGCAAACTTAGTGCTGCTTCCTTCCGGACCTGACACGATTCGTAAATCCACCCTTGCCTTAAGGCCTTGCGGCAAATACTATAATACATGATTTAGCCAAAGATTGCCAGCCATCCGCTTAATTTTTTTCGTTAGCCGCTCGCCGCGCTTTCTTGGCCGCCTTTTGTCGTTCGCGAATGTCGCGGAAGAACCGTTGCAGCATTTCACCCGCTGGCCGAGCTAAGATTCGTTCATGCACGTCCACTTGATGGTTCAAACGATCATCGCTCAACAACTGATACAAACTATGCACAGCGCCCGCTTTAGGATCACGAGCCCCGTAATAAACTTCGGGAATGCGAGCATTGATAATCGCACCGCTACACATAATGCACGGTTCCAACGTGACATAGAGTTGGCAATCTTCTAAACGCCAACTATGCAAATACTCACAAGCTTCTTGGATGGCTAACACTTCCGCATGTAAGGTCGCATCTTGCCCATGCTCACGCAGATTATGACCACGACCAATAATTTCATCATGGTACACGACAACGGCCCCAATCGGAACTTCCCCAATTAAGTAAGCCATCTTAGCTTCCTGTAATGCTTCACGCATCCACTTCTCTGGATCAGCTGCTGTCACGTTATCCCTCCTTTACACTCTGTAAAATATAGTAGCCTTTGTCTTTTTTGATGATCTGACAATTACCAAAAGTCGCCGTCATTAACTTTCTAGCGGACGGGGCACCTTGCTTTTTTTGTAAAACGACGGTTAACGTGCCATGAGCCACTAAATGTGTTAACGCACCGGTTAGCATCGCATCGACAACCGCCTTGCCGGCACGCACCGGCGGATTCGTTACGATCGCCGCATAGTCTTGGCGCGTGACTTGCTCATAAACATCGGAGGTGTAGATCGACACATTGGTCAACTGATTCAACGCTGCATTCTTACGTGCTAAACTCAAGGCCAACTCATTCACATCGACCATGTCCACCGTCCGTTCGGGAGATTGAAAGGCCAACGCCATGCCGATCGGACCATACCCCGTACCTAAGTCAAGCAACGGTCCCGCTGGTAAACCAGCCGGATCAAACGCTGCTAATAAGGTCCGTGAGCCGTAGTCAACGGTCCGCTTGGAGAAGACACCATTGTCCGTGGTGAACTTAAAGTCGTGATTAAAGATTTCAAAATTCCATTGCTTTTCGTCATGCACAACTTCTGGATTGTGTGTATAATAGTAATTAGTCATTATTGTTTCCTCTAATTTTTAGGTTAGTTCTATGATAACTGATTCTAGGAACAAACGACAAACTTTTTAAATAAAATTAATCTACGGCTAAACGCCGACCCTAACACAATATCTAGTAGCTAGTTATTTTTAAAGCTACCAGATATTGTGTTTTTTGATTGTAATTTCCATAGCATGTTGTATACTAAATTTATCGATTAAACGAATTAAAGGTGGAACAAATTATGAAAAAAATAACTGTATTTACAAAAAATAACTGTATGCAATGCAAGATGACCAAGAAGTTCTTAACGGCCCACCACATTGCCTTTGAAGAAAAAAACATCAATGTTAATCCTGAATACGTCGACTACTTAAAAGACCAAGGCTTCCAAGCCGTACCAGTAGTTGAAATCAATGGTGAAAGTAGTATCGCCGGCTTCCGCCCCGATGCATTGAAGCAACTTGCCGTTTAGTGGTCAACGCTTTTTTGTGTTGCTACATAACTTTTTGTTAATGAATAATGCCGACCCACAATCAATAGGTGTCTACTGATTGTGGGTCGTCCATTTTCCGTCAAAATCAGAGAGAAAGAGGAGTCCTCATGTCTTTAAAAAACTTGCCTGCGGATGTTACCTACTATGATCTAAACAACGAAATCAATATTCCAGTCGATAACCAGATTCCGTTAAATAAGGATCAAGAAGCGTTAGCCGCGTTTCTCGTTCAAAACGTCCAACCCAATACCAAAACTTTCGATAGCTTAAAAAACCGTTTCGACTATTTAGAAACGCATGACTATTTGGAAACTGGCTTTATCGCCAAATATGACTTTGCCTTTATTGAAAAACTATACGCTTACTTAAAGTCCCAAGATTTTCATTTTAAGACCTTCATGGCAGCGTACAAATTTTACGCGCAGTATGCCTTAAAGACTAACGATGGCGACTATTATTTGGAAAACTACATCGACCGTGTCGCCATGAACGCCCTCTACTTTGCTGACGGTGATCCTAAGCTAGCCATGGATCTCGCTGATGAGATTATCCATCAACGTTACCAACCAGCAACGCCGAGCTTCCTAAATGCTGGCCGGTCACGGCGTGGTGAATTAATCTCATGTTTCTTGATTCAATCCACCGATGACATGAATGCGATCGGCCGGACTATTAACTCCGCCTTACAACTTTCTCGAATCGGCGGTGGGGTCGGTATTAACCTCAGTAATTTACGCGGAGCCGGCGATCCAATCAAGCATATTGATGGTGCCGCTAGTGGCGTAGTCCCAGTCATGAAATTATTGGAAGACAGCTTCTCTTACTCCAACCAATTGGGTCAACGTCAAGGTGCGGGGGTCGTTTACTTAAGCGTCTTCCACCCAGATATCATGGCCTTTTTATCCGCTAAAAAAGAAAACGCCGACGAAAAGATTCGCCTAAAGACGTTATCCTTAGGGGTTACGGTACCTGATAAATATTACGAACTGATTCGCGCTGATGCCGATATGTATTTATTCAGTCCTTACGGGGTTGAACGTGAATATGGCGTCCCATTCTCTTACGTCGATCTGACTAAAGAATATGACAACATGGTCAAGAACCCGAACATCAAGAAGACCAAAGTCAAAGCCCGCGACTTAGAAAATGAAATCAGTAAATTACAACAAGAATCCGGCTATCCTTACGTGGTAAACATTGATACTGCTAACCGGGAAAACCCAATTGATGGTAAAATTGTCATGAGTAACTTATGTTCAGAGGTCATGCAAGTCCAAACACCATCACTAATTAACGATCAACAAGAATACGAAAAACTCGGGACCGATATTAGTTGTAACCTTGGTTCCACTAATATCGTCAATTTGATGCAATCCCCTGACTTTGGCCACTCGGTTGAAGCCATGGTCCGGGCCTTAACGTTTGTCACTGACAATTCTAACGTTGACGTGGTACCTTCGATTCAAAAGGGCAACCATCAGGCGCATACAATTGGCTTAGGGGCCATGGGCTTACACGCCTATTTTGCCAAGAACCATTTGGAATACGGCTGTAAAGAAGCGGTTGACTTTACGAATATCTACTTCTTACTCTTGAACTACTGGACATTAAAAGCTTCAAATGAAATTGCCCGCGAACGTCACGAAACCTTCGTTAACTTCGACAAATCTAAATATGCGGATGGCTCTTATTTCGACAAATATACAACACAAGCTTGGCAACCTAAATACGCCAAGACCGCTGAACTATTTGCTGGAATTAAGATTCCAACACAAGCGGATTGGGAAGCTTTAAAAGCAGCAGTCATGCGTGACGGACTTTACCATCAAAATCGGATGGCCGTCGCACCAAATGGGTCAATTTCCTATATCAACGACACGACCGCTAGCTTGCATCCAATCATTAATCGGGTCGAAGAACGACAAGAAAAGAAAATTGGTAAGATATATTATCCCGCTCCTTACCTTTCTAATGATACAATTAACTATTATAAGTCAGCTTATGATACTGATATGCGAAAAGTCATTGATGTCTATGCAGCGGCTCAACAACATGTGGACCAAGGCATGAGCTTAACACTCTTTATGCGCTCGACAATTCCAGCCGGCTTATATGAATGGAAAGACGGCCGCACTGACAAGATGACCACGCGTGACTTAAACATTTTGCGGAACTACGCTCACCGCAAGGGTATCAAGTCAATCTACTACATTCGGACCTTTACCGACGACGACAGTGAAGTCGGCGTCAATGAATGTGAAAGCTGCGTCATTTAAGACATTAGATTTTTAGGAGGACACTAGTTATGGCAACAGATTTGGCTTACTACCAAAAATTGCTCAGTAATGGCAACTATAAAGCGATTAACTGGGATCAGGTTTCAGATGCAATTGATAAAAGTACTTGGGAAAAATTAACGGAACAATTCTGGTTAGATACACGGATTCCAGTTTCTAACGATATGTCAGATTGGCGTAACTTGGATGATGATCATCGTTGGGTGGTTGGCCACGTCTTTGGTGGGTTGACGTTATTAGACACGTTACAATCACAAGATGGGTTACAATCTTTGCGTCGCCACGTTGTCACATCCCATGAAACAGCGGTTTTAAATAACATTCAATTTATGGAATCCGTTCATGCTAAGAGTTATTCAACCATCTTCGAAACTTTGAACACTCCCGATGAGATCAACGAAATCTTCGACTGGAGTGACAGTGAAGAATATCTACAAAACAAGGCTCAATGGATCTACAAACTCTATGATAATTTAGATGAAGATCCTTTGAAGCAAAAGGTTGCCAACGTCTTTCTAGAAACCTTCTTATTCTACTCAGGCTTCTATACCCCACTTTATTACTTGGGGCATAACCAATTGCCAAACGTCGCTGAAATCATCAAATTGATTTTACGGGACGAAAGTGTCCATGGAACCTATATTGGCTATAAATTCCAATTAGGCTTTAAGGAACGCTCTGAAAAAGAACAAGCCGCTTTCAAAGACTGGATGTTTGACTTCCTTTACAAACTCTACGAAAACGAAGAAAATTATGTGCATTTGGTTTATGACCAAGTCGGCTGGTCCGATGAAGTCTTAACCTTTAGTCGCTACAACGCTAACAAGGCCTTGATGAACTTAGGTCAAGATGCCCTCTTCCCAGACACTGCCGATGATGTTAATCCAGTTGTCATGAATGGGATCTCAACGGGGACTTCAAACCACGACTTCTTCTCACAAGTTGGGAATGGCTACCGGTTAGGTCAAGTTGAAGCCATGCAAGACACCGATTATGATATCGGTAACCCCGACGACTAACTGTCATTAGGGTTTAAAAAGGCGCGCGGCTCACCTGAGTCACGCGCCTTTTAGGTTAGTTGACAAACTTTAAATTGGAGGTTTTGCAATGGCAATTCATAATGTCTGTGTCTTTTGTGGCTCGAATTCGGGCCTTGATCCTAAATATGCGGCTAAAACCGTCGCTTTAGGCCAGTATTTAGCTGAAAATGACTATCAACTCGTCTACGGTGGCGGCGACCATGGCTTGATGGGTAAAGTCGCGACTGCAACGCTGGACGCCGGTGGCCGTGTCATCGGCATCATTCCTCGCTTTCTTGTTGAACGGGGCTTGGCTTTAAAGAACGTCACCACGTTTATCGAAACCAAGACAATGAACGAACGCAAAGAAAAAATGCTCCATTTAGCCGACGCCTTCATTGTCTTACCCGGTGGCTTTGGCACGTTTGAAGAGTTCTTACAAATGCTGTCCTGGAGTCAGATGGATATCCATCAAAAACCAATCGCCTTATATAACATCGATGGTTTTTACGATCCCATGGTCGACATGATGAAGATGAGCACTAAGATGGGCTTCGCCCCCACTGAAAATCTAGATCTCTTTATCGATGGTAAAACGTTGCCTGAAATCTTTGCTAAGTTTCAAACATTCAAACACGTCTTACCACCTAAATACACCAATTAAATGCTCGTTACACTAAAAAGGTCGCTAATGACTTGGAATTTTCCAAATCATTAGCGACCTTTTTGAACTTAGCGGACTAACGACGATGATTTAAATTTTGTAACCATTTCGGTACTAAAAATACATGATGACTGTGAGGCCCTTTAACCCGCGTATTCACAACTTGTAACAACTGTAAGACCGTAAAGATCAACGAGTTACGTTTGCGATAAGCAATGTATTTTGGCGCCCAATCTGTCACATACTTCTCTTTATAAGACCGTAACCCTTGAAAGCCGTACAGTTGATAGCCATACTCATAGATCAAATGTGCAATCTTTTCCTGAATAAAACTATACCGTGAGACCCCCACACCAGCTAACGGCGCCATCCCCATATTAAAGCTCGTATATCCTTGATCGCGCGCTTGTTCAAAGAGATGGACAAAAACCGTATCCATGATGCCCGATGGCGCCGCTTGACTCGACCGCATCAAGTCAATCGAGGCCACGTCTTGATTCCCTTGTGGCATGATATTCGCAAATGCCACGATTACTTGATCTGGATTGTAGACAACGGCAACGGGGGCTTGATTCAAATAAGTTTCATCGAAAAAGCCTAATGAGAAGCCCTTTTCCGATTCACCATGCAACCAGCTATCTGAAACCGCCCGTAAAGCCGTCATTGTGGCAGCATCAAACGGCGGTTGTAACACTTTAAACGTATACTGCTCACGAACAAACTTATTCATCAGGGCCCGCTCCCCCCGTAATCGCTTACCGGCCAAGCTAAAGTCGGCCAACTTAACGTGACCTTCTTCACCCGTCTTAATAAAGTCAAAGCCCATTTCATGTAACCGCATCGTCAAGGATTCACTAATCTCATAAAAGACTAACGAGTAGCCATCGCTGTCAGCGTCGTCCATGAGCTGTTCTAAGGCCGGCTGCAGATAGTCCTGGTTACCAAACGGCTCACCCATTAAAATCAGTTTATCGGCCTTCTGTTGGTATAAAAAGATAAGCTGGTCGACGTTATCCACTTGATAGTAGTAAACGAGCTTATCGTTCAAAAACGCCAGTTGCGAGATTTCATTGCCCCCATAGGTCGTTATCACTTGGCGTACCCGGGCAATATCCAACGTTTGACCCAAGCGCGGATTATGACCACTAGCAAAATAGCGATCCATCGCTACTAAAATTAACGCTGCTAAAACCAGCCCGATAATCCCAAAGACCCATAATTTCTGCGACGGGAAAAACAAGGCTGACGGGACCGCATGCCGATGATGAATTTGGGGCGCATTGTAAACGCCGACAATCGTATACAACACAAAGGTCACCACGTAGACGCAACTCACCCATAACGTTTGTCCCCATGAAAAGGCCAAGCGTTGCCGATAATATGCTTTTCGTGACAATGCCACCAGCGCTAAAATAATCACTAGGAAAATAATAAACTTCAGCGAAATCGCATCATAAACGACTAGCCAACGAATCGTATTTAAAATAGCAATCAATAAGACGATCACGGTTGGCCAGAAAGCCTTCTTAACCCGACCAGCCGTCCCTAGAGCGACCCCAATCAATAGAAAGGCCATAATGATGCTGCTGGCTTGGTTGATAAAGAAAAACGTAAACGGATAGACCCGTAAAAAAAGCTTATTATTATAGGCGAAATTCGGTACCGTCGACATGAGCAACATTAAGAAGCCCGATAGATACAGGAATAGCGTCAACGTCATTTGCGCCACCCGTTGAATCGCTACGCGCGGAATGCCTTCCAGCCGCGTGTTAATGCGATGCCCCATATCATGGATAAATAACCCTAAGCCGAATGCAAACGGAATAATATAGTAAAATAACCGATAAAAGAGCAACCAGGCTACCGCATCCGGCCGTGAAACGCCGACCGCCCCTAAGCCGAAAATCATGAAGACATCAAATGACCCGATTCCCCCAGGGACCATCGAAACTTCCCCAACCACGGAGGCAATCACAAATAATGGCACTACCGCTGCAAAGTCAATCGGCAGGTCCATAAAGTTCCCAATCAGTAAGAAGAACAGCACACATCCCGTCCACTCACCAAATGAACCACTTAATAAACGCACCACGTTCCCTAACGTTAACCCATCAAAAAATTCGGAATCATTCACGCGGGTAAAGATAAAAATGGCTGGAAAATAAATTGCGCCACCCACTAGCCAGATCCAGTAACTGTCATAGATCCGACCAATGCCAAAGCCGTACACCAGAACCAGCGAGATCATACAATACAGTGACAATCCCGAAACTAGAAATAGCGCAATCTTTGAAATAGCAAAAACAATTTGCTTTTTAGTTGCCCCTTTATTATAAAAATTAGCGCGTAATGAAGCCCCTAAGACGCCCCCAAAACCACCAATATTTGTAAACGTATTCGTGATCCATCCGGCCTTAGCAATATATGCTGGCGTATAATGGTCTGGTAAAAACTTAGTAATCATCACGTCATACGTCAACATTGGCGTCACCGCGATCATCCCGATAATCACCATACTTAATAGATGCCACCCGCTTTGCGAGGCCAGGGCAACGCCTAATTCAGCCCCAGAAACTTCCTTCGCAATCTTGCCGACTTCAGTAATCACAAACAGTAACACGGAGAAAATAAAAATGGCTTTAATAATCCCCATCCGCTTGTTGATCATGGCGCCTAGTTTTTGCAGCGTTGCTTTCAAAAATCATTCCCCCAATAATCTGATTGTTCCTATTATCGCAATCTTACTGGATTTACACAACCGACCGCTAATATTTCAACCTTAATCTTAACCAGTGACGACTTGGATCGTTGGTTAGTAAGTTCCCCGTTTTCTATAACTACGCAAATGAGTGGTCATTCTCACGGATATATTTAATTCAATATCAGTCAAAGGGACTGGCAATTCCGGCTAGACCAAGTCTAGTTTTGAAGATCACCGTTTGGCTTCAAAATGGCCCCTGGCGTTCCAGCGTTTTAGGAACCAACCGACAGGCGACAACTCTAACTAAAATCAACCGACTTAATCGAGACAACACTCTGTTACTCATTAGCATGCCCAGTATTCACTCATATCAGTTGAAAATTCGGGTACAAAAAATTCTGTACCCGAATTGTACCCGAATTCCAGCTGTGACCATCGACATCAATTAAAAAAATTTGGACAAAAAAAGACCAGACACCCCGTCATTACAACGGGGTGTCTGGTCTAACGTGGCTCTTTAAGTAAGTAAATTACTTAAGAGTTACCACGCCACCAACTTCTTCAAGTTTAGCCTTGATGTCGTTAGCTTCGTCTTCTGAAACGCCTTCCTTAACAACTGAAGGTACGTTGTCAACAAGACCCTTAGCGTCTTTCAAACCAAGACCGGTGATATCGCGAACGGCCTTAATAGCCTTAACCTTTTGGTCACCAGATTCAGTTAATTCAACATCGTATGAATCCTTAGCAGCGGCAGCGTCGCCACCAGCAGCGCCAGCAACAGCAACGGGTGCTGAAGCTGAGACATCGAATTCTTCTTCGATAGCCTTAACTAAGTCGTTTAAATCTGAAATTGATGCTTCTTTTAATGAAGCAATAATACTATCTTTATCAAAAGCCATTTTGTGTTCCTCCATTTTATATGAACTATTTTTTAGTTTACACCAACAGCATTAAGCTGCGTCTTCGTCGCCCTTTTCAGCAATCGCCTTAACAGCGTATGCCACGTTACGAACAGGTGCTTGTAACAAGTTAGCGATAGTAGCCAATAATTCTTCACGTGATGGCATCGTAGCGTATTCTTGAACTTCTTCAAGAGAAGCAACTTTACCTTCGATAACGCCACCCTTTAATTGAAGGGCATCGGCAGTTTTCGCGAAGTTAGCTAAAATCTTAGCTGGTGCAACTGGGTCTTCTTCAGAGAAGGCAACGGCAGTAGGACCAGAAAAGACATCGTTTAAGTCAGCATAACCAGCTTTTTCAGCTGCACGTACCATGATCTTGTTCTTGATAACGCGCATCTTAACACCAGCTTCACGTAATTGCTTACGTAAGTCAGTAACTTGTTCAACTGTCAAACCACGGTAATCTACAACGATAGCAGATACAGCGCTCTTCAATTGTTCTGTGACTTCTTCAACTTCTTTTGCTTTTACAGCAACAGTTTCTTTACTCAACAGATTCACCTCCCAGAATTTTGGTTCAGGGATTTAAAAAAAATCCCTATGTCCACCAAGACATAGAGAAAAAACAATGTCCTCGGCAGGTATCGAATTAAGGCCGTTAAGCCGCCTGAGTCTTAGGTAGAGATATAACTTAACCTCTAGTAATCTATCACAGATCACCCGCGGGGTCAATTGTTTTAATAATTTTTAATCCTTAAAATGTAGCTAAGTCAACACGTACCGCTGGGGTAAAGGTTGATGTCACTACTAAGTTTTGGATGAAAGTCCCACGTACTGAGGCTGGACGAGCTTTAACGATGACATCTTCAATGGTCTTGAAGTTACCAACAAGCTTGTCAGTATCAAATGATACCTTGCCAACAGGAACGTGCACATTACCATCACGGTCAGTCCGGTAAGTCACCTTACCAGCTTTTGAATCACTAACCGCTTTAGTAACATCCATCGTAACCGTCCCAGTCTTAGGGTTAGGCATTAACCCTTTAGGACCAAGAACCCGACCTAAACGACCAACTTGGGCCATCATGTCAGGGGTTGCGATTGCGACATCAAAGTCTAACCAACCGTCTTGGATACGGCTAACTAAGTCAGCTTCACCAACGACGTCAGCACCAGCTGCTTCAGCTTCTTTGGCCTTGTCGCCTTTAGCAAATACGATCACGGTTTGTTCTTTACCGGTACCGTTTGGTAAGACAACTGCACCACGAAGTTGTTGGTCAGCTTGCTTTGTGTCAACGTTTAATTTGAATGCAACTTCAACGGTTGCATCAAACTTTGCGAAATCCATTTTTTTAACCAAGTCTACCGCTTCAGTTACATCGTAAGCTTTGTCACGATCAACGAGCTTAGCGGCGTCTTGGTATTGTTTACTTTTCTTTGCCATCTAAGTGTTTTCCTCCTTGCAAATGTGGTTCAAACGGAGATTTCCTCCCACTTGACACATTCATTTTGATGAAGTGTCCGACATACTCTTCAGTATTGAATTAGCCTTCGACAGTGAATCCCATACTACGAGCAGTACCTTCGATCATGCGCATAGCTGCTTCAACATCAGCTGCGTTTAGATCTTGCATTTTAGTTTCAGCAATTTCCTTAACTTGAGCAGAAGTTACGGTTGCAACTTTGTTCGTGTTAGGTTCGCCAGAACCATGTTCAACACCGGCAGCTTTCTTTAAAAGAACGGCAGCAGGTGGGGTCTTAGTGATGAAGTCGAATGAACGATCTTCGTACACCGTAATCACTACAGGGATGATCATACCTGCTTGATCAGCAGTACGAGCATTGAAATCCTTAGTGAAACCCATGATATTGATACCTGCTTGACCTAATGCTGGGCCAACTGGCGGAGCAGGTGTTGCTTTGCCCGCAGGAATTTGTAATTTAACAACGTTAGCTACTTTTTTAGCCACGAGACATTCCTCCTTAGTCCGTGATGTGGTAAATGGAGCTGAGTTTTTGCTCCTCCCACGTAAACGTGCATACGTGACGCACAAACGATATTCTACCACATCTATTTTTCATCAGCAACTGTTTTCGTTTTATTCGGATATAAAAACTGAACGATTTGCCGATCAACTTCATAATTTTCATGTAACCGTGAATGTCGGGCATTTTTACCATGGACCACAAACTCTTGATATTGACTCACAACTGGTCGTAATAAGAACCGCAATGACAAGGCACTGTTTAACGCAACGGCCCCATCACTCTGCGCATCATCGCCGATATTGCCCGCAATATTCAGATACGAGATCGTATTTGGTAAGCGCTGCAACGTCCGCAAAAAATAATTATAAACCGGCGTCGTCTCTGTTGGGCCACTAGCAGTCAACGGGTGATTCTCAATTGGATACGTATTTTGACCCACTTCACGATCATTGAATGGGGCCCCGATCGTGACGACCTTACGCACTTCTGGCAGATTAACTAAGCGAGCGGCCGTCGTCAAATATTGAAACAGGACCACCCCACCCATCGAATGGGCTACCAAATTCATCGTTTGGACGTGCTCATGAGCTAACAAGTATTTAACCACCGCTAAAACGCCCTGGGCTTGTTGCCGGACACTCACCCGGGGCGTAGCAAAGATTAACTGAACCATCGGCCGATAAGGATCTAAATGACCAGTCACATGCGGCCGATTATGGCGATCAATCATCACCACTAACGACTTATTAGCAATTGAGCCCGTCACAAATCGCTGCAACATACCACCAAACGAAAAGCGATTACCCGCGTAC
Organism: Lactiplantibacillus dongliensis; assembly: GCF_005405105.1. Taxonomy (GTDB): domain Bacteria; phylum Bacillota; class Bacilli; order Lactobacillales; family Lactobacillaceae; genus Lactiplantibacillus; species Lactiplantibacillus dongliensis. Next base: position 93,155 of record NZ_BJDK01000006.1, read on the forward strand.
CCTGGAATAAACAAGGTCACGGCGCTATCGTCAGCCGACTGTGGCTGTATCGCCGCCACCAAGTGCTGGGGGCGACCATACTGAACAAATTTAAAACTAATGCGTCCAAGGATGCCGATAATCATCATGCTAAGTACGATTAAAATCAGTTGTGCCACCTTGTCCACCAGCTTACTTTAAATTATTGGATTTGATCAACTTGGTCGAAATCAAGTTCTGTACTAGTTTCACGGCCGAACATGTTGATGTTAACTTTTAACTTCATCTTTTCATTATCAATTTCAGTAACTTCACCAGTCAACCCAGAGAAAGCACCGTCAATAATCGTCACTTGTTCGCCAACTTCGACATTTAATTCGGTATGACGTGCACTCATCCCTAATTGATGCAAGATGCTTTCGGCTTCTTCTGGTAAGAGTGGCGTTGGTTTACTCCCTTGGCCATGTGACCCTAAGAATCCAGTGACACCAGGGGTATTCCGAACAATATACCAAGCTTGGTCGGTCATAACCATTTCCACTAAGACATAACCAGGGAAGACCTTCTTCATTTCAACTTTGTCTTTCCCATTCTTAACTTCGTGGGCTTCTTCTTCGGGCACAACGACACGGAAAATGTTATCTTCCATGCCCATTGATTGGACCCGCGATTCCAAGTTAGAACTAACTTTGTTTTCATAACCAGCGTAAGTGTGCAACACGTACCACTTTTTTTCAACAGATTCGACCATGATTGAACTCCTTTAAAGTATGTTTTTAAGTAAAATAAAAAAACCTCGTCGCAACGAAGTTTTCTCTCAATAACCGTATTATAACAAATTTCTGGTTAAAAAACCATTAATGCCATGAGGTTAACATGGTCAATAACAATTGGATAATCCAGTCAAACAAAGCAAAGAAGGCGATAAAGAACAGTGAGACAGAGATAACTGTCCATGAATCCCGCCGATTTTCTGCCCAAGTTGGCCAGGTTACTTTTTTCATTTCAGTTCCTACAAGACCAAAAAACTTAAATAAGCGCATATAAAATCCCCCTACCGCGTTTCACGATGAAGTGTATGTTGTCCACAGAATTTACAAAACTTCTTAACTTCTAAGCGGTGAGTCCGATTTGGGTTGGCATCAATCGTGTAATTTCGAGAACCACAAACGGTACATGCCAGTGCAACTTTCTTTTGTGCCATCGATACTGACCTCCATAATTAATCAAGCTTAACAGTATCATGGAATTTTTCGAATGTCAATCGAAGGCCTAGCTTGCCAACTGTTGTCGCAACTTCCGCCGACACCGGTCGATGGCATTAATGACCCGCTCCAAATCAACTTGTAACTCAGCTGCAATCTTAACCGGTGCTTTGCCGAGTAACATCGCGGCAAAGACTTCCGCTTCAAACGGTGAACAATAATGCACAAAGTCAGCCAAAACTTGCCGCACATGCACAATATCAACCGCTGCCCCATTAGTAACCAACAAGGCTTCTGTAATTTCTTCTGTTTCTAACGCTAACGATAAAATATCTTGATTCGGTTGCCGCTTTGATGCACATGATCGCCGAATCAAATCCACAATCCGATGATTAAGCAATAGCCGGTAAAAAGCCCCAAAGCTGTGCGTCTGCGCATGATCATACGTCAGTGCTGCATGATACACCATCAAACGGGCCTCTTGCACCCAGTCATCGTGATCGTAATTCTTAATAAAGTAGTTTTGGCGTAGCTTCAGCATGACTGGCAGGTACTGTTCAGTCAAGACGCGAATACTTTGATTATCGCCTTGCGCCGCTAGCCCGATTAATTGCTGTTCCTCCATACCGTTTTCCTCATCTCTAGAATCTAGAAACGGCACCCCAACGTATCTGTAAATTCAATATACACGGGGGTTCACGGCCCGGCAAGCGAACAAACGTTTTAGTTCTCTCATCAAACTTTCGTTATTAATTTGCTAAAATAAAAAAGTTAGCCGGACTTGTAAAAATACAAGCTACCAGCTAACTAATGAATTAATTTTCTGAGTGATGATGCTTCGAATGACCACGTTCTAATTGCTGGCGTAATTGATCCAACGCCGATAATTGGGTGTCATTCCAAGGCGACTTGCGCACCGAACCGCGGTCTTGCGTTTTGATAGCGGTATGGCGTACTTCTTGCAACGCTTCACGCACCCGCTTCCGCAATTCCAAAGCTGGAATCCGTAAGGCCCCTTCGGAAAAGATTACCCACTGTTCCGCCTGGTCACTCGTGGCAACCGTGACTTGCAAAACCCGTGACTGCTTATCAGCTGCCAGCTTTTCAATATAGCTATCCGCCGTTTGATCTTTACTGGTCCAGACAATCTCTAAGTCAGCTTGCCGATAGCTTTTAGAATTTCCCGGCACATACATGGCATCAAAAATCACACTAATATTTAAGCCCGTAATTTTTTTATACTCACTCAATGCGGCTAACAGCTCATCACGCGCTTCTGGTAATCGATCCGTCTGTTTTAGCCGATTCAGTTCCGGCCAATTACCAATCATATTATACGCATCTACAATTAAAAGTTGTTGTTTCATAATTAATGGCCTAGGGGATGCCGTGATGTATAGCCCTGATAAATCAGTAGACTAGCTGCCACACTGGCATTCAAGCTCTGAACATGGCCAATCATTGGAATTGTCAACATTTCATCGACAGTCTTCTTCAATAATGGCGAAATACCTTTGCCTTCATTCCCAATAATCAGTCCAACGGCCCCGCTGGCATCCCATTGACGGTAATCGGTCCCGTTCATATCAGTCCCAAAAATCCAAAGACCTTGTTCCTGTAATTGTTTGACAGTTTGGACCAAGTTAGTAACGCGGGCCACTTTCACGTGTTCAATGGCACCCGTACTCGTCTTCGCCACCGTACTCGTCAATCCCACGGCACGCCGTTTTGGAATAATAATCCCATGGGCCCCGGCGGCGTCGGCGGTCCGCATAATGGATCCTAAATTATGCGGATCTTCAATATTATCCAAGATCAAGAAAAACGGTGCTTCACCCTTGGCCTTCGCAACGGCAAACAAATCATCGATCGTGGCATATTCAAAGGCTGCTACCCCGACTGCGACACCTTGATGATTCGCGTTATCCGTCAATCGATCTAACTTTTGCTTCGGAACATATTGCACAATCAAATGACGCTTCTTCGCAATTTTGGCAATATCATTTAAAACATCGGCTTGTAGACCGCTTTGGATAAACACCTTGTTAATCTGCTGGTCACTCTTAATCGCCGCCATCGCTGGATGACGACCAATCACGAAATCAGCGGGTTCTTTTTCCGGCGCCATTTGGTTCTGTTCATGATTATTTGACATTTGAAACCCTCCCTTCATCAACTTGTTCAATACACCAATGGGCTAACTCCGCAATCCGCGCTGATTGTTTGGTCAATTGTAAATAACCAAAAACCGCCTCAAAACCGGTTGAAATCCGATAAGTCAAGACATCCGTATGTTTAGCTGACGTATGACTTTTGGCATTACGCCCCCGCTTGAAGACGTCAATCTCCGTATCGGTTAACAGATCGGTTGCTTGCATCTGCGCAATCAAGGCTGCTTGGGCCTTAGCGGACACATAGTGAGTCGCATGGTGATGTAACTTGGTTGGCTTCGTATAGCCTAGTTCAATCATGTGTTGTCTAATAAATGGTTCATAAACGGCATCGCCCAAATAAGCTAAAGCAATTCCATTTAATTGTTGATAATCAACTGTCATCTTATTCCTTTCTAAAACGAACCCCTTGGGGCGTATCTTCTAAGATAATCCCTTGGGCCTTCAAATCATCGCGAATCTGATCAGCCTTGGCAAAGTCTTTGGCTTGGCGTGCCGCTTCACGATCATCAATCAAAGCCTGAATATCAGTATCTGCTAAGGTCGCTGGAGCCGTCTCAAAGACAACACCAAACACACCAGCTAATGCCGTCAAAGCCGTCATTAACGCTTGGACCGTCACTTTTTTAACTGTTGCCTGGGCCGCATAGACATTCGCTAGCTTAGCTAATTCATAAACCGCCGCAATCCCATTTTGAACGTTAAAATCGTCATCCATCGCCTGAACATAGGCTGACTTCAAGCTTAATAACTGTTCCGCAACAGCATTATCACTACCGTCAGTCGCATCCTTTAGCCGATACGTCAGATTCGTATACGCATTTTGTAACTTGCTCAGGTTATTAGCCGCGTCATCCAAGTTACCTTGTGTATATTGAATCGGTCGCCGATATTGCGTTGTGGCCATAAAGAAGCGTAACGTCTGTGGATCGATTTGCTTAATAATATCATGAACCGTGACAAAATTACCGAGCGACTTACTCATCTTTTCATTATCATCGCCAACCGTGACGAAGCCGTTGTGCAACCAATAATGAGCAAATGGCTTGCCGGTCTTGGCTTCACTTTGCGCAATTTCATTTTCATGATGCGGGAATTCCAAGTCTTGGCCGCCACCATGAATATCAAAGGTTGCCCCTAAATACTTAGTCGACATCACGGAACATTCGATATGCCACCCAGGGCGTCCGGCGCCCCATGGGGATGGCCAAGAAATTTCATCCGGTTTGGCCGCTTTCCAAAGGGCAAAATCAATCGGATCTTCTTTCCGATCAGTTTCTTCATCGGCGGTATGCTGGCTAGCCCCGACCTCTAAATCATCAATCCGTTGATCAGATAACTTGCCATAATCTTTAAACTTCCGGGTCCGGTAATAGACATCCCCCGCTGATTCATAGGCATAGCCCTTATCGATTAAAACCTTAATAAAATCGATGATTTCTGGAATGTTTTCGGAAGCTCGGGGATGCGCAGTAGCTGGTTCAATATTAACCGCGGCAGTATCTTCCAAGAACGCTTTAATAAACCGATCGGCAATCGCTGGTACCGTAGTATGGTCTTCTTTGGCCCGTTTAATCATCTTATCGTCCACATCGGTGAAGTTCGAGATGTATGTCACTTGGTAGCCCCGATATTCAAAATAACGACGAATCGTATCAAAGGCAATTGCTGAGCGTGCATTTCCAATATGAATATAGTTATAAACGGTTGGACCACAGACGTACATCTTGACGACTCCTGGGGTGATCGGTTTAAAGGGTTCTTTAGTGCGCGTTAGGGTATTAAAAACTGAAATCATACTGCCAACTCCTCTCAAAATTCTAATTTACTTAGTTTAACATGTTTGGCCGGACTTTGGCGCTAGTTGAGTGGGGCCGCTCACGACAGTCCATTTTAAAAATAAGCTGGACTGACTGCAATCATTGAGACTGCTAATTACCCCGCCTCGCCAATTAATTTTGCCACCGACACTAATCATCCCTAGCTATCGCTGCCAGCCTGACCACTTAAATTTTTATCATTAATTTTCCGGAATAAAAAACGTCTTTTGGCTTGCAGGACACTTTTCCTACACTCCAAAAGACGCTTCCGCGTGCTTCCACTCTGGTTCACCGAGTTAACCCGGCCTCATTACAGGGATAACGACCACCCGGCTGTTCTTCGTGATAATCGCACTTCAACTGACCCGACTGACGACATTTTCAGTAGCTGTCGCTTCCTGCACAGTCCTGTCAATTTACTCTTATTATCGAACAGTTATTTTGCGAGTTCAGCGATCATCGCATCTAAGTGCTTGATCGTGGTTTCGCGACCTAATAATTCAATCGTTTCTGGCAATTCAGGACCGTGCATTTCGTGAGAAACGGCAATCCGAATTGGCATGTATAATTGACGGCCTTTAATCTTAGTCGCTTTTTGAATTGACTTGATCGTCTTTTGAATTTCAGTGGCTTCAAAGACATCAATATCTTCAACCCGTTTCCGGAATTCTTTTAAGACGGTTGGTGCCGTTTCAACGGCCAATTCAGCTTTGGCTTCATCATTGATTTCAGCAGGACCATTGAAGAATAAGTCTGCTAAGTCAACGATTTGACCTGTATAGCTCATTTGGTTCTTGAATAATGACACTAATGTCCGCGTCCATTCAATCTGAGCTTGCGTTGGCCGTTTTGGTAACCGACCAGCTTTGATTAATTGTTGGATTGACATTGAGAAGACTTCATTTTCATCGGTCTTCTTAATGTATTGGTTATTAACCCATTCCAACTTTTTACCATCAAAGGAAGCCGGGGACTTGCTCAAACGCTTTTCATCATACATCTTGATGAATTCACGTTTCGTGAACAATTCACTTTCACCCACCGGCGACCAGCCCAATAAAATGATGAAGTTGAGCATGGCTTCTGGTAAGTACCCTAATTCACGATATTGTTCGATGAATTGTAAGACGGTTTCGTCACGTTTACTTAACTTTTTACCGGTTTCGGTATTAATAATTAAGCTCATATGACCAAACTTAGGTGGGTTCCACCCAAAGGCTTCATAAATCATCAATTGCTTAGGCGTGTTGGCCACATGGTCATCACCACGGAAAACGTGGCTGATTTGCATCAAATGATCATCGACAACGACGGCAAAGTTATAAGTTGGCATCCCGTCCCGCTTTTGAATGACGAAATCGCCACCCACAGTCTTGGATTCAAAGGAAACTTCCCCTTTAACCATGTCATCCCAAGCATAGGTCTTGCCTTCTGGGACGTGGAAACGAATCACCGGCGTAATGCCAGCCGCTTTAGCAGCGGCAATCTTAGCTTGCTTTTCGTCTTCCGTCATGCCAGCAAATTCATAGACGTAATGCGGCATTTCTTTGCGCGCTTTTTGAGCTTCGCGTTGCGCTTGCAATTCGTCTTCGGTCATGTAAGACTCGTAAGCCTTACCTTCATCAACTAATTGTTGAATCAACGGATCATAAATTGACTTCCGTTCTGATTGCCGATAAGGGCCAAAATCGCCGCCCTTATCTGGGCCTTCATCCCAGTCAATCCCTAACCAAGTCAAATTATCCATTTGACTCTTTTCACCGTCAGCGACGTTCCGCTTTAAATCGGTGTCTTCAATCCGTAAGATGAACTTTCCTTTATTATGCCGGGCAAATAAATAGTTAAATAACGCTGTCCGGGCATTACCAATGTGTAAATGGCCAGTTGGACTTGGTGCGTAACGCACACGAATCTTGCTCTTTGCCAATGTCATTAACGCCTCTTTCGTTTTTTTGTCAAAGTTAATACAAATTGGAGCTGACTAAACTCCCGGTTTTCGGTGGTTACCGAAACGTGCTCGGCAAGCCTAACAACTCCGCTTGCCTCACACTCTGCCTATTTAGTTTACAATTTTTACCACTAAAAATAAAGTTTCCCCTACGATTTCGTTGCCGCTGGGCGATTATTCTTGTGGTTGGCTTTGTGATTCGGTTGTTTCTTCGATTGTTCATGGGACTTAGTATGTTCCGTCTTGTCTGGAATCCCCCGATTAGCATGGGCTAACCGGGCAAAAATCATCCGACCAGCATCGGTCTGTAAGGCACTGGTGACGACCACGTCGACTTTTTCGTTGATGTAGAACTTCCCATCTTCAACCACGACCATCGTCCCGTCATCCAAATAACCGACCCCTTGTTGCCGTTCACTCCCGTTTTTCACGACCATGACGTTCATTTCTTCACCAGGAATGACGCGCGGCTTCAAGGACTTTGCTAGTTGATTAATATTCAAGACTTGCACATTTTGAAATTCGATCACTTTATTCAAGTTGTAATCATTAGTGACGATAACCCCGTTGACCTTTTTAGCTAATTGAATCAGCTTCGTATCAACTTCTGGGATATCTTCAAAATCGCCTTTATACATCTCAACCGGAATAATATTCTCACTTTGTAGCTTGTTTAAAATATCCAACCCTCGGCGCCCACGTACCCGTTTGATACTGTCCGCGGAATCGGCAATGTATTGTAATTCGTACAGGACAAAGTTAGGTACTAACAATGTTCCTTCTAGAAAACCCGTCTTGACCAAATCATAAATCCGCCCATCAATTAAGATATTAGTATCCAAAATCTTATAATGATGATAGTTTTGATCCGGTTGGGCATCCGTAATATCCGGCTGCGGCTCTTTTTCGCGTCGCCGGAAATTAAAGACCTTCCGCCATTCGTCGATTCGAGTGGTCCCAACGCGGGCGCCAATGTAACCGAAAAATAGCATTAAAATTATTGGGACGACCGTGTTCAGTAAGAATAGTGGACTGCGACTGAATAATTGCGATATCAGAACCGCGATCAGTAACCCAATAATGAACCCCACACTACCAAATAGTAATGTCATTGGATTTTGTTTCGACAAACTCTTTTCGACACGATCAACTAAATGCATCGCCGTGTTGGCTAAGAATAGGGATAAAATCCAGAGGAACAAAGCTCCGATTAGGAAGTTGGTAAAAATGTTGTTTAATAATGAATTTGGTTGCGACCACAGCGTTGTCCATAAATATGGCAAGTAGGTTAAGCCTAATGTCCCACCGACCACAATGAACACCAATCGCACCGTTAACTTTTTCATGGCGTCAGCCCCTTTTCAGTTTAATTTGGCTGTTGTAATGCTAATTGGAGTGCTTCTTTTAGTGTTGACACCCCAATAACTTCAATCCCTTTAGGAATATCCCAGCCTTGCAAATTATTCTTCGGGATAAAGATTCGTTTAAATCCTAACTTGGTGGCTTCACCGACCCGTTGTTCAATCCGATTAACCCGCCGAATTTCACCGGTTAACCCAACTTCACCAACGAAACAGTCACTCGGCCGCGTCTGTTGGTCACGATAACTGGAGGCGACACTCATGGCAATTGCCAAATCAATCGCCGGTTCATCAAGCTTGACACCCCCGGCTGCTTTCAAGTAAGCATCCTGATTCTGCAACATTAAGTTAGCCCGTTTTTCTAAAACGGCCATAATCAAGGAAACCCGATTATGATCTAAGCCGCTGGCCGTACGCTTCGCATTGCCGAATACCGTCGGCGTGACTAAGGCCTGAACTTCAACCAATATTGGCCGCGTCCCTTCCATTGAAACAACAATCGCCGAACCAGTCGCATCCTTCAATCGTTCTTCCAAGAAGATTTCCGATGGGTTGGCAACTTCAGCCAAGCCCGCAGTTCGCATCTCAAAAATACCGAGTTCATTCGTCGATCCGAACCGGTTTTTAACGGCCCGTAAGATCCGGTACGTATGATGCAAATCACCTTCAAAGTACAACACCGTATCCACCATATGTTCCAAAATCTTGGGACCAGCGATGGCGCCCCCCTTGGTTACATGACCCACGATAAAAATCGTGATGCCATTGGTCTTGGCAATCTGTAGCAATTCGGCCGTAATCTCACGAATCTGTGATACGGAGCCAATCGCCGAAGTGATATCTGGCTCCTGCATCGTTTGCACCGAATCAATGACTACATACTGGGGTTTGATGGATTCAATCGTTGCGCGAATATTACTCATATCCGTTTCGGGATACAAGTAAAAGTCTTCACTTTCAACTTTTAACCGATCCGCGCGCATCTTCACTTGTGACGCACTTTCTTCACCGGTGACATATAAGACTGAGCCACCAGTTTCAGCGAGTTGTCCCGACACTTGCAAGAGTAACGTGGATTTACCAATCCCAGGATCCCCACCAATTAAGACTAAGGAACCCGGCACCACGCCGCCACCCAAGACCCGATTAAATTCACGTAACTTGGTCTTCACCCGCGGCGTCTTCGACATGGTCACTTCTTTGAGCCGTTGCGGCTTGGCTGCTTTGCCAGCAAAGCTGACCCGGGATTTGCGATCGGGCTTGTTATCAAAATGTTCTTCTGCTAAAGTATTCCATTCACCACAGTTTGGACAGCGTCCCAAGTACCGGGGCGTTGAGTAACCGCAATTAGAACAAACAAATTGCGTTTTTGCTTTTGCCACTAACTCTTTTCCTCCAATCCAACCGCTCAACCAATGATTAAACACGTACAATTATATTTTACCATTAATAGCGGTGAAAGCCGTCAAAATCACCGGTTTTAACCTTTTTTTAGCTATTTACCACTAGAACCGAAACCGCCTGTGCGCGTTGCTTGCACTTCAGCTTCATCAGTTGCCGTTAAATAAGCGGTAAAGATGCCTTGACCAATCCGTTCGCCCTTCTTAATATGCACATCGCGAATGCCCAAATTGACCAATTGAATGAAGATTTCGCCTTCGTTCTTAGGATTATCATAATAATCCGCATCGATGATCCCAACCCCATTGGGTAAGATCAGCCCGCGTTTGAGCGGATTGCTTGACCGATTGGCAATCATTAAGTATTCACCATCATTCATATACGCTTTAATCCCGGTTGGCACTAAGTACGGCTTCAAGGTTTTAGCCGCCGCATCGAGATCAGCGGTTGAGCTGGTTTCGCCATGCCGTAATTGCCATAAGACTTTGATAAAGTTCAGCTTCCAGATTGATGGCAGTGTGAAATCCGTTGCCGCTTCAAAGTCGTAACCGGCCGCTTGCTTCGTTGTCCGATACGGAACATGCAAGTCGGCCTGCGCATACTTACTAACAATTTTAAATCCACGTGACATTGGTTGACCCCTACTTTCAATTTATAATCGTCATTTTCTTGATTAGCGATGCTGATTTCATTAATACCAGGCTTAGCCCCTGACACTAATAGTTACGTTTTATTCGTCTCAAGTCATTAATCTTTTTAGGCTAAATCTTAGTTATCGATAGTGTTCACATTCTACCATACTTTCAGGCGAAGTTTCGTTGACAAAACCGGCAATAACCCGTTTAATAAACTTGAGACTTAAAACCCTTTCAAGGTGGTGACGGTAATGGAATTTACACGCGAACCAAACCGGTTTTACTTTAATGATGATGAAGGCCGGTTAGCCGGTGAAATCACTTTTCCGGCAATTGATGATGGTCAAGTTTGGGTGATTGAGCATACGTTTGTCCGCGATGACTTCGGCCATCAAGGACTCGCCGCTAAATTGACTTTAGCAGTGATTGACGCCGCTAAAGCCGAACACAAACAAATTCAGCCACTCTGTACGTATGCCAAGGCGTTTTTTGACAAACACCCCGAGTACGCAGACTTAGTGGTCACTAAATAACTTTAAGGAGTTCACATCTTATGAATCAAGATCAATTAAAACAACTCGTCGGTCAAAAAGCCGTGGAATACATTAAAGACGGCATGCAAGTTGGCCTTGGGACCGGCTCCACCGTTAAATTCATGGTCGACGCGCTTGGTGAACGGGTCAAAAATGAACATTTGAACATTGTCGGCGTCTCCACTTCCGAACGGACCGCCGCTCAAGCTAAAAGTTTAGGCATTCCGATGAAGTCCGTTGACGATGTCGATCATTTGGACCTAACCATTGATGGTGCTGATGAAATTTCAGCCGACTATCAAGGGGTCAAAGGTGGCGGGGCGGCCCTCTTATTTGAAAAGATCGTGGCCATCAACTCTGATAAAGTCATGTGGATTGTCGATGAAAGTAAAATGGTTGACCAACTCGGCGCTTTCGGCTTACCCGTTGAAGTGATTCCTTACGGGAGTCAGCATGTCTTTGAAAAAATGGCGGCCAAAGGTTACCATCCTGAATTCCGGAAAGTTAATGGTGAGTTCGTCCGGACTGATTCTAATAATTACATCATTGACTTACATTTAAATCCAATTACCAAGCCTCATGACTTAGCTGAAGATTTAATCCATATGGTCGGCGTCGTTGAACACGGGCTCTTCTTAGACATGGTCAATACCATTATTGTCGGCCATGCCGACGGTCCGGAAGTCATCACGGCACGCCCATAATCGTTAGACTTGCCGGAAATTAATGAAACCGATACAATGAGAATAACATTAAAGGAGTGTGAAGATTTTTGAGTAAAGCAATTAGTATGGATCAAATCGCCAACTATCAAGCTGACCTTGATCAACATCCCGCTGCTAAAGTTATCGAACGCAGCGTCACCAAGAACGGAATCTTAGCCAGCAGCCAAGATATCCCAGCCATGAGTCAAACGACCCCCGTCTTCTCCATTGATTTGGATACTGGCGGCGTCGCTAACCAAAAGCAAAGTGGCCGTTGCTGGATGTTTGCCGCCTTAAACACGATGCGGCACGCCTTAGCTGACAAGTTCAAGTTAAAGAACTTCGAATTGTCACAAAACTACACGTTCTTCTGGGACAAATTCGAAAAGGCCAACTACTTCTATGAAAACGTCTTAGCCACCGCTGATCAACCAACCAGCAGTCGGAAAGTCGCTTGGTTAATGACCACCCCTCAACAAGATGGTGGTCAATGGGACATGTTAGTCGCGCTGATCCAAAAATACGGGATCGTGCCTAAGAGTGTCATGCCTGAAACTTACAACAGTTCCAAGTCTGCTGAAATCAATAGCACCTTGAACTTAAAGTTACGCAAAGATGCCGTTGAATTACGGGAATTAGTGGCCGCTAAAGCGTCCGCTGACGATATCCAAGCGCGCAAAGAAAAGATGCTTAACGAAGTTTATCGGATGTTGGCTTACGCTTTTGGCGAACCCGCAACCGAATTCGACTGGGAATACCGCGATGATGATAAGAACTATCACATCGACAAGGGCTTAACCCCACAAAGCTTCTTCAAGAAGTATATCGGCTGGAACTTAGATGACTACGTTTCAATCATCAACGCCCCTACCGACGACAAGCCATATAACCATACTTACACGATTGAAATGTTAGGTAACGTTTTAGGCGGTCGCGAAGTCAAGCATTTGAACGTCTCAATGGCAGACTTCAAACAACTTGCCATCAAGCAATTGCAAGCTGGCCAAAGTGTCTGGTTCGGTTGTGATGTTGGTCAATCTTCTGATCGTCAAAAAGGCGTGATGGCTACTGACGTTTACAGTAAAGACGAATTATTCGACGTTGATCTCTCAATGTCCAAAGCTGAACGTCTGGACTACGGTGAAAGCTTAATGACCCATGCCATGGTGATCACCGGGGTCGACTTGGTCGATGGTCAACCAACCAAATGGAAGGTTGAAAACAGCTGGGGTGATAAAGTCGGCGAAAAGGGCTTCTTCGTGATGAGCGATGCCTGGATGGACGAATATTGCTACCAAGTTGTTGTTAACAAGCAATTCTTATCTGACGACTTGAAGGCCGCCCAAGCCGAGGAACCAACAGTCTTGGCCCCTTGGGATCCAATGGGCGCATTAGCCTAACGTGAGTAGACCAACGGATTGGAGACAAGCATTGGTTTGATGTCACAAGTGAAATTTCCAATCGGTCCAAACACGTTTCAACAACTAAAAAAAAACGGTCAGTGTGGTAATCCCTATCGATTACCGCACTGGCCGTTTTCGTGTCCCGTTAACTCACCTTAATCTGCCCCATCATCCCTTGTTCCTCATGCTCCAAATTATGACAATGGTACATATAAATCCCGCGATCTTTGAACTTAAACGTGATCTTAACGACCCCACCTGGCGGCAACGCGACGGTATCTTTCCACCCGCGTTCATTAGCCGCTGGTCGCGCGCCGTTAACACTCAAGATTCGAAATTGCACGCCGTGTAAATGAAACGGATGACTCATCCCGCCCATCATGCCACTCGAATTTTTCAACGTCCAAACTTGTGGCTGGCCACGTTGCGCCGTCAGATCAATTCGGTCAGGGTCAAATTTTTGCCGATTTATCGTCACCATCCGACCCATGCCGCTAAACGTTAAGGTCCGTTTTTGGGCTTGCTTCGGCATGGTTGCAGCCGGCAACGTGACTAGTTTAGTTGGCAGGCGCCCCAGCTGACGTTTAGCCGTTGTTGGCCGCAATTGCAAGACTGCCTGTCGTCCATTCATCACCGTCACCGGTTGACTCAACTTAGCTGTATCAATGACCACTTCTGCCCGTTCACCGGGGGACAACTGCAAGCGTTGGACTGCGACTGGCCGTGACAGCAAGCCACCATCGTCAGCAATCTGCTGCATCGCTTGGTGATTGCTAAGCGTTAGCTGATAATTACGAGCATTCGATCCATTAACTAATCGGAGCCGAACTAACTTAGTCGTGACTTTTAAATAGGGATTCAACGTGCCGTTCACTAGTAAGGTCGACCCCCGCGTCCCATCAGCTTGATAGGCTTGTTCATAGTCCAATTGATGTTGCTTAGTAAATTGACGATCCTGAATGATGACTGGAAAATCATTAACACCATACGTTTGTGGTAAGTGCAGGCGTTGGCTAGCCCGATCACGCACGTAAATCAAGCCGGCTAAGCCTTGATAAACTTGCTTCGCCGTACTGCCCATTGCATGCGGATGAAACCATAACGTCGCGGCCGGTTGCTGAACTTTAAACGCCACCTTTTTAGTCGCTCCGGCCGCCACTGTCTCGTGGGGACCGCCGTCAGCGTTACCCGGTAAGATGGCGCCATGCCAATGAAAACTGGTTGCTTGCGTTAATGTATTTTTGGTCGTAATTGCCAGTGTCTGTCCCCGGTTTACTTGTAACACTGGGCCTAAGTAATTACCGTTATAGCCTAGCGTTTTGGTCGTTTGGCCGGCTCTAAATGCCATCGTCCCGGTTCGAGCAATCACCGTATAAGCCACCCGCCGTTGCGTTTGTTGCGTCGGCTTTAACAGCGGGGGCAACGCTAATGGCCGGGCCGGTGTTTTAATTGTTGGGGATGCCGCGGCAGGCTGCGACGTTGACTGCCGTCCCATCATTGCATGTCTTGGTATCGACCGCTGATTAAAACGGGTTCCCTGATAATAGCTAACACCCATACCGGTTAGGCCAATCCCCAAAACGCCCACTAATAGCCAGTTTTTTAATTGCATGTGTCCGCCCCCCTTATCCTCATCATGATTATGGCTACAATTGTAAACAATATCTGCTTAATTTACAAGTGTAAACAATCTGAATAAAAAAAGAACCGCGTCCAAATGCAACGGGTTCTCAACTTTAAATTTCAGTTTTACTTCTAATTCGTAACTGGTCATCTAAGTCGTAACAAATGGGCACCCCATTCGCCACTTCGACACCGTCAATCCCGGTATCACTAATGTGTTCCAAGTATTTAATCAGCGCGCGCAACGTACTGCCATGCGCCACGATCAGTTGATTCTCCCCGGCCAACAGTCGTGGGGCAATCACATCAATCCAATACGGCATGATCCGGTCATACGCCATCTTTAAGCTTTCACCCCGGGGTTCGACGTTCGGCCCATACTTCATGTAACGCCGATCATGACTTAAATCAGTTGGCGCCAATAACGGCGGGACCGTATAGAAGCTACGCCGCCACTGTTGAACTTGGGCTTTGCCATAAATCTGCCGGGTCTCATCTTTGTTTTGCCCGCGCAAAGCGCCATAATGCCGCTCATTTAGCCGCCAAGTCTTATATTCTGGTAACCACAATTGATCGATTTCATCCAAAATAATATTCGCCGTGACCACTGCTCGTTTTAAAACAGACGTATGGACCGCCCCAAACTGAATACCAGCTTCGCGCAATCGTTTGCCAGCATGATGGGCTTGCCCGACTCCAACATCAGTCAAAGGGACATCACTCCAGCCGGTATACGTATTATCACGGTTCGCTGTACTCTCACCATGTCGTACAATTACCAATTCTGTCATTATTTTCTCTCTCCACTTGTTGCCTTCAATAATCTCTATGATAAGCGATTTTTAGGGGTGAACGCAAGCACTCCGCCGAAAAAAAGGCCCCTAGCAATTTAGGCTACGGGTCTTTTGAAACGGTTTTATATTTAATGATGCGCTAGCTAACTAATCTTCTTGCTCCGAAATGGCATTAGAATGACTGGCCACGCGCTCATGCACGGCTTTAACTTCGGCTTGCTTGGTCGCTTGTCCCATCGTACTGGCACGTTCTCTGAAGCGATTGCCCACGAAAGTAACGACCGACCCAATTAAAATCACGATAATCCCAACGATCGTAGTTGGGACAATCTTTTCATGTAAAATAATAGCTGCTAAAATTGGGGCTAACCCTGGCTTGATAAAAAAGACTAACGACGCGGTTGACACGTCGGTCTTCTCCATTGCTAAGAAGTAAAAGGCAAACCCACCACCGGTAACACAGACCCCGATGAAGAATAATAACCAAAAATAAGTCATATTGACATTAACCAAGATTGGAATGGCGGCAAATTGCCGTAAGCCCATCGCCGTTAAACCACTGGCAACGGCGGGAATCTTAGTCAGCCAAGCTAAAATCAATAATTCAAAGGCTCCCGCAAAGAAGGTGAAACAAGTCATCGTCAACCCGTTTAGCCCACGTTTAACGGAACCGTAACGTGAAATAATACTGTATAAGCCAAAGGTAATGGCTGAACTAATCGCCAAAACTAGCCCTAAGCCATTCGTTAAATGGGCTGGATTAACAATGATCAATAACCCAATCACCGAAATCACAACCGAAATCAAGTTGGCTCGGCCCAAACGTTCATGGAGAATCAAATATGAAAAGAGCAACGCAAAGACGGGATTACAACTAAATAGCACCGCCACCGTTGACGCTTGATCGACTGTAATCGCCAGTTGGTACAACGACATGCTGACAATCACACAAACTAACCCGGTAATCGCAAATAACCGCCAATCAGCGGCCACTAACTTCCGGCCAGCTTGCTTTAACGCCATCACAGCAAATGGTAGTAAGACCACGGCTCCAATAAAGAACCGGATCAAGTTTAATTGAATCGGATTAAAGGCACTACCGGCCATCTTTAGCGCAATTTCCATTGAACTGAACATCAATGTTGAGATTGCGATATAAAGATATGCTTTCTTCACGAATCGTTCGCTTCCCTCTTAATAAAAATTTAAATAGTTAACGTTGGCTAGTATAGCACCATTTTCAAGTCGTTTTCAAATTAGTGAATTAAGTTCGACTGCACAATCATCATTAATATTGGAATCACAATCAAGCTTAATAACGTCGTTTCAGTCACCATAACCGCGGCATAGTCCGCATCGGCGCCATAGAGCTTCGACACCACCGGCGCATTCGTCATGACCGGCATGGCAGATTGTAAAATGAAAACTTGTTTCATTTCAACTGGCATGGACATGGGAATCAGCATTAAGGTCATTAGCACTGGCGCAAAAATAAAACGGCCGAGCAGAATCCCGATGCTATCCCGGTCAAACCGCATGCTCCGCAAGCCGGCATTGGCCATTGAAATCCCGATGAAGATCATCGATAATGGCACCGTCATCCCACCGATGTAGCTGAAATCTGCCATTAAGAAGTCAGGCAGTTGAATCTTCAGTAAGACGAGGACAACCCCGATCATGAACCCGAGTAATGGCGGTGAAAAGATTTTCGACAACGTTTGCTTCAGATTAAACTTAGCGGCACTAACGCCGTCGCGTTGAATCAGATAAACCCCTAACGTCCAAAAAATTGTCGTGTTCGCCATATAATAGACCAGCACATATGGCAACGCGCTATTCCCAAATAACGCTTCATTGACTGGTAAGCCAATAAAAACCGTGTTGGAATTCAAAAACATCGACGAAAACAACCCACGATGGGTCTTCTTGATGTTCAACGCGCGCATCACGCCAAACGACAAACCGAATAAGATCGCCATATTGAGAACCGGAAAACGCAGTCCCGGCAACGTCGCCAGTAATTTCTGCGCCGTAAAGTCTTTGGTGATCGTCGCAATCATATACGCTGGTAAGGCAATCTGTGTGACTAAGCGCGCCACTAATTTAGTGGAATCTTCACTAAACCAGCCCCACGATGCCAACAAATAGCCCAGCGCAATCATCACAATAATAATGACGACCCCTTGAATACTATGTAAAAAGATGGCCATACCCATTTCCTCCTAGCCGAAAATAATAATTCAATGAGAATTATTTAAGTATACCACTGTTTTTCAGGCGCTTGTAGCCGTTAAAAGTTTGTAAACGTTTGACTAGTGACCTAATTTTACTTATAGTGTTCTTTGATTATGTCAAAAAAAGCGGTTGACTGCCCACTAACCTCGCCAGAAGAGTTTAAAATCTTCTTAAATCAACCCTAAAAAACGATGCAACAGCTAGAAACGGCTTAGAATAGGTTAGTGGAAATATGAAATAACGAGGAACGGATATGTCAGAAAATAATCAAGAACCAATGGGCCCACGTGAGCGCCGTCGCCGGCAACAGAACCCACATTTGCGGCCAAAGCGGCATCGGCCGTGGGTTATTACCCTATTGATTTTATTAGCCTTCGTCGTTGCAGGTGCCTCAGCTTGGGGCTTCAAGACTTGGAACACAGCTAAAAATACCATGAACACGACTTTTCAAGCAACCGGTACGTCCAAAGAACGGAACGTTGATGCCGTGATCAAAAATAACAAACCATTTTCGATTCTATTATTAGGAACCGATACTGGGGCGCTAGGTCGA
Source organism: Lactiplantibacillus dongliensis (assembly GCF_005405105.1). Classification (GTDB taxonomy): domain Bacteria; phylum Bacillota; class Bacilli; order Lactobacillales; family Lactobacillaceae; genus Lactiplantibacillus; species Lactiplantibacillus dongliensis. The sequence goes on from NZ_BJDK01000006.1 coordinate 111,520, forward strand.
AGTGCCAAGACAAACTTTTCGGCACGGACGGATACGATGATTATCTGCACGATTAATCCGAAAAAGGAAACCATGTCACTGACAAGCATTCCCCGGGATACGTTAGTGACCATCGACGGGCAAGCGGAAAAGATTAACGCCGCTTATACGATTGGTGGGGCCAGTGGTGCCGTTAAATCAGCGGAAAAACTCTTAAATATTCCCATTGATTTCTACGTTTTAATCAATATGGGCGGCCTGAAACAAATCGTTAATGCCATGGGCGGCGTCACCGTCACACCAAAGTTAACCTTTAAGTACGGCCACGCAAACGTTAAGAAGGGTGTTAAGACCAAGCTAAACGGTGCGGCTGCGCTGGATTATTCACGCATGCGGTATGATGATCCTAAAGGTGATTATGGCCGGCAAAAACGTCAACGCCAAGTCATTATGTCAATGGTCAGTCAATCTAACTCATTAGGATCGATTGCCAACATTGAAAAAATCACGCAGCAATTGTCCAATAACATGCGGACTGATTTAACTTGGAATGACATGGTCGCCTTAGACACCAAGTACAAGAATGCGACCCATCACGCCAAATCCTATACCTTGCAAGGCGATGATGCCATGATCGATAACTTATCTTACCAAGTGGCCTCGGCCAAGGAACGTTTGAAGATTTCTAAGAGAATTCGGACGCAATTGCAGTTAACGACTGATGATTTAACAGTTAATGATTATTCTGAAACAGCCTCCGTTTCAACTGGTAGCAGTTCCGCATCGAGTTCTGATGCGTCAATGACCAACAGTACAACCACTGATACCACGCAAACTTCTGGGGCTGATGCCACGACAACGACTGGTAATGGCCAATAATAAGTGAACTTACAAACTGAAAATTAACCTTTAAAAAACGCGTTAGTCGATTTGGACTAACGCGTTTTTTTGATGGTTGTTGTCGCTCCCGGTTGATCTGGGTTTGCTCAGAATAATTTATGTGCTAATTAAAATAGCCGCCTGCCGGTTGGGTTCTAAAATGCTGGAACGCCATGGGTCATTTTGAAGCCAACCCCCCGTCTTCAAAACTGACCTTGGCCTAAGTCCGAGAGAACCACTCGCACTAAGGCCAACGACACGGCTGAGCATTTTAGAACCCAACCTCTCGGCTAAAGTTACGGCCTAAATTGCCCATCAAGCAATCAACGCCGGGCGGGTCAGCATCGGCTCAGTGGTGTCGTTTGACTTAGCCGGTGATTTTCCGGGTTAGTCAAAGCCCGGCTTATGAGACCGCTCTGTGGCTCATAAACGCGGCCACCACGTTCCAGCCAATGCTGACCCAATCAGAGTGGCACCCTAATCCAACTAGCACTAATCGTTTATTATTTAATAAAATAATGAATCAAATTCAACACCCGATTTAATTAATCGGCCACTGTGCCAAAAAGGCTTGAAATTTGGCTTCACGTTGGGCAATCAACTCAACTGGTGATAATGATTGAAGCTCATTAACCGCCGTCACGATCCGTTGCTTGATCACTGCCACTAAATCGGCCTGGCGATGGTCAATGACTGTATCTACTAAACCGCGCTGTTGTAAATCGGCCGCCGTCATCGGTAACAGATCAATCGCCTCGCTAACGGTCTGTTGCCCATGTAAAATAGCTGCAACTGCTTCTGGTGACGCAACATTGAACAAACTGTCATCTAACATAATTAGACGATTGGCATTAGCAAAGGCTAACGCTCCGCCACTGTGGCCTTCACCTAAGAAGACTGCCACGTTTGGCACCGTTAGTTGTCCCATTGCCGCAATCAAGTCAGCAATTGCCTGACTTTGATTAAAACGTTCCGAAATTGGGCTCGCATCGGCCCCCGGCATATTAATAAAGCTCACCACCGGTAACTGGAACTTCGCTGCATGTTGAACAACTCTTAACGCCGTGCGGTAGCCAGGCACGGTTACCGCCCCACCATTTTTTTGTCGCCGGCTCGCTACGTCAGTCCCGCGATCAATGCCTAACACCGCCAAGCCTAAGTTTTCAGCCGTACGACCAAAACCGGCCGTTAACGCAGCATCGTCACCTAATAAGCGATCACCATGCTGCGCGACAAACGTTGGTAATAAAGCCTCGATCACCTGTGGCGCCCGCAAGCGATCAGCCGCGCGTAGTCGTCTTAATCGATCATCCACGTGGTGTCACCCCCGAACATTGATACGCAGCCAAAATAGTCGTTAATTTATCCCGCAAGTCTGGTCGCACCACGACCGCATCGACTGCGCCCTGCTGATATAAACTCGCAGCAGTTTGAAAATCTGGTGGTAACGTGACCGGCATCGTCTGCTGAATCACACGTGGCCCGGCAAAGCCAATCTTGGCGCCGGCTTCAGCCAATACCAGGTCACCTTTAAAGGCAAAGCTAGCCGAGACACCGCCCATCGTGGGGTCAGTTAAGACCGTAATTAGCGGTAATTTGGCGGCCGCCAATCGTACGACAGCGGCCAGTACTAGATTCATACCGACTAACGCATACACGCCTTCTTGCATCCGGGCCCCGCCCGAAGCCGTGACCAGCACAACCGGTAACTGTTGTACTTGAGCCTGCTCTAACGCGGTGGTGATTCGCCGTGTCACGGCCGTGTTCAAGGTTCCCATCATAAAATGGCTATCCATTACAATCAGCATCACGGGCCAAGTTGCCATCGTCGCTGTCCCAGTCACCACCGCTTCCGTAAGACCACTAATGGTGGCGGCTTGTGCTAACTTCTTCGTATAGCCGGGAAAACCTAATTGATTTTTGGGCCGTTCAGGGGTCGCTAACGCTTGGAAGCTATCCGGATCAACCAATTGGTGAATCCGTTGTGCAGCAGTCAGCCGTTGCCAATGCTGGCAATACGGACACTGTTGCCACGGTCCCCACTGACCAGCATGCACATGCCGACCACAAGCTGGACAAGCTGTCCACAGCCCTTTTTTTGGATAATGACTCATGAATTAGACGCCTCCCAAGCCGCTAGACTATGAATGGTCACCTGATCAGCTACGTAAGCTGGTCGTGCCACGGTCTGCCGCAAAAAGTTCAGATTAGTCGCCGGTCCAACTAACTTAACCGCTGCTAACGCTGTTTGCAAGTGTGCCACAGCTTGTGCCCGAGTCGTACCGGTCACCATTAATTTGGCAATTAAGCCGTCATACATCGTCACAAAGCGGTCGCCGGCGCGATACCCGGTATCCACTCGGCTCGTAGCTGGCCAACTAAATTGTTTAATCAGGGTTTGTTCAACGGGTAAGACGGCTGTAATCCGGGCTTCAATGGCCGTCTTAGTTGGAATCAGGTCAACGGTTGCTGCCAAGTGTAACGGCACGCCGGCTGCTTGTTTAAGCTGTGCCACCACAATATCAATCCCCGTCGTTAATTCAGTCACCCCGTGTTCAACTTGTAGCCGCGTATTCATTTCCATAAAGTAAAACTGACCGTCAGCAAATAAATATTCAATCGTCCCTAAACTCTGGTAACCAGTCTCAGCTAACAATTGCTGCGATAATTGATACAAGTCACGCCGTTGCGCCGGCGTCAAAATGCTAGCGGGACTTTCTTCCAAAACCTTTTGTTTATGTAACTGTAAACTACAATCTCGATCGCCTAAGATATGCACGGTCGCCCCGGTGCCTAAGACTTGAACTTCAATATGCCGGGCACTGGGTAAATAATGTTCTAAATACATCGCGTCATTTAGAAAAGCAGCCGCTGCTTCGGCTCGCGCCACTCGCAATTGTTGATGTAGCGCATGCACATCGTCAATCACGCGAATCCCCTTGCCACCGCCACCATGACTGGCCTTTAACACTAATGGGAAGCCCATTTGCAGTGCGGTCTGCTTAATTTGTGGCCATGCTAACCCTTGAATCGACCGGCCCGCCAAGACCGGCACCCCTTGTTGCTGAGCAAACTGCTTCGCCCGTGACTTATCGCCCATCAGTCGAATCTGCTCAGCTTGTGGGCCAATCCAGGTAATCCCACATTCAGCGCACATCGCCGCAAAATCAGCATTTTCCGCTAAAAACCCGTATCCGGGATGAATGGCGTCTGCCTGCGTATTAATCGCCGCCATCAAAATAGCTTCGGCATTTAAATAAGAACCCGTCGCCGCGGCTGGACCGATACACACCACTTCATCAGCCAGCTGAGTGTACCAAGCTTGACGGTCGACAGTTGAACAAACGGCCACCGTTTGAATGTGTAATTGGCGACACGCTTTAATAATGCGCACCGCAATTTCACCACGGTTCGCGATAAGCAGCTTGTGAAACATCCCTACCGATCCTTTCGTAACTTAAATAAAGGCTGACCATACTCAACTGTGGCTTGATCCGTCACTAAAATAGCGTCCAACACCCCGTTAGTTGGCGCCGTCAGCGGATTAAACAACTTCATGCTCTCAATCTGACCAAGTTCTTGGCCTTGGGTCACCGCCTGTCCGACCGTGAGCTCAGCCGCTAAATGCACCACCCCGACCATGGGACTAGTGACGGTCGTGTCTGTAACGGCGGTTTTATCAGCAGCCGCGGTTGGGGCTTTGGCTACAGGTGTTGTCGTCGGTTTGGTTACTTCAATCTCTAACTCACCAGCTTTAACCCGGATTTGTTGATAACCTTGCCGCGCATACTTCTCAACTAACCGATCTAAATCTTTTAATTCCATGCCGTACCCCCTACTTCTTGATCAACACGGACCCATACGCCAAGCCACCGCCAAATGCGGTCAACAAGACTGGCCCAGTGAGGTCATCAAAAACAGCCGCTAACGCCATCGCAACACCCGCCGATGACGTATTCCCGAACTTTTGGACATTATGGGGGAACTGCGTCATTGGTAAGCCTAATTTTGTCGCAATTTGTTCAATAATCCGCAAATTAGCTTGATGGCAAATCACGTACTGTAAGTCAGTTGAAGCCACCCCAGCTGAGGCTAATAACCCTTGCATCTGTTGTGGCACAACCGTAGTTGCAAATTGAAAAACATCCCGTCCCGCTTGATAGAACGCATCAGTTTGCGGATAGTTGCTAGCCGCAATTTTCGTAATTGGTTGCACGCGACCAGAATGAATGACGGTGGCATTCCCTTGGGTTTGTAACTTTTCAGCTAGAATGCTATTTTCAGCCGGATCAGTGGTCGCTTGTAACAACGCCCCACCAGCACCGTCACCAAAGAAGACCGCGGCCGTCCGATCTTGAAAGTCCATCATTTTTGAATTGACTTCCGCACTGATCACCATCACGTTTTGGTACTGGCCGCTCCGAATAAACTTGTCCGCGGTAGCCAAGCCGAACGTAAATCCAGCACAGGCGGCACTCATATCGAACGCAAACGCCTGATCTGCCCCGATATTCGCCTGTACCAAACAAGCCGTGGCGGGCGTTAGCGCATCTGGTGTAATCGTCGTCACAATAATTAAATCAATCGCACTAGCAGCTACTCCACTCTTCGTCAACAGTTGTTGCGCCACCTGGGTTGCTAAGTCAGAGGTATTTTCATCATTCATCGCATAGTGCCGAGTCACAATCCCCGTATGCGCCTGAATCCATTCATCACTGGTCTCCATAATTGCGGCTAATTCATCATTTGTTACCACGCGCTGCGGCACATACTGGCCCGTGGCGGTAAGCTTAGTATAGACTGCCATCTGTTTTAACCCCCGGTATCCTCGATATAAATATCCTAATGCTCTAATTTTATCAATAAAACGTGTGGGGTCAAAGTTTGAGGGCTAATTTTAGTCAAATCCTTAGACTAAATCGTTCATTACACGTATTTGAAACCACTAATTGCAAAAAAATATCTAAGCAATGAACAACCATCCCTTAGATATTTCCTATCCACTTAATTGTTATGTCTTTGTCAATTCTCAACGGATTGTGAGTGACCATCATCAACTTTCAGGTCAGCTTCATTCAATGGCAACCCGAATGCGGCTAAAAGCTTGAGATAACGTTCTTGGTCTTCATCAGTAAATGGCGCCAATTCTTTTGCAACCTCGTCAATTGGTTTTAAATATTTCATCATTATCCTCCATGCTTAACTATCTGAATTGTCATTCTTTGAATGCGATTGTTTGAACGAATCGCATATTCAATCCCCTTCGGCAATCTTTGCGAATTCGGCTGATTAGCTAGTACCGTATGTGTTGCACTACAAACGGCATCAATTCGTTCAACCAACCGATGACGCAACAATTCAACGATATAGATTTCAATCATTGCACCATCTAACTCTGCTTGACTTACCTTGTTTTGATATTGCTGCTTTAAGCCCTTAAATAACCGTTGTCGTCTATCGTCAGCTTGCCACTGGCTAAATAATTGCATATCTGTGAGACTATCAACAAAATTTAACACACATGCAAACCCCAAACAAACCTGGAATTGAACAATCATGCCATTTTGAGTGAACTTGTTAATAAACTTAGTCGCTAATCCCGCATCATCTTGAAAACCATATAATCCATACCCCAACGATCCGGGGCGTCGTTTGCTTTTTCCTAGCATGACTTGATCAATTCTAGGAATTCTAATTTCATCAAATCCATTTTGGATAATCTCATGTGCCCGTGTATTAGTAGTACCGTGATAAAGTGTAATCATCGTTGACATGACTAACGACCCCATATCCTATATTTAATAGACAAGTAGCATTTGTCTACTCATTTATCAAATACGCTATCACGAATTCGAATCATTATTTTGCTAACACTAATTTTTTCTAGCATACACCCCTACCAATCAAAAACAAGACAAACCACTCACAAAAAAACGAGCAACCGAAAGTTCAGCTACTCGTCCAATATCATTCTAAAATTTAAGCTTTAAACCCATTCTTCGCCAATAACGGCATGACATCAACGCGTTTATCAGTCGGTACTTTCTGAGCAAATACCTTTAACCCAGCTGCTTGTAATTGATACAACGCCGCTGCTTCCAGTCGACCAACTGCAATGGCATTAGTCACCATCACCATCCCACCAGAATAAGCCAAACTACCGATATTAATCCCCACTGCTGAAAAGTCTAAGCCGCCAGCCACTAGTCGCGCCATATTTTGTGGCGTATCCGTGAGAATCAACGGTTTAATCGTGTCGAACAATGGATCATGATAGATTTCAATCATCTTATCCACCGTAATCACGTTAGCCTTGACTTCCGGCGGTGCCGCCTGCACGATCAAGACTTTGCGTAGTTCATCACGTGCTACCGCATCTGAAACAACCAGAATTCGGGTTGGCGCAACCGTCTTTGTCCAGACCGTCGCCACCTGACCATGTAATAAGCGGCTATCAATGCGGGCTAAGCGCACATCCATTGTCATAGCAGCTCATCTTCCTCGCTATCTTTTAATAACTCCAAATGCTTAATACCAATCTTACCGGTTTCTTCCAAATGCGCAATCACCTCATTGATTGGCTTATCGCGTACCGTATAGGCTTCAATGAGCATTGGCAGATTGAGTCCCGTAATCAGACCCATTCGATTAGTATGCTCCGCGACAATCCGACTAGCCGCATTGAATGGCGAACCGCCCCAGAGATCAACGAGGAACAACACTTCGTCATTATCATCAAACGTCGCGACGGCGGCCGTTAACTTTTGCGTTAATTCAGCCGGACCTTCGTCTAAGTCAAACGTCACCGTCTGCACTTTTTGTTGCGGTCCAAAAATCATATATGAAGAGCTCACGACCCCTTTGGCAAAGTCACCGTGACTCACTACCACAAACGCTAGCATGCAACTGCCTCCTCGTATTATATAAATAATCAATCAATTAACAGCTTAGACGTTGCGTGATATTCTCTAATAGTTCATTGGATTTAG
>NZ_BJDK01000007.1 GCF_005405105.1 Lactiplantibacillus dongliensis
GCCGGGCGGGCCAGAATTGGCTCAGTGGTGTCGTTTATCTTGGTCGGTGATTTTCCGACTTAGATAACCCCCGGCTTTCGAGACCGCTCTGTGGCTCGAAAACGCGGCCACCACGTTCCAGCCGATTCTGGCCCAACCAGAGTGGCAATTTAAACCAACTAGCACCCTAATGAACCTGAATATCCGCTACCACGGTACTCGTTGCGTACGGGAAGTGGGATTCTGACACTTCAAACGGCTGACCATCGTCGGTATAACTGACTTGATTAATAATGAGGACGGGATCGCCTAACTTGGCACCCATGCCGTCAACATCATCTTGTGTGGCTTTACCCGCCGAGACAATCCGATGAGACCCGGCAATCGATAAGCCACATTCATTTTCTAAGTAACCATAGACTGAACCCATCAAGACGCTCTTGGTCAATGTGACAATACTGGTTGGCATAATCGTATGTTCATAGGCCCAAACCTGGCCTTCCACATAACGAACTCGCCGAATGACGTAGACGGGATCCATCTCATCGATCATCAACTGTTCCGCTTCACGAGTCGTTGGTAAGCGGGCCTGTAATTCTAAGACCTTACTCGTGACCTTCTTGCCAGCGTTCGTCCGCGTCGTCCCAATTGGGCGATCAACCCGGGTTTCTTGGCGATGGTCGGTCAACCCAAAGTCTTTGCGCACAAAGGTCCCGGCCCCTCGCTTTGAATAAACCATCCCTTCAATAATTAATAATTGAATGGCCTTATGAATCGTAATCCGCGTCGTGTTAAACGTCTTCGCTAATTTATTTTGATCCGGCATCAATTCCCCGGGCGCATACTTGCCCGCTTTGATGTCCGACCGCAAACTATCCGCGATCGTTTCGTATTTATAAGCCAATTAAATTCACATTCTTTCTTCAATAACTTCTTGTCAAACAGTTTACCCCATTTCGTTAACAATTGACAATATTTGTATATACTTTTTCTAATGACTGTTCGTTTGTCTTGCCACTCTGGTTGGACCAGAATCGGTGTTAGCTAGACTGATTGCCCGCCGGTTATTTTCTAAAATACTGGCATGCTTTGGCCGACATTTTAAGAACCAACTTCTCGACTAAATTCGTGGATTAATATTAATCCATAACTACCCGTTAGTTAACGCCGGGCGGGCCAGAATTGGCTCAGTGGTGTCGTTTATCTTAGTCGTGGTTTTGCGACTTAGATAAAGCCCGGCTTTCGAGACCGCTCTGTGGCTCGAAAACGTGGCCACCACGTTCCAGCCGATTCTGGCCCAACCAGAGTGGCAGAATAAACCATTTCAACCTTTTAAAACCGATTGTTTCCCCCTCCATCATCTAAATCGTTATAATGAAGATACTGCCCAATCTAATTCAATGAGGTGAAAGTCTATGGAAGTCCATTCATTAAAACTCGATCAAGAAGCCGTCATCTATTCAGCGGCCATTAAAGCATTAGCCGGCTTTAAGCCTGAAATCGATGTTGATTTTTCAAAAGTAACCAATCAAGAAGAGGCCCAAATCTTAGCGCACGAAACCACGAAGCAATTTACTGAAGTTTTCGAAAAGCTTTTGGAATCTGGCTATGCTAAAGCCATTTCAAAAGGCCAATTGGCTGAATGGGGCGCTTACTATATGGCCCACAAGGTTCACAAATAAGTCTCAATCAATAAAACGTAAGCGCAATCATTTTAAGTCAAAAACAACTAGCACCACTATGATTGACCGCTTGAATTAGTACCAACCAATCCGGTTGGTACTAATTTTTTTGTGATTTCCTGTTTTTACAAATGCCGTCATAACGCGGTTTACCAGCGGTCATTTTTAAAAGACTATACAAATTCAATTAAAAGGATTGTTTTTAATGCCATTTGAGGCTATACTAAAAATTGTTAAAGGAAAGCGCTTCCTGAAAAACAAGCTTAGATTGGAGGAAAATATGGAACTTTCACGTAGAATGCCCAAAGATTTCTTCTGGGGCAACTCCGTTTCAAGTATGCAAACGGAGGGGGCCTGGAACATTGATGGTAAAGGGCTATCAGTATATGATGTGCGCCCGGCCACTGAGCACACTGCGGATTGGCATGACGCCATTGACGAATATCACCGTTATGACGAAGACTTGGATTTGATGCAGGACATGCATATGAACATGTATCGAATTCAGATTTCTTGGTCACGAGTGGTTCCCGATGGTGATGGTGACTTTAATGAAGCCGGGATTGCTTTTTATGACCGCTTAGTTGATGGGATGCTCAAGCGCGGGATTACGCCGATGATTTGCTTGTATCACTTCGACATGCCCTTAGCGTTAGCCCAAAAAGAAAACGGATTCATGTCCCGGCATACGGTGGATGCGTTTGTCCGTTTCGGGAAAAAGATGATTGAACACTTCGCTGATCGGGTCAAGTATTGGATCACGTTCAACGAACATAATTTGTACTTTACAAATGAAGTTTTCAACATTTCAGGTTACGAACATGGCGACAAGTCTCTAAATGATCTCTACACAATCTTCCATCATACGATGTTGGCACACGCCCAATTGGAAACGTTTACCCACAGTCACTATGATGATGTGCAATTTGGAGGCATGATTGCTTATACGCCGGTCTACCCCGCTACTTCCAAGCCAGAAGACGTGTTCGCTGCTCGGCAATTAGATCAATTTTTAAATAACAATTTGAACGATGCGTTTGTCCACGGTCATTACGCCAACGAAGTCTTAACCTATATTAAGAACCACCAAATCGATTATGACTTGCAACCAGGTGACAATGACATCTTAGCGGGCATGCACGCTGACTTCTTAGCTTTCAGCTATTATCGCACGACGACGATCAACGCCGACAAGGTACCAGCGGGAACCGCACCAAATCGTTACTTAGACTATGGCATGGAAAGTAACCGTTTTCTACCAGCTAACCAGTGGGGCTGGACCATTGATCCACTGGGCTTTCGCAATATGATTACTGATTTGTACAATCGCTACAATGTACCGGTCTTCCCGATTGAAAACGGGATTGGGATCGAAGAACATTGGGATGGTCACGATATGATCGAAGATGACTTGCGCATCAAGTATCATAAAGAACACATCCAAGCGATGAAGGACGCAATGTTTTTAGATGGCGCTAAAGTTCTTGGTTACTTGGGCTGGGGGCTCATCGATATTCCGAGTTCACACGCCGACATCGAAAAACGGTACGGGGTCGTCTATGTCAATCGCAGTAATCATGATTTGAAAGATTTAAAACGAGTACCAAAGAAGTCTTATTACTGGCTAAAGTCAGTTTTAGCAAAAAATGGAGATGAATTGTAATGGAAAATAGCAGTAGTAATAGTGCTTTTAGTAATTTCATTAACAACAAGATTTTGCCACCAGTAATGAAGTTCGTTAACACGAAACCAGTTAAAGCCTTACAAGACGGGATGGTTTACGCGTTACCATTTATCATTATTGGGTCCGTATTCTTAATTTTATCAAATATTCCAATACCAGCCGTCGCCGCAGTCTTAAAAGCGTCTGGTTGGTCGGCCTTCTTTAACCAAGCTTACACCGCAACTTTCGCGATTATGTCAGTTTGGGCGGCCGTTGGGATTGCGTATGTGTATGTCCGTAACGAAGGTTATGAAGCGTTGCCTGCCGGGTTAACATCATTAGCAACTTTCCTTCTATTACAAACATTATCCATCGCCAGCCCATTAGCTGGTGCGATGGGTAAAGCTGGCACTGGGATCACCAATGCCGCTGGTAACGTTGTGATGTCTGGAACAGCCGTTTCAAGCAACATCGACAAATTACCAAAGGCTTTACAAGGCTTCTTAACCACTCCTGTTAGTGGCGTAATCAACTTAACTTGGCTTGGTGGTCAAGGGATGGTTGCCGCTATCATTATCGGGATTTTAGTTGGTTGGGCTTACTCCGCTATGATTCGTGCTGGTTGGAAGATTACCTTACCAGAACAAGTCCCAGCTAGTGTTGCTGGTCAATTTACAGCGATGATTCCTGCCGGTGTGATCATTACCGTTTCAATGTTCATTTACGCCGCCATTGATTTCTTCGGTAAGACTGATTTATTGCAATTAATCTATAAATTATTACAAACACCACTCCAAGGGTTATCTGATTCCTTAGGTGGGGCCTTAGTTATTGCGTTCTTAGTCCCATTCTTCTGGTTCTTCGGGGTTCATGGTGGGTTAATCATGGGTGCCATTACCAGTGGTCTCTTGATTCCTAACACAGCTGATAACGCCGCTTTATATAAAGCCGGCAAATTGACTGTTGCTAACGGTGCACACATTGTTACTAACGAATTCTACAACAACTTTATTAACTTAACTGGTTCTGGGATTACCATTGGTTTGGTTATCTTTACGGTCTTCGCTGCTCATTCAGTTCAAATGAAGACCATTGGGAAGATCGAATTGGTTCCAGCTCTATTCAACATTAACGAACCATTCCTGTTTGGTTTGCCATTAGTTATGAACCCATTCTTGGCAATTCCATTCTTCTTAACACCAGTGCTCGTTGCTTTGTCAACTTACTTGGTTATCTACTTCGGGATTGTCCCACCACTGAACGGGGTTGCCGCTCCTTGGACGACACCAGCAATCATTTCTGGGTTCCTGATTGGCGGCTGGAAGATGTGCATCTGGCAGACTATTACCTTGGTTATGTCAACAGCCATCTACTTCCCATTCGCTAAGAAGTACGACAAGATCTTGAAGGGTCAAGAAGACGCTAAGGCTGCTGCAGAAGCTGCTGCCGGTAACGCCGCTACTGAAAAAGCTTAATCGCATTAGTTTGAAAGGATGAATTGATTATGGCTGAAAAAATCATTATGTTAGCCTGCTCAGCGGGGATGTCAACCTCCCTCTTAGTCTCAAAGATGGAAGCCGCTGCTAAAGCGGACGGCGTTGATTACAAGATCTTCGCCACTGCTTCATCTGATATTGACCACCAATTAGCTTCCGATGAAAAGCCCGATGTCTTGTTACTCGGACCACAGATTCGCTATATGGCTAACGATGTTAAAAAGAAGACCGACGCTGCCGGGATTCCAATGGACATCATCAACATGTCTGATTATGGCATGATGAACGGGGAAAACGTCTTAAAAGCTGCTGAAAAGCTATTAGGCGACGCTTAACACGTTGTTCCACGTGAAACATTGTCACACATAGATTGACTAACGGCGCCGCTGCACATTAGATTGTGTAGCGGCGCCGTTTTTTTGTTTAGGGAATAGTAGTCGGTGATTGCCGCTCCGGGTGGGCTGGATTTGATGCTGGAACGTGGTGGCCGCGTTTGTGAGCCAAGGGGCGGTCTCACAAGCCGAGCTTTGACTAAGGCCGGGAAACTCACCCGACCTAAGTCAAACGACACCACTGAGCATCATCCAGCCCACCCTGCGCTAATATTTAGCGTTGTTGAATACACATCTTCTTTGCAAAACGACCTTACTTGCATCATAGCTAGCTTTTTTTCATACATCTGATTTATATTAATCACGCTTGGTGTTAGTTGGCTTAAATTGCCACTCTGGTTGGCACAGAATCGGCTGGAACGTGGTGGCCGCGTTTGCGAGCCAAAGATCGGTCTCGCAAGCCGGGCTTTATCTAAGGCGGAAAATCACCGACTAAGATAAACGACACCACTGAGCCAATTCTGGGCCACCCGACGTTAACTAACGGGTTTTAAAAAATTAACGATTGACTATCTTCAGTTTAATTATTTAGCCAAGAGGTTGGCTTATAAAATGCTCAGCCGTGTCGTTGGCCTTAGTACGAGTATTTTTTCTCGGACTTAGACCAAGGTCAGTTTTGAAGATCGTTATTTGGTTTCAAAATGACCCATGGCATTCCAGCATTTTAGAATCCAACCGGCAGGCGGCAATTTCAACTAGCACCAAGCGTATTAATCCAATAAATTTAAAGGAGTGGTTGTATTTTATGAAAAAGTTAAAGCTGGGCAATCTCAAGTTCACTAATGCTGTCTATACCATCAATAATTATGGATCCCCCAAACTCCGGTTAAATCAAAGATTGATAGTTATTTCTTCTTGTATCGTGATCTACATCCAAATAATTATTCCTAACGCATCTTTGCCAAAGCTAACTATTGGAATAACTGCCATTAACCTTTTTCTAAGTGGCACTCAATTTATGCATGATCTTTCTAACAGCCGAAAAATCATCTATCATCTTTTTAACAGTATGATATCAGGGCTCCTGATCTGCCAGCAAATCTATCCCATTTTGGTTAACGTTCTTGGAAATCACCTAGAACCTTACTTGATTTGGAATATCGGCCTCATAATGGTTGCCTTAATCACTATGGTAGCAATCGCCATTACTCTAAAGGTAGCCAAAAGACGCCATCATTTACTTTGAAACAAGTAGATAATTTTTCAAAACTGATACCGGTCACAAAAACAGACGTTATTATCGGTTGTATTCTTTACTCCCGATAATAGCGTCTATTTTGAGTTTATCAAGATCAATCAAATCTGACTAATCTTTTACTGGCAGTTTGGCCTTTTCCAATGCATTTTTAACGGCACTCTTAACAGCACGACTGGACGTTGATGCACCCGAAATCACATCGACATCATAACTGTTAGCTGCCACCATCTTAGCGGGTAATTGCTCAATCGCAACTTGGCCAACGTCTTCGCTTTCACTTTGACGAACAACTTCAACCTGTTTTAATGTCTCGTCAGCGTATGTGATACGGACAACGACTTGACCGCCAATCCCATTATCACTGGTACCAAGATACTGATTAGGACCAACTTTAATGTCATCATCAGTTGCTAAAAGGTCATTACCACCCAGTGCAGCTGATTTAGCACTGGCCCCAGATGTGGCATCAGTTGTTTCAGGCTGGCTTTCCTTAGCCTTAGCCGCATTTTCACCAGCAATCTTCCCAAAAATCAAGCATTCGGCTAAGTTACCACCACCCTGATATTGGTTCGCACAAATACCGCCTAATTCACCAGCTCCATACAAATGAGGAATCGGCTTGCGACTACTATCCAGAATTTCGGCTTTGGCATTCCGCCGTGGTCCACCTTGCGTGTTTAAAACATCATGGGTTAACGGTGCCGCATAGAACGGTCCATTGCCAAATGCCTGCATTGTTTCTGGATCACGACCATATGCATAATCGTGTCCTTCCATAGCAAAGTGATTGAAATCATTAATTGTTTGCGTCAAAATAGTTGGGTCTACATCCATCTGTTTTGCTAATGCTACCAAGCTATTCCCTTTTAACAACGTCTTTAAGAAGTCAGCATATGGTAACTTCGCATCATTTTGGAATTTCGTTAATTGTGCTTGGTCAAATACTAAGTATGGATGAACATTTGTCCGGGGCACCCGCCAAGTACCATGGTCATAAATATGGCCATGACGATTAGGCTCGTCTTCTTTAAAGTAGCGGCTACCATCATCACCAACTGTAACAATACTCCCCTGATACAAATCTGGCCACGCGCCAACAATCAACCGAGCGCGCTCACCAGCTGGCACCTTAAAAGCCATCCCATGTAACATCCCTAACGCTTCATAATTTTGCATATGCCACATATCAGCGCCAACTTCTTCACCCATCCGAATGCCATCACCTTGGTTATATAAGGTTCCAAGTGGTGCCAAATGATCGGCACCTAAATAATCTTGGACTTGTGACCGATTATTTTCAAAACCACCCATGGCCATGACTATGCCGTTACGTGCTTTAATATTAACTAGCTGACCGTTACGTTCAATTTGGATCCCAATCACTGTCTTTGTCGCTAGATCCTGAATAAGATGTTTTGCCGGTGACTGTAACCAAACATCAATTTTATCAGCACGATCCAATACCTTTTGTCGTAAAATTTTCCATAATGCCGCATCAAACATTCCCGCATGAACCGTGGTGAAATCATAAGACTGTACGCCATCATATTCTGGATATTCAAAAATCGCGTCTTTAATATTGATATCTGTTGAGCTAGTATCGAAATCATTTTTGAAGCTAAATGGTTCAACATCTAGGTATTGACGGACGTACTGGCGCATGTTGACCATACCATCAACATAAGTGTTGACCATCTCATCATCTAAATCCATCGGTGCCGTTAATTTTTGATAATATGTTTTTAAATCTTTAAAGTTGTCGCCCGTACCTATTAACTGTGCTGAATACCGAGTATTCCCACCTTCATGGCCATTAGGTGCGGCATCAGTCAACAAGACCTTCGCGCCGGCATCGGCCGCAAAACGTGCAGCTGTAGCACC
The DNA here is from genome assembly GCF_005405105.1 of Lactiplantibacillus dongliensis. Classification (GTDB taxonomy): domain Bacteria; phylum Bacillota; class Bacilli; order Lactobacillales; family Lactobacillaceae; genus Lactiplantibacillus; species Lactiplantibacillus dongliensis. Next base: position 8,292 of record NZ_BJDK01000007.1, read on the forward strand.
TGCACCACCAAAGCCTAAAACTACCGTATCATAAGTCGCATCCCAATTAAGTTGATTATTCGCTATCATATTACCGAGCTCCTTACTTTATTTGTGTCAGTTATCACAACTTCAATAAACAACCTTATTATGCAATCGCTTTCTTTGATTGTAAAATTACTCTCAAGGCGTATGATGATAACAAAACTGTTATAGAATTTAAGTTGTTGTGATTAATCTAGTTATTGGAGGTCTCAAATATGGAACAACGATTAGCTGACTTTTTAGCTGCCATTGAAACAACTGGTAATATGACTAAGGCTGCACAAAGTCTATTTATTACTCAGCCTTACATTAGTCAAACCATTAGTCGTGCTGAACACGACTTGCAAGTGGCCCTACTCAATCGGCAACACCAGCCACTGACCTTAACATACGCTGGTAAACGTGTACTGACTTACCTCCAAGCTGAACATCAACTCCAGCGCTCTTTAAAACAAGAGCTACACCAATTAACCAACCATGCTTATGGCTCGTTATCTTTGGCAATCAATCAGCCTTTAGCTGCAACTTGGCTACCGGCCATTCTACCAACACTGTATACCAAGTTTCCACAACTACACACCAGCTTAATGGAAATGACGACCAGTGACGCTGAACAATTGCTTCCCGCTGGCAAGATTGATGCTTTTATAGGTAAAGCAATCCATGATGACCGTTTAAGTTTTCATACTATCGGTCGCGTCACTTTAGCTTTAGTCGTCCCTAGCAGTTATTCCATTCATGTTGATCCTGCTAATCCACTTGCCGTACTAACAAATCAAAATTTCATTCGCTTAAGTGACCCTTCACGTTTTCAAGAAATGGTCGACCATTTCTTTCAAGATAATGGCATCACGGTCATTAATCGAATTGAAGCGCCAGATTCACGTGTGGCTTTACAATTAAGTCTGGCTCAGCTTGGCTGTACGATAACCGGCTTAATTGATGCACGCCAGTTGCAACGTCAACAGCCACAACGTTTACAAGTCTTTCCCATTCCAATTGAACAGCTTTCTTTAGATATGGGAATTTCCTATCCACGCCAAAATCGATCCGAAGTCATGACAACTCTCGTTAACACCGTTACAACCGTGTTACCAGCCTTAATTTAGGCCTAAAAATTTCTGTAATGACCTTTTAAATATAGGCTTATCTTGGTATTAACGACTCTATCTCCAAACTGTCGCTACTTAACGCCGGGCGGGTCAGAATTGGCTCAGTGGTGTCGTTTATCTTGGTCGGTGATTTTCCGACTTAGATAAAGCCCGGCTCGGAAGACCGCCCTTCGGCTTCCGAACGCGGCCACCACGTTCCAGCCGATTCTGACCCAACCAGAGTGGCAAAAAAACAACTAACATGATACAACAAAAGCACGCAACCAGCTGATCCTGATTGCGTGCTTAATTGTATTTTTAACGAATCACCAACACTGAAACTGGTGAATATTTAGCCATATAAGCGGCTTGACTCCCGAAATGACGCGCTAAACCTTTTTTGGCGATTGATCCAATAATCAATAAATCTGGTTGGAGATGTGGAATCACATCTTTAACAATCGTTTCGCCCGGTTCGCCTTCAGCGATCAACGTCCGTACTCGCTTGGCACCGGCATCTTGGGCTTGCTTTTGATACTTCAGCAAGTGGGTTTCAAGCTCATCACGTTCACCATGGACGTAATCTTTATTCAAGGCCTGATACACATTCATATCATCATTTTCCAAAATCGACACGATAATCAACTCAGCATCGGTTTGAACAGCTTGTTGAATCGCATATTCGAAAGCTAGTAAAGCATCGGCCGAATCATCGACCCCCACTAAAATTCGTTTAAACGTTGTGCTCATCTTATTCACCATCCTTGGCTAAAGCAGCCTGTTGCGCTGCATAACGCCGATTACCACGACGTAAATCATAAACGGTCCAGACTAATAAAGCTAAAATTGCAGCAACTAAAACGTATGCAATAATCGTGGACAACGTTTGTTCACCAGCCGTTGGGTTAGCCCCAAAGAATCCCAAGACCGCATCTGGTAACCCAATCATGTTCAAGACCGTTAATCCAATAACGGATAACCAACCTAACACCTTAATGACCAATGAATTCTTAAACCGATTTCCCATTTCAACTTTGCTATCGGTCATCATCAATAATGGCAGCATCGAGAATGGTAAAGCAAAGGCTAAGAAGACTTGCGAGTTATTCATCAGATTGTTCAGTGCGGTATGTTCATCAATCGCGCTCTTACCACTCGTTAACATGACACAAATTAGCACTGGAATCACTGAGATCAACCGGGTGACTAACCGCCGCAACCATAGTGGCATCCGCATGTGGACGAAACCTTCCATGATAACTTGACCAGTTAAGGTCCCGGTAATCGTGGAGTTTTGACCAGAAGCTAACAACGCAATCGCGAAGAGCGCTGACAGTAATCCTGACTTAGCGACCCCAATCAAAATCCCGTTACTTAACATCGACGTATTTGACAAGGCTTCATACAAGCCGAAGAATGATGGATCTTTAACCGCACCACTCTTGAAGACCGCGACACCCATAATTAAGAGCAACGCATTAACCACAAACGCAAAGGTCAATTGAATGTTTGAATCCCAAGCAGCAAACTTAACCGTCCGTGCCACATCTTTTTCATCGCTGTGATCAATCTTCCGCGTTTGTGAGATGGCCGAATGCAGATACAAGTTATGTGGCATAACGGTCGCCCCGATAATCCCTAGCGAACCAGATAATGGCGTCATCCCAGCAACACTTCTAGATGTTGAGAACGTGGCGGCAGTTGGGACTAACCCTTTAATAACACCGCCCCAATCTGGATTAGAAAGGGCCACTTGATAGACGAAAACAAACAAAATAACTAAAATCAAACAAACCACAATGGCTTCGATCTTTCGAAACCCAATCTTGGTTAATAATAGCAATACTAAGACGTCAAAGACGGTAATAAACACCGCAATGACTAGCGGAATACCGAATAATAGATATAACGCAATGGCTGCCCCAATAACTTCCGCAATATCGGTCGCCATAATAGCAAATTCAGTTAAAATCCATAACACAATTCCTAACGACTTACTGGTTCTGGCCCGAATCGCTTGCGCCAAATCCATCTGACTCACGATGCCAAGTTTAGCTGCCATATATTGAAGCAACATCGCAATCAAACTTGAGATCAAGATGACAGACATTAACATATACTGGTAATTTTGCCCACCAGTAATTGACGTTGACCAGTTCCCGGGATCCATATAGCCAACCGCAACTAACGCACCTGGCCCTGAGTAAGCGAATAAGGTCTTCCAAAAGTTAAGGTTCTTAGGCACCTCAATTGAGCCATTGATCTCTTCTAGTGATGGGCCATTCGCATACTGAATTAGCTTATGCTTCTGGCCACTGCTTGCATTTTCTTTGTTCAAGTAAAACTCCCCCTTTATTCTATTTGAATTAATTGAACAGTTGTCATTGTACAATAAATATTCTTAAATGGAAATGTTTTTTAGGCATGCCTAGAAAAATAAAGCGACTATCAACTACTTTAATAGCCATTCGTGAAACCGTTGACAACATTAGGGCTACCGGCCCCAGTACGCAAAAAAGATCAGTGCAAAATTTGCACTGATCTTTTTTTAAATTAATCGATTCAGTTTAGTTTTCGACTGGGACTTTCGCCAACGCATTCTTGACCGCGCTCTTGATTGCCCGACTTGACGTTGACGCACCAGAGATACTGTCAACATCGTAGGTATTAGCCGCCACCATCTTATCTGGTAATTGTTCGACGGCCGCTTGACCAACATCTTCACTTTCACTTTGTCGTACGATATCGACTTTTTGCAAGGTGTTGTCCGCATAAGTGATCCGAACCACAACTTCGCCACCGATACCGGCTTCACTAACACCCAGATATTGGTTTGTGCCTAGCTCGATCTCGCTTAAAGCATCGGCTTGTGCAATATCATTGCCGCCAAGTTGAACATCTGTCTCCGTTGGCCCTTCGACAGGTACCGTTGAAGCGATTGGCGTCTGCTTAGCCGCGTTTTCACCGGCAATCTTACCGAAGATTAAGCATTCGGCTAAGTTGCTACCACCGGCATATTGATTAGCATTGGCGCCACCGAGTTCCCCGGCGCCGTATAAATGTGGAATCGGTTGTTCGTTGACATCCAAGATTTCAGCTTGGGCATTGCGCCGCGGCCCACCTTGGGTATTCAACATGCCAGCTTCCAAACGAGCCGCATAGAATGGCCCGTTACCAAAGGCCCGCATCGTTTTGGCATCCCGATGCTGACTGAAGTCTTCACCGTTTTGGGCAAAGCTATTAAAATCGGTAACCGTCTTTTCCAAGACAGCTGGATCTAAGTCCGTCGCTGCGGCCAAGTTAGCCAACGTATCGGCTTTAACTAAGTTGTCTAAGAAAGTCGTATCTGGCAAATTATCGGCTTGCTTAAATTGGTCAAGTTGCGCTTGATCAAAGATTAAGTAAGCATGATCTTGAGCAGTTGGAATCCGCCAAGTCCCATGGTCATACAAACGACCATGCCGATTTGGTTCGTCTTCGCGGAAGTAACGACTCCCATCGTCCCCCGCCACAAAGATTGACCCGGTATAGAGATCTGGCCATGGCGCTAAGATCAACTTACCACGTTCACCTGGCTTCGGCGCAAAGGTCATGCCAGCTAAGAACCCTAACCCTTCATAACTGTGCATGTGCCACATGTCGGCACCCACAGCTTCAGCCATCCGAATCCCGTCACCGCGATTATACAAGCTCCCAATTGGGGCCAAATGTGGGGCGCCGAGGTAATCTTGAATATATTTCTGGTTTGTTTCAAAACCACCCATGGTCATCACAACCCCATTACGGGCCCGGATATTGACGCTAACGCCATTCCGCTTGATTTGGACCCCTAAAATAGCTTTGGTCTCAGGATCTTGAATCAACTGTTCCGCTGGAGAATCCAGCCAAACATCAATGTTATCAGCCCGATCTAAGACATGTTGCCGTAAGTTCTTCCATAAAGCAGCATCAAAGAAACCTTCATGAACTAAGGTCAGATCGAATGCTTTTGCTCCTGGAAATTCAGGATATTCTGGGGCCAAAGCATCTGATGGCCCCGTCTTTGGTCCATATTTGTACGTATCGTTATAGCTAACGGGATCTTTAACATCTAAATAAGTCTTAAAGTAGTCCCGCATATTGACCATCCCGTGTACATAAGTAGCTAGGAGGTCTTCGTCAATGTCGATTGAACCGAACATCGCTTGATAATAGGCCAACAATTGATCATAATCCGTCCCAGTTGCCACCACTTGGCCGGCATAGCGGACATTCCCGCCTTCATGACCATTTGGCGCGGCATCGACTAATAACGTTTTGGCATGATTATCGGCCGCAAAACGCGCTGCCGAAGCCCCAGCAGCCCCGAATCCTAGCACGATAACATCGTAACTAGCGCTCCACTTAAGATTGGAACGATTATTAACCGCTTGTGGGGCAAACTTGGCTTCAATCATTTTGGCATAATCGATAAAGTGGGCAACACATTCTTCTAAGAAGGCCACCGTCTTCGTATCTTTGAGCCAACCTTGATCGTCAAAAGCCTGCGTCGCATGACTCAACAGGAACTCGTTACCTGGCAAGACATAACCGCCGATACCAGGTGCATCTAAAGTTTCGCGTAATTGAACTTGAGCGCGCGACGTTCCTTGGGCGCCTAATGAAGCCCCAACGATCATAATGGCTTTATTTCGAAATGGATGGTCGATACATGATAGCCATTCAATGACACTCTTCAAAGCGGCTGGAATTGCATGGTCATATTCCGGTGTCGCTAAGATGACCCCATCAGCGGCCTTCACCGCATCGTTTAACGCTTGGACGCTGGCTGGCGGATTGCTGACAGCATCTTCATTGAATAAAGGTAAATCCTTAATTTCTGCCACTTCAATCTCAACTTCATCTTTAAAGTGGCGCTGCATAAATTGCAATAACTTCCGGTTGTAGGACACGCTTGCGTTGGTCCCGACCAGACCGATAACTTTCATCAAGGTCAAAACTCCCATCTTGGTTCAACTAACTTGTGTGATTGATTTGTGAATTTATTCTCAAAATCATTGTAACGCTGTTATTTAGAAATGAAAGCGGTAAAATAATTCTAGAGGCGAAAGATTTAGTTCGCCTAGCTCAGGAGGCCAAACCATGAACATTGAACTCATCCAATTATTTCTCGAAGTCGTTGAACTCGGGAGCTTTAAAAAGGTTGCGGAACGCCACTTAATCTCGCAACGGGCCGTTTCTAAAAAAATCGGCACGCTTGAAATGGATCTAGGTGTCGCGCTTTTTAAGCGTCAGGCGAATCGAATCAGCCTCACCCCGGCCGGTCACTTCTTCTATACCGCTAGCCAAGAAATGACGAACCGCTTTAGCGAAGCCTTACGTGAAATCCAAACTCTCAGTGGCAACACACAGGAAGTCTTAAGTGTCGGTTACTTTTCAATCTTTGAAAGTCACGTGATGCAAGCTCGCTTTCAGACGTTTAAGCAAGCCCATCCGGCCATCAATTTGATTTTCCGTGAAGAAAGTATTGAACACCTCAGCCAAAGCATTCTGAATGGCGACTTGGACCTCGCCTTTACGATTGTCTACGGCCAAGAACCATTTTTACCAAATAGTCAAGTTCAATCAAAAACAGTCCTAGAACGTGAAATGGTCCTCGGTATCAGTAAACAAAATCCGCTAAGCCAACAAGACAGCGTGCTGCCTCGTGACTTAGCGGATACGAAAGTGCTCTATTATAGTGCTGAGAACTCCGCCTTTTTACAACGGAGCTTTGAAACGCGAAATCCCGAACTCGATCCCCACCAGTTACAACGGGTCACTAGTGTTGAACAGATGGAACTTCTCGTCGCCCTTGATCAAGCTGTGGCTTTTTATCCAGCTGACATCAATGATCCGTTGCTCAACCCCAATCGGCAAATTAACTTTGTGCCCGTACAAGGGAATAACCAGACCTATCACTTAGTTGAATTCTGGCATGCCGGTAATCAAAATCCGGCCCTCACTAAATATCAACACTTAATGCTTTAATAACCATTGTAGCCGTTGCAATGCAGCTTGATGGTCACCACTACTGTGTTGGGCCACGTAATAATAGCCTAAAGTTTCGTGATATAGGGCTTGGCGAGCGGGTGCTAATTGATAGTAACGGTCAAAGGTCTGCTTAAATACCGTTGAACTGTCACTCGCAGCTAATTCACGCTGACAAAATTCCCGCAGTTCGGCTTTACTAAGCCGAGTTCGTGGAATCGGCGTTAACTGCGGCTGTTCAGCTAATCGTTTAGTTAAAGCGGTTTTCAATGGTGTGGCAGCATCGCCCAAAGCAGCCTTAATCGTTATAGCCGAAGTCAATCTAGCCAACTGTTCAAACCAGGCTAAGCTTAATTTAGCACCCCAACGCGTGGCTAAAAGTCGTTGCCAATCAGCTAATTGGGCCGTCGCTTGATGATACGTCCAGCCCCAGCAACTATTGAAGACATCATCATAGAAACGCGTTGTTTGTTGCTGATCTAATGTGCGCGTTACTTGGTCTAAATCGGCCACAAAGTCACGATTCAGCATTGCTAATCGTCGGACTTGAATCCGGCCAGTTTGGGCATATTCCGTCACCATTAACCCGAATTGATAACTATTCAACAGCGTCTTTAAGGGTGGTGTCATGTTCAGTTTACTGAACTGACCTTTAGCCGTGTTTCGGGCCGGGCGTTCAACAATAATTGCTGCTAATCGTTTCAAATAATGTTGATAGGGTTGGCTCTGCCGTAAATCGGTTTCGGCTTTTACAGCGGCTTGTTGCGCAGATTGTTGGGCTTGCTGTTGGGCTAATTGATGCTGCTTTTTAGTCGCTGCGACCCGATCAGCAATGGCTTGCTTTTCTTGGACAACCAATTGGTCATAGGTCCGCAACGTTGGTTTTAATGCTAATAAAGGTAATTCAGCTGTTTTTCGCCGTAAATAAGTTGTCACTGTGGTACTCGTATCGGTTCGCACTTGATGCACTTGCGGTCGAATGTCGCTTGGCAATTGCGGTAACAGTGGCTGCTTAAACATAATCGTTGGCACAACGGGTACTTGGGCCGTCAATGTCTGATATTGGGCCGCCGCATAAAAGTTATCTTCGGTCGTAATCACCATTAAATAACGGGTTTCCGCATTCATAAATTTCTTGACACATTCGGAACCCACGATTAATTCTTGATGATTGCGTTTATTTTGAACATGATATTCATACCGCACCGGTTTATGGCACAATTCGCAATGATGCCATGCTTTGCGATCATCGCTCGCCGTTACCACATATGGCAAACTGGCTAACAGCTGCCATTCTTGACTACAAGCCGTCAACCAATCGGCATGGTCATGCATAATTAAATTGCGTACCGTGATGGGTAAGAAGTCACTATCGGCTTTAACCGTCACATGGTCGCGCAATAACCCACTAATTTGTTGTAAAGTCGTGTGCCGGCGCGCTTGTTCACTTAATAGAAAGAAACGGTTTTCGGCCGGCGTAATTAAAGTTGTCATGGCTGGCATGCGCTTTCAGTCCTCTCATTTGAAACTAACTTAAATAGCATAGCACAAGTTACGGTCAGCTAGGTCGGATGAGCTTTCCGCTTCGTGTTAGATAGATATAACTTGCACTCTAGTTGGTCCAGAATCGGCTGGAACGTGGTGGCCGCGTTTTATCTAAGTCGGCAACCCACCGACTAAGATAAACGACACCACTGAGCCAATTCTGGACCGCCCGGCGTTAATTACCGGGCATCTGCAAATGAAAGTTTTCTTCTACCAGTTGTTTTAGTTTCTAAAATATTCAGCCGTGTTGTTGGGCATCAATATGAGCGATCTTCTCAGACTTAGACTAAGAACAACTTTGAAGACCAAGCTTGCGGCGTTGGCACACAATCTTAGGCATTTGGATAATGGATAACGTGAGCGTAAATACCCAGCATCAAGCATAATTATTTAATTAGCTATCCCCATTGAACAAGCAGTCTTAGTCGTAGTGACCAGCAAGTTCGCTGTGTCGAGCCACTTAGCCGGGTACTTTTGCCCAGATTAGTGGCTGGGCCAGCTTTTAAGACGTGATTTTCGGCTTAAAGGTGCCCTGCAAACCACCCTTTGGCTGCAGGGCTGCCCCACCGCGAATCTGCTGGTCAACGGAGACGACTAATCTCAACCATACTAGATTTTATGACAATCTCGTTACAGTATAAATATGGTAATGATGAGATACCAACAATTCAACTACTAACCTTTTTGTCAACCTTATCAGCACGCAAACTAGCGTTAATTAAGCGAACATCCCTAACCATAAAAATAATGATTTTTTGTGTGATAAAGATTGCTCTTATAAAATCAAGGTGCTAAACTATCGGTGTTCCATCGAAAAAGGTTAAGTTATTTAAGGGGGATTTTCAATATGAAAAAGATTAATGCCTTAATTGCAACTGCTGCTTTAGCTTTACCATTAGCTGCCGCACCATTGGCACCCGCAACTACGTTAATCGCCAACGCCGCGACGGTCAAGAAAGCGACGCCCGCTACGACCACCACTTATACGTTAAAGAAAGCCACCAGCATCAAGAAGACGGCTTACCACGCTAAGAAGGCGGGCGATAAGTATAAGATCGAATTTGCCGCTGACCGTGCCACTGCCAAGGTCTCCAAGTCTAAGACGAAGTTGTCGACGAAGAAGACTTACACCACCAGCAAGACCATCGAATTATTGTCCAACAAGAAAGGTGCTAAGGAAGTTAAATACCTACACCTCAAGAACGATAAAGGTGAATTTGCCGGCTGGGTCAAGGCTTCTGAAATGACTAAAGGTGCACTTGGTTCTAAAACACCCGCTAAGGCTAAAGCCACTAAGTTGACCTTAACCAAAAAGGCTAAGACCATCAAGAAGGCTTACACCGCGACCAAAAAAGGTGAATTTGCCAAAGCAGTCTTCGCTAAAGACGGCAAGACCGCGACTTTAACGAAGGCCGGCACGTTAACCAGCGGTAAGAAATATGACGCAACTAAGTCAATCTATGCTAAGACTTCCACTAAAGCCACTGCCCATGAATATGTTTTATTAAAGGACGCTGGCTGGACCTTAGCTACCAACTTAAAAGCGGCTAAATAAGCTAGCCAATAACTTAACTTAGGCACGACAAGAACAGCGGCTCCGTTTAAACGGAGTCGCTGTTCTTGTCGTGCTTATTGCTTAATCAAACATTTTCTTAGTAGCTTTGAGCAAGGTCTTTGGATCTTTGTCATAACGTGGTGTCTTGACTAAGTTATCCATCGGAACCCCGGCAAAGTGATATGCGGCAATCTCACCAGAACGAACCGCACTTTGTTCCGTGAAGATCATCTGATAAGGTTGTTCCGCAAATTCACCAGTGAAGGCCAAGTTGGTCGAGTGCTTTGGTAAGACTTCTGGCCGATCAGTCTTGGCCCGGTTATTGAAGAGGGCTGAGGCATATGGCATGTAAACTGGGATATTATTGATGATACTATCCATGATTTCTTTTTCCTTATCCTTAATGTTACCAGGACCAGGATCAACCTTGGATAATTGCCCGATCAATTCTTGGGCCATTTCTTTACCCGTCATCTCAATGTAAGGCTTGTGAACGAACTCGCCTTTGCGCCGTGGATAGAGGAAGTAGCCCCAAAGGACGGTTTCATTCGGATTTTGAGTGGTAAAGTGTGGTTGATGATGAACCACGATCGACATGTTGATATCCTTTTGATTCAACGGCGTGATTGGCGTGGTTGATAAGAAGGAGTTCAACGCATTCCCAGGTTCTTGAGTCGTAATCCGCACGATTTCGTTTAAGAACAAATGATCCTTAGTCGTCAACGTGAAGCTGACCCATTCACTGGCATTCCGGTCGTTGAAGAATTTGTCCGGCGTCCCTAAATTATAGAACCGTTCCGTGGCTTTCTTCCAAAGGGCGGCACTAATCCCGTATTCCATGCTTTCTGGTGCGGGCGTGTTGTAATCACCCATCGTGGCCGAATCAGTAATCGAGCCGTTGGTAAAGATAACGGCGGTATCATCGTCAACGGGTACCGTTTCAACATCGCCCGAAGCGACATCTTTAACTTTCAAACCTGTCACCGTAATCTCATCTTGCATCGCGGTGTCTTTGAATTCCCAATCTTCGACAATCTTGTTATCGATGAAGGTGACATTTTGACCTTGCAAGTACTTGATCAATGGTTCAATCATACTTTCAAATTGGTTGTAACGGGTCCGGTTGACCCCAACCAAATGTTCAATTTGGGTAAATTCATAAATCATTTGATGCATGTAACGCCGTAATTCTTGCGCCGAACTTTGGGTCCGGAAAGCGAAGGTCGTTTCCCACATGTACCAGAAGTTGGTCTGGAACATATGCGGATCATCGGCAAAGTATTCGGCAATTGTTACGTTGTCGAGCTTTTCTTCGTCTTTATCTGGCATCATAATGAGTTTGGTTAACAACGCTCGGTCTTTGTTATTGAAGCCTAGTTTACCAGCATTGATAATCCCTTTGCCACCTTGTAACAAACGAGCTTTATCAAAGGTCCGATGCTTGGCGTCAAAGTCACGCGTATCTTCTGCGGCGGTCATCCCAGGTTCGGTGATCGATGGAATCCGGTCGAGCAATTCCATTAAGTCCACATAGGTCCGATAGTTAAGCATCCGGCCACCCCGTGCGACGTAACCGGTCGTGTTTTCCATGGGATGATTCTTGTTCCAATATTCATTAGTGAAATCAGTTGTGACCCCACCATCATTGGCACCATGCATATCAACCCCATAGAAGGTAATATCCTTACCATCCCAATGGCCATCTTGAATTAAATAAACTGCTGAGGCCATGTTCGAGAGCCCCGCACCAATCATAATTGCTTTACTTTTAACCATAAATAACGCCTCCAAAATCATTTGTTAACGCTTACAGGTACATTATACAACTTGGATACCACTTGTCTAGTTTGAAGTGAAACCTTTTCGTTATTTTCATAGAAACTTTAGAATTGAGTCAGTCGGACCGTCGATTAGTCACTAAACTGCAACTTATGCCGGTAAAGTTCACCGAAAGTGACGTAAAGACGCGTATAATATGAAGTACTTAGGAGTGATTGGATGACCCCATATTTAATCTGTTCAGATATCGATGGCACCTTGATGATCGATCATAAAGTAATGACGGCCAAGACCCGTCAAGTGCTACACCAAGTCATGGCACAAGGCCATCAATTTTATTTAACCACGGGACGAATGCTGCCCTTGGCCCATCAAGTTGTCACCGAAATCGGCGGTCCCGTGAAAGTCATCGCTGCTAATGGCGCAACGTTTGAGCAAGGCGATCAACTAAAGAATAGTTTTCTATCCGGTGAACATTTAACGAAAATCTATCAGACCGTCCTCAGTAACAACTGTCGCGTCTACTTTTTCGAAAATAATCGGCTCTACTACACGGGCAAAACGGTTCCTTATCAAGACGAGATCGAAACGAGCGGGACACATGCGACACCAGTTCTGAACGCGATGCCGCTCATCGGACCGGAATTCTTACCGAATCTGACCGGCTACATTACCAACGCCATTGTTTACGGCCAACCGAGTGAACTCGCTCTCGTTCGCCAAGTTCTGGTCCAAACGACTGATTTGAACTTATCCAGTTCGAATCCGCATAACTTGGAAATTATTCCGCACAGTGTCAATAAAGCCCTAGCCGTCACGGCAATTCAGAAGTATACCGGCATCGGCCGTGACCACACGATTGTCTTCGGTAATGAGCTTAACGATCTGGGCATGTTCCGTGTGGCCGGTCACAGTGTCGCGATGGGCAACGCCAGTAATGTTGTCCGCCAAGCCGCGACCGATGTTGCCTTGCCGAATACCGAAGATGGCGTGGCAGTCTTCTTACAAGACTTCTTTAAGTTAAACGAAAATCTAGCTTAGTCCTACGAAAAGGTCCTTTAAAGGTTAGCTTTTAACCAGCCCTTAAACATCTTAGTGAATCATTTAAAAATTCAATCTATATCGTGACTTTTTTAAGCCACTAAAAATTGTGTTACCCCTGCCAAGCGCGGTATGATAGTTCTCGAATGTTTTTAAGAGAGGACTATTTTATTTTGCAATCAAAACCAACGACTGCTAATTCACTTTCCGCGCGCATTGCGGCCTTAATCTTCAGTCTCGTCCTAAATGCTTGCGGGAATGCCCTATGTATTACCTCCAATGTCGGTAGCGGTATCTGGACAGCTTCAGCGGTTAATATGCATGAAGCCTTGGGGTTAGATGTCGGCCTGTTGTTATTTTTAATTGGCCTGGCCAATGCCATTACTAATCAACTTCTGATTCGCCGGCTGGATGTTCCCCGCTTTGTTGGCGAAATCATTTTCGTACTGTGTTTCAGTTACTTCGTTGATCTCTTCACCATGACGTTTACGACCCTTGGAATTCCCCACCTGCCTTGGCTCGTTCGAATGTTCATTTCGATCTTAGGTGTGTCAACATTTTGTGTCGCCATTTCCATTTATCAACGGGCCAATATCTTCATGCATCCTAACGATGATACGACGAATATCTTGCGGTTCATGTATCTAAAAGGTAATGCCACCGCCTCACAATTGATTGACTTCGTCCCACCAATTATCATCATGGCGCTAACCTTTACCATCACGCACCGGGTGGACGCGGTTAATATTGGGACGTTTTACTCCTTTTTGATGAACGGGGTCTTAATTGCGACCGCTGATCGATTGGTCTTTCCCAAGTTAGTGCATAACTTTAAAGTAAAAAAATAAAGCTGCTCGGCGATTTTTCGTCGAACAGCTTTTTAGCTAGCGAATCGCCCCGGTATATTGGAACGCCTCACTGGTTGGATCTTGTAAAAAGGCTTTTAAATCGGACATGTTTTGAACGGTTGCTTGACCCGACTTGGCTAGCATGACATTGAAGGTCCCATCGCCCAAAGTTTCTGCATAATAGGCGACTGGAATGCCTAAGCCGTATGCCGTCCCAGTCTCCCAGATGGTCCCGGTATCAACCCCATCCACCACGGCAACCACTAATTTGGCTTGCTTTAAATGCGCCACATTATCAGCAAATACCGCGTTACGATCCGCATCGGTTGCATCCGGGGTCAAATCAATCCCATCTAAACGGGGACTGTAGTAGGTTATGCCTAGCTCATTCATCAACTGTTCAATCTTCGCTAACCGTTCTGGCTGACCAGCCGTAAACCATGGTCCAGCTAAGTAGACGGTCGGTGTTTCACTTTTAATTCGGGGGTTCATCAAGTATCAATCCTCTTTCAATAGTTAATCAATGTCTACACTTAGTGCTAGTTTGTTTAAATTACCACTCTGGTTGGTCCAGAATCGGCTGGAACGTGGTGGCCACGTTTTTGAGCCAAAAAGCGGTCTCAAAAGCCGGGCTTTATCTAAGGCCGGAAAATCACCGACCAAGATAAACGACACCACTGAGCCAATTCTGGCCCGCCCGGCGTTAAATAACCGGAATTGAAAAATTAATGATTGATTATTCTCAGTTCAGTTATTTAGCCGAGCCGTTGGTTCCTAAAATGCTCAGCTATGTCGTTGGCCTTAGTGTGAGTAGTCTGCTCGGACTTAGGCCAAGGTCAGTTTTGAAGACCTCAGCGTTGGCTTCAAAATGGCCCATGGCGTTCCAGCGTTTTAGGAGCCAACTGGCAGACGCAATCTTAACTAGCACCAAGCGTAATCAGTGTCTTTCATTTTACACGTGCCTCGTCTTAAATAACAAGTTCAAAAAACGAGCTTGGCAATTAAACCAAGCTCGCTACATCATCTATTTCACACTTAATTGACTTAATTCATTGAAGTCCGCCGTGGATAGGTCCACGTTAGCCGCGGCCACGTTATCAGCCAGATGTTCAACTGAACTAGTCCCAGGAATTGGCAAGACATTCTTAGAACGCTTCAACAACCAAGCTAATGCAATCTGGGCTGAACTAACGTGATACTTAGCCGCCATCGTGCTCAAGCTACTCCCAGGTTGCGCCAACTGACCCGTTGCTAGTGGGAACCATGGCAAGAAAGCCATACCTTGTGATTCTGCGTAGTCTAAAACATCGTCATCGCGATGGTCAGCGACGTTATATAAGTTCTCAACAGCATCGATAGTCGCCACTTTTTGGGCGGCTTTTAAGTCGTCAACCGTGACTTGACTCAGACCGATATGCTTGATCTTGCCTTCGTCCTGTAACTTCTTCAATTCACCGACTTGCTCTTCGATTGAGAAGTGCGTATCGATACGATGCAAGAAGACAAGATCTTCATGGTCGATCCCTAACGTCATCATCGAGACTTCCACTTGTTGCCGTAAGTAATTGGGTTCACCATGTGGCGTCCAAACATTCGGCCCTTGCCGCGTCTGACCGACCTTATCTGAAATAAAGATCTGGTCGCGATTAGCGGCGTCCTTTAAGCCCGCTGCTAAATAACGATCCGCGAACCATGGCCCATAAGAATCCGCGGTATCAAAGAAGTTGACTCCATAAGCCAAGGCTTGCTTAATGACCTTGATCCCATTTTCAGGATCCGCGTATGGCCCCCAAGTCCCTGGTCCGGTCAACTGCATCGTCCCATAGCCTAATCGATTGACTTTAAATGCCTCGTCAAAAGCATAAGTTCCCGCATTAGCGGCATTAATTGTTGCCATTCAAATCGCTCCCATCAATTATTTCTCTTCAGTTACATGATCTAGTGTAGCGCTTGGATACGGGTCTAGGTCAACTATTTAGTTCGCGACTTAACGCCGAACCCGGACTGGCCGCTTCCGTGGCTGGGTTGGGTCACCGATTAAGGTCAACAAGCCAACTGCCACTAACACCACTGCCATAACTTGTAATACTGCCATCAGAATGCCTCCGTTCAATTTAAATTCATGAGCGTATTCTACTGACTTCTAGTAACTCGAAGGCAAGCGTTTTGTGACTAAAAAAATAAATAAAATTTTTTTATGACCTTTTTTAATGATTCCTTCATAATTCGGTCTACGCCATTATTTGTTGGTACAAATACGATTGGCGGGTATTGGTTGCTTGTATTGATGTATAAGTATACTCATATGCACTATTTGTAAGGGTTTACAACGCCCGTGCTAACGCTTATTCTTAGCCTATCAACAACAAGGAGGAGTTAAGTTTATGCATAAATTTATGGACTGGCTGCAAAATACCTTAATGCCGCCAATGGCTAAAGTCGGGAATAACAAGTACCTCGTTTCAGTACGGAACGGCTTGGTCTTAACCTTACCAGCCATTATCAGTGGGAGTGTCTTCCTCATTATTGGGAACATTCCGATCAAAGCTTGGACCAACTTAATGGCCCCGTATATGGATATGATTGGGGTCGTTGTCAACGGATCGTTCGGAATTATCTCATTATTGGCCGTCATCGGGATTGGGTACGAACTATCTAAAGCCCTCGAAATCGACCCGCTTTCAGGGGCAGGACTATCAACGATGGCCTTCGTCATTAGCTCATTCAACAATAAATTCAAGTTAGATACGAACAATTTTGCATCATCCGGTTTGTTTACCGCTATTATTACGGCCTTTGTCGCCGTGTCGATCTTCAACTTTTTTGTCAAAAAGAACATTGTCATCAAATTACCAGCTGGGGTCCCCGAAGCCGTATCTAATTCGTTCGTGGCCCTTTTCCCAGGCTTCGTTATTTTGCTTTTATTCTGGTTCGTGCGGATGCCGCTACATATCGACATCAACCAAGTCATTCAAACCATTTTCCATCCCCTATTGTTTGCGATGAATACCTTGCCGGGGATCTTAGTCTATACCTTACTAGTCAGCTTACTGTGGGTCTGCGGGATTCATGGCGACATGACTTTGGAAGGTATCGCTGACCCAATCTTCTTACAGTTCCTAGCTGCAAACGGGACGGCCTTAGCTCATCATCAACCACTCCCATACGTCACTGCCGCTGGGTTCTCCAGCCTATACGTCAACGTCGGTGGGACTGGCGCAACGATTACGTTAGTTGCCCTAATGCTCTTTTCTAAGAGTAAAACTTACCGTGATCTAGGCAAAGTGGCTTTTCCAAGTGCCTTGTTCGAGATTAACGAACCCGTAATCTTCGGTTTTCCAATCGTTATGAACGCCCTCACGATGATTCCATTTATCGTCGTGCCACTCGTCTTAGCAACGTTGTCTTACTTGCTCATTTCCCTCGGCCTGATCTCAGCACCGGTTGCAATGGTGCCTTGGACGATGCCCCCAATTATCGGCCCATTAATGGCTACCGGTTGGGATTGGCGCGCTGCCGTCTGGTCCGCCGTTGAGTTAATCCTAGCTGGCGCGGCTTACTATCCATTCTTCAAAGTCGCTGAAAAACAAATGTTGGCTCAAGAAACGGCTTCAACTGAAGCTTAAGTCAAAAAAACGCCTCGTTGATAGTCTTCAACGAGACGTTTTTTGATTTAAGCTTCCCCTAGCACTAAGACAAGCCGGGCTTTCGATTGATTAGCTTCCACAATCTCATGAGCGCGTTGGGCTTGTGTGAACGGCATGACTTGCAAGTCATCATCCAATAATAACCCTTGGGCAAATAACTGATTCAATAGCTGGCCAGCCCGCTGCAGTTGGTCTAAGCTGGCATGACTAATCACAAAACCAACAATCCGTTGTTGCTGCGTATAGAACTCGCGCACATCAAAAGTGAATTGATTCGTGACCGGCGCGGTGATTAAGGCCACCGTACCACCCAGCCCCAACAGTGATAGGTTGGTCTTCAAATCAACTTTACCGGATGTATCCACAATCGTTTGCACCGGTGTCGTGATTGCACTGGCAAAGTCTGCGTGATAATCCAAGACTTGCTGGGCACCCAGCTGCTTCAACCGATCAAAATCGCGCGGATTAGACGTTGCTAAAACTTTAGCGCCTTTAGCCTGCGCAATCTGTACCAGTTTGGTCCCGACATGTCCCGCCGCACCTTCGATCAAAACGACCTGACCGGGCTCGACTGGACTCACATCTGTTAAGAGGATTGCGGCAGTCGCAGCGGAGTGAACGGCCGCCACTAACGGCAAATCATCAATGCCCGCTGGTGCTAAAAAGGCCCGTTCAGCGGGAATCGCAGCATACTCACTCGTTACCCCCGGGCGACCATCATAACCCATACTGTTCGTCCAAATACGATCACCAACGTTAAATCCGGTGACCTGTTCACCAACTGCAGTCACCGTTCCAACTGCATCGCGACCAATCACGAATGGCAATGACATGGCGGTCTTAAAACTGCCACTCCGCACAAAGGTATCCACGTGATTAACTGCCACCGCCGTCACTTTGACTAATAGTTCCGTGGGACGCAGCGTCGGTTGGGGTAAATCACCAACCTTGATCACGTCTGGCTGACCCGTCTGTTCAATATAAGCTGCTTGCATGCCAAGCCCTCCAATTAAAAATGATGTCTTCGCGTTGATCTAGCTAGACTAGTAAGATAAAACCAGCTAATTATCGCGGAGGCCCTAATAAACTCACGTTATAAAGCTAGTGTAATCCTAATGGCGGTGTTCAAGCTAGCCAACTTACTAATCTGACTGTGGTTATCCAACCTTTCAATACCTGACACTACGCCAACAGATTCATGCACAGCGAGGCCTAACGCCGAAAAAAGGCTGATCAATCATAGATTGTCGCATGGCGTTGCACAATCACTCCAGATAAGGTTAATAACGCGGAAAAGCCTACCGCCAACCAGATCACTAAGTTCCACCCCACGTGACTACCTAACCAACCGAACAAGACAGGGCCAATGGCAGCCAATAAATATCCAGCCGACTGCGCCATTCCTGACAAATCTGCGGTTTCAAACCCATTGGTCGTCTTACGGGTAAAGAAGACGACCGCTAAGTTGAACGCCGCCCCAGAACCAAAGCCTAAGATGATATTCAAGATTACGGCAACTGACAAAGATAACCCGGGTAATAAAATACCGCCGATGCCACCAATAAAGCCAATCCCAATAATTGCTAACATGATAGGCACCCCATGTCGTTTACCCGCCATGGTTGGCACAAGAAAGGCTAACGGCAAGCCACTTAACTGCATCACCGTGACTAAATTACCAGCCGTAATGGTTGAAAAGCCATGCGCCACTAAAATCGTGGGTAACCAAGTCAACATTGAATAATAGACTAGCGCCTGTAAGCCAAAAAACGCTGTAACGACCCACGCAATTGGTAGCCGCCAGACACTTGGGTGCGCCGTTGACTTGGTTTCAGTTGGCGTTGGCAGTACCGGTTCACGATGGTTATGCTTTAAGTTGGGTAGCCAAGTCACCAAGTTAACTAAGCCGACCGCGGACAAGATAGCCATCACGACTGGCAACGACCAATGTGCCGCCATGATGCCCGACAAACCGGTCCCTAATGAACCGACCAACAACATCGATACCGTGTAAGCACTCGTTGCCAGTCCAATCTTAGTTGGAAAGTTATCCTTGATAATCGCCGGTAACAAGACATTGCCACCATCGGCACCAATGCCGACTAACAAAGTTCCAAGCAGTAAGAGCGCAATAGATGGCACGACACGCAAATAACTGCCAACTGCCAAAATAACCAGCATGGCATAAATGGTGACTTCATTACCAAAGCGCCGGCCCCAGCGTGCTAATAAGGGAGACATAATTGCAAACGTCAACAACGGAATCGTTGTTAGCATCCCGGCCATCGAACTTGGTAACCCTAAGGACTGCTTCAAACTACTAATTAGACCGGGCATCATCGTAATTGGCAGCCGCATGTTAGTCGCCACTAACATCATGCCTAATGTCAAATACCGGCTATGCGTATGGGTCGTGGTCATAAATCAGACACTTCTTTCAAATAAATTTTAGTTCGATAATCATCAAACTAAGCAAGCAAAAATTACAGGGTCGCTAAAAACCCTGGCAAATAACGGTCAAACGTGGCCGTCTGCAACGAGAGATATTTGGTTTGCGCGACTTGACGAGTATTGGTCAGTCCGACTAACCGTAAAGCTTTAAAATGATACGACACCGTCGACTTGCTAATCTGTAATTGCGCCCCCACCTCACTGCAAGTCATTTCACGTTGTTCTTGATAAAGCACTCGGATAATTCGAAGACGATTTTGATCGGCTAAAGCTTTAAAAATGGCTACTCGTCGCTGATCAGCCGCGACTTGATTTAGTTCGATATTCATAAAACTAAGGCTACACGTTCTTACCTGAAAAGACAAGTAGCTGGACACAAAAAAAAGCTGTCAATTGGTTTCCCAATCAACCGACTTAAGTCTTATTCTGCATGTGTACGCGGGTTCTTCCAAATCTCTGGTACTAACCACAAAATCAATGCTAGATTCACTAACAATAATCCCGCTGTTAAGATAAAGACCGAATTATAATCAAAGATCCCCGCAATCACACCCCCGAGTAATGCCCCGAGCATGTTACCAATCGCTTGAAATGATTGGTTATAACTAAAAACTGTCGACGTCAAATGTACCGGCGTATTCTTAGTAATCACCGTTTGAATCTCCGGATACAACGCTCCATCTGAGATCCCAATGGCAAAGCGCAACAAGCCTAACGTCACAACACTTGAGATTAAACCTTGCGGGAAATACATAATCACTGCAAAAATGTAGCCAAATAATAGCACTTTTCCAGAACCATGCTCATCGCCATAGCGACCCAAGCGCGGTGCCGCTAAGATATTAGAAATCCCCGGCAATGCCGCAATAATCCCTGCAACAACCGCGATTGGGCCAGTATGATGCATTAATTCCTGGACATATAAACTAATAATTGGTGCAATCGAGGCATTGCCAAGTTGCACAATCATGGTAGAACAAAGCATCACAATAATCAGTTTTGGATTTTGAAACGCCGCCAATGGATTACGGCTCGCGCCAGGTTCACGATGATGTTCAACTGGTTTGAAATGTTCTTGGACAAAGAACAGGCTGAGTAAAAAGGCACCAATTAGTAAACCCGCCGTAATAAAAAACGTGTTCCGAATTGAGAACAGCTGTGCGAGTACCCCACCAACGACCGGGCCAAATAAATTACTACTGACTGCGCCAGTAATCAACGTACTCAACGCCCGACCGCTGTACTTGCGTGGGGTTTGTGAAGCAACTAACGCTTGCGCATTCGAAATAAAGCCCGCAAAGACGCCTTGTAGCGCCCGTAAAGCGACTAATTGCCAGACAGCCGTAACAAAGCCCATTAAGCCCATGGCAACGGCCATCCCTAATGAGGCTCGTAGCAGCATGATCTTACGACCTTTTTTATCCGCCACAATACCCCAAAGTGGCGCCGAGATTGCGGCGACCGCATAGTCGGCCGCAAAGGCTAACCCACTATAGAAGGTAATCTGTTGCTTACTAAACTCACCCAATTGACTAATAAATAATGAGAGGAACGGCATAATTTCACTAAAAGCCATCCCGGCAACAAACGTACAAAACCATAAAACGATTAGATTACGATGCCATGGTCCGCGCTCACGTTCTGCGTCATCCATGTGAGTCATCTCCAAACTCAAGCTCAACTAAACAGTTGGCATGTCAACTAGCTTAACATATTTTAACAAAGCCATGCCGCTTATTTCCCGGGAAATAGCCGACAAATAAGGCGTCCTTTTAAGCAATTCTAGTGACATTTCTATCATAGCGAACCCCCGCCTAATAAGCAATCTAATCCTATTTAAAACAAAAAAGGCACCGCTCAATCTCAAGAGCGATACCTTTAAAATTAATGTGTTTATTGAATTTCAATCTTATTGTCCGTGGCTTGCTTGGACTTTGGTAAGGTAATCGTCAATACGCCATCCGTTTGGGTCGCCTTAATCTGATCAGCGGCCACATTTGGTAACATGTAACTGCGTTGCAAGCTGCCAAAGCGCCGTTCGTTCATCACCACATTTTGATCTTGGTCACTGTGATCCACGAAGCTGTCCTTTTGAACTTTGATTGATAAGACATTATCGCGATAAGCTAACTTCACGTCTTTTTTATCAATCCCAGGCACATCAACGGTCACACTGTATTGGTCATCGGTTTCACTAATATCAGTCTTCAAAGCTTCCGTATCCCCATTGAATGGTTCCCAAAAGCGTTCTGCCATCCGTGCAAATGGATCAAACATCCCAAAGTCATTGTTGCGGTTCATCATTTCATTAGCCATAATCACAATCTCCTCTCAAAAATACTGGCATTCCAAGATCAGCTGGTTTTAATTTCTTTGACCTTTCCTGACCTTCAATTTATATCCTACCAGCTTTAATGAAAGATGCAAGAATTTAGCACTCTATCATGCGGAGTGCTAAATCGAGGTTCAATGTTGAGAATTCGCTACATTAATTCAGCCTGTAACTACAGTAGCTAATTGCTATCGTACTGAGAAGCAACTCCTGAATACAACTATACCTTGCCAACCGACTAACATTAAGTTCGGATAGTAGACGAACGCACTTGAAACCGCTACACTAATGGGAGTTAAAGGAGGGGTTCTCATGAAAATCGATATTCACCGTTCAAGTACTAACCGGGTCTTTGCTGGCGTGATTGGTGGGATTGCCGAACATTTTGATTGGTCGGCTAATGTTGCGCGGCTAATCTTTGTCTTATTAGCTATCACCCCAATGTTCCCGGGGATTATCGCCTACTTGGTCCTTTGGTTATTAATGAAAGATCCAATTGAAGATTAACTAAAATGACCGGCTCGATTTAAGTGAGTCGGTCATTTTTTAATCCAGTAAATAAGCTAAGCCATAATCATCGACGAACTGACCATCTAGGTAAAAGGCCTCACGCGCAACACTTTCCACTTGAAACCCTTGCTGCGCATAGAACTGGCGGGCCGCATGATTTGTCGCTAGTACCCGTAAAGCAATCCGATGAATGCCCTGTTCGCGAGCGGCAGCCTTTAACGCCTGCATTAACTGATGGCCAACGCCTTGATGTTGGGCCGTCTTAGCGACGCCGATACCAATGTCCCAAGTATAACGGGCGGCAGCAAATGGTGGCAGCGGGTTCCACGAAATCATCCCGAGAACTTGCCCCGCAACTTCGGCGACTAACTGACTACCAGCCGGATAACTTTGCACATAGCTGGCTAGATCGCGGGCTAAGACCGGTCCCGGACTATTCTGCGTATTCCAAATCGTTTGATCAATTGCTAATAATGCCGGTAGATCCGCCGTCCTCGATAGCCGGCAATTCACTGTTACCATGTAGTAGCCTCCAATTTCTGTTAAAAATCAGGTTTTAGGCGACTTTTCGCACTAAACCTGATATGCTATTGCAACTAATGTAATTTTTCGTTACAAAAATGTCAAACATTTTAATAACGATTAGTTGTAATATTCGTTTATAATAATAATTAACCAATAATTTATACTGGAAGGGATGTGGCGAAATTGGCCTGCCTAACGCGCAACAAACGCCGAGATTTCACCGAGCCAAATCGATAAAATAATTTATAACAATAGGAGTGGATTTAATGATAGACGAAAATGCCCATCGCTTGACCGACACTGAAGATGCTGAACAGGACCAGATGCCTCCCGATGCCGCCAAACTTTGGCAGCTTGATGAAGCAACCTTAGCCGCTAAATACAAAACTGACCCAGAAAATGGGTTAAGTCTAGATGAGGCGGCCAACCGGTTGTACTTAAATGGCCGTAACGAAATGGAAATTAAGCGCCAATCCCGCTTACTACAATTCATCAAGCAGTTTAATAACAGTATCATTTATATTTTAGCGGCCGCCGCCGTGATGACGTTCTTTATGCAGCGTTACTCCGACTCGATCGTTATCGGCTTAGTCATTATTGCCAACGCCATCATTGGCTACGTGCAGGAACGCCAAGCCGGCAACGCCTTAGAGCGAATCCGAGAAATGTTGATTTCCAAAAACTTCGTCATTCGCGATGGTCAAAAGCTAGAAGTCGATGCGCGTGATTTAGTCGTCGGCGACTTAGTCAACTTGGAAGCCGGCGATGCGGTACCCGCGGATATGCGCTTGATTGCAGCGGACAACTTAAACGTCCAAGAGTCAACGCTGACCGGGGAAACCAATCCGATTGAAAAGATTGAAGAACCGCTTAAGGATGCGCAACTAGCCCTCGCTGATCGCCGCAACATGGTCTATGCTTCAACGGCGGTTACTAGTGGCTCCGGCTATGGCGTCGTAACCGCCACGGCTGGTGCGACTGAGATTGGTCATATCCAACAATCCGTTGGTGAAGTCAAAGAAAAGCCAACGCCATTGATGCGTAACTTGAATTCACTGGGCTTTGGACTCTCAATCGCGATCGTGGTCGCGGCAGTCTTGCTCTTCTTATTAGGGATGGTCATGGATACTTACAGCCTGCCAACCTTATTAATCGCCGTCATTACAATGGTCGTTGGCTCCATGCCAGAAGGATTACCCGCTAGTACGTCCGTCGTTTTAGCCATGGGTACCCGACAAATGACCAAGAAGAATGTCATCGTCAAGTCATTACCAGCCGTTGAAACGTTAGGCGCGGTCGATATTGTCAACACCGATAAGACGGGGACCTTAACAAAAAACGAAATGACCGTCACCAAAATTGTTACCCCCAACCATGCCTTTGATGTGACTGGGGTCGGCTATGATGATAACGGCGGCGTCAACTTTGATGGGGCTTTGACCTTAAATGGACAAGCCTATGATTGGCATCAAGACAATCACTTAGAATGGCTAGTGAACATTGCTGGTCAAACAACTGATGCCCAATTGCATTTTGAAAACGACAAATGGGAACTAACCGGTGAACCAACTGATGGCGCCTTAACGACCCTTTATCGTAAAATGGCCGATCACGACCCCGAAGTCGCCGAAATCGACTCCTTACCGTTCGATTCAGCTTTCCGGTTCTCCGCCCGTTTAGCTGATCTCAACGGACAACGCGTCTTAATGGTCAAAGGGTCACCCGCTACGGTGCTCCGTTTAACCGACCAAGCTGGAGACGAACACCACTGGGCCGCGAAGATGAAGGCCTTGACTGGCGACGGCTTGCGAATCGTGGCCCTCGCCTATCAAGTTGTTGACTCAACAGTTGATACAATTGACGCTAAAGCGATTAGCGGCCTCACCTTAGCCGGGATGGTCGGGATCATCGACCCTCCTCGTGAAGAAGCTGCCACCGCGATCCAGGAACTCCGGCAAGCTGGTGTGCAAGTAAAGATGATTACTGGGGACCATCCAGATACGGCTATGGCGATTGCCAACAAGTTAAACTTGGCGCCCACCGTCAAAGCAATTACTGGTCCCGAAATCGATGCCTTGAATGATACGCAGTTACAAGCGCAAATCGATGACTATAACGTCTTCGCTCGCGCAACGCCTGCTAACAAATTACGGATTGTTCGCGCACAACAAGCCAATGACCACGTTGTTTCAATGACTGGGGACGGTGTTAACGATGCACCTGCCTTGAAGCAAGCAGACATCGGGGTCGCCATGGGGATCAAAGGAACCGAAGTCGCCAAAGAATCCGCCGATATGGTCTTAGCCGATGATGATTTTGCAGATATCGTCGCGGCCGTACGCGAAGGTCGCCACGTTTTCGATAATATCCGTAAAACGATTCGCTTCTTGCTCCCGACTAGTTTCGCTGAAGGGCTGGTCGTCATCATCAGTATCTTGATGGGTCACGACTTACCGCTTTACCCAACTCAGTTGCTTTGGATTAACATGGTTTCGGCCTTAACGATCCAGTTCGCCTTTATCTTCGAGCCGCCCGAAGCTGGGATTATGTCTCGGGGACCACGAAAAGTGAAGGCTGGCTTACTATCGAAGCTCGATTCATTTGAAATCGTCTACGTTTCGTTATTAATCTCTGGCTTAGGAATCTTCGCCTACGACTACTTAACCGCGATTGGCTTACCAAACGTGGTTGGGAGTACGATGTCTTTGAACATTATCATCTTCGGGAAGATTTTCTATCTCTTTAACTTACGAAACGACTACCCAGTCATTTCGAAATACTTCTTCCAGAACAAGATGGCATTTTATATTATTGGAATTTTGATTCTCTTACAGCTCGGCATTGTTTACTTGCCGTTCATGCAATCAATCTTCCATACAACCAACGTCAACTTCTGGTACGGTTGGGGCATTCCGATTATCGCTGGGATCATCGTCTTAGCAGTGACTGAGATTGGGAAGTTCATCCGCTTTCACTTCTTAAAACCAGCAACCATTATTGAATAATCAGGCTAAAAACAAATACGGCGCTAACCTCTTAATTGAAAGTTAGCACCGTATTTTTGTCTTTATTCGGTTAAAAATTCTCCAAGATGTTTGAAATAATCTAACGGGTTATCCAGCATCTGACCATGCCCAGCCCCAGGGGTGATATGGACTGTTGCGTTGGGAATCGTTTGTGCCATTCGCTGTACCGCCGCAATCGGCATCGTATCATTTTCACCAACGGTCAGATAAGTCGGGACGCGCAGATACTGCAACCGCTCGCGGATGTCCCAGTCCTTTAGTGCACCGACCATGACAAACTCATTGTCACCCTGAAAGTAATGATAAATGTCTGTCGCCAATGTCGACACTAAGTGTGTCGGGTGTGGATCGGTGGCGCGATGTAAATGCCGGTTGCCAAGTTCAGCAATTAGCTTTTGATAACGTGGTTCGTGGAACGCTTGGCGTCGTTCAACATCTTGCATATAGATGACTGCCCGCTTAGAAAACTGCTGCGATCGAATGGCATTCAGATGGGTGATATATTCTGGAATGTTGTCTACCATACTAGAGATGATCAGGCCTTTAAGATGATCGCCATATTTGAGCGCGTATTCTTGAGCTAACAGGCCGCCCCATGACTGTCCTAATAAATAAAAGTTATCCAACCCCAGTGCCTGACGCACAGTTTCGACCTCATCGACATAGTACGCAATATTAAGATATTTATCACGATTAGCTTGGTCGGTCCAATCCGGTGCTTCCGAAAAATAGGACCCAAGTTGATCATAATAGCTGACCTGAACATGGTAGTACGCTAGTCGTTTAGCGAAGTTTTCGAAGACTTCGTGGGTACCACCGGGACCGCCATGCAGACACAGTAAATTGATAGGGCCTTGACCGTCAGTGCGAGTCCATAAGTGGTAGCCGTCTGGTTGGGTGATGATTTTGGTGCCTGGTGTAATCATTATGTAAGTGCCTCCCTGCGTGTTGGTTGGTGCTAGTATAGCGCGGAGCGGCGGTTGGGACAATGTGGCCGTTTTATTGTCCTTAAACTTAACCATCTTAATCCAGCCATTGCACGAACATTCAAACTCCCCTAGAATAGGAACTATCAATCAACCACGGAGGAATTTACATGCCTACCCAATCTATAAAGCACTTACCTAAAACGATCAAAACAATCTGGATTTGGACAAGCCTAATTGAGCTAACACTTGGCTTACTATTCGCTATCGGGACTTGGCTATTAAGTCGCTGGTTTGCGCCAACTTTCTGGCACATGACCACCATTGCCATCCTCATCTTGACGTTGCTAATAGTCATCATTGAACTCGTACTTGTTAACTATCGTTGGCAATTCAACACTTACCTCGTCAACCCACGGCAATTTGAACTACACGATGGTTACTTCTTCCGTAAACAAACGGTGATTCCCATCGCTCAGATTCAAAATATCAAGTTGGAACAGGGCCCCTTATTACGACTTAAACACCTGCAAGCCGTCACCCTGGTTACCGCAGCGTCTAGCCATAAGATTGCTGGAATTCCGGCAGCAGAATCTGAACAGTTCAAATCACTAGTCATGGCACTAGCACAGGAGGCGCGGACTGATGACTAATCCCACGCCACAACGGTTGCATCCATTGGCGCTGATTAATGAGTTTTACCACCTCATTCGTGAATGGGTCATTCCCTTGATTGTGCTACTAATCTCGTTAACACCGGTCTTACTCAAAGCCCATTTAACTGGTTGGCTACCTGTAGCGATTATCGTCATTCTCTTAGTCTTTCTGATTCCCGCGGGATTACGTTATTGGACCTTCAAATTTGCGTTGACCACTGACAGTCTCGTTATCTATTCTGGAGTCTTTAATCACCAGACTAATCACATCCCTTACCAACGGATTCAATCCGTTAATCAGACTCAGTGGGCGTTCTTAAAGCCGTTCAATCTCATTACCTTAAGTGTCGAAACGGCGGGCCATAGTAGTAGTGACCGGCCAGAAGCCGTCTTGGCCGTTGTTAATGCAACAGTTTATGCACAACTAATGGCTGCTCAACAAGCTGCTACGCTAGTAACGCCAACCGCAGTGCCCCAAATACCGACTTATACGATTAATCGACGCGACTTACGTGAATTTGCCTTAACCTCACCAGCCTTTTTATCCGTCTTTCTACTCATCCTAGCTGGCTTTGGTAAGCTAAGTGAAAGTGCCCGTAAAGCACTGATTAATTGGGCTTTCAGTAGTGCTCAACATATTAGCCTGCTATCAATCATCGGGTTAATATTAGCCACCGTCCTACTCTTTTACCTTGGCTCAATTGTGACGCTCATCATGACCTACTATGGCTTTACCTTAACGCGACAAGGCGACCATCTCATTGTTCGCCGCGGCTGGTTCAAGACTCGGCAGACTGAGATTGCCATTGATCGCATTCAAGCTATCCGATTGAAGCAACCGTTATTACGACATTGGCTACACTTAGTGACGGTCCAACTGGTCGTGATTAGCAATGACCATAAAAATGACGATGCTGCCAATGTGATCGTTATGCCGGTCATCAAGCAAGCCACCGTTAATCACTTTTTGACGACCTTTTTCCCGCAATTACCACCACTGACTTTAACGCGGAATACCGACCCCCGAACTTGCTGGTGGAACTTACGCAATTACGGCTTGGTCGGTTTACTTATTTGTCTGCCATTTAGTATCTTATGGCGTCGCTGGGGCAGTCTTAGCTGGTTAATCTGGGGACTACTGATGCCAATGGGATTGTTACGCAGTCATGCTAGTTCGGCCCAAGTGTTGACACCTCGCTACCTGATGATTAGTACTAGTCGCTGGTTCACTCGCAACGACTATTTGTTCCAACGTCAACATGTTCAATCGCTTGAATTACGGCAATCAATCTGGTTGCATAAACACGCTTACGGCCATATTCGCTTACACTTTCGGGCTGGCCAGCATGGTCGCAGTCAGACCGTTCGTTACTTACCAATCACCCAGTTACAACGCATCCGCCAGTGGTATGAACGCTAAAATGTTTCACGTGAAACAAAAGCTCCGGTAGTTACTGTTAAATCAGTAACTATCGGAGCTTTTGTTTAGTGCATCACCGTCACAAAGATTTCAATTAAAACCATGACTACCGCTAAGCCATCCAAGACCCAGCAACCCCAGATATAATAGTTCTCCAAAGGTTTGTACGCCTGATGTGTCACCTTTAAATTTTTTTCGTAAAGGCGATTAAAGTAGATAAACGCCCATGCCAAGAGCCAAAGAACAAAACAAAATAACGGATAAACAAAAATATTACTCCGAATCCCCCATGGTTCAAGGCCACTAATCGAGGTTGGCACAAAAATCTTTGCGGGTAAGACAGGATATGCGATTACCGCTAATAGTAACGGAATCAATGCCAATCCCGTTTGTTTCCATAAATTATAATGGCGTAATTTCGGTTTAAAATTAGACAACTTGCCAACTTCCCTTCATTAACCAATGCATCGCGGCTGGTAATTGTTGATTCCATAATGACCAATCATGATGGCCGACTTGTTCCTGCCACGTAAAGTCCGTGCCAAACTGAGCCGCCAACTGAGGCCGTAATGCTAAATCCATCGAGCGTAAGATATCTGCACTACCAGTCGTTGCTAAGACCCGTAAGCCTGGAGTGACTGGCTGATAATGGGCTAACAAATGCGTTAGGCTCACTGATGAATCGTCCAACTGCTGCGGATCAAAGGCCAAGTCCATATCAGGCATAATGGCCGCTTGCTCCGTTCGAAAACGTGCTAGATCAGCAACTGGTGATAAGGCTGCCACGGCGGCAAAACGTTTCGGCTCACTGAGCGCCCAACGCAATGCTGCATAACCACCCATTGAATTTCCCATGACATAATTACGGGCACGGTCGGTCGCCAACGGAAAGATATACTGCATTCGTGCGGGTAATTCTTGCGTTAAAAACGACCAGTAATGTGGGCCGTGAACCATATCCGTATAAAAGCCCCGTTCGGTCTGCGGCATCACGACAGCGACTCGATACTGCGTCGCCAACTGCTCAATAGCCGTCCGCCGTAACCAAGTCGTGGCATCACCACCCAAGCCATGTAGCAGCCAAATCGTTGGCAATAATTGCGGTCCCTGGGCGTACGCCGACAACACCCCACCAGTCGGCCCGGTTGGTTCTGGCAAGATGACATTAACTGTCACCTGCCGTCGTAAGACATTTGAAAAAAAGTTATTACTATGAATGGACATTAACCCATCACTCCCCCAACCTAACGAATTTCACTAGCGACCCGCGGCTGGGCGGTGCTAGTCAGATGTAACCCAAAATAATTCGGCAATAAGTAACTCAACGTATATTCCAAAATTTGATCTTCACGAAAGACCCACCGCTCAACTTTAACAACCGGCGCATCCAAGGTGACGTGCAAGTAATCAGCGACCCGCTGGTTAGGCACGACCGTTACGGCATATTCTTGTTCAAACGGCTGCTGGGCCAGATCTAGCTGCGCGTGTTTACGGATCAACGCATACAACGAATGAATCAACCGTGGCCGACTCACACTAGCTGGCGGTAACAACGACTTTAAATACCAAGACTGCGAATATTCAAACGGCACCTGCTGAATCTCACGCAACCGTTCAAAGTACCAGACGGGGGTGGTCGTCTCAAACTTACTCCGCGCCTTAACGGGAGTCGTCTCATTGACGACTAACACGGCAACTTGTTCATCATCCAAATCATAGGCGTGGGTATCCGTAATCTTCACAGCCGTGCCGCGATTGAACTTCGACACAAAACTGCCCTTCCCTTGAATTCGATGGATATAGCCTTGATCAGCTAGCATATTCAACACCCGCACGACCGTGGTCGAACTGACTTGGTACTTTTCACGTAATTCTTTTTCACTATAAAACGGTGCGTTCTTCTTAAAGCGATTAGAATTTAATTCCAAGATCAAAGCATTTAAAATCGTTTGATAGATTGGTTCCTTTCGACTCACGACCGCCACCTCCGCCATTTTCCAACTTAACACATTAAATGTCTATACTTACAGGCTGATTATGTCACTTTGGCCATTTAAAAGCAATGTAAGCGTTAACTCATTCACTATAATATGCTATACTTGCCACAGATTTCAAGTTAATGCATTAACTTAAAGCACCAGAAAGGTTGTAATTCAACCGACTGGGAGTGTTTTAAATTTTTTAAGGAGATGAATTTCTGATGGATCAATCAAGTTCATGGAAAGATAAGACCGTTGCCGTCATGAGTAAAATTGCCGCGAACCGGTATTTACGCGCAATTCGTGACGGGATGGCGGTCATTATTCCAGTCGCCATCGTGGGGTCATTCTTTACAGTTGTTACCCAATTCCCACTTGCGGCTTGGACCAATTTCATTAAACCCTATGCAGCTGGTTTAGCTATTCCAATTAATTTTTCAATGGGGTTTATGGCCATTTACGCGGCCTTCGCGATTGCGGGGCGTTTAGCGGAAGGCTATGATTTTGACCGAATTTCAACTGGGGTCGTATCAGTTATGGTATTCTTACTGCTTGCGGTCAAACCAATTGCCGCATCGACTCCGGCCGCGATGAAAGCGTTAAGCTTAAAGGCCGCGGCGACCGTCGTGCCACTGACTAACTTTGGGGCGGCGGGACTATTTACCGCTATGTTGGCCGGGATTGCGACTGCGGAAGTCACCCGCTTTTGCCGTGACCATCACTTGGTCATTAGCATGCCAGACGGGGTACCACCCGCTGTCGCTGCGTCATTTTCAGCGCTGATTCCTGCGACCTTCTTAATCGTGGTTGCTTGGACCATTCACGTTGGCTTTAACTTTGACGTTAACACGTTCTTACAATGGGTCTTCAGTCCGTTAGCTTACTTTGGGAAAGATAACTTAATCTCAGTCATCGTCCCAATCTTATTGACTGATATCGTTTGGTTATTCGGGATTCACGGGGCTGCTTTAGCCACCCCAATCTTCTGGCCACTCTGGTACCCGAACCTGAATGCCAACATGGCGGCCGTGGCTAAAGGTACCGTTACCGCTGCCAATGCGCCACACTTCATGACCGAACAATTCTTCCAGTGGTTCGTCTATGTTGGCGGTGCCGGGGCAACCTTGTCACTATGTATTTTATTGGCTTTCTTCTCCAAGTCGAGTTATGGGAAGACAATTGGGAAAGTCACAATTATTCCAGGGCTCTTCAACATTAACGAACCCGTAATCTTCGGGGTGCCCATTGTTATGAACCCTTACTTCGCGATTCCATTCGTTTTAGCACCATTAGCGATGGGGATCTTAACTTGGTTTGCGACAATTACCCATATGATCAGTCGGACGGTCGCCTTAGTGCCTTGGACATTGCCAGGACCAATTGGCGCCTTAATGACCACCGCTTGGGACTGGCGTGCCGCCGTCTTATGTGTGGTTAATATCGTCATGGCGACGTTTATCTACTACCCATTCTTCAAAATTTGGGATCGGAACCAATTAAAGAACGAACAACAAGCAGCCGCTGAAGATGCGGCTAAAGCTGCGGCCGCTGATGCGGTTCCAGCAGAATAAGAGGGTTAAAGAGTTATGTTAGGAATTTCAGTTTATCCGACCAAAGCGCCGACTGAACAAAGTATTACTTATCTGAAAACCGCTGCTAAGTATGGCTTCAAACGGGTCTTCGCTAGTTTACTCGATGTTACCCCGGAGAATAAAGATGCCATCTTAGCACAATTCAAAAAAGTGTTCACGGTTGCTAACGACTTAGGGATGTCTGTCACGATTGATGCCAATCCACGGCTATTTGACACCCTGGGCGTTGATTATCACCACTTAGGCTTGTTCAAGCAATTGGGGGCCAGTGCCATTCGGCTGGACGCGAACTTTGACGGCTTAACCGAATCAATGATGAGTTACGAAGATTCCGGTCTGGATATCGAATTAAACTTATCCGTTGATACCGGGAATATCGGCAACATTATGTCTTATTTACCAAACAAGCAACGGCTAAGCGGGTGCCACAACTTCTATCCGCAACGTTTTACCGGGCTAGACTTAGACTTCTTTACCAAATGTACCGAGAAGTATCGGCAAATGGGCTTAAAGACCGCGGCTTTTGTGACCTCACAAGTGGCGACGACTGGGCCACATCCATTTAACGATGGCTTGCCGACCTTGGAAATGCACCGGGACTTACCAATCGTCGTACAAGCCAAGCATTTATTTGCGACTGGTCTCATCGATGATGTCTTAATCAGCAACCAATTCGCCAGTGATGATGAATTGAAACAATTGAGCCAGCTTAATCAGGACCAACTCAGCTTAGCGGTTGATTTCGACGCAGCTGCCACCCCATTGGAACGCGAGATCTTACTCGATCATCAGCATTTCAATCGTGGCGATGTCAACAGTTACAGTGTTCGCTCGACTTTTGTTAAGTTGCAGTATAAGGATCAATCGATTCCAGTTAACCACCCCGTTGCAACCTTGCAACCCGGTGATGTGGTTATTGGGAACGATTCATTCGGCCAATATAAAGGTGAAGTCAACATTGTGAAACAACCAATGCCTAATATTGATCAGCATAAAAACGTTGTCGGCCATTTAGTCGCTGATGAACAGTTCCTAATTCCGTACATCCGACCATGGATGAAATTTCGGTTTGAGGATGCGCAAGCTCATAAATGACAGTCAGCTGGGGGAGCTGCGGCAATTAGTTGCCGTGGCTCCTCTTTTGTGTCAAAGTGTGAGGGAACGTAAGGGGTTATTTTTCCGCTCCGGTTAAAACTTTCTAGCTGGTGATAGTCACCATCGCTTTTATTAACCAACACTGCATGACCTTATACCTAATATCAATTAACTGATTCATTATTGGAAACCAGCCATTTAACTAAATTTACTGACTAAGAAGATCCTCATTAACTGATCAATGGCCGTTATTTAACGCCGGGCGGGCTAGAATTGGCTCAGTGGTGTCGTTTTACTTAATCGGTGATTTTCCGATTTAGTAAAAGCCCGGCTTATGAGACCGCCCTTCGGCTCATAAACGTGGCCACCACGTTCCAGCCGATTCTAGCCCAACCAGAGTGGCAAATTTAATCTAATCAATACTAAAATAATCGCTAAAAATCTAAACCAAAAAGGAGAAAAATCGTGAAAAACATCAATCAACTCACCACTGAAAGCCGCAATCCGGCCAGCGCGCATTTAGATGAGATGTCCATTGCCGACATCGTCACCTTGATGAATCAAGAAGATGCCAAAGTCAGCCAGAGCATCCAATCCCAACTACCAGCCATTGCCAAGGCAGTTGCCTTAATCGTCGCCGCATTTAAAGCTGGCGGCCGACTCATCTACATGGGGGCCGGAACTAGCGGACGCTTAGGCGTGCTCGATGCCGCCGAATGTGTCCCAACCTTTGGCACCGACCCCGCCATGGTCCGCGGCATTATCGCCGGTGGTCAAAAAGCAATGACAGTCGCTGTTGAAGGCGCGGAAGATTCGCTGACTTTAGGCGTCCAAGATTTAAAAGACCTTACCTTAACCGTCCATGACGCCGTTGTTGGCATCGCGGCTAGCGGGCGCACGCCATATGTGATTGGCGCTTTAACTTATGCCAATGAGATTGGCGCAGCGACCATTAGTCTGGCCTGCAATGACCATGCCGAAATCAGCAATATTGCGCAAGTGGCGATTGAAGTCACTCCAGGTCCCGAAGTCTTATCTGGTTCAACTAGATTAAAAGCCGGGACCGCCGAAAAGATGGTTTTAAACATGTTGTCAACGATTTCAATGGTCAAAATCGGTAAGGTGTATCATAATCTAATGGTAGACGTGAAACCCACTAACGAGAAACTCGTTATTCGGGCCAAACACATCATAGAACTCGCGACCGGCGTTGATTCAACAACTGCCAGCACGCTATTCGAATCAGCGGGGCACGACGTTAAAACGGCGATTGTGATGGCATTGGCGCAAGTTGACGCTACCACCGCCCATGACCGGCTCAAAAAAGCCGACGGGGTCGTTCGTGACGCGCTTTAAATCAAGGAGGAATTTTTTGAAATGGATTATGTCATTGGGGTCGATTGCGGAGGTACCAATACCACTGCCATCGCTTATCAATTATCCGGTCAGCCGATTAAAACAGTCGTGACCGGACCGGCCAACTTAATGGTCGACGATTTACGAGCACTGAATAATGTCCGCAATGCCGTTCAAAACTTACTAGCTAAAATTGACGGCACCTGCCAGGCCGTAACTGTTGGCATTGCCGGCTTGCGCGCCTATCCGTTTGTTGAACGTTTTCGTCAACAAATCAATGTCCCCGTACCACAAGTTAACTTAATGAACGATGCACAATTGGCGCAAATCGCTAAATTACACGGACAAGCTGGCTTAGTCACCATCGCGGGAACTGGCTCAGTAGTCATTGGGACTAACGGCAAACGGCAATTCAGTGCGGGCGGCTGGGGCCACTTGTTGGGCGACGAAGGCAGTGGTTATCAACTGAGTCGCCTCGCTGTACAACAACTCACGGCTGAGACCGATGCCGGTACGCTGTCGCCATTCAGTAAAGCTTTGTTGACCCATTTAAAGTTAAACTCCGTCTTTGAACTCATCGACCATTTTTATCAATGGGACAAAGGCCACGTGGCGAAGTTAGCCCCGTTTGTTTTGGATCAAGCTACCAAGGGTGATCCGCATGCCAATACTATGGTTGAGACGGCCACCACTGGCTTAGCCGCAACCATCCTACAAGCGCGTCATAAAGGTCGCTGGACCGCAACTGATACCGTCAATTTAGCCTTTACCGGTTCGGTTTTAGAAAAGAATACGTTCTACCGCGAACATTTGATGCAAGCCCTCGCAAAATCCGGGTTACCATTCAATTACTTACCTGTTACCCCAGAAATCAGTAATGCGATTGCAGCTGTCTATGCCTATCAAGCGTAAAAAATAATCTCACTAGTCATCAGACCAGTGAGATTATTTTTATCTTTACTAATTAGTCAAAATCATTTGAAGAAAGCTTTTCAAGACGGCGGATCAAGCCCTGCACGCCTTGATCAAAACTAGCAAGGTCAATCTGAATCGGGGCGCAGACTGCGGCAACTGCCGCCCAATCTATATGACCATCTTTCACTAAGCTGGTTTGTAATTGTGACACTTGTTCGGCGGTGACTTGTGCTAAGTGCTCACGCCCCCAAGTGCCAATCAACCCATTCACGGCCAATTGTTGACTCAAGCTATCAAGCCACGTCGTCGGTGTCAGTGACTTGATTAAGCTTAACCGGTCTTCTAACGGCACCGCGGGGACTTCTTTAAGTAGGAAATCCTGCCAACCACTGAATTGCTGATTCAAAATCGCATAATATTGCCATGGCACTTGATACCCTGATAGTTGTAACGTTTGCTTGGTTAACGCCGTGACATCCCAGATCTGCCCATTTTCGGGGGCAGTCGCCAGATCAAGCCAATTACCGAAGAATTGCTGCATCGTCTTTTGGACGACCACGCGTTGTCGTTTAGCCTGTGTTAAATGATAGCGAACCAATAGGAAAGCTTTGATTTTTAACGGATCAATCGCCCGCGCTTCATGTTGGGCATGATGTTGTTTAAACTGCCGCACCATTTTCTTACGACTGGACTTGGCATAATGTCCCTGTTTGACCATCGTTAGGCCACCTCATTTCTGCTCATTAATGTTACTTAGTTTACCGCATTTCAAGGGAAAATAAAAAGTGCTCACCCATTTGGATGAACACCTTTGACCTAAGCTTCCGTATCTACTCGATGATGATACTTGCGGAAATAAATAATCGTCATAATCGCTAAAAAAACGACTCCCACTAAAATCGAATAACGCGTTTCCGGATTAATAAACATAAAAATCAACGTTAATGCTAAGAAGGCTAAGGTGGCATAGTTTGAATATGGTGACAATGGCATTTTAAACGGATGATCGGCCATTTTATCAGCATTCTGTCGCCGAAATTCAATCTGGCTGATCAAAATCACGATCCACGGCACCATTCCTGGCAATACAATGGAACTGTAAACCATCACGAAAATCTCACTCGCATCCTTAAAGAACATCGGTAACACCACGTTCAAGATAATCCCGATCAAGATCCCCGCTGAAATCGAAATCACGGCGTAAAACGGCACGCCATGACGATTCAAAAGCGTCATCTTATGCGGTAATTGATGATTTTCAGCCAATGTATACGTCATCCGACTAGCACTATAAATCCCGGAATTGGCTCCGGAAAGTGAAGCGGTAATCACCACAAAGTTGATGATTGACGCGGCCGCGGTAATCCCAATCTTGGCAAACGTTTGGACGAATGGTGACCCAATCTGATTTAACTGATCCCAAGGGTAGATACTGACGATGACAAAGATTGCCCCGACATAAAAGATTAGAATCCGCGCAACCGTCGACCGAATTGCTTTAACTAACGTACTCTGTGGATTCTCCGCTTCACCGGCAGTGACCCCAATCAGCTCAATCCCTTGATAGGATGCCAACACGATCGACAAGGCGAAGACGAACCCTTTGACCCCGCCGGTAAAGAAACCGTGACGCCATAAATTACTAATCCCGATGGCGTGACCATGGTTCCCAAAGCCGAATAAGATTAAGCCTAAACCGACAATAATCATCAGGATAATCGTCACCACTTTAATCAGGGAGAACCAAGTCTCTAACGTCCCGAACATCTTGACCGAGATCAGGTTGGCCACACATAAGAAGATAATGGCAATTAATCCTGGCACCCAGTCCGGCAGATTCGGCCACCAAAACCGACAATAGCCACCCAGCGCAATCATTTCACTCATCCCCACGACCACGAATTGGAAGACGTTGCTCCAAGCCGTTAGATAGCCGAACACCGGATGAATGTACTCAGAAGCGAACTTGGCAAATGAGCCCGTATTGGGATCAACGTATAACATTTCACCCAGGGCTCGCATGATCAAGTAAAGAAACGCTCCCGAAACCAGATACGCGATTAACACTGACGGCCCCGTCCACTTAATGGTGGAACCAGCCCCCATAAAGAGACCGACCCCAATCGTGCCGCCCAGTGCAATCATTTGCATCTGGCCCGTACTTAATTTTCTCTGCATAACTTTCTCTCTTTTCATTTGTAAAGAACAAGTCGCGATAATCAACAACACATAGCTTCCATCTTAACTAAAATTTTGCTGATACGCAACTTGACTAATTAACGACGAGGCGGTCAGAATCCAGTCCTCATCCGCATTCAGCGTTCTTAGTAAAATTTAATCAACCAACGTCGACCATCGCTTTCGGTTATACTAAAGGTATCCTAAAACGAAAGTCGTGATGACATGGCAAATTACATCCAAGAAATCCGCGCCCTCGTCGGCCATAAACCATTGATTTTAAATACTGCGGCTGGTATTCTGCTTAACGACCAGCATCAAGTGCTCCTGAACTTGCGTACGGACACCCATAATTGGAGTCTTCCGGGTGGCTATCTCGAATATGGCGAGACTTACGCCCAAGCTTGTGTTCGCGAATACAAAGAAGATAGCGGCTTAAAAGTCGACATCGTGGCACCGATTCAAATCTTTGACCGCGGTGAGACCACCTATCCGAACGGCGATGTTACCCAGACCATTAGTATGCTCTACTTAGTCCGAGCAGTCGGCGGCCAGTTATTAGGGGCAGCCACCGATGAAACCTTGCAGTTAGACTACTTCGACTTTGATCAATTACCCCCATTGATGAACCAGCAGACCGCTGACATGTTAACGGCGGCGCAAAAGTTTACGACAAATTAAAAAAAATCGCGTTCCCATTTAACTGCTGGGAACGCGATTTTTTTAGGCTTCTGGTTTCAAACGCCGCCGAATCCGACTTAACGAGACTGGGGTAATCCCTAGATATGATGCCACTAATTGTAGTGGTACCCGATCCAAAATATCTGGCTCATCAGCCTGCAATTTCTGGTAGCGTTCAACGGGCGACAACGACAACTGATCTAAAAAGACGTTGCGATAACTAATAAATCGTTCGCAAATAAAGCGCGTAATGGCCGGCTCAATCGTTGGGTATTGCTGCTGAAGCTGAGTGAAGGCTGATTTCGATAGTGCCAAAACGCTAGTCGGCTCAAAACTTTCAATCGAGAAACGACTCGGTTGGTCAAGGTAGAAACTTTCAAAGGAAGACACCAGTTGATTCTCAAAGAAGAATTGCAAAGTAATCTCCTGACGTTCACTGTTATGCCATAACCGCAACGCCCCACTCGTCACAATGTAAATCTCCGTGGCGACTTGTCCCTCACTTAGTAACGTCGTCCCCGCTGGCACTTGCTGCGGCACAAACAACGACTTTAATTGAGGCCAATGCGCCTTTAATTCAGGAAATTGCTGACCAAGATATGCTGGTAGTTCCATCGAAATTCCTCCCACTTAACAATTGTTAAGGCACTCGTCATGACTAGTCGCTATACTAACGAAATTAATTAAAAAAACGAGGTCTTACTTATGAAAACTGTTATTATTTTTGATCATCCCTATACGGCCACTGCTGGCAATAATGTGCCCCATCACCGGTCATTTCTAGCTGCCTTACTTCAATCAGTCTTAGCGCAACTTCGCGTGGAAAACAATCAAATTGATCTGATTGACTTACATGCAGATGGCTTTAATCCAGTCATGTCTGCGGCCGATTTAACTAATTGGCGCCGGGGTCGCGCCATTGATCCGCAAGTCGCGGATTATCAGCAGCGTTTATTAGCGGCCGACCGAATCATCTTCATGTTCCCAGTTTGGTGGGAAGTCATGCCCGCGATGACGAAGGGCTTTTTGGACAAAGTCTATGCCAAAGACCAGCTCTACCGGGCTGACAACATGCAAACCAAACTCGTCAAGCAACCTAAGATCGAGATCATCACCACGATGAGTACCCCTAATTGGGCTTATCGTTTAATCTTTGGCGCTCCGCTCGCCAAATTGTTATTCCGCGGGACCTTTTTAAAAACCCGTTTATGGCACTTCAAGTGGCATAATTTCGCGCAAGTCGAGAAAAAGTCCCCCGCCAAGCGCGCACAACTACTCAACCAATTTAAGCTTTAAGTGACAAGGCGGCTGGAAAATTTCCAGTCGCCTTAATATTATGGTTTCCGTAACCCAGATGTTCCTAATTTAACTTGACCGTCCAGTCCATAAAATTGGCCTTTTTTGGACTGCCATAATGCGGGTTTCACGAACCGATACAGTTTCGAATTCCAACTAGTCCAATTACTAGTCAATAGACCGCCCGTATCCGCTGAATTATTATTCAAACACCAATACGTAAAGTTCAACTTGTGCGTCTTGATCAACTTACGTTCGGCTTTCATCCACTTCAAGTTAGAACCGCTGAAATAACCGCCCCATTCACCAAGATATAAGGGGGCCTTTTTATTGGCATGGATATAATACCAATTCGGCCGCCAATAGTTCTTCATCAATGAGTTATACGTAAAGTTTCCTTGCACCCAGCTACTACCTGGTGCCACACTCGGACCGTAATCATGGATTGAATAGACCAATTGGCGCTTCTTCAACTTAACCGGATATTTCGCAACGCCCCGTAAGTTAGCGCCCCATAACGCATAATTATATTGGGCCGACTTCTTATACCCGGTCGCCCACTTTTTGGGTGTCACTTGCACCCCTTCGACAAAAACAAGCGCATGCGGGTTAGCTTTCAGAACTTTATTCCCAGCTTTCGCAGCGATATAACGCCAATTGTTAGCTGCCTTGGACCCGTCCCACTTGGCGTAACTACTGTCAGTTACCATCCCATGGGGTTCGTTCTTCAAGTCATAGCCAATAATCGTATCGTTTTTCTTATACCGTTTAGCTAGCCAGCTCAACGCTGCATAATAATCCTTAGTGGTATAGCTTCCCGCTTTCCACAGCGGCGCATTTTGGCCTTGCGGATCACTCTTGGCACTATGAATATCCACAATCACCTTTAAGCCGTCTTTTTGGCAATCAGCTAAAAACCGACTCCAGATTTGCAAACTATTCTTGCCTTTTAAAGCAGCGTTCGTACTGAGATTAATGTTAGCTTGCGGATACTTTTTCTGCGACCAAGCTTTTAAGAGTTGGACCGAAAACGGCACTCGAATCGTGTTAAAGCCATGGTTAGCCACCGACTTGACCGTCTTATCCAAGTTGGCCGTCCAGACACCGTCAAATGTATTCGTGCCGGTATTGTAGCCGAACCAATTAACCCCGCTAATCCGAACCGTCTTGCCCTGGGCATCGACAATCCGATTACCCTTAGTATGTAACCAGTCTGACTTCGGCCGACTTGCTGCTTGCGCAGATAAACCGCTTATTGCCAGTCCAGCAATTAATGTGAGTCCCAATGCTCGCCATTTCATTTACAACCACCCCGTTCTTAAAATTCAATCCCCCATAGTTACTTGCCGCTCCGGTTAGGCCGGATTTGACGCTGGAACGTGGTGGCCACGTTTGCGAGCCAAAGAACGGTCTCGCAAGCCGGGCTTTCACTAGGCCGAAAAAAACGGCCAAGTAAAATTTCACCACTGAGCGTCATCCAGCCCAACCTGCGCTAAACTAAACTCAAAATCTTTATGCCAATACCACTCTACTTACGCTTGGTGCTAGTCGGCTTAAATTACCACTCTGGTTGGGCCAGAATCGGCTGGAACGTGGTGGCCGCGTTTGGAAGCCAAAGTGCGGGCTTCCAAGCCGGGCTTTATCTAAGTCGGAAAACCACCGACTAAGATAAACGACACCACTGAGCCAATTCTGGCCCGCCCGACGTTAATTAACGGGAATTAATGATTATTTATTGTCAATCGTAAATTTAGCCGAGAGGTTGGATGCTAAAATGTTCAGCCGTGTCGTTGGTCTTAGTGCGAGTGTTTTTCTCGGACTTAGACCAAGGTAAGTTTTGAAGACCGGGTTTTGGCTTCAAAATGACCCATGGCGTTCCAGCATTTTAGCAACCAACCGGCAGGCGGCAATTTTAACTAGTACCAAACCTCAATCCTGCCAACGATTCATAAAGATTTGTAACCAATCTGGTTCATCCGGTGCCAAGACCCGTTGCGGATGTTCCGGCTGATCAATAATTGCTAACGCTGAAATCTCTTTCACTGGTACTTCTTGAACTTCGACCGCTTCAAAATTATAAAAAGCTAACATTGCTGTGGCTTGTGGATCGTTTTTATTCAAGTAGTCACTGAATAAT
Organism: Lactiplantibacillus dongliensis; assembly: GCF_005405105.1. Taxonomy (GTDB): domain Bacteria; phylum Bacillota; class Bacilli; order Lactobacillales; family Lactobacillaceae; genus Lactiplantibacillus; species Lactiplantibacillus dongliensis. The sequence continues at coordinate 50,906 of NZ_BJDK01000007.1, forward strand.
TGAAACGGATAGATCGGCTGATTCACGATCCCCAGTGTGGGCAGATAAAACCGCATACTGGCAATTTCGTGATATAACGTCGCATGAATCAAGGCTTGTAATAGAGCTTGATCCACGCCATCCGCACTTCCCGCCGCTAGATGCACATAGCGTTGATAACTGGCCAAGCCATGATAGACCTCATCACCCAAAGTCGTCCGCAACTTTTCAATCGTAAAGGGCGTCACACTCGGTTCCAATTCTAATCCTAATTGTTGATTAGGTAGGCCGGACACCAATAAAGCAGCTAATTCAGCTTGGTTGAATGTCGCTTGTTGATGATGCGCCGTCCGTGCAACATACGGCAGACGAGCGGCTTTTTCAGGATACGCCAACGCTAAATTCAATGCAATCTGTGCATGCGGATCGCCATACGAAACCCAGCTCACCACAAATCCCAGCGCTTGATGGTCAGCCACCTTACCAACGCGATAAATCGCTTGGGCCTGAGTGCGGTCACTCGGCAGATTATCGTTATCCCCCGTCATCGTCTTCGTACTAATCCCGACAACGTAAAAACTATCCGGATTCGTTAAAATCACCGCCTGGTCAGTGGGATTATTCCAAGCATCGACCACGTCGGCCGCACCATTAGGAGCACAAGTCACCAATTGTTGATCTTGAACGGCTGACCAGTTAGGCGTAATAAAATAGCGCTTCGTTACAAAGCAGCTATCATCCGGTGTGAGCCAAGGGTTTAGCGCCGTCACTTGATACGTAATTGGCCGACCGTTACTTTTGACCGTTAAATGACCTAATGGCGTCATCAGTAAATCACTAGGCACCGCCGCTAGACTTGGCGCAGTCGTCTTAGCGAGCTGCTGTCTGACTCGTAGCGCTGGCACGCCAGCTTGGGCAGCGACACTTTCAAATAAGATTATTGTGACTTGCTGATGCACGACTGATACCGTTTCAACAACACCGTATAACAAGTGCCCCTGATCCATTAAGATCGCATAAACGCCATTTAGACTTCGTGGTAAATATCCCAGCTTCGCATGCTGTTGCGTCCATACCGACACAGCTTTCGCATCATGTGAATTATTACCCTCACGTTGCAGTAAGACGCACGCGCCAATCGGTAACTGTGCCAAAGTCGTTTTAATCTGCGGGGCGTAGTGACAACCGGCTAAGGCAATGGCATTCAACCGAACATCGGCCCCTGCGACCCCAACCACCCCATCACTCACGATTTGCGTAATCGCCGTCACGGCAATCATTAGCACCGGTTGAGCTGGAACTGCTGTGGCCTGAACCAAAACTTGTTGTTGATGATCAACTAACGCTAAAATGCGATAGATTTGCTGATTCTGCGCTTTAACGAGCATTCCGACTTGCAGTTCCATGATAAAAGCCCCCTCTGACTGTTAAATTCATTATAGCTTACTTCGGCAACTAGGTGAAAGCCTTATCATGAGTGCCGAGTAAATCTGATTCAAACCATAATTAGCCTGTTACACGACAAAGCACTGTCCAAGCCCAGTTAATCTCAACTAGGCTTAGACAGTGCTTTTAAAAGCTTAATTTAACTGACGGGCATGACCACGATTTAAGCGGTTTTCGTAATACCGTAATAAACGCGTCAAGACCCAACAGATAACAAAATAGATTACCATGGCAATTCCAATCGGTGCCACACCACGATACGTATCCGCTTGAACAATTCCCAATTGATAGATCAACTCGGTAACCCCGATAATCGACACCATGGAGGTATCTTTAATTAAGTTAATGAACTGATTCCCCAATGATGGCCAGATGATTTTCAACGTCTGTGGTAAGACCACATAACGCATCGTTGCCCCTTTGGATAGGCCTAAACTCTCCGCGGCTTCCGTCTGACCAGCATCGACAGCTTGAATCCCACCGCGAATAATTTCACTCAAGTAGGCCCCACTATTTAAGACGATCGCAATCATCCCAGCAACTAATGCCGAGACATCGACAATCATCCCAATGCCAAAGTAGACAAACATGATTTGGACCATTAACGGTGTACCGCGGACAAACTCAACGTAACCGGTCGCTAACCAGCGTAACGGCCGCACCGCGTTGAACCGTAGCATCGCTAACAACATCCCTAACAGACTCCCACCAATAATCCCGACAATGGCGATCAATAGCGTGTACTCAAGGCCTTTAGCGAAATAGTCACGATAATGCCACATCGACGTATCCGCCGTATTGACCTTCAAGTATTTCCCCGCCGTTTTCAAATAACGTTTCTGAATCCAATGATGGGCTTTGATCTTAGTCAGCGACTGATTAATCGCCACTTTTAAACTCGTTGAACCTTTTTTGAGTGCAATCGCGTTACCCGCTTGCGCACTGCTAGTCTTGAAATGACCATCGATCGCCATTAGGCTCGGATCATTCTTCGCGTATGCCGTTGCCGAAGCGGTCCCCTTGACTACCGCCGCAACTTTATGCGTCTTTAGCGCCAAGATCAAGTTGGCCGCACTACTCATCCCAGTCAACTTCGAGGCAGGCATCTGCTGCTTAATCAAGTTATATTGTAGTGTTCCAGTTTCAGCGGCGACCTTTTGACCAGCCAATGACTTTTTTGTCTGATACTTGGCCTGATCCGTTCGATTGATGAGAATGGCTTCACCTTCCGTATAGTAAATGTTAGTGAAGTCCACATTTTTTCGCCGGGCCGGGGTCGGGCTCATCCCGGATAAAATCATATCGACTTTACCCGTCGTTAGTGCCGGTAATAATGAATCAAACGACAACTTTTTAACAACTAGCTTAACGCCAAGATCCTTGGCAATTTGCTTACCGATCTCGACGTCCATCCCAACGATTTTCGACTTGCCATGCTCATTAATCTGAAATTCATACGGTGGGTAGTTCGGTGACGTCCCCATCACCAAAGTACCCTTCGCTTTCACTTGCGCTAATGACTGGTCACTTGCCGCTTGGGCATTACCACCCAAACTCAAAACAACTAAACAACTTAATAACGCTAACCACCAGAATTGCCCCAACTTGCTTAACTTCATTCAACCGTTCCTCCGTCACAAAAGTAAATTCAGTATAGGCTTAAATGAGTATTAATACAATATAATTCATTAAAAATACATTTTTATACATTAATTAGCTGAATAAATGTATAAAAAAGACACGTTTGGTGCTAGTTGGTTTAAATTGCCACTCTGGTTGGGCCAAAATCGGCTGGAACGTGGTGGCCGCGTTTATGAGCCACAAAACGGTCTCATAAGCCGGGCTTTGACTAACTCGAGAAAATCACTCGACTAAGTCAAACGACACCACTGAGCCAATTCTGGCCCGCCCGCCGTTAATTAACGGCTATTAAGGAATCAACAATTGATTATTTTTAGTTTAGTCATCTAGCTGAGAGGTTGGTTCCTAAAATGCTCAGCCGTGTCGTTGGCCTTAGTGCGAGTGGGCTACTCGGACTTAGGCCAAGGCCAGTTTTGAAGACCGCACTTTGGCTTCAAAATAGTCCATGGCGTTCCAGCGTTTTAGGAACCAACCGGCAGGCGGCAATTTCAACTAGCACCAAGCGTAAAAAAGGCGTCATCTCATGAAGTAGATGACGTCTTTTAACGTTTCACGTGAAACAAATCCGTTTATTTCCAATAGGCGTACCGATAAAGGGTATCGCGCAACAAGCTGAAGTGAATCCCGCCAACCTTGCTGCTAACCAAGTGCGCTGCCGCCGTCTGATACAACGGCGTTACCCCTTGATGACTGGCCACAAACTTAGCTGCTTGTTGAGCTGTTTGGTAGCGAGCCGTTGGTGATTGGGTCCCAGCTGCTAAGGTCGAAATCAAGCCTTCATATTGCGTATTGTGATACTTCCCAAAGTTGACCGAAGTCCGCATTGACGCTTTATCCAAGAAATCAATGGGGTCTTGGAAATCACTCGACCAAGCTAAAGTAGCAAAGTCAAAGTTACCCTTGCTCAAGTTTGAGATTTCATTCGTCAACGGGACGGACTTAACCGTCACCGTGACACCTGATAGATGCTTTTCAATCGCTGCTTGAATAAATTCCGCCGCCGACTTGTTCACGTCAGTGTCATTAGTCAATAATTGCAAGGTCAGCTTTTTCTTACCCAGACTAGCTTGGGCTTTCTTCCAGTAAGTCTTCGCTTTAGCAGGGCTATAAGCATACAAATTACCAGTATCGGTATTAAAATCTTTATCCGTGCTAGGATTGCTTGTGTTACCACTTGGAACTAGCGATGTGGCTGCCACCGAGCCATCCTTCAAGACATTGGTCACTAATGAGCGCCGATTCAACGCATAACTAACAGCTCGCCGTAAATCAGCATTCTTAGTCACGGAACGTTTGTTGTTCCATGGCATGAAGTACAATTGGTTCAACTTGGTAATCGTCAGGTTGTGCTTCAAAGCGCCCCGTTTGGCACTGGCCACTTGGGTCCCGGTAATCTGGGTCACTTGCACCGCATTGCTTTCAAATAAATTCTGCGCGGTACTGTTGGTCTTCACCGTTTGAACCTTAATATTTTTGATGCGGACGTTTTTCGCGTCATAATAATGGTTGTTTTTCACATAATGCCACGTATCATTGGTCCCATCCCAGCTCTTTAAGACATATGGCCCATCCGATAACGTCTTCGCTGCCGACGTCCCGTATTTATTGCCATACTTTTCCGTAAAGGCTTTATTCAACGGATAGATTTCAGTGGCTAATCGGTAATTGAAGTAAGGAATCTGTTTGGCTAATGTCAATTGCAGTTTATACTTGCCTAATGCTTTAACCCCCAGCGTGCTGACAGCCTTTTTACCACTCGTTATCGCTGGGGCATTTTTGATTTCCGCCACGTGGCCGATTTCTTGTGACTTGGTCGTTGGACTCACTTGCCGTTGCATTGAATAGACAAAGTCAGCGGCCGTGACGGCTTTACCGTTCGCCCACTTCGCGTTATGACGTAGGTCGAACGTATAAGTCTTACCACCGTTCGTTGGTTTAACAATCTTTTTAGCAATAGCGGGCACGATCTTGCCTTGTTGATTGGTCGTGTAGAGTCCCTCCATATATTGCGCTAATGCAGCTTGACTGACCACGTCGTCCGCTTTATTCGGATCGGCCGTGGCGATGGCTTGTGCTGCCGTTACGGTCAACGTTTTATCGCTTGTTTTAGCGCTGTTAGATTTCGTCCCACAACTTGCTAAAACTAACCCTAGGGTGATAATCCCTAGACCACTGACCCATTTTTTTATTGTTTGCATCTGTTAAAAACTTCCCCTCGAAACATGACTTGTTTAAGCTTGACTCGCGGCAATAAACCCGTTAAATAACGCGGCCATCGTCGGATTAACTTGCTGCATTTCTTCTGGATGCCATTGAACACCCAATTGCAGACCACCGGCTGTTGCTTCAATCGCTTCAACCACTTGGTCAGGCGCCGTGGCGACGACTTTAAAGCCAGGGGCCACTTGCTTGATCATCTGATGATGAAAAGAATTAACGGCTAATTCACCGGCAGACACATAGCTCGCTAAGGTCGAGTCGGCCGTAACTGTCACATGATGCATGCCATACGCTGGCAATTGTAATTGCATGTGCTTCAGTGTGCCTTGTCCCGCTGGCATGTAGCTCGCATCTTGATATAGCGTCCCACCGTAGCAGGCATTTAAGATCTGCAACCCGCGGCAAATACCCAGGATTGGCTTATGCACAGCATGGACAGCTTTAATCAAGGTAAGCTCATACGCATCACGTTCAGGGTCAATCCCACCAAGCTTGGCTAAGGGTTCCTCACCGTAAGTCAGCGGATCGACATCATCGCCGCCACAGAGCAGCAGTCCGTCAATCAGCCCGACATAACGTGCAATTGTGTCTGCATCTTGCGTGACCGGCAACACCAGTGGAATGCCGCCATTAGCTGTAATTGATCGTAAATATTCCCGGTTTACATAATCCCGTTTACGACCGACAAACACCTGACTATTAACGGTAATAACACCTGGTGCAATCCCAATAATCGGTTTCGTCATGCTATCAACTTCCTTCTCTTTTTGCCATAAAAAAACCTGCATGCTGCCTTAGCACCCAGGAGCGGTAACGGATCAGCCAACGCGACTGATTTCATTAATTTTACATTAGATTTTATGACTACAATTGTCAACTAATACGACCGTGACCACCAAAAAACGGATCTCAATGACTGAGATCCGCGATATGGTCTATTTACCAGCCGTTCGATAATTATTGGCTGCAAAGTATTGTAACCCTGGTAAGGCTTGTTGATTCAATAACTGACTGACCGTCACAAAATGATAGCCCTTCGCCTTGAGTCGCTTAATAATCGTCGGTACCGCCGCGACAGATGGTGCATGGATATCATGCATCAAAATAATGCTACCGGGATGCGTGGTCCGTAAGACTTCATTAATGTCTTTAGCTTTATTCAAATAAGCCCAATCCCGGGAATCCACTGACCAACGCACAATCGGATGCTGAATCTTGCGACCCTCGGCAGCAGTGATGTTACCATATGGTGGCCGCACGTACTGCGGTAATTTGCCCGTGGCGGCATAAATCGCGCGATCGGTTCGAATCACTTGGTTCACACTCGCAGTGGTACCAATCTGACTAAAATCAGGATGGTTCCATGAATGATTGCCAACTTCATTACCCGCTTTGACGACGGCTTGGGTAATCTTGGGATACCGACTGACACTTTGACCAACCTCAAAGAACGTGGCATGGACGTTATTTTGCTTCAAGATTTTCAATAATCGTGGTGTTAAGGTCGGATCTGGCCCATCATCAAACGTTAAGGCAACCGACTTCTTGTATTTCAGTCCAGTGGTGCGGTTCTTTTTTGGTAAGTATCGATTAATCACTTTTCCAGTTAACTGTTGGTAAGGAATCACAATTTGCTTCACCTTAAAGCTATTCGGTAATAAATTCATCCGTAGCCCACTGGCCGTTAACGTGGCCTTTTTCGTCATATGGGTTGGCAGTTTAACTTGATAAACAGCTGCCACCCGACTAGCTTTAGCATGGGTCTTAGTCAAGATTTCCTGACGAGCGGCTTCCCGAATAGCCGCCAGTCGATGGGAATTCTGATTGGTTAACTGTCCAAAAGTAACGGTTGATGCCTTCACAGCGGCTTGCGCGGGCATGGTGCCACCAAGGCCCAGTATCGCTACCGCCACTAGTCCCAAACTATAACGGCTTAACATCCCTTTAATCATGATAAGTCCCCCTTTTTCGTGCTTCATTGACTACGTCTAATTCTACGCTGCCAACCAGGAAAACACACTTACTAAGGCTCGAACTCAGCTGACTATTTTCCGCGTATTTCCCGGGAAATAATTTCAAAATAAAAAACGCCCAACTGGACGTTTTAGTCGTGCTGCAACGGTCGTAATTTGACAACGGTACCTGTTAACCAGACCCCTAAGCTCAATAAAGCCAAAACGGTTAACGTGGTTCCCCAGGGTAATGACCAAACTTGTAAGCCATAATAGCTCACGAGTCCAATGCCCCACCAGCTAAAGTTCAACCATAACGGTAAACTGGCGTGCCGGATGAAGTACGTCACAAAAATAGTTGCGTATAGCGGGGCAAAGACCGACCCAATCAAATAGAGAAAATTCTCATAATAGTGCATCGAAACTAACAGTGCTAGTAACAAACCAACTAACGTGACGATAATTGCAATTGGTTTTAGGCGGCGACTTCCCGTCACAACTTGCAAACTCGTAGCGGCCGAGTAGGTATCCATAAACGTCGTGGTCACCGTTGAAAAGACAATAATGAGTAAGGCGACCAAGCCTAAGCCAGACTGTGTCAGCCAACTGGCAAGATTACTTTGACCCGTGCGTAAGACGAGCAAGAGTCCCGTCACAAACATCGCCACACTCCCACAGCCATAACCGACCGCACTCATAATGGCCACAGTCCAAGGCCGCCGAATCTGCTGCGTATAATCCCCGATTAACGGTAACCATGATAAAGTCATCGTCACATTCAACTCCACCGCTTGCCCAAATGACAGGGTCGTCGTTGCTGGAGCCGGTGTAATCGCTGGTGTTTTGAAGACCATCACCAACATCAGCATCGCGCCAATCACTAAAAGCCCAACCACTGCATTATTAATTCTGAATAATAACGTTGTATCCATTAATAACCAAATGATAATTAGCCCGGCGACGACAAGCGCCATAATCGCTGAATTTTGAAAGTGAAACAGTCGTTGACTGACCCCATTCATGGCCAATTGCGCATTAACAATCATGACCGCCGTCCATCCGACTAACTGTAAGGCATTTAACCCCGCTGCTAGGCGTTCACCAAGTCGTCCAAAAGCCAATTGCACAGTGCCCATAGCCGATTGATGCAACTTGGCACCTAAGTACCCGGCTGGCACTAAAAACAAGCCACACCCAATTAAATGGCCTAATAAGATTGCAGCTAGAGCGGGGCCAAATCCCAAGGGTGCTAACAACGTTCCAGTGACAATTTCTGCAATCGAGATTGCGGCTCCTAACCATAGTAGAAACTGACTACGAATGACTGCTGACTTCATTGCATCAACCACCCAGCCGTCCGCATCGCCGTAACCGTTCGCTGATAATCATTACTCTGTGCCAACATCGAGATCACAGCGGCACCAGCGACCCCTGTTTGGGCCAAAGCAGGAAGTTGGTCTTCCGTAATCCCACCAATCGCCACGATTGGTCGGCTTGAAGCCGTCACTAATTCCTGCAAGTTAGCGAGACCGACCACCGGATCAGCATCAGCTTTTGAGCTAGTTGGAAAGATTGGGCCACTACCGAGATAGGCTAGGCCAGCAACTTGATTGGCTACTCGCACTTCCGCTAACGTTGAACAGGACAACCCAATAAACATCTGCTGACTAACTGCCGTGACCACCTGTTGGATACCCGTGTCACTTTGCCCGACATGAATGCCATCCGCACCAAGCGCCAACGCTAAGTCAACATCATCATCCACAATAAACGGGACGCCAGCAGCCTCACACAACGTATGCAATTGTTTTCCTAACGCTAAACGTTCACTGGCCGTTAATCGACTAGCTCCTTTATCTCGATACTGAAAAGCGGTGATACCAGCCGCTAGTGCGCGCTTTAAAACGGTCGTTAACCGCTGACCCGGTATATCTTGCGTCCCACAGACAAAATAAGCGGCTAATTGCTTTTGGTCGAAGTTAATTGACATATTTAGTCACCGCCTGACTAGGTTGTACCCAGTGGTTTAATGGCCCATGACCATGGCCAACTTGAATCGTATCCGCAATCGCTGCTGCGACGAACCCTTTAGCCGTTTGAATCGCCGTTGCCATGGGTACCCCTTTGGCTAATTCAGCCGTTAAACAAGCTGATAACGTATCACCAGTGCCGTGTGTCCGGATTGTGTTGGTTCGCGGTGCCGACAGCCAGAATGATTGCCCGTCTGCCAGCAACACGAAATCGCTGGCGGTTTGTGGATTAGCACCATGCCCCCCTTTAATAATGACGTTTTTTGCGCCTAATGCTTGGAGCGCATGCCCCGCCGCAATCATCCCCTTAGTATCGGTAATCTTCAGCCCAGTTAAGGCCTCTGCTTCCGGTAAATTAGGGGTGACAACGGTTGCTAACGGCACCAACTCATCCCGCACCGTGGCAATCGCAGCTGACGCCAGTAACGCAGCGCCCCCCTTAGCAATCATCACCGGATCAACGGTCAATGGCCCGAAATCGACCCGCTTTAAATTTTCAACGACATTATGCACGTGTCCCGCATCCGCCAGCATCCCAGTTTTACAAGCCTTGATTTTAAAATCCGCTGCTAGTGACGCAAATTGCTCATCAACTAATTTGGTTGGCATCGCCATAAAGTCTTGCACACCAAGCGTGTTTTGCGCCGTGACCGCCACAACCACCGCTGTCCCAAAAACATGCCGTGCCTGCATCGTCTTTAAATCGGCCATCACACCAGCACCACCACCACTATCAGTCCCAGCAATCGTCACTACTTGTGGAAATTCATTCACCATGTTACTACCCCGCATCCTTCTAAAATTTAATCAACCACTGCAATTTTGCTTAATTCAGCTGGCGTTACCAAATGTAATTTATCAATCAACAACATTGCAAAGGTCCCTGGCCGACTAGCGGTTAATTGCGCCGCCACGAGCTCGCCAGTCCCCGCTAAAACGGTCGCTGCTGTCGCTGCGGCTGCCAGTAAATTTTGCGGTTGAACCGCGGCAAAAGCTGCCACAAGACTGGATAATAAGTCCCCGGAACCCACATGCAATTGAAATAATTCAGTCCCATTGTGTACCCGAACAACTTGCTGACCATCCGTCACAATATCAGTGGCGCCCGATAAGACCACCACACAGTGATACTTCTGCGCACAAGCCTGTGCCATCGCAACCAGATCGCCACTACCAGTCCCCGCATCAATACCTTTAGCCTGCCAATTCCAAGCTGCTAAAGCCGCAATCTCACCCGCGTTACCGCGAATAACATCGGCGTGAACCGTCCGTAACAAGGTCTGCGCTGCTTGCAGGCGATACGGGACCGCCCCAACAGCGACTGGATCAAGAATAACCGGTTTATGTTGCCGATTAGCCGCCGCACCAACAGCTCGCATCTGCGCTAACTGTAATTTAGTTAATGTCCCAAGATTCAAGCACACTGCGCCCGCAATTGTCACCATCGCTTCAGCTTCATCAACTTCCGCCGACATAATCGGCGAAGCACCTAGGGCATTTAACCCATTCGCCACATCTTGCACCGTGACATCATTCGCCAGCGTTAAAACAATTGGATTCTGTTGCCGCAACGTCGTTAGTAAGTCTAAAGTCATCATTTTTCCTCCTATAATTCGGTCACGCCAACAAAAAAGCGCCCACCGATTCAAAATTTCTTTGAACCAGTGGTCGCTAAATAATCAGCTGTGACACTTTCCCTACGCAAGTCTGAACTTACAGGTTCAAAGGGATCGGTGTTAACTCACCATCTCAGCCCAGTCATGGACACCCCTAGTGTTTGTATTAGTTTCAGTGTACCGGTTGTAAGCGTTACCGTCAATGAAGAGTAACATTTAACTTGCCGCTACGGTTGGTCTGGAATGATGCTGACCCAACCAGAGTGGCACAAAAAAAGAGCCTGGATTTTAATCCAGACTCCGAAGAACGATTGCTGATTAAGCAAAAGTTGCTAATTGTTGTTTTGTTAAGGTGTCGTTCATGCGACCACTACGGAAACCGCCTAAGTCTAAAGTAACATAACGGAAACCAAGCGCTTGCAACTTACGGTTAACACGGTCGTTGAAGACCAAGAAATCACCGATACGGGCTTCTGGTAATTCTACACGGGCGATATCACCATGGTAACGAACCCGAACTGTTGGGAAGCCTAAGCTACGTAAGTACTTTTCAGCAGCCATCACTTGGGCGATGTTTTCATGAGTTAACGTGGTGCCATAAGGGAAGCGTGATGAAACTGAGCAAGACGCAACTTTGTTCCAGTTGTTTAAGTCAAGTTCTTGGGCCAAAGCACGAACGTCAACCTTGAAGAAGTCAGCTTCTTGTAACAAGCTACGAGCGCCGGCTTCAGTCCGAGCTTTCAAGCCGGGACGGTAGTCTTGTTCGTCGTTTTTGATCATACCGTCTAAGACAGCGTCGCTACCGTTTTCAGTAGCTAAGTCGTTCAAACGTGTATAGAACATCTTCTTAGCATAGTACCAGCTATCAGCGGTGTTATGTTCAATATGTTCGTCACTCAAGTAGTCCAAAGTCGTGGTTTGGACATTAGCACCTAATTCTTCAGCTAAGCTAACGGCTTTGTCGAATTCTTCTTCAGTGAATAATTCAGAGTTAGCAACGACTGCGGTCACGTTATCGCGACCTAAAACGTTTAAGGCCATCTTCAAAACGACCGTACTATCGATCCCGCCAGAAAATGCAACGGTGACCTTGTTCATCTTTTGTAATAAATCTGTTAAAGCTGCTTTTTTTGCTGCTAAAGTTGTCATAATTAAAAGCCCTCTTCTATTTTATTTTTTTACTTTAAATTCCGAAAAAGCCATGCATGAACCACGCGGCCACGGCTGCCCCAACGAAGGGGGCAATCCCAGGCACGATAATCCCATATTGCCAGTCGCTATCAGCTTTATTGGCAATTGGTAAAATCGCATGCGCGATCCGGGGACCCATGTCTCGAGCCAGGTTCATCGCGAACCCAGTTGGACCACCAAGTCCCATCCCAATGGCCCAGACTAACAAGCCGACACCAATTGGCACAACACCGGGTGTTTTGACTGTTGAAATAGCCAAAATACCGGAGATAAAGATAAAGGTATCAAAGAATTCCACGAAAAAGTTGCGTGGTAAATTCCGAACGGCTGGTGAGGTACAGAACAAGTTACGAATCGTAATTGGTGAAATCTCATCAGTCGAAGCTTTAAAGTGATCCGCATACATGATCCAAACAATCACGGAACCAACCACCCCGCCTAAGACTTCGGCTACGGAATAAGGAATAAAATCAACCCATGGCAAGTTGCCCAATAGACATTGTGCTAAGACCATCGCCGGATTAATGCAAACATTACCGAAAATAAATAAGGCGATACTAATCCCAAAACCCCAAGTCGTGATGGCAAAGATATGCCCGGAACCACGATATTTAGTCCCTTTAAGTACCGTACTACAGTGAACCCCAACCCCAAAAATAATCATCAAGGCTGTGCCCATAAACTCTGCTACTAATGCGTGAAACAAGTGATTACTCTCCCTTCGCCAGTTGACCGGCTGCCGCCAAAGCCGCTTGGTAAACCGTCATTAGTGGAATTTGATGCTTGCGCGCCAATTGGGCACAATCATCAAATTCCGGTGTCTTTTTTTCAATATCATCATAGGTTGCCACTTTTAACTGCACCGCCCCATACGGTGTTTGGACCGTTTCAAAGTGCCGCTGCATAATGGCGCGTTGCCAAGTCTGATACCGTACCCCAATGGTGCTTGTCTCGGCTAAAATCAACTTGGTCAGCGCAGTTTTTGCGAGCGGATTACCTAAGACAGATAACTTTACCGCTGGCCGATCCTTCTTCATCTGGATTGGTGTGAAATAGACGTCATACGCCCCAGCTGCTAATAATTGCGTCATCACATAACCTAAGCCTTCGCCCGTTTGGTCATCTAAGTTCGCTTCAATGAGTAAGACCGCGTCCTTAGTTTCGTTAACGATTTGATGACTTAGTTTTTTTTTTCGAATAATACCGCGCGCAAGGCGTTGAAACCGCCTGTGTCACGCTTACCAAAGCCATACCCAACTTTTGTTGGATTGGCCTCCGTTGGTAGTGGACCGAAGTCGTGGACCAACGTCTTAACCAGCCCCATCCCAGTTGGGGTAATTAATTCGGTATGAATATCTAATCGTTGTTGAATTGGAATGGCACTACCAACCCGCATCTGCATCACTGCTGGAACAGGTACTGGCATTTGACCATGCGCAACATTGATAAAACCACTACCATCAGTTAATGGCGATGCTAAGATCGTGTCGATCTGCATCAATTCCAAGGCCACACAACAGCCAACGATATCAACGATTGAATCTAACGCGCCCACTTCATGGAAATGGACATCCGCTAACGGCATGTTGTGTACCGTGGCTTCAGCTTTAGCAATTTCCGTAAAAATGGCTTTTGAACGCGCCTTAACTGTAGCCGATAACGCACTAGCATCAATCAAGGCCGTAATTTCGGTTAAATGCCGAGCATTATGGTGATGGTGATGATGTTCAGTTTCAGCGTGATCATGGTCATGATGATGGGCCACTTCGGCGGTGTCATCGTGATGATGGTGTTCAATGAACCCATGATCCTTGCCGCCAGCAACTTGCACATCAAAGCTGGTCCCATAAATACTGCTCTTCGCCAACCGGTCACTAGTCAATTCGTAACCGCTGACGTGTAATTTAGCTAATTCCGTTTTTAACGCCTCGAAGTCAAGGCCTAAATCTAACATGGCCCCTAAAAACATATCGCCGCTAATCCCAGAAAAAGCATCTAAATAAAGTGTTCGCATAAGTTACTCCTCTAAATATCTAAGTTACCCAACGCGTTACAATTGATTAATCATGCTGGCCGAATAAGCCGCCCCGAAACCATTATCGATATTAACGACCGTGATACCCGAAGCACAGCTATTCAACATTGTCAGTAACGCCGTTAACCCTTGGAAGTTAGTTCCATAACCCACACTCGTCGGCACAGCAATCAGGGGTTTGTCGATCAGCCCCCCAACAACACTAGCGAGCGCGCCTTCCATGCCGGCAATCACAATCACCACTTTAGCACCGCGGATGACATCCAGCTTAGCAAAGAGACGATGAATGCCAGCAACACCAACATCATAGACCCGTTCAACCCGGTTGCCAAAAGCTTGGGCCGTCACAGCGGCCTCTTCAGCAACTGGCAAATCCGACGTCCCCGCAGTGACGACCGCAATATAATCAGTCGATTTAGGGGTTGGCATCGCGCCAACGGTCATGCATTTCGCCGCTTCATGGTATACCGCGGTCGGCAAGGCCGGTTGTAACGCCGCAAACTTCTCGGCCGTTAACCGAGTCGTTAAGATTGGTGTGGTTTGTGGCGTCATCGCTTTGATGATCCCCGCAATTTGTGGGGCCGTTTTACCGGCACCATAAATCACTTCGGGAAATCCGTTGCGGTGCTGCCGGCTTAAATCAACATTGGCAAAGCCTAAATCGGCCGTTTGAGTCGCTTCTAATTGCGCGGTTGCCGCCGTGGGACTTAATTGACCGGCAGCTACTGCTTCTAAGATTTCCTGCGTCGTCATAATTATTTAACAATAACCCCCAAACCGTCAGGCACAACGGTCACTTTGGCAGCTTTACCTTCACGGGCATAGGCTTTTTCCATGGCTTCGTCTAAAGTCTTGGCTAATTCCATATGCATCCCGGTGATTAAGTCAGGATCAACTAAATCTGAAACGAAGATAACATGATGATGCACTAAGATCCGAGCAAAGATTTGCGCCGTCCATTGGTCAGGAATCGTCTTCAACCGTGGTGTGTTAATCGCTTTGTCTAAGAATTCCTTAGGATCGTCAACATCAGCTAGGTTATGGAAGAAACCATCGCCACCATGACCATCGCGGGCACCGGCAACCATCACAATGGTTCCGCCTTCTTTGTTGGTCGCTTCGGCAGCGGTCATCCCTTTAACAGCTTGGTAGATGTTTTGGTCAAGTGGGTAGCCACCATTGGTTGAGATGGCAATATCGCTATCAATGGCCGGTACACTGGATAAGCTTTCAACAAAGTCACAACCGACTTTGTGAGCGGCTTCCATGTCACCCGCAAATGACCCGATAATCTTTTTATCTTCATCTAAAACGACGTTGATAATAAAGGCTAATTTAGCCGTCCGGGCAGCATAAACCATGTCTTTATGAATTGGGTTATGCATTAAGTTCCCGGTCCGAGCCTTTGATGAATTAATAAATTCACCAGAGTGGTTCGCCATGATAGTCTTGTAATAAGAGACCCCAGGTAAAACGGATTTCCGGCCGCCAGAGAAGCCAGCAAAGAAATGTGATTCGATAAACCCTTCTGAGATTAATAAGTCTGCTTCCGCAGCGACTTTATTAATGATACATTCCCCACCAGATGGTAAGGTCCCGATTTTGACACAAGAGTCACGATCGGTAGACACATGCATGACGATTTCTTCATTGTCAACGATTTCAGAACCATATTTGTTAACTAATTCTTCATGGGTTGATGGCCGATGGAAACCAGTTGCAACTAAAATACGAATACGGGCATCGGGCGCAACAGAACGCAAACGCCGTAATAAGATTGGTGTAATAATATGTGAAGGTACTGGCCGAGTATGATCAGAACTAATAATGACAATATTCTTCTTGCCCTTAGCGAGTTCTTCCAGCTTTTGTGAACCGATTGGGTTGTCTAACGACTTCTCGACCGTTTCCTTTTCTGAAAGTTTGTTATGATATGTTGCAGCTTGTGAGACGAGCTTACCAGCGAAGTTTTCATCAGGAATTTCAGCGGTAATCCTGGTTTTATCATATGGTAAATCAATTGATACCATGTCTTTTGGCCATCCTTTTTTTGAATTGTTTTTTGCACGTGCTTTTAGTTATACTCGTTCACTAACCACTTGTCCGTTACATTTAAAGTTTTCAAAAAGAGTTAACAAATGTATACTTAAAATGCGATTGCCGAATTTTTTAAAACCGGTATGATTAGCAACATAACTAATCGTGACGGGGTTTTGGCAATTACCAGCCTCCTAAATCACTCACGAAAGAACTGAAAACTAAGATGGTATTAACTGATATTGAATATTTATTAAGCTATTTGGAAGCCCATCATGTCCCGACAATTCAAAAGAAGCGTCATACTTATTTGACTTATCACGGCTTAGCCGAACACTATACGTATGTTTTAAAAGATGGCATCATTAAAAACAGCATTATTTTACAAGATGGCCGTGAATTTAACTTGTCCTATATCGCCAAGCCTGATGTGATCTCACTACTGCGTGATGAAGTCTCCCGATCAACCGATCAGCCCTTTAATGTTCGGATTGAATCCGAATACGCGACCTTTTATCAAGTCAATCGCGTGGCCTTTTGGAAATACGTCAACAGTACGCCCGAACTACAAAATTATGTCAAAAATTACTATCGTAAGAAGCTGTCAGAGAACATTCTGCGCTTACAGCGAATGGTGATGAATGGCAAGAAAGGGGCCATTTGCTCTTTTCTGTATAGTTTAGTCGATTTGTTTGGACGTAAGATTAAAGCGGGCGTATTGATCGATTTTGTGGTAACTAATGATGACATTGCTGGTTTCTGTGGGATTAGTTCCCGCAGTAGCGTTAACCGCATGCTCAAAGAATTACGCGAAGATGGCGTGCTTTCAGTCCAAAATCATAAATTCATCATTAAAGATATCAGTTATCTCTTAGATCAAATTGCTAATTAGCAGAGGAGATTTCCATGCACATTCCAGATAATTATTTAAGTCCCGCGACTTGCGGTACCTTAGCGATCGCTATGGCGCCGATTTGGACCGTCGCGGTACTCAAAGTCAAAGTTCAAATTAAACAACATCGCGAAACCTTGCCAATGTTAGGCATTGCAGCAGCCCTTGCTTTTCTGATTATGATGTTTAACTTACCGATTCCCGGTGGTACGACGGCGCATGCGGTGGGTGGCACCCTGTTAGCAGTCCTCATCGGGCCGTGGGCAGCTTGTTTGGCCTTAACCGTGACCTTATTACTACAAGCGTTACTATTCGGTGACGGCGGTATTCTGGCCTTTGGGGCGAATGCCTTTAACATGGCGTTCATCATGCCATTTGTCGGCTACGCTTGTTACCGCCTTGGTCAAAAACTGCATCACGAAAAGATAGGCTTAGCCATTGGGGCATACCTTGGGATCAATACAGCGGCCTTAGTTGCTGGGATTGAATTGGGCTTACAACCACTACTCGCGCACACCGCCAGTGGCGCCCCGCTCTATTGCCCATACGGCTTAAATATTGCGGTACCCGCCATGCTCGCAGCGCACTTATTAGTCGCTGGCTGGGTCGAATTAGTCTTTACGTTATTGGTTTACCAGTTTGTTCAAAAAGTGGCGCCCACTAACCTCTACCAGACGACCCCTAAAACGAGTCAACGACCTTGGCTTTACTTATTAGGCGGCATGGCACTCTTGACGCCGCTAGGGCTACTCGCCAGCAATACTGCTTGGGGCGAATGGAGTCCCAGTGAATTAAAGCACTTATTAGTCCAACAACACGTTGGGTCGACCGTACCACAAGGCATGGCGCACGGCTTTCATTTTCAAGCGCTGTTTAGCGATTATGCGATTGCGGGCTTACCGGTCAGCGTCGGCTATATCCTATCAGCGTTGACGGCGATTCTGATCTTCTTACTCTTGATTCGAGGACTGCAACATGACCAATCAACCTTCAAAAACTGATTTACCAACGTGGCTGCAAACACCCAATCAGCCAATCACCAAACGGCATCGGCAACCGTTTTGGGCGCGTAATCAACGGCACTTACAAGCACTGCTTGTTCGATTAGCCCAACCAGCGCCGGCCATTCCGGCGACGCGCTGGCAATTGGCGCCGCACATCAAGCTACTGCGCTTAGGGTTACTGTTACTGCTGATTGCGCTGATCAATAACGGCCTCTTCCTCTGGGGATTGGCACTACTGCTAGGCGCCCAGTTACTCATCTTAGCCCCCAGTCAGTTGCGTCGTTTCTTACGCAGTTGGCTATTCAGTAGTCTGATGGCAGTCATTATCGTCTTGCCGACTTATTGGCTGAATGGTCCCGCCACGTTACTCTGGTTCGGGTTTAAAACCAGCTTGATTTTGGCCAATGCACAATATTATCGCGCCACAACTAACTTTCAGGATCTACTGACGGGCTTAAAAACCTTGCATTGCCCGGATGTATTCATCATGACATTAGCGATCGCGATCACTTACTTGCGTATGCTAGGCAACTACCTGTTACAAACTATGGAAGCCCTTAGCTTGCGGACCGTGGCCCCCGCCAAGCACCCTTATCGTTTAATTGGGGCCCTCTTTGGTAACTTATACTTAAAGAGTTATACCTACGCGTTAGCGCTATATGCAGCGATGGAAGCGCGGGGCTTTAACGGCCATTATGCGAAACCCGCTGCAAAGCCAACCCGTTGGCGTGATTACCTGTCACTAAGTCCCTATGTGGCGCTAATGGCGCTGCTGATTTTTTGGAGGAACTAACTAATGCCGTTGATGACTTTAGAACAATTGAGTTACAACTATCCCAACACTCAAGGTCTCGATCACTTAGACTTAACGATTCAAACCGGGGAATTCGTCTGCTTGCTGGGGCCCAATGGTTCTGGCAAGTCGACTTTACTGCGAATTCTCAGTGGGCTGGCCACTGCCAGCACGGGGACTTATCGCTTTAATGATCAGGCGATTACGGCTGATTATTTGCGTGATGCCACGAAACGGCAACAATTACATCAACAAATCGGCCTTGTCTTTCAGAACACAGACGTTCAGCTGTTCAATCCCTCGGTCACTGAAGAAGTTGCCTTTGGGCCGCGCCAGCTAGGCCTCAGTACCGCTGAAGTCACACAACGGGTAACCGATTGTTTAGCATTAACAGATTGTACCGAACTACGCGAACGGGTTCCCTATCAGCTCTCCGGTGGTGAAAAAAAGCGGGTCGCTTTAGCCAGTGTCTTGGCCTTGAATCCGAGTGTGCTATTATTAGACGAGCCATTGAACGGGCTGACAATTGCTGCCCAACAACAATTGCTAACGTTACTATCACGTTTACAAGCGGCTGGTAAGACCATTATTATGGCCAGCCATAACTTCCAACAAGTTCAAGCTGTTGGTCAACGTTTCATTATATTTAATTCTGCCCACCAAATTGACGCGGACGTCGCTGGCAGTGTGCTTGCCACCCAGCCAGAACGCCAAGCGCAATTGATGACTTTATAACTTAAGGAGTTGGAGAACTTGATGAATCCAAATGGGGCCATTCACCGTGGCTGGAACCGTCGCGTCGTTACCGGTAAGACTTTAGCCGAATGTGACGAACGCTTGGTCAATTATTTAAATGACCAAGATTACGGTTCTGGCGAATTCGTCGTTTTACATGAAAACGACGGAACTAACCAAAATACCGGTTATGACTTACCCGACGGCGATCATTGCTACATTAGCTTTTTGATCTACAATAGTCGGCTTTAATCACGAAACAAAACGACCTCGCAACTGAGTTTTAACTCAATTGCGAGGTCGTTTTGTTTCACATGGAACATTTGATTAGCGCTTAATAATCAGATTAAACCGCCACTCTGGTTAGTCCAGAATCAGCTGGAACGTGGTGGCCACGTTTGCAAGCCAATTCTAGCCCACCCGACGTTAATTAGCGAGCAGCTACAACCGACTGATGATTTTTCACCAGTTACGCTTGGTGCTAGTTGGTTTAAATTGTCACTCTGGTTGGTCCAGAATCGGCTGGAACGTGGTGGCCACGTTTTTGAGCCCAAAAGCGGTCTCAAAAGCCGGGCTTTATCTAAGGCCGGAAAATCACCGACCAAGATAAACGACACCACTGAGCCAATTCTGGCCCGCCCGGCGTTAACTAACGGTAATTGAAAAATTAACGATTGATTACTTTCAGTTCAGTCATTTAGCCGAGAGATTGGTTCCTAAAATGCTCAGCCGTGTCGTTGGCTTTAGTGTGAGTAGTCTGCTCGGACTTAGGCCAAGGTCAGTTTTGAAGACTGGGCTTTGGCTTCAAAATGGCCCATGGCATTTCAGCGTTTTAGGAACCAACCAGCAGGCGACAATTTCAACTAGCACCAAGCGTACCAGTTAACTTAGCCGTATCGTTGACCTTAGTGTGAGTATCTTTATCAGACTTAGACGAACAAAAAACCGCCAACTAACTGTCAGCGGTTCAAGTTTTAATTAGTGATCAAGGTCTTACCTTCAACGGTGACCCGATTACGACCAGCTTGCTTCGATTGATACAAATAATGATCAACCCGGGCAAACCAATCACTAAACGTTTGATCCTCTGGTTGTAATTGAGAGACTCCAAACGAAACCGTAATATGCAAGGCTTGACCATCAAAATCCAACGTTCGTTGTTGTAAATCCGAACGAATCGACGAAACAATGGCCGCCGCTTCAGTCACGGCTACCGACCGGAAAATGACGACAAATTCTTCCCCACCATACCGAAACAATTCGCCATGCGTTTGTTGAGCCAACAGTTCTTGTTCAAAATGTTGCGCCACATACTTCAAGACCGCATCACCAGTCGTGTGACCATGCAAGTCATTGAATTGCTTAAAGTGATCAATATCAAACATTGCCATCGTAATTGGATTACGCGTCCGTTTACGATACACTTCAAACACTTCGGCTTTCACCGTATCAAAATTACCACGATTACGGACACCGGTTAACTCATCGAAGTTAACTTGCTGACTTAACGCCGAATAGCGTTCCAACACGCGGCTCATCCACTGAATTCCCCGATGTAATGCCCCAATGTAAGCCATAAAGATAACTAACATCAAGACAGTAAAGAACAAGTTAAACGGATGAATCGCCCAGATAATGAACCACCAAGTGCCTCCATAAATCGCTTGTAATAAGAAATACTGCCACTTGGAAGCCATCACTTCCGTTCGATGCCAGGCAAAATAAACGATTCCAGCAATCAGTAAAGTCACCATAACGGCAAAGATCGGCGCATACCGCCAACTAGACCCTAAGTAGATCCCTTGGCTGTAGATGAAGACCGGCATGATAATATTCAGCATACCAATTGCTGGGCCCCACATCGTATATAACGCAAATAACAAGATCGTTAGTTGCGCGGTCGCATAAGACCAAGTCAAGACCGAGCCATCATTGATCGCGTAAAACGTCGATCGAATAATCAGCATACTCAACAAGACACTTGCCGTCTCAACCACATGAACAATCCAAGTAAAACGGCGCCGGCGAATTTTTAACGCCCGATGTTCTAAAATATATGTTCCTACTGACATTAAGGCAATCAAGCCAGTCGTCATAAACGCAATGATAACTGTTTTCATATTAAAAATAGCTTCGAAAAACAGCACTAAATGTTGATCAATTTGCACATTGAATACCTCGTTGTGTGATTAAATCCTAAATATAGTCAACAACTATAGTAACACGAAATGGTCACTTATCGTTAGTGACCAAGTTAAACGTGCAAAATTAATCGTAAATCCAAGTAACTAAATACGCTTGATGCTAGTTGGCTTAAATTGCCACTCTGGTTGGGCCAGAATCGGCTGGAACGTGGTGGCCGCGTTTTCGAGCCACAGAACGGTCTCGAAAGCCGGGCTTTATCTAAGGCCGGAAAATCACCGACCAAGATAAACGACATCACTGAGCCAATTCTGGCCCGCCCGTCGTTAATTAACGGATATTAAAAAATTAACGATTGATTATTTTTAGTTCAGTCATTTAGCCGAGAGATTGGTTTCTAAAATACTCAGCCGTGTCGTTGGCCCTAGTGCGAATGATCTACTCGGATTTAGGCCAAAGTCAGTTTTGAAGATCGGGTTTGAGGCTTCAAAATGGGCCATGGCGTTCCAGCGTTTTGGAATCCAACCGGCAGGCGCAATTTCAACTAGCACCAAGCATAACTAAATAACGCTCGTCACACCGAATTAGTCGATATAACGAGCGTTATTAGGAATTATTATTAATTTGCCATTACTGGCGCAGCTTCATCAGTTTCGATAAACGTCAAGAAGTTGTTAAAGCACTGTTTTAAGAACGCTTCACTCCCGGCATCATTCAAATGGCCTTGGTCATCGAATTTGTCAGCAGCTTGTGGCAACATAAATTCATTGCCAGGCAGGACTTTTGCATTGACCCCGGGTGAATCTAGGATTTGCCGTAAGTTCATTTGGGCGCGAACCGTCCCTTGAATCCCCAAGGACGTCCCAACAATCATGACTGGTTTGTCCTTGAAAGGATGTTCTTGGCAAGAGAGCCATTCCAAGGTACTCTTTAACGCCGCCGGAATCGCATGATCATATTCCGGCACCGCAATTACAACCCCATCAGCCGCATCAATCTGTTGACACAAAGCAGTGACGTTCGCTGGTTCTGCATCGACATCATCTTCTCGGAACAACGGGACATCGCTAATTTCGGCAATCTCAAAGTTAACTTGGTCACCGAATAAGTTCTGCATTGCCTGCAATAGCGTCCGATTATATGACTTCGTCGCATTCGTTCCCATGAGACCAACGACGTTTAGATCTGTCTGCCCAGCCGCTTTTTGCCGGTCAGCATTGGCGCTCGCTGCAGCTCCGGCCACATAGCCTGAGGAGATGCCCCAAGTGTTCATCATACTTGGCATTGAATCATGACCATTCGCACCGCCAGCCACTTCACCAGCCGCATAATAGTTTGCAACTGGAACGGCATCTTTAGTAATGAGTTGTAAGTCCGGCGTAGTGACCGAATAACCACCGAGCGTTGTTGCAAACCGCCCGCGTTGTTCAACCAAATAATAAGTGTCGCCATCAAATGAATGCAAGTATTGGGCATCGCGGTTGAAGTCGGGATCTTGCCCCGCTTTTGCATAGCCTTGATACGCCGTTACCGTCTTTTGCAACGTGTCAGCATCAATACCAGCTGCTTTAGCAACGGTTGCCAAATCACCTTTAACAAAAATAGGCGTTTTATCTTGATGATCAAAGAAGCCTTGAATTTCATTAGCCGTAAAGTCATGTAAGACTAATAAGTCATAGACTTGTTTCCAAGTTCGTTCGTCCATTAACATAAACGCGACTTTATCAGGTTGCGCCAAGATAGCATCACGGAAGTCACTATAGACCGCGGACTCATTCACAATCCGTTGGCCCTTAGTATTGACGTATAACGCCCCCATATCCGTGGCTTTCTTCGACGCATACGTGGTCAACTTTGCCACGCCGGGTTCAACTTCAACCCCATGCGGATAGACTTTATACCAGCCTAAATCATGGGTTTGCAGGTTTAATTTGCTGTTAAACCCATAAGCATCACCAGTCGAGGTCATTGGACCATAATAGTCTAAGCCCTGACTTTCAGCACCCCGCATCTTTTGGCTGGCACCATGACCACCTGTGGCTAAAACAATCGAACGGGCCTTGATCTTAACCGGGGTTGCATGTTGAACAGCGGTTAAGCCATTGAGTTCACCCTGCCGATTAAACGTCAGCCCTTCAACCCGCGTATCCAGTAGCGTCTTGCCACCATGATCATTAAAGGCCTTTGACACCTTTTGAATCAGCTCATAGCTGCTAGCGGTTGGAAGCTCAATCTGCCGATTAATCGAATGTTCTGGCGTTTGCGTTTGCGCTTTTTGATAATCCAACCCAGCAAAGTCACTAATAAAATCAATTGCCGGACCAATGTTGTTGACCATGACATCCGTCATTGCTGGATAATTTGTGTGTTTACTTTCGCGCGCCACATCATCCGCCAAAGCTTGGGGGGTATCATGGTTGTCACCAAAAATCTTGGTCGCCACTTTTGACCCAGTTGCAGTCACATTAGAGCCGTTTAAAATGGTGGCACCCCCGAGATAGCCATTCTTTTCTACTAAAATAACGGATTCGCCCTTAGTTAAAGCCCGACAACCAGCTACTAACCCAGCTTCACCACCACCAATAACCACGACATCGGCACTTAAATGTGTCGTTGCAGTAGTCTTAGCCGCTTTTGGTGCCGCCGTTAACTGCACATCGGCTGCCTTGACCGCCTTTTTAGCAGAATCCAATAAAGCTTGGGTCATGACCGTTGCGCCACTAATGGTATCCACATTAAAGGATTGTTCGGTAATCACACTCTTTTTCAATTTGTCGATCACTTGATTAAAAATACCAGATGTTTCAGAATGCTTTAAAATTTTTAAATCTTCAATTTTATTATCGTCAACATCAACTTCATAGTTGATGATGCCGTTATGGCCCATCGCTTGGCCTTTAATTTGTTTTGTGTCACTCATATGCGTACACTCCTTCACTCAAATGCTGGAGACCAGCCGTTGTTTGAATCTGTTGGTTTTGATCAATAAAGATAGCTTCAACGTTCGGTAGCCGGTCAATTAACTGCCGACCTGCCGTCGCGCCCTTAAAAAAGGCCACCGTTGATAAAATTTCGGCTAAAGTTGAACTGGTCGTCACGATTGAGACTTGTTCAATCGGCTTTTCAACCGGATAGCCAGTCTGCGGGTCTAAGATATGATGGTAAAGCTTAGTCCCCACCTTAAAATAACGCTCAAAGATACCCGAAGTAACGACCGTTTTAGCCGGTGTCACTAACTGCAATGCTGGATAACCACGCGGGGCTTTAGGGGCTTGAATCCCGACGACCCACTGCCCAGTCGGCGTCAGTGGATTTTCACCCAATATTTTGACGTTACCACCCAAATTCACAATCGCGTGGGTCACGCCCGCTTGTTGTAATTGTAAAATCACCTGATCGGCAAAGTAACCCTTGGCAATCGCACCTAAGTCCAGCATCATGCCGGGCTTGGTTAACCAGACTGTCTGTTTAACGGCATCCAGTTGCACGTCAGCTGGGTTCATTAAGGCCAGTCGCGCTTGAATCGCGGACTGCGATGGCACTTGTTGACCACCAAACCCAATCTGCCATAACTTGACTAACGGACCAATCAGCACATTAAAGCTATCCTGATAGTCCCGACTAGCCGTGATGGCCGCTTGAATCAGTTCAAAACAAGTCGAGCTGACAGTGACTGGCGCATGACCAGCCTGTTGATTGATCCGCATTAATTCAGAATCAGGCCGGTTCATCGAAAAGAACTGATCCATCTTGACCAAATAGTCATAAACCTGTTCAATTAGCGGCTGGTTCGGGGCAAATAACGTGATCGTAACGACCGTACCGAACATCGTAAATTGCGATAAATACTTTTTCTGCACGGCCACCACGATACCTCCTAACTAAGCTTCAACGTTTGCAGCATTGGCCGTAACCGTTCCAGCGCGATTTGGCCGGGCGCTGAACCAGCCCCAACGGTCGCAAAGGATAAGCAGGACCCAAAGACTTCACCGGCAACCCGAGAGACTTTCCCCAGGTCACCCATCGACATCGTAATCAACGGTTGCGTTAACTTCTGCCGCGCTTGGTTGGTAGCCGTGAGTAACGCTAACACATCATCAACCGATTGGGGCATCACCGCAATCTTCAGCACATCGGCGCCAAGTTCGGCCATCCCGGTCAGACGCTTGACGATTTCCGTCACACTGGGCGTCGCTTGAAAATCATGGTTACTCATCACGATGACGATCTTTTTAGCGTGAGCAGCCACAACGGTTTGTTTAACGGCCGTTTCGTCATGATAGCGTTCGACATCAAGAGCATCGGTAAAGCCACCATCAATCACCGTTTGGCAAATCTTAAAGTAGTCAGCTTCAGTGGGCAATAACAACGCCCCACCTTCACCTTGCGTCCGAAAAGTCGTTAACAAGGCAATCTCACCAATCGCTTGTCGAATCTGTTGGCCGGCAGCCACTAATTTTTCTGGATTTGTCACATCTTCAAAGTAATCGATGCGCCATTCCACCAAGTCAGGCTTTTCAGCTACGATGGGTTTTAGTTGCCGTAATAACGCCGTTAAGCTCCGACCAGTAATTGGCACGGCGAGTTTCGGTCGATCAGCGCCCAATTGAATATTTCTTAATTTAACTGGTTGTGTCATGATTAACATGACTCCTCTCGTTTAGTCGTTGAATAAAATATCGCGAATATAGTCAACTGGCATTTCTTTACCCGTCCAGAGCTTGAAGGCAGCAGCGCCTTGTTCGAGCATCATACCGAGACCGTTAAAGATATGTGCCACACCAGCTTGTTCAGCCACTTGCATGAGTTTCGTCGTCCGTGGTGCATAGACAGTATCAAACACGATTAAGTCTTTGCGGAACCAGCTTGGGTCAGTGACCAAAGTTTCATTTTCAAGTGGCTTCATTCCAACACCAGTCGCATCCGTATAAATAAACGAATCGGCAATTTCAGCCTTTAAATCATCACGATTTTCCAGTTCATGTAAGGTCGCCTTGCAGTTCGTTTTTTCATTAAGTAAGGCAACATTACGTTTGGCGTTTTCCCATGATTCATCATGCCGGTTGAAAATCGACATTTCACTGACACCATCTAAAGCAGCTTGAACCGCAATCGCCGTTCCGGCACCACCCGCACCAGCTAAGGTCATCTTATGGCCACGGATGTCCAACCCTTCGTCGTCCAATGACTTCATAAACCCAATCCCATCAGTCGTGTAACCGGTTAAAATTCCGTCGTCGTTAACAATCGTATTGACCGCACCGATCATCTTAGCCGCTGGATCGAGCTTGTCGAGGAGTGGAATCACCTTTTGCTTGTTAGGCATTGAAATATTGGAACCGCGCATATCCAAGGTCCGAATGGATTGAATCGCGGCCGGTAACGTCTCATTAGTCACTTCAAAAGCCAGGTAAGCATAGTTCAATCCCAACTTAGCAAACGCGTTATTGTGCATGGTTGGTGACATTGAATGTCTGATTGGATAAGCCATCAAGCCAATTAAAATTGTGTGTCCATCGATTCGTTCCGTCATTTCAAATCACTCCTAATTTTATTTAAATGTTAAATTGTTACCTAATTCACTTGCTATGTTAGCAGTTTCATTTATTATATTAAATAGGGATACGTTGTTTAATCAATAAATAATATCTATCGTTCATAAGGAGATGCGCCAATGAATTTACGCCACCTAGTTTTTTTCAAAGAACTTGCTCGCACTCAACACATGTCGCAGGCCGCGGAAAACCTTGGTATTTCGCAACCGTCACTAAGTTACGCCATTAAAAAGCTCGAAGACGAGCTCGGCGTGCCATTATTTGAACCCGATGGCCGCAATATCAAGCTCACACAACTAGGCGATCTCTACCTAAAGTATGTAACCGCTTGCTTAAATGATTTATCACAAGGTAATGATTTGATCAGTCAATTAATGGATCCAAACCAAGGCCACGTTAACTTTGGCTTCACTTATACCATGGGTCAACAGCTAGTGCCAGAGCTGGTGACGAACTTTAAAGGTCAGACCAATAACCATGAAATCACCTTTACAATGGGGCAAAGTAACTCTGGCCATTTACTACAAGATTTAGATGATGAAAAGTACGACGTGGTGATTGCCTCACACGTTGCTAAGCTAGGTGAACAAGATACTGAAAACCGCTTCGAGTTCATCCCGATCGTCCAACAAGAAATCATGGGCGCCGTTCCCGCTGACAGTGACCTAGCGCGTAAAGAGCAGCTAACCGTCGCTGACTTAGCCGCCTACCCGATGATTATCTTCTCGAAAAACAGTGGCCTACGACCTTTAATCGACCAGATTCTACAGACGGCCAAAGTTGAGCCGCAGATTTTGTACGAAGTAGAAGAAGATCATACCATGGCCGGCTTCGTGCAATATGGCCTCGGAGTCGCTTTAATGCCTTACTTGCCGTTATTGGACCAAAACCATATCCGGTTACGGCATTTGGCTGATAACCAACTGAATCATCAGATGTATATGGTCGTGAAGCAGAACCGCTTTATGACACCGTCTGTGCATCGATTTGTGGAGTTTGTACGCAGTTACTGTTGGCAGCATTATACGAATATTGGGAAGATGATTTAACGCAAATCGCCAGCTTGAATGATCATTTCGATAATCAAGCTGGCGATTTTATATTTTTCATTCATAACATAATCAATATGCTAAAATTAGTTTGCAACATTTTGAAATTACGAGGGGATATCTAATGAAACAACATCGTTTATGGCTAGTAATCTTACTAGCTAGTTTTAGCTTGCTGATTAGCCTGAACACGTTGACTGCCAGTGCCAAAACGGTTTGGTCTTATACCACACCAAAAGCACTGCGGGGCACATGGTATGACGGTCACTATACGATTAAGGGATATAAGCATTCCATTGGCGACTTACGATATGGTGACAAATCACAAACCAACTATTCTTCGATTTCTAATAAAATTATTGTTGGTCATGCTCATCATCATTCCATTTACGGCTATCGAGATCGCGTTTATTTCCGGGACATCAAACCATATGCACACCAGATGGGCGAAATTTACACACCAATTGTCTTTAAGTACAATCATCGCCACTACAAGGGGCTTGATGTCACCGGCCATGCACCAGATAATATCTGGACACGAACAAAACTGGGTAAAACAATCAGTTTATCTGGCTGGCATTCACATAAAGTGGCTTTAGTTCATTATGGTTGGTAAAAGGAGTCTAATTAACATGTCAAAAAAATTGAAACTGGGGTTAATAACCTTGGGCGCTGGCGTGCTGGGAATAGTCGGGATGCTTAGTTGTCCACTCCCCTCACAAGCAGCTAGCCACAACACGATTCCGATAACGTTGCGGGGAACGTGGTATCAAACTAACTCGACCTTTAAT
Organism: Lactiplantibacillus dongliensis; assembly: GCF_005405105.1. Taxonomy (GTDB): domain Bacteria; phylum Bacillota; class Bacilli; order Lactobacillales; family Lactobacillaceae; genus Lactiplantibacillus; species Lactiplantibacillus dongliensis. The sequence continues at coordinate 80,014 of NZ_BJDK01000007.1, forward strand.
AAACATTATAAGGAGGTTCCCGCCAAAGGTTATCGGGTGATGAAGTTAAGTCGACATACGCTCACAACTTGGAACATTAACAATTGTGGCAAGCGGACAAGTAAAAAATGGGTTGTTTTAGCTAGCAAATATAAATACGATTATCGCCATTTATACGTTACCAAAGGACCCTTATTTAATAAACATCGCTATGTCTGGAACCTACCAGACATGAACTTACAAGACGTTCAACCCCGGGGGCGGAAAAACACGATTGGCGAAACCGATGGCTGGGCTTTTTGGACCTTCAATAAAACAGTAGCCCATAAAAAGTATCACTTGCTCGGCACTTATCAACGACAAGGTTACGTCGATATCTGGTCAAAGAAGAAAGTGCACCACGTCTTTTCTTATACGACACGATCTAGTAAAAAGCTACGGACATTAGGCATTAAAAAATAAACATTTAAAAGCAACTGGCAAAGTCTAAAGCTATCGACTTTGCCAGTTGCTTTTCTGTGATTTACAGGTGTTTTAAACTAAAATACTTTCAAAATCAGAAAACTGAATTTTTGTTTTTGAATCATCATAAGGTCTATTTTCACCCCAAACAATCACTTGCAATTAAGTTTCAGTGTTGACAAACAAATTCCTCCTGCGCTACACTAGGTTCAACTTAAATATCGTCCTTATAAACCAATGAGGTGGAGATCAAGATTATCGTGCCCGCACAGAGAGTCATCGTTGCTGAGAGTATGGCCGAACGCAGGTAATTAAATGGACCACCGAGGGCTTTTCCGAAATTTCGAGAGTACGAAAAGACGTGCGGCATACGTCAGTTGTCAGGAGAATGATGGTTCTCTACTAAGAAGGAGTGCATATTTAGTCAATTAGTGACTGAAGTGGACTCAAGTAAGGTGGCACCGCGGTTTATTAACCGTCCTTAACACAGCATTGGCTGGCTAAGGACGGTTTTTTTGACTTTAAAACGGGGTGAACCAGATGCAACAACAACGATGGCAAAGCTTAATGATGACGACAACCAACTTAATTTAAACCTTTGGGAGGATCAACTCATGAGCTTATTTACACACAAAAAATCTTTATTACTAATCGGTGGGATCATCATTATCGGCGGCATCGCCTTCACCGTTAATGCCCAATCAAAACCGACGAAAACGGCAGTAGCACAACGGCTTAATCTATATGAAGCCACTGCTTTAACAACTTTAGACGTCTCTAAATCGACTGACGGCGTCTCAAATGCCCAACTTAGCCAAGTCAACGAAGGGCTTTACCGCTTGGATAAAAATAGCCAACCGGTCAACGCCTTAGCTAAAAAAACGACGATTACCAATGGCGGTAAAACTTACCTGATCGACCTACACAAAAACGGCCACTGGAGCAACGGACAAGCCGTTACCGCGCATGATTTCGTCTATGCTTGGAAACGAACCGTCACCCCAAAGACCAAGTCGGAATTTACCTATCGTTTTACTAATATCAAAAATGCGAACGCCATTATTGCTGGTAAGAAGGCCCCTAGCACGTTAGGTGTCCAAGCAACCGGTAAGTATCAACTCAAGATTACGTTAAGCAAGCCCGCCGCTTACTTTAAAAAGTCATTGGCTAGCACGATTTTCTATCCGTTGAACCAAACAGCCGTGAAAAAATACGGCAATAAATACGGAACTTCGGCTAAAACAACGGTCTTTAACGGCCCATTCGTTTTGACCGGCTGGACTGGAACAAACGATCACTGGACCTTGAAGAAGAATCCCCGTTATCGGGATAAAAAAGTGGTCAAACTTAACCAAATTAACTATCAAGTACTAAAGTCTGGGACCACCGCTTATAACCTCTATCAAGCCAACAAGCTAGACATGGTCACTTTAACTGGTGAACAGAACATTCAAAACCAGCATAACCAAGACTTGAAGACCTTGTCCGCTGGGCGAGTCGGCTTTATCCAATACAATCAAAAGGATAAAGTCGCGGCTAATCAGGCTTTACGTACGGCCATTTCACTCGCCATTAATCGCCAACAATTGGCTAACAAAGTCCTTGAAAATGGCTCAATCGCCGCTAAAAGTTTTGGCGTCTACGACATGCTCAAACAGCCTAAGACCGGGACTGACTTCATCGATGATGCAACCGTTAAAAATACCGCGACAACTAACTTGCCACTTGCTAAAAAAGACTATCAAACGGCTTTAAAGCAATTGAAACAATCGCATTTAGACTTGACGATTACTTGTGGCGATGACGATACTAGCCATCAAGTCGCGGAATTCCTGCAAGGACAATTAACGAGTCATTTAGCTGGGCTAAAAGTTACCATCAAGGCCATGCCATTTACCGCTATGCTGGGCAAAGTCTCACACGGTGAGTTCCAACTGAATCTGACCAGCTGGGGCATGGATTTCGCAGATCCATCGCAAGCCCTCACCATCTTAACGTCTAAGAGTAATTCCAACATGGGTCATTACCAAAGTAAGCCTTACGATCAAGCAATGGCTGCGGCGGAAGGCACGGACGCGATGACCCCCACGACTCGTTACCAAGATCTCGTCAAAGCCGCTAAAACCGCAATGACTGATCAAGCAGTGACACCCTTATATGAAGGCCGTTCACACGTCTTAGTTAAATCGCGTGTTAAAGGCGTGGTTTATAATAAGTTTAGTGGTGACATGAATTTCCGAGCTGCCTATGTCAAGTAAATTCAATTAGGATTAAAAAAATCAGTCAACAAATTCGTTGGCTGATTTTTTTACGCTTCAATGTTAGAAACGCAACGTTCCTTTGCCTTGACCCAAACCTGGATCAACAAAAACGTCTTTTAATTTCAGTTCAAAAACGACTAATTTCGATCCAATCATATCCCAAACCTTTTGATAATTTGGCACCGTATCTAGATACAACGGTAATAAATCTTGCATCGTCAAAGTTGACCGCTTTAGTTGCACGTGCTGGGCACGCATGTAAGGATTACCCGCAGTGCCATCGTTAGGTACCGTGATAAATGCGACATCGGGATCTTGATCATAGACCGCCAATGCAGGGCTGTCTTTAACTGATGAGAAATACAACGTATTTGGTTGTTCCTCACGCCAAACGATGTTTACAATCTTAACGTCGGCTTCGTTATTAACCGCCGTACTCAACGCAATCTTATTCGTCGTTGCTTTAACTTGTTTAAAGCCTGCAATATCCATTATTATTCCGCCCTTCGATTAGTCTCTCTTAGGAACTAATTATACCGCAAATTCCAGCTAAAGCAAACAAGCGTTCGTGGTGATTGTACGATTATAATACGTTTTGTTCCACGTGAAACATTCCCTTTAACTCAATTAAATGATTATTTCAAATTTGGATATTGCTGTAACAACTTCCCCGCCGACGCCGCTAAAGCGGCATTAGTCGCATCGCCACTACCCGCAAATGCCTGAATAATGTCAGCATCGGGAATCCCCTTAAGCACTGATGCTGAAAAGCCTTGATTTGATACTAATAGCCGCCGTAAATCATTGGCCTGCTGATGTTCAGCTGGCGAAACCGTCTTCGAACTGCTAGACGTTGACTTAGCAGTTGCTGAAGAACTAGCCGCTTCACTAGACTGACTGCTTGCAGCTTGGCTAGCCTTGATTGCCGAAGCTTGTTTCGCCTTGACCCGGGTAGCCAAGTGATCTAAAGCAGTCGTTAATGCCGTTGACCCAGTTGCCTTTTGGCCTTGTGCTAGTTGCGTTTGGGCCCTAGCATAATCCTGCTGATCAAAAGCCGTCTGTGCTTGATTAAGCGCTCGAACTTGCGTCAAATAATGTCTGGCCCGTTTGGCTTTTGGTTTAGTATCGACAGCATTTTCAAAGTAGGCTTGTGCTTTAACGTATTTGCTACGGGCCACTGCATCTGGCCCCTTCTCCAAGCTTCGTTGATAATAAGAAGCCAGTTTAACTGAGCTAGTCTTGGCACTAGTGACTGGCTTGTCCGATTGCGCTTGCTGACCACAGCTCGTTAATACCGGTGCCACCACCAGCAAAGAACTAACTATTAACACCCTTTTTAATCGTCGCATGGTTATCCCTCCAAAAGATACTCGTTTACCATAACCATAGCGATCCGATAACGTTCTTGCAACGGTTTAAGTACTGGCTGCTTTCCTTGAAACTAACTATCCTAACTGTCATTGCAACGCCCACATCTTTTTCTATAATTAAAGATGATGACAAAGGAGGAGTTTAAAAAATGAAACACATCAAAAAGGTAGTCTTAGCAATGGCAGCCATCACAGCACTAGCTGTCACCGTGCCACTTGCACCCACAGCTTCCGCACAAGCTAGTACGACCACCACGCCTAAAACGTTACGTGGCACCTGGTACACCTACGCTGGGAGTCATCGCTATAACGTCACCAAGATTACAGCACATACCGTGACGCGCTACGACCTAAGTGCTCGCGGTAAGGTCAGTGCCAAGCAAAGCTATACCAATCATAAGTCTGGTCGTTACCGTTTGCATGTCACGAAGCATCGCAACCGTTACGGCGGTACCGTCTATAGCCTTAACAAAGGTCAAGCCGACTATCAAAAATTACCTTTAATGTGGGTTAGCCATCGTCGTATTCATGGGACCCGTTACCGCGTCTTAAAAAGTTATACCAATGGCGGTTACTTTAACGTCGCCACTAAACATAAACTCACACACAGTGGCTCTTATCAATACATGGGCAGTAACCCGTTGCACCAAATCGGTAAATAAAAAATCAGCGTTCATTGCCAATTTCGGGCGACGAACGCTGATTTTGTTTCACGTGAAACTATTCGATTACTTAAACTTGATACCCGGTCGATTAGCGAAGATAACGGCACTAATAATCACGATTACCCCGACTAACTGTAGCCAGCTAACCCATTCACCTAACAGTAAGAACGCCACCACAATCGATGCCGGCAACTCCAGTGACGATAAGATGGGGCCGACCCCCAACGGCACTAACGGCATAAAGCGTGAATAACACGCTAGCGGCAAAATCATTGAGAAACAAGCCGTTAGTAACCCCCATTTCACCGCCACTAACGAGAACGGCACATTGATCAACTGCGGTCCCCAAGCTACCACAATTAAGCCCAGCGCACCGACACACAATAACCAGGTCTTCGTTAATGGCTCCAAGTTATTGCCGAGACTCGCGGTAAACTGCAAGGTTCCCGCATAAGCGACCGCCGCAAGAAAGCTAAACAACAACCCCCAACCGGACAATGCTGTCGTGATGGGCAATAAATCGGCCGCCAAGACCGTACCGGCTAAGACTAAAATAATGCTCAATAATTGTCGTCGTGACGGCCATTGACGCTTGATCATTGCACCCAGCAATACCGACAACCAGACTGATTGCATCAACATCACCGCAGCGACAGCCACCGGAATCGACCGTAACGCTAAGATATAAAATGTATTGGTAAATCCAGAAGCGGTCCCAGCCGCCATCACTAATAAGACTTGTCGCCAACTAGTATTCTGCGCATTTAACCGACGCCCACGACTCACGTGAATGAGCGTTAAAATCACCGCTGAACTAAAAAATGACCAAAACAACAATGATCCATTTTGAACCCCCGCGCGGCCAGCCAACTTGAATAAGGATGCTGGAATCCCATAACTGATGGCGCCTAAACCGACGATCCATGGTGCTAGTCGTTTCATTGATTTTCCACCTCGGCGGTTAACGCCTGTAAAGTTGCCGTTTGAAAGGTCGCTAGCAACTTATGAATCATGCTTAATGGCTCGACTTGACCATTTAGTAACCAGTTGCGCCAGATCTGATAAACGCCGGCGCTCATAAACTGCGCCCAATACTTTTTCTGGACAGCCGTTAAAGGCGTTGTCACTAATAAATCATCATAGAGCCGAGCCAAATTTTCGTTAAATAATTGCTGAATAACGGGTTCAAAACCACGGGTCACTGCTAATTCCAATGTCGTCGCATAATCCGTGAAGAAACGCCCTACTGCCGCCTGTTTTTGGTCAACCGGGACATGTTGACGGATATCATCAAACCGCGCAGCAATCACCGGTGCAAAATAAGCCGTTAAGACATCAGCCAATGTCGTAAAGTTACGGTAGAAGGCCATCCGACTCACGCCTGCGCGCTTGACGACTTGGGTCACGGTCAACTCACTTAAATCTTTCGTTGCTAGAAGCTGCAATAAAGCCGTTGCGAGATACGTCTTTGAATCCTGTTTAATCGCTTGCGCATGCTTGGTTGCTGCCATAACACTTCCCTCTTTCTGTCACAGATACCCCTTAACCACTAGCATCTGGTTTAAGTTCATTGTAAGCTATTTTTACAGACGTTACAAATGTCACAAAAATATCTTGGAGGCACTTAAACATGCAAAAACAATTAGTTGTCGTCACTGGCGACAGTGGCTTTATCGCCATCCATATCATTTTACAATTACTACAGCAAGGCCAAAGCTGAACGCCTACTTGACTGGCACCCTCGTTCGGCTCGGACTGCTATCCTTGCCACCGCCCAATCAATGTTTGCTTTGAACCTCATTAAACCGGTATAAATATAGTTATTGTGAACTAGCTCTCACATCGCTATACTTAGCCTTACGAGGGAGCGATGCACATGCCATTATTATCAAAAAAGCACTTATTACTGAGTACAACCCTATTAGCAGGTCTCATGTTGACCACAATCATTGCTAAACCAGCTCAAGCCAGCACCATCAAAGACTTCAGCCAAGTGACCCACAACTGGAACACCGACAACGTGATTACGAAACTCCAACTTTACAAAACGAAACACGGTCACTACACGATTGGTCCGCACGCGCGCAACTACTTCAATCTGCGGATTACTAACCGAACGAACCAAGCCTTTCGCTTCAAGTTCACCCGCCTCGTCGCTGACACTGATGGCGGTGAGTTCGATGGCTACCTTTATCAGCTAGCTGACCGGCACAAAGCCGTTATCGTCCCAGCGCATCGCACCGTTACCGTTAAAAAGGCCTTTGCGATCAACCAACAGAACTTAGTGAAATGGGACTTCCCCCACAGCGAAAATTACTTGAGCTATGGTAAAAAAACGACCCATTACCTTTTCAAGATTACGCCGAAGAACTATTATCGGCTATATCAAAGTAACTATCACACGTTCGATTAGTCTAAAAAAGTTGCCAGTGATTAGCTGACAACTCTTTGCAGTTTGACTTTCAACAACCAACCGTGCGATAATACTCACGGTGCCAAACCACGATGGGGGTACGCGATCGGTGCGCAAGCATTCTGAAGGTCGCCGCACCTCATCATGACAATCTCGAGTAGAACGCGAGATTGTCTTTTTTTATCGATATTTTTCAGTCATGCGCCGCTAACCAATGTTTGAGCTGGTCAAAGTAAGCCACCGGTTCATCAATAAAGGCCATATGGCGACTGTGCGCAAATAACGCCCATTCAGCGTTTGGTAATTGGTCAACCATCGTTTTCGCCACTAAAGGCGTACATAAATCATTCGTCCCACTTGTCACTAAGGTTGGGACTGTCACTTGTGCTAAGGCCGCGGTATAATCATAAGCTTTCAGGTTCCCGGTCGGACAATATTCGTTAGGACCCCACGCAGTTTGATATGCCAAGCTGCCGCTAATTTTAGGCCGCTGTAAATACGCTGGTGACGCCGCCGTCACCGGACCAGCTGCATGTTGTGCCATATAGTGCCGGTTGGCAGTCACATAAGCGGCCCCCGTAAACTCACCCGTCACCTCTGCGGTCGCAATCGCCGCTTGATCCACTGGTGATAAATAGCTGATTAAACGATGTTGCTCCTGAGCCCAGAGTTGTGCCGATGACAAGGTGCTGGCTAGAATTAGGCTCTGAATGCCTTGAGGCCGTTGATCACACAAATACATAATCGCTAACATCCCGCCCCACGACTGACCTAATAAATGCATCCGATCCAATCCCAAATAATCACGAACGGTTTGCAGTTCCGCTAACCAATTTTCGGCCCGATACCAACTGGGGTCACTGGGTAGCGATGATTCGCCACAGCCAAGCTGATCGTACATCACGACAGGTCGGCCCGTCTCAGCTGCCAATTGATCAAACGCCTCAAAGTAATTATGCGTTGAACCTGGGCCACCATGTAATAATAGTAATGGCGTTATCCCAGTCGTTAAATCACCAACTACCCGATACGCCGTCTGAAACTTTTGAAATGGTATCATACCGGTTTTAACTTGCATCCTCATCATCCCTTTCACCCTAACTCATCAATGCCGCGCCGCCGGTTGTGGATCTTCTTTTGGCAACGGCAACGTCGATTGATAATTATTTTTCACCAAGAACCGCCGCAATTTAAACCCCGAAGCAAGCTTAAAACAAGTCTCCGCATCCCGTAAATCACACCCCGTAATCTTCGAAATATGCTTTAAGCGATTCCGCAACGTATTGGGATGAACATAGAGTTCTTTCGCCGTGCGCGTCAAGTTACAAGTGGCTTCCAGATACGCATCCAACGTTGGCACCAAGTTCGTTCGATTCTTAGCATCGTACGCAATCAATACTTTTAAGGCCGGGTTAATAAAAAATGGCAAAATCTCAATATGGTTAACCCGCGCCAACGATAAATTAAAAAACTCGTCTTCGCAAAAAACAACTCGATCATGGTACGTCCGCAGCTTGGCTGTCCGGGTGCACACCGTATACGCCGCAAACGTATCTTCCGGCCGTTGATAGAAATTCGACACAATCAACCGGCAATCAGTATGATTCGCAGTTTGGGTCAGTCGTTCTTTAAAATCAGGACTATTATATGTCGCCAGCGATAAGCTTACCAATGCTAAACAATTATGCTGATAGACCGAAACCAGGACCTGTGAAAATTGTGGGGCTAATAAATATTGCAGTCGCTGTTGCAAGACCCGTGCCGATTGCCCCGCTAACGGTTCGCATTTAATGATCACCATCGCATCTGGTAAGGTGGCATGTTGTTCTGAAAATTGTGCGGCAAATGTCGTACTTTGACGCTCCGTTAATAGTACATTAATCAAGCGATCCCGTTGTGACTCCGCAGTCGGCATAATCTGGTTTTTGACCAGCGACCCCGCCAGTACTTGACTGAGGCCACCAATCAGTAACGCATGGCTCGCATTCAGAGGCGTTTTAATCGCCGGCATCACTAAATACCCCAGCGGTTCCCCTTGATGAGCCAGCGGTGCGATCAGCATCGGCCCCGATGCTAAATTATCTTGAGCCACATAGATCTGGGTCAAGAAGTCGCGTTTTCCTGGGGCAAAGCCATGTTCCAATAACCACCGACCAATTTGATTTTGCTCGACCGCCGCACTAATACTGGCCCCATTAATCTGCGTTGTATGTGAGCGCGACAAGATCTGACCATTCAAATCAATAATCGCTACCGGATTTTTAAGTAATTGGACCGTCTGATCCAACACCGTATCAAAATCAGCCGTAATGGCATCAATGGCAAGTTGATTAATCGTCAGTTGCACGGTTTGAACGGGTGCTAACCACTCCCCAATCTTGAACAAAACTTGCATCAGCTGGTTCTCCAACCCAACCGCCACCTTTTTCGGCACGGTCAATTGGAGCACTCCAATCCGGCGCAGCTGACCTTGATCGTAATAACTTAACTTCACTTGATGCGCCGTCACCAAATTCAAGAATAAAACATGTTCTTGAAACTGCCGGACGTCATTATTTCCTAGTTGTGCTTGTTCAATCTCCGTCGTCCCCGCCGCAAAGCTAGGTGCCAACGTTAGGTCAAAGGTCGTAGCTAACTGTTGTACTAATTGCTTAAGTCGCATCATTCATCCCCCGCAAACGTCTAAATCTTAGTACGATTTTTGAATCATCAAAACACTGTTTGCATACTTGATACTCATCATAATTGCCGCCTGCCACTCTGGTTGGTCCAGAATCGGCTGGAACGTGGTGGCCGCGTTTTCGAGCCACAGAACGGTCTCGAAAACCGGGCTTTATCTAAGTCGGAAAATCACCGACCAAGATAAACGACACCACTGAGCCAATTCTGGCCCGCCCGTCGTTAATCAGAAATTGCTGATTATTTAGTTCAACCAGTAAATTTAGCCGAAAGGTTGGTTCCTAAAATGCTCAGCCGTGTCGTTGGCCTTAGTGCGAGTGGTCTGCTCGGACTTAGGCCAAGGTCAGTTTTGAAGACCGATTTTCAGGGCTTCAAAATGACCCATGGCGTTCCAGCGTTTTAGGAACCAACCGGCAGGCGGCAACCCAAATCACACACCTCAATCATAAGGAATGAAAGCGTTATTGTAAAGATGAAAGTGACAATAAAAGTCCACCGCCAACATTTAGTTGGGACGGTGGACTTTCATATTTATTCAAGTGGGAAATGATGAACCCTTAATTTAGAGGAATTCGGTCTGGGTCTTCGTATCATACCGTTGCGTATGCAATGGTTCTGATGCGGCTTTCCCTAAAGCAATCCCCATGATTGGCACGAAGCGCTTAGGATCTAAGCCCAAAGTTGGAATCATGTGTTCAAAGTCGATGCCAGAAAAGGCATTGGCGTCATAACCATGAGCCCGGGCAATCAACAAGAGTTGAGCGCCAACGATGGAGCAGTCCATCGTCGCATCAAACTTCAAAAATTCTGGAGTGGCTTTTTCATATAATGGTAAGAAGGTCCCCAAAATCTGGTCCAAACGTTCCTTGGTGATGTTACCATCTTTATAAACCTTATTCCAAACATCCCGATAAACCAAGTGGGATTGAGTGTCCCCAGCGATGAAGACAATCGCTGATGCTTTATCAACTTGTGGATAGTTGAATGGCATAACGGCCTTCTTGAACTTTTCCTTCGCTTCGGGCGTATCAATTACCACGAAGTGCCAAGACTGCAAGTTGCAGGCTGATGGCGCAGTCGCTGCTTCTGATAGCATTTCTTGAATTTCATCACGGTCGATTTTAACGGCTGGATCGAAATCCCGAACTGAATGCCGATTGAACATCACATCAGCTAAATCATTATTACCTAATTTTTTAGTCATCGTTGCCATATTAATTACCTCGTTTTCAAATCTGGGTCTTAAATTTTATATGACGTTGCTTTCGGGTTGAAGAAGCCACGGTCGTAACGGCCGGTTAAGAGCTTAGGCATTGTTTCATCAGTATCGACTTTTTCAAGCTTCAAGGTATTGAACATAATGGAAGTATCGAAGTGGAACCAAGCCGCGCCTAATGGCTTCAAGACTTTTAATTCACCAAATGGATCGTCATCAGTAGATTGTAATTCAATCGATAAGTTCCCTGGTTCAACTTGATCTGCTAATGAACGCAATTGGGTCGCAACCAATTCAACATTGTTAAAGTGGTTAGAACCATCTTCATGTTGGTCAATGTCATAGGTATAGAAGAAACTATTCATTTCAGCTTCCTTACCTAAAGCCAATTGCCCAGCAAATTGCTTCATAATTGATGGATCGTTCAATTCACCAGCGGTCCAGTCAACCTTCAACAAGGTCTTACCATGACGTTCAACGGTCGCTGTAGCGGAGTTGTCGTTACGACGTAATTCCATTGCGTCAGCCAACTTCTTAGGAATCCCAGCGCCTTCACGGCCAGCAATCATGCCGCTTTCAGCACCTGGGCCATGTAACAAGAGTGAGATTGGATAGGCACCCATCATCTTATCTTTGTAGCTAACTAAGGCAAAGAGGTTTAATTCAAGGTAAGGACCGCCGAAAGTTGGCTTGCCCATATGAACAACATAACCGCAAACAACTGGAGCCATGAGCTTCAATGGCGCTGGAATCAACTTCTTCAAGACAGCTTCATCGGTCGCATATGCGAAGCCTAACCCTTGCTGGTCGTTCATACTTGGTAAATTCAAGAAATTCTTGACATCATCATTACTTACAACATAACTAGCCATAATTTAACACTCCTTTGTAATTAGCCGTAACTACATAATTCCGTTCATAACACTGACATCTGGTGCGCCATCGTTGACGATCCGGTGAACCCGATCAGCAATCAATGGGTTGAATTCTGGATGGGTCAAGATGTAGAAACGATTGTCTTCCAAGGCTTTGAAGACCGTGTCAGCGATTGAATCGATTGGTTTCCCATTAGTAATGACATACTTCGCAAACTGCTGCCCCTTTAAATAGGCTTCGCTTTGATAGTACGGGTCACTCTTATCGGTATATTGAGCTGGACGATGATTTTCAGTATGGTACAAGTCCGTCTGAACAAAGCCTGGGCACATGACGTGCATGCTAATATCAGCCTTAGCCCGCTGTAAATCATAAGCGGTGGCTTCAGTCATCCCAACGGAAGCAAACTTGCTAGCGTGGTATGACGGCATTCCGGGAGTGTCAACTAAGCCGGCAATTGAAGCGACATTTAAGATATCCCCGTGGGTCTTTTGTTTCATCATAATTGGGATAACCCGTTGCATCGCGTAAACTTGACTCATCAAGTTAACATGCATGATCCATTCCCAATCCCGGGTTGGTAATTCCCACATCCGACCTGGTAAAGCGATCCCAGCGTTGTTGATCAATAAGTCAATCTGACCAAACTTAGCCATGGCTTTGTCAACGGCCGCGTCAACATCAGCTTCCTTCGTGACATCGGCACCAATCATCATGGCTTCCGTGCCAGCGTCGATCGCGGCTTGATAGGTGTCCTTTAAGGCATCTTCATCCATATCGACTAAGGCTAACTTCATGCCGCGCTTAGCCCCTTCTTCAGCGATAACTTGGCCAAAGCCATGGGCCGCGCCAGTGATGAACATTACTTTATTCTTAAAATCCTTCATGATCACAGACTCCTTTAACAACTTAATTTTTTGTGAAAATAATTGCTAAATCATCAATTTAAAACTTTTTCGGTCGACCGGTTAACCTCAAGTACAGCTATATTGTAGCGCTTACATTCGGTGCTTCGTAAGAGGTAAAAACCACACAAATTGCGAACCCAAACTGTAGGATTCTCACATCTAACACCTTAACTATTAATTCACAAATTCATTAAATGAGTTAGTCGCTGTGACCGGCAAACTATGCTACGATAACACTATTATCTTGTCAGAAAGCTGGTTAATTCTTAATGAAAATCATCATCGCCCCCGCTAAAAAGATGCTCGTCGATCCCGACTCATTGGCCTATCAAGACTTGCCACAGTACCTAGCCCAAACAACTCAGCTCTTAGCTCAATTACGACAACTTAGCTATCCAGCAGCAAAAGCCCTCTGGCACTGCAGCGATAAACTCGCCCAACCGAACTACGCTTGGTTGCAGAAGCTGGACCTCAATCGCCAATTAACGCCCGCGATTTTGAGTTACAGCGGCATTCAGTACCAATATATGGCGCCTGATATTTTCACCGAACCAGCCTTGGCTTATATTCAAGCAAACTTGCGTATTTTATCGGGCTTTTATGGGATCCTACGTCCCTTTGATGGCATCGTCCCTTACCGACTAGAGATGCAGGCTAAGCTCGCGGTCAACGATGCCCCTAACTTGTATGCCTTTTGGGGTGACTTACTTTACCAAGCGTTAGCTGGTCCCACCGAACCGATCCTCAACTTAGCGTCACAAGAATACGCTAAAGCCATTACCCCATATTTACAGCCACAACAAGCATTTGTCACCGTCGTCTTCGGGAGTCTGATCGATGGCAAGCTCAAGACTAAAGCCACGCTAGCTAAGATGGCCCGCGGGGCGATGGTTCGCTATTTGGCTGAGAATCAGATAACTGAACTAGACGGTGTCAAAGCCTTTGATCATCCAGATTATCGATTTGACGCGACCCGTTCAACGGCAGCTCAACTGGTTTTTATTTATCAGCATTAAAAAAGGCGTTGCCTAGGTTGATTTTCCCTAGACAGCGCCTTTAATACGACCTTTAGTCACTGATAACTAATAATGATTTAATGGCTTCGCGTTGATCCATCGCTTCGTAAGCCGCCTGAATTTGGTCCAAAGTGAACCGTTTGGTGAAGACCTTGCCGGGATGAATGTCACCCTTTAGCACAGCATCCAATAAGACGGCCCGATCATCAGTCGTGACGGAAGCAATCCCACCGCGCAGACCGATATTTTTCCAGAATAAGTTGTTGGTATTCATTTCAGCCTTTTGTGGCACGCCGACCCGGCCAACGACTGCCCCGGGACGACCAACTTTAACCGCCGTATCCACTGAAAGTTCGGTCCCCACACATTCTAAGACTGCATCGGCACCGGCACCAGCCGTCAACGCTTGCACCCGCTTTACGGCATCATCACCACGTTCGGCAATAATATCCGTTGCGCCAAACGCCTTGGCTAGCGCTTGACGATCGGCATGCCGACTCATGGCAATAATGCGTTTAGCACCTAGTAAATGCGCTGATAGCACGCCGCACAGACCAACGGCACCATCGCCCATGACGACGACCGTGTCACCCGCTTTAACTTCCGCACTCTTAGCGGCATGATAGCCGGTTGCCATGACATCGGATAAGGTCAATAAGTCATTGAGCTGATCATCCGTATAATCAGCGGGTTGTCCCGGAATCTTGACTAAGGCCCAATCTGCCTGCTTAAAGCGTAAGTATTCACCTTGATAACCAACGATTTCATCATCGGTTGGATTCAAGCAATCACCATCAAAGCCGGCTAAACAAGCGGCACAGTGCCCACAACCGTGCGTAAACGGGGCAATCACAAAATCGCCTGGTTGAACGTTGGTCACGGCACTCCCGACTGACTCGACAATCCCAATGGCTTCATGGCCAACTGGTGAATTTAAAGCCCGCTTAGAGATACCACGATACCACCACAAATCTGACCCACAAACACACGCCCGGACGATTTTTAAGACGGCATCAGTCGGATTCTTGATCGTTGGTTTCGGTAACTCTTGAACGACCATTTTTCCTGGTTCGGCAAAGACTGCTGTTTTCATACTTTTTTCCTCCTAATGACTCACTAGATACCTTTAGTGTAGCCGTTTCAACGCGACTGAGCTAGTAAAGTTAATTGCTAACCCTAGCTTACCCCTTCAAGTGGACTTTAAGGCAAATATAAAAAGGACGTTCACCAGCAATTTACGCTGATCAACGTCATCTAAACCCTAAAAGTCTTCGTTCAATTCACTAATTGGCGCTAGGCCCAAGTTCTCTGTATGCACCATCTGTTCACCAGCCCGGGACCATAACCACAATTTCTTGTTCAAGGCTGCTTTGTCGAATTTTTCAGGTTCTGGCAAGACTTTACCAGTCTCTTCATCGTAAGTGGCGTCTTCAGGAATATTGTTACCACGATAAGTGACACAACTTGGAAGCGCCGTGCCTGGTAGGTCCGCAAAGGTAATGATCTTGTTCAACGAAATCAAATGTTCCCAAGTTGCTCCGAAATCATAAGTATAGACGATATCCGTCTGCAATAAGTCGGGATAAACATAGGCTTGGGTGGTCAGAATTTCATCATCATCAAAGCCCATTCCCGTTAATGCGGGAACATATTGCCGGGCTTGTCCTTTCAAATGAAACCCATACAAATGGTAGTTTTCCCACCCAAAAGCAAGTTGAATCAAAACGTGTAGCTGGTCATAACGAATCGACAGTGGCACCACTAACTTCCGATAAACCGCGGGATGCACCCCCGCTAACTTAATCATTAATTCCATCGCAGCAGCATTATCCATCTTACAACACCTTCGACTTTCATTTATGGTCTAATTGGTCAGATAATCTAAAATTTTAAATAACGTGGTTTGCGTCGCTTCGGGAATCGGCGCCGCTAAAATATCAGCAGCAGTCTGCCCTAAAACAGAGCCGGCAATATACGCATGGTCATTGACGACCATCTCCCGCACATTGGTCACTTGGGGTTCCAGATGAAACTGGAGACCAACAATTCGGTGTCCCAGTACGAACCCTTGATTACAAACGGCTTCACTCGAAAATAGTAACGTGGCTGCAGCCGGAATCGTAAACATCTCTTCATGCCAGTGCAGCACGTTGAGCGTGGCGGGCAGATCTGGAATCACCGTTGCTTGTCGATACACGGGCGCCCAGCCGACTTCTTTAGCTGGCGCTTTGGTGATTGGATAACCCAGCGTTTTCGTAATCTGTTGGGCACCGAAGCAAGCCCCAAATATCGGCGTATCGGTCGCCATTAACGCTTTAATTAAGTCACGTTCTTGCCTGATCCAGGGCAAGTCATCGTTAGGACTCATCGGCCCACCTAAAATCACCAACAGATCCGTTTGGGCGGCGGTTGGTAATTGACCGAACTGGTAAGGATGGTAGATATAGAGTGCATGCCCGTGTCGTGTTGCCCAATCAGCAATCATCCCCGGGCCTTCATCTGGCGTATGTTGCAAAACATTAATTCGCATAAATAACCTTTCGTCAACGGCAAAAATTTAGTTTGGGACTCGCCTGCAAACTCCCATATTAATATTATTATAGCACCAACTACTTATTTGGCGGCCACAAAAATGAAAGCGCTGACTTTCTTTAATCAAGCTAAACAAGCCCTACCACTACCCGAAAACGCTACGCTACAAAGTGCTTACCAATTTGGCGTTCAAGCTGATTTGTTAGCTACTTTGGTCGTGTAGCCAGACTTAAACCTTCAACAACCAATACGCTGAGACTGGACAAACGCTTAATCCAACCACAGCCACGATGATTCTTAAACGTTTGCACGTTGCTTATTCGCAAAAAATGTCACCAGTTAGTAACCACGCAACCAATAATTATATCTACCCTTGATAGCTTTTCCTTTTCTAATTTATTTCCGAATAAGCAGTTGATATAACCAAGCTTCAATATCATATAATGGTATTTACTCCTATATACGATATAATCAGGCTATGAAAAAGCCAGCGTTCGAATTCTACCAACGACCAAATGGTCACACTGAATTTATCGAGTTTCTACAAACTCTCCCAGAAAAAGATCGCGCCAAGTTAGTCGCAAATATTGCCAATGTGCAGGACCAAGGATTAATCGTAGCTAGAAAGATGAAATGGATTAAAAGAATAGATGATAACTTATTTGAACTACGATCAAAAACTGGCAATAATATTCAGCGCGGCCTGAACTTTCATGTAACTGGGACAAATTATCAAATTACACATGGTTTCACTAAAAAAACACAAAAGACACCCTCACACGAAATACAACATGCCTTAGAAATCAGAGCCGAATATTGGAAGGAGCACAACCATGACCAGCATTAATTTTAATAGTTATTTGAAAAACGCCTTAAAAGATCCTGCATTTAAGAAGGATTTCGATAATGAATATTCAAAATTAGCCAGCGCAGCAGCACTGATGAAGGCTCGTGAAGCTGCTGGACTGACGCAACAAGAACTTGCAGACAAAGCGGCTGTACCTCAATCAACTATCACTAGAATTGAACGTGGTGCTAACACTTCTTTTGATACCCTATCAAAAATTGCATTTGCTTTAGGAAAACGATTGACTATTAGTTTCTCTTAACTAAAAATGACTTCATCCAACACTCGTGCTAGTAGGATGAGGTCATTTTCAGTTGGTATTACATTTATAGTACGACCAACATTTCTATAATTCAGCTAACTCGGCCGCGGTATAAACATACGGCACATGCGCCATTGTCGGCACTTGATCCCAAGGCACGGGATAACCAGCACCATGCGCACAAAAGACCGAATCTGGCGTATTTTCTAAATCAGCAACCGGTTGATACGCTTGGGCTGCTACCACTTCTTCAGCGTTGTGACAAGGCCGATAACCATCAATCAAGCATTCTAGTTGGCCCTGTCCATGCGTATAAGCATTGACCGATTGCGAATAATCCTGCATCTCAGCCACCGGTGCCGTCCCAGTCAATACAACTAAGTCACTGCCGTTAGCAGCTGGCTCTGGACCTTCAAAGCTACCTTGCATCCGTTGAATATCCGTCATTGCCCGACCAACTTGAGCCTGGCCCACCTCTAAGCGGAATCGATACCATGGCTCTAGTAACTGGCACGCCTGTTGGGCTTTCAGCATCATTAAACCTTGCCGTACCGCCCGCCAGGTGGCTTCCCGAAAGTCACCGCCGACCGAGTGTACATTGCTGGCGCGCCCTGTTACGAGCGTTAGCTTCACATCCGTTAACGGGGCGCCAACTAACACCCCCAGTTGATCCTTCGCCTGCAAATTCGACAACACTTGATGTTGCCAATTGCGACCCAATACTTCTAACGGACAATCAGCTGCAAACGTCAGTCCACTACCCGGTGCAGTCGGTTGCAGGAGTAAATGTACTTCTGAATAATGGCGCAACGGCTCAAAATGACCGACGCCTTCCACTGCTTGGGTAATGGTTTCTTTATATAAAATACTCCCCTCACCAAAGCCAATGTCTAACTGAAATTGCGTCTGGAGACGTTGCTGCAAGATCTCTAATTGGACCTTTCCCATAATCTGTAACCGAATTTCTTGTAATTCCGCTGACCAGACCACGTGCAGTTGTGGGTCTTCATCCGCTAACTGTTGCAAGATGGTTAGACAGTGATGCAGATCATTGTCTTTGGGATCAACCGTATAATTCAAGACGGGTTGAATCACCGGCATCGCTGCATCAGGTTCAATCCCTAGTCCTCGCCCCGGATGCGTGTCTGTCAAATTAGGAATCGCCGCCACGTCATCAGCCGTTAAAGTCGGCACAATTTGAAATTTTGAACCGTTATAAACGCGAATTTGATTAATTTGCTGATTATCAAGGAGATACCCCTTCGTTTTCAATTCGCCACCCGTAACACGCAACCAGGTCAACCGGGTCCCTGCATCGTCATATGACACCTTGAAGACCCGCGCCCCGAATGTTGATTTAACGGGCGTTGGCTCAGTCCACTGGGCCAGTCCTGCTAGCAAGTCATCGACTCCATCCACCTTGAGCGCCGCACCGAAGTAACATGGAAATACAGCTCGTTGCTGAATCAGTTGCTTAATGGTAGCTGCCGTCAATTCACCAGTCTCTAAATACTGTTCTAAAATCGTGTCGTCTTGCATCGCCATCGTTTCGATCGTCTCAGCGGACAGCGTCGCGTCAAAAGCCACGCACCCGGCCGACAACTCTGTCTGTAGTTGCGTTAACAGGGCCGCCTGATTGGTTCCCGGAACATCCATCTTATTCACAAAAATGAACGTTGGCACGTGATAATGTGCCAATAACCGCCATAAAGTCCGTGTGTACCCTTGAACACCATCAGTCGCCGAAACGACTAAAATCGCATAATCGAGCACACTTAAAACTTGCTCCGTTTGCGATGCAAAATCCACGTGTCCCGGAGTATCTAGTAACGTTAACTTGAGATCTTGATAGCTTAAATTCGCCTGATGCGAAAAAATGGTAATCCCGCGTTGCTTTTCCAAATCATCGGGATCTAAAAAAGCATCCCCTTTATCAACGCGACCCAATTGTCGAAGCGTCCCGGCTCGATACAGCAACGCTTCAGATAACGTTGTTTTACCGGCATCGACATGGGCGATAATGCCCGCTGTAATTGATTGCATAATATCCCGCCTGTCTTAAATAAAATAACTGCTATGTACCCTATCTATCATAACATGCTACTTGCCAGCACCCAGTTTGCAAAGTCAGCTAGTAAACCACGCTTAACTATTTTTAAGAAACCGCTTTATTCATGATAGATATCTGTTATAGTGAAACTGATAACCAGTTAGGGGGACTTTCACATGCACACGATCGAACAACTCGACGATGGACGTGCCGTTTATTTAAATGGCAAGCTAATTCAGGTTTCTGAAATACCGATTTTTCGGAAAACGCTCGCGTTGAATAACCAATACTATACCCTGCAAAAGACCCATCCAGCAGTTCACACTTACCAAGAAAATGGCCACAACTACGACATTGCCTACAAAGTACCACGCAATGTGGCTGATTTGCGGCAAAAGCATCAGGCCTATCAGGAAATTGCGCAAACCAATAACGGAATGCTAGGTCGCACCCCAGACTTTTTAGCCACCGGGATGGGTATCTTAGCGGAACGCTATGCCTTCTTGGGGCATAACAAATGGACTGATTTCGCTGTCAATGCGAAACACTATGCTGAATGGATTAAGGCAAATGACATTTTTATCAGTCATGCCCTGCAAAATCCACAATTAGACCGCACTAAACCGATTAATCAGATTCCTAGCGGTTACACCGGGGTGCATACCGTTGAACGCCGCGCTGACGGCATTGTGGTTTCTGGCGCCAAAATGGTGAATACCATGGCGCCAATTGCAGATGACTTATTGATCTTCAATCCACCGGAATTATTGTTGGAAAAAGGCGATACTAGTTATGCCGTTGCTTTTGCTACCCCATTGAATACACCCGGCGTTAAGATTATTTGTCGGAAGTTACTCGATCATCCCGGCTATACCGAAGACGATTATCCACTAAGCAACGCTTTAGATGAGATTGATGCCTATGTCGTCTTTGACCAGGTCTTCATTCCATGGGAAAAAGTCTTCGTTGAAAACGACACCGACATGAGTAACCGCTTCTTCATCGAATCCGGGATTTTTGGGCACACCTCGCACCAAGATGAAGTTCGCGGGATTACCAAGTTGGAATTCGCCACTAGTTTGGCGATTCGTGTTGCCCATACGTTAGGCTTAGATGGCTTTTTAGGTGTTCAAGAAAAGCTTGGTAGTTTGACGGCTCACTTGGAACTGATCAAAGGCACGATTGCCCGATCCGAAGATGAAGGCCAACTAGACGAATTTGGGATATACACCCCGAACTTACAAGCTTTATTAGCCGTTCGCGCTAGTTTACCCGCCTTTTATGATGAAGCATTGCGGGTCATTCAACACTTAGCTGCGGGCTCAATGGTCGGTGTTCCCGGTTTTGAAGAATTCGCTGGCGACAATGGGCCAATCTTGGATCAAGCATTGACGACGTCACGAGCTGATTCACGGGAACGGTCGAAATTATTGAATTTAGCATTTGATTTAAGTAGTTCTGGTTTCGGCCAACGTCAGTTAATGTATGAATATTATCATGGCGGTGACCCGATGCGAATTCGCTCGAAGCATTATTTGGATGAGGATTTACAGGCTGGAAATGCGATGTTGGATCGGTTATTAAAATAAGACGATAGTCACAACTCAAAAAGTAGACTTCAGACAAATTTTGCCCGAAGTCTACTTTTTTGACTACAATTGATAGTGCCGATCACCTTTAAACCAACGCTTAGCATTGGCTTTAGCAGCTCTTTTAGAATGATAGCCATACCCATCCGTCCAAATACCTGCACCACCGGCCATTTGTAACAGCTGAACCTTTTTCCCGTGAATTCGATGTGTCACTTTACGATAGTAATCCCCATCCCCGGCACTCTGATACCAGCCATAAGTTTGCGTCCAATGTTCCCCTTTGTAGGTAAAATTGCGCCCAATAATCCAACTTGGATGTTTCATTTTAGCACCCTGTTTCGGATAAGCCGTCGTCTTACGTGAATGCAACCGATTGGTATACTTACCATCTGACATTTTTCGTGTTGAAATCTTAATACGGATGATTTTATGATCATAGTTGTCATAAGTATACCAAGTTCCCCGTATCCGCTTGGGGAATGTTTTAATGGTATACGCTGACGCTTGTGCCTTTTGATCGTTTGGCTTTAAAAACAAACCACTCACCATTATCGCCAACGTTGCCAGAAACATGACTAATAGTCGTTTGACTTTCATTTGTTACTCCTCCTCCATTTATCATTAATCTTAGTTCAAACACACATATCGTTCAATCAGTAAAGTCTAATATGAGAGGCCTTCATTAGTCTAATTTAATTAACCCCGAATGTTTCACGTGAAACATTCATCGCTTTGGTTATTCAAAGTTGCCAAGTATTTCACTTTCTTGTATACTACTAACCATTCGGCCACAATGGCGAAATAAGGAGATGATCAACGATGATGGCATCGTTATTAGTACGGAAAAGTGCTGCCTGCTAGCGACACTTTTCTGCTCGACCTTTCAGAGAAGTGTCTAGTTTGAATCTGAAAGGAACTTTATTTATGAAACCAACTATTACCACCTATCAATACAATTACATCACCCAGCAAGTTGACGACCTCGTCAGTGCGGAGCTTTCCGTTAATGATAAACAAGTGTTGGCAGCGGTCTTGGCTAAAATTCTCGACCGCATTACCCCACTCTTGCCAATGGATGAACCGGTTGCCCAAACTTTTGTAACTCAGTTGCGAGCGGAGCGGCTCACACGTGCGAAAGCGGCGAAACTAATCGCACCGCTAGTGCCGTTAGTGATCCCGTTTCCACAACTAACGTCCAAGCAACTGGAAAAGCTCTTCCGGAAAGTTAAAAAGCTGAAACAACCTAGCTGGTCAGCGATGCACTTACACGAAATGACTTACTTGGGTTGGAATGATGGTGGTAGCCAAAAGAAATACCTCGTTGCCCCCTATCAAGGCCGCTTAATTGGGATTCAAGGTGAACTCGCACCACAAACGGTCAAAGGTGTTTGTGCGATTTGCCAAACAATCGGAAATGTCGCCCTATTCTTATCAACAACCAAATCGTCTGGACTGGGAACCTACACTAAAAAGGGCAATTACATTTGTCGTGATAGTGCCCAATGCAATCGGCAATTAACTGATCCACAGCCGTTAGCCGACTTTTTGACGGTTGTTCGACCGCAACGAAAAAAATAGCCTAATAAAACTGGCGCTCAAGCAAGACTCATACATCGAGCCTTGCTTGGGCGCCTTTAAAATTGCTAATCATTAGCCATAATCGTGGCAATCCGTTGTTGTAACTCCGGTACTACCGTTTCCAGAAACCAGGGATGCTGCTTCAACCACCCATAATTTAGCGGTGAAGGATGGACTAGCGGAAAGTACGTTGGCAGATAACTTTGATACTGTTGAATCGTTGCCGTAAGCGTCCGCGGTGGTCGGTTTAAATAGGCCTTTTGCGCGTATTGGCCGATTAAAATGGTCAACTGAATCTCTGGCATTAACTTTAATAATGGCGCATGCCATTTTGCCGCGAAGTCTTTCCGCGGTGGTAAATCGCCGCCATGTGGCCGCTTTCCAGGATAGTAAAAGTCCAATGGTAACACCGCAAACTGCCCAGACTGATAAAACTGCGCTTTGGTTACTCCTAACCATGCTCGCAAGCGATCCCCACTCGCATCATCCCAAAATGTTAGTTTCTCTTGCGCTCGACGACTGGGCGCTTGGCTGATTAATAAAATCTTAGCGTGCGGCTCAATATGATAGAGCGGTTGAATGCCATTTGCCGTAAAGCGTTGATTTTGTGGGTCGGCCTGAATCGCTTGAAAGATTTCATCAGCAGTCATTTAACAACCATAATCTGATTGTCCTGACACCACTCAATCGCAATATTCCGATAAGCTGCATCACGGAAGCGATACCACTGATCCGTCATGCCAAAGTCAGCGAGTCGATCACGAAAATAACGAAACGCCCCACGCCCACTAATGCTGCGTGTAAGTTGGGCTTGCTGTTTGCCATCCGGTAATTGCCAAATAAAGGCTTCCATAATGTGGTAATCATTGATGTCATACTTAGAAGGTAAACTGAGATATTGATCAAAGTGCGCCTCAATCTCATCGCTGTCCGCATCTAACATGACCATTGCTACCTCACCAGTCACCTTATTGTAGTAATAACGACTTTCGTCATTGGCCATTTCGACCGCTTCCATCACATCGTCCAATTTAACTTGCATCACAACTCCCTCGCTTTACGTTGACTTTTAATACACTCTGCACCTATCATACACCGTTTTAACAATTGTAAATATGCTCATTTTGCCGTTACAACTTAATAAATGCTAGGAAAGTCTTTTCCATAACATTTATATAGAATATATTCGCGACACATGTCACGATCATCCCTACGTATGTGGGGAATACCAGACTCCCTTTGCTATACCGCTGGCTAGTCCCAGGATCATCCTACGTGTGTGGGGAATACACCGGCCTAGCGTTGCGTGAGGTGCCATTCCGGGGATCATCCCTACGTGTGTGGGGAATACATGTCGATGATGCAATCGTTTAACTGCCATTCAGGATCATCCCTACGTGTGTGGGGAATACATTAAAAGATCGCCGTCATACCGCGGTTCTTAAATTTTCAAAACACCATTTTCAATCAGTTTGCTCGCTAACTCAAGTGTTGCCTTTGCATCTGATAACGAATTATGTGGCTTATCATTTTTCACATTATATTCAGACAATACCGTCTTCAATTGGTAGCCATCAAGAAATCGATTGGCTTCTTTAACTATTGGCTTCAAGTCTATCATTTGATTAGATAAGTCTGACTGCTCAACTTTTCTAAATCCATTAGTTAGAAAAGCCTCGTCAAACCGTAAATTATAGCCAATAATTGGCAGTTCGCCCACGAATTCTTGTAGCATCTTTAATCCTGACTCTAAACCAATTCCTTTTGAACGCAGCATTCCAGAGTTGATTCCAGTTAATCTTTCAATCTTTTCCGGAACGGCTTTTTCAGTCTTTATCAACTGGTAGAAAGGCTCAATCTGACCATCTTTTGACTGTCTAACTGCTCCAATTGATATAATCTCATCTTCAGTCGTCTTTAACCCGGTTGTTTCAAGATCAAGACTAACTAACGTAACCCTGGATTCACCTGATACCTGCACTTTAGCAGCGGATCTTCGCGTCATAACCCTAGCTCGGTGAAACTTCGCCGCATTACTAAATCCATGCTTAACCTCACCTTTTGACACATTTAAATACATCATCAGGGGAATACCATCAAAACTAACAACTTCACGGTCTTGTCGCGTTGTTCTAAATTGATATCCAAGTTCGTTGTTTGAGTTATAGACCATAGTCGCTTCACCACGACCGATATTTTTCATAATTCGATCCCATAGTAAATCACGAATACGAGCACTAACACTACCAACATAAACACCCGTTTGAATTTCTTGATACCATTTGGTTAAATCGCCTCGCAACGACCTAGGAACCTTCGTCAAAGTAATTACGATCATGAGTGCTCATCTTCTTGCAAGTCTTTATATTGAACACCAAACTTTTGCAATCCCATCCGATCATCCCACAGGCTAATCGTTTCAGCCTCATTATCAGCCGCTGGCATACCTAGAAGTGTTTTCAAGTCCTTGACCATCCGAACAATCAGCTTCCCATCAACAAAACTATCGCGCATCGCTAGCCGTGTCCTCGATGCAATATCAGGATCATCACTATATTTAGCCGTAACTGTAAATGCGACTGGAATCGAAAAGTCCGCCTTATACAAATCAGCAAAATCATACACAAACGATAAATCATGACCAGTATGCACAAAGCCAAGACCAGTAGAGGCCCCTAGCGCCGCAATAACACTATAACTCAACCCATAGAGCGCTTGATGCGCCACAGTTAACGCTTTGTTGATTGGCGTTCCGGCCTCAAAGTTATCCGGATTATACTCGCGCCGTTCCCAAGCCACACCTGTTTTTCGTGATTGATCAAGATAAACTTGCCGCACTCTAGCCCCTTCTCTACCTCGCAACTGTTGCATGGTCAACTTTGAAACATCGTCATTAGGAAAACGCATCTGATACATTTGCCTAGCAACCGCGAGTCTTGAACGATTATTTGAGACTAACCGAGCTTGGGCTTCAAGCAGTGCTGATGAGTGATTCAATGAACGACCATACGCATACTGCCGCACACCATATTCACCAACCCAAACAACGCCTAATCCGGATTCACCAATTAATTCCATTGCCCGATGCGTTACATCAACCCCTGGACCAAGCATCAAAACACTAAGAATTGCTGCTGGAACGTAAACAATTCCACGATAATCGGTAACTTGAATCGCACTATCTTGCCGGTTTAACTTAGCATGTTCTAAATATAAGAAAGTCAATCGATCACGAACTCGCCCTAACTCATAGCGTTCTGGCTTTTTAGCACCCACTTGTTTAACCATACTACGCCTCCGGAATGACCGTCATCAGTCCCATACCAAAAGCCTTTTCACGTCCCAATCCCTTAGTCAAGGTTTGCTTAAAGTCAGCTACATTAGCTACTCGCAACATGCCTTCAAAAGTAACCCGGCTAAGGCGAACACCACGTCCAGCCTTTCGGTGTAGCATCGGATGATCGCGACTAATAATCTTAAAGTCCTTAGCTGTCGGTGCGCCCGGAACGTCAACCATTTCTTGTTCTACCAATTGGAAACCTGACTTTTCAGCACGCTTTACTAACCACTGACATTGTTGTTCAATTGTGACATGCGGAAAGATTCGTCCCTGCTTTTGACCGGGCTGACTAACGGTATAGGTCGGATTAGCAGTCAAACGAAATTGCATCAATTGCCCTTCTCGAATGCTATCTAGGAAATGATCGTACGATTTCGTTATTGCTGTCTCAGCAATGCCATACTTTGTAAATAATTTAAGATCTGGTACTGATTCGCTCAATACCAATAGATACTTTTTCCCGGCCAACTTATCAATCCGCCATAAATGTCGCTTACGTTTTCCTGCAGCTATTTCTTCAGGAAAACTTTGCTCAACCCAATTATGAAAAGCACCCAAATGGGCTAAACCACTGGTCTTATGCCGATCACTAACATCAATTTCTACTCTTGATAAATACATACTTGCCCCTTTCTAGAATAATTCCATCATTTCGTGTTCTGTTTAAAAAGCTGCTTTTTAAACGGATAACTTTTCTAGATCACTGATATAAACTTTAGTTTTCGCAATCGCTCTAAACCCATGACGTCGGTCACGCTGATCAAAAGAAACCACCTGATCTTTAATCATTGACCCCTGCGCACCCGTTATTAAATTCGCATCAGCCACAATTTCTAACGATTGAACTTCTCGTTTTCTTTGGTACCTGGGAGTTGCTTGCCATACCATTTTTTTTAAAACCGTCACTGGTGAGTCGTCCGAAAATTCACTAGTTTTTAGAACACCTGCTGGCGCGTTGGAGCGACGACCTAAAAACAATGGAAACCGAGGATGATGTAAAGCATCGTTAATTTTTTCAACCAATTGTGCATCATCACTACCGATAGCTGCCACAAAAACAGCATCTTGAATATAATCTCGATATGTTATTTTTCGCTCGTTCTGTTTCCACTCAACAGTTTGGAAGTCAGTCAGCGTTGGACCAACCTGATCAGCTCTAACCGCAAAGCTTAAGTCATTGAGCATCAAAATACGTTTGTCGGTACGCCGATATCCCAAGGCCGCAGCAATCATTCCAACAACTGCGCTTTTAGTTGGATAACGACTAGTTGTACGCCGTGAAAATGTCGCCTCGTTACCATAAGACTGTAATGGCGCTGTTAACTTAACTGTTAATATTTTCATCCTGGACCACCTTTGATAACGCCGCTGTGACCTGCTCTAAAAGTTCAGAGAGATTAATTACCTGGTCACCGACTTGAGAGTCAGTTTTACTTAAAACCAAGTTTGAAATTGGTGGATTAACAAACTGTTGCGTTGCTAAATACTCTTCCTCAAGTTTCCTAATCGATGGGCCAACAAAACCAGTGCTGGAAACGACGGGGTTCTCAAAAGCAGATACTAAATTAACCGGTGTATCTCGTCTAATTGTAATCATTACATAACTTGGTAAAGTCTTGTTAGCAAATGTATTTTGTTTCCCAGTCGGCATAGATAATATAAAATCTCTAACAAATGCCTCTACACCATTAAGCAAATCTTCTTTAACAAGTTTTTCTGCTAGTGCGCATACATTTAAATTGGCATAGCGATATAAAGTGGCTGAATTAAAATTAACAACACCTAACATTGCCGCACCAGTACTATCATCCGTTTGCAGGTCGTCCAAGGCCGTAAAGTAATCAAATTCAGGGATAACTTCATGCGTTGAAATCGCATGTGCAACTTGTGATGATGCCTCTACATTTAATTTAGGATCAGCTGCAATCATCCGCCCAAATAATGCTAAATCCAAAGTATGGTCATACTGAAATTGCTCTTCAATCAAATTTTTCACTTTAATTTTAACTTTACTTTTAGCTAATTCATCACCATTATCAATGGCATATCTTGCTAATCTTGAAACTTGACCTTGAGTTACAAATAACAATTCCTTTGATTTACTTCCATCAAAATTAATTCCGATAGCACTTAAAACACTTATAGCCCGTTTCAATGCCAGTTCTTCTTCCAAAGATGGGTCCGTATTCTGTATTTCAATTGCTAAAAGTTCGGCAATCTTTTTGGTCCGGAAGCCGAGCCCTATGTTATCTTTCTTAAAAGACTGGCGTATTGCCCTTTTCCAACTTTGAGAAGAAACCCGTGCTCGAGTCACCCCACCATAAAGTGCTGTTTTGGGCGCCCCAATATCGTCACGATTAATATTCGACGATGGTACAGTTTGTATTACGTTTAAATCGATATATAAATTTTGTTTAGTCATTTTTACTCCCCAGACTCAGTTGACTTATGGCTATCATAAAAATATTGTTCTCCCCATTTTAGCCTAACTTGAACTCTTTGCTTATGATTAAGTTGAAACCAATATAACTCTTGCGCCAGGCAAGCAAAATCAATCCTTACGTTGTGCATTTCATTGTGCCCATTAATAATACCAATTAAATTAGTTAAACCATTAATTACACTAGTGACATCATTAACTGATAAAACTGCCCGCACTCTTTGATCCAACCCTTTTTGGATTTTTTTATCCATTCGCAATTTTGATAAGAGCTTAAAAAAAGCCACATTTTCTGACCCATCTACAAATTGATCCTTACCTTGTTGATACAATGCAAAAAAACGAATTCCGGCGTAAACGGCTATCTCAGAAGTGCTTGGTACACCGTTATGACTAAGCTGACGCTCATTCAAATTCTTCATCAAAATCGGCCAAATAGCTTGAACTGGCCGATTATTCAATGTTGCACTGCTCTTTAAAACGGCTAATATGGCCTTTCGAGAATTCTCACTTTGATAAAAAGTTTTGATAATATTTTTAGTCGCACTCTCAACACCTGACGCCATAAACCTATATCCCCCTCTATAAGTTGAAGTGACTTCGCATACAATTTGCCAATTCATTTTCTGCAATGAAAACATTTAAATATCTATTCTTGTCTTTCTTTTTCTTGTCTTTCTTTTCTGTCGTATAAATTCCCTGAATATCTTTTGGTGAACTTGTCCGCATAATATCTTCAATTTCCATATTCGCAATTCGTTTAAGATCATCTTTCCAGTCATTAATTTTCTTATCTCGGTCATCATCACCTGTAAGATTCTCTAACCATGCCCTAAATGATTCGTTTAAATGATCATAGAATTTAGAACTCATCTTAATTACAAATGAATTTACATTCAAGCCTCTAATTTCACCAATATCCTCTAGAAAACTTTCAAAATCTTTCCCGACACCTTGAGTTAACTTAATAACATCCTCTATTCTAACTGTCCAACGATTCGTTTCGTTTAGATCAAAAAGAACATCAGCCTGCATTTGGATATTATCTATAATTTCAAATAACGGTGATTGCGATGCCTTACCATCGCTAATTAAAGTCACTGAATCCAATACTATCAGTTGTTTATCCCAAATTAACTTTTCCTTTTTTAATGTGCGTAACCAGCCAACTATCCCAGGCTCATGTATATTGTCATTCGTTCTGACCCTAACAAATTGACCAAATTCACGCCACATAGCAGTACCTATTGATCTGGTATTTTTAACTTCTGGTTGATACTCATTAGCTTTCTCGTCAAATTTCCAAGTCGTCATTGGTTCAACAAATGCGCCTTTATTTTCAAACATTGGAATCATGGCACTGAAAATCTTAGGCATTCCCAAAGCATCCCATTCAACGTGTAAAATTCTAGACCAAGTCGTATAGAGTTCTGCTAAATTATTAGGTAAAATAAGCTTTTTACGCTCATCTATATAATCACTCATACTCTCAAATTCCCACACCGGCCTTTGAGCAGAATATTCTTGTCTTTCATCAACCAATATTAGATTCAACATTAATGTTTCAAAAAGTGATCTGCCTTCAGCAAAGACAGGATTCATGTTATAAATCCAGCCCTTATTGGTAAATGTTTTATCAAATACCACTTTGGTTTTATCCGTAGTACCAGTATAATTTTGATAGGTAATCAACCAACGAACAAACTCATCTAACGAAACTTCATCTTTTAATTCATCAGATTTTGGTGAAAATATTACCGCCGTATTACCACTTTGCGAGATTCGTCGATTGATTTGTCGGACTGCTACTTGGCCGCTACCTGTAGAGATCCTCTTATTTCTTGGAACTAGAGAATCATAGTCTTCGGCTGTTACTTGATAAAACGGACGCTCGCCAAATAAATCAAATCGATTTTTATATTCGTTTAAATATTTAATTGCAGCCTCAGAAAACCGATTAGATTGATATAGCTTATTCCAAGTTGCCAACAAGCTTTTTCTTGCTTTTTTCTTATCGATTTTCTTTCTGTTTAATTCCAATTCATTTGATGCCTTAGCGCGACTTTTCATCCAATCATACGGGTTTCCATCCACATCAACTCGAGAATAAACAGTCGTTACAATTGCAAGTAAGAATCTAAGAATACTCAAATCCTGACTACGCATCTCACCAGCTAGTTGTCGATATTCTGAAGCACTTTGGAATAACTCGATTAAAGAAACTACTTTTTCTTTATTAGTTTCCATCTCAACAACCTTAATCCAAGGGTCAGTAGTTAGGTTAAAGCTTTTTTTATTCATGTTCGTCCTTTCCGTAACTTAAACGTAGTTCTTTAGAATATACTAATTGCCATCCCTCAAATGTGGCCGAAAAATTTTCATCCAATGGCAACGCTAAACATCCTTTAAGCCAAATATCATCTTGCCAACTGCTAAAATAACGACTAGTTAATGTCTCTAGCTTGTTAATAGCTTGATCAATATTTATCGTAATTATTGCTGGTAGTCTAATAATTTGTTGTGCAACTTGTTGCGATGACACCTCATCTAACCAATGACCATCTAACAGAAGATTGCCATCCTCTGTATGCTGAACAAGAATTACTTCTAGCGTTTCTTTAATATCACGTACCGCAGCGCTAGCTGCACTTTCATCCCTGCCCGCCACCAAACTACGCTTTAACCAAGCATGGATAGTGTCATTATCTTCAAACTCAGGATCATCAATTTGATAGTTTTCTGCCCTATCCTTTTTGCTACTAACCTTGATATCAAACTTTTTTCTAGCTTTAATAATATCCGTCACTTCATAATCAGTTTCACGATCATAAACTTTTTGAACTAGAGGCGAGATATCATCTGGTAACGTAATCGTTGACTTCATGAAATGATCTGTCTTCATGAGTAAGTATTTATCATAAACTGATTCATTACCGTCTCCATATTTGTTACAATTCTGAATTCCCATAATAAATAAATGTGGTGTTCGCAATTTGTCAGGGCGTATAATCTGATGGCGATGTAAACGTCCCATCCTTTGAAGGATTAAATCCATAGGCGCAATATCTGTATACAAGATGTCAAAATCAATGTCCAACGACTGTTCTAAGACTTGAGTCCCAATTACAATCATTTTATCCGGTCGTTTACCACCTTGACTACCAATAGCAGCCATTAAATGGTCTGCCTTAATCGCCCGATCAGTCGCTAAAAAAGCTGAGTGTAATACCATTAATTTAATATCAGCTGGCACCATCGCCGCTAACATCTGTGCTCGCTTGACAGTATTAACAATTATTCCAGCCACTCCACCGTCTTTAATTTGGTCTATAATCATCGGAATAAGTTCGTCATCAGGTGTGTTCAATCGGTGTACCTGTACTTTTACAGGCTTTTGTTCTGCTTGGCTTGGGAAATCTTCAATCTGTTTAATCTGCTTACCATCTAATATGCTTAGTAACGGATAAGCCTGATTTTTTTGCCAGTCTTTAGGTGCAGTTATCTGTTCCGCACATTCCTCCCCGTACTTCCCATTTAAGTACGCAGTCATTAAAGCACATCTTTTTCCTTTTGGGAGTGTTGCTGACAAAATCACAATTGGCACATGATAAACACCAAGCCAGCTGACTACTTTATATAAATATTGACTCATAAATGCATCATATGCATGAACTTCATCGATAATCACAACCTTGCCACTGAATCCTAAGTGTTTTAAAAATAAATGTTTTTGCTTCAATCCCATTAAAAGCAAGCTATCAATTGTTCCCACCACAAACTTCGATAAAATGGATTTCTTTCCTATGAACCAATCATTAACAAATAATGAGCTATTTTTATCCTCTTCATCGGTATACATGTTGGTCGCACGCGGCAATTTCATATAGTTTTCATTAAATTGATTTCTACTATGTGTTAGGCTAATATTCATTCTTCCTAGCTGATGCTTACCTACCCAGTGTTTTTGCCATTTTTCAACACGATCAAACATAGCATTGGTTGTTGCCTGCGTTGGTAAACCAATAAAGAACCCATCTCTACCAGAAACTTGTGCCAATTGTTCAGCTGCTACTAAAGCAATCTCAGTCTTCCCTATTCCCATAGGCGCTTCAATAATTGCGATTCCTGGATCTGATATCTCACCAATCGAATTAGTCATTACTTCTTGAACGGGTCTCGCTTTAAATTGCCAGCGATCCTCATAAGGCGTCCCACCAATAATTTTTTGAGGAATCCAGTTTTCACCTATATTCCATGTACCTTTTGCTAGCTCAAATCTAATCTGTGCTTTATCTTTAATATCCTTATAAGTCTGATTAGTTTTAATAAGTGGGAACAGTGGTATATCAGGATTTCCACCTAGGTATTCGCTTGATACTAACCAATCAGTCATAATTAGCAGCCCCTCTAGAATGATTGCTTGCGACTTTTGGATACTTGGAACTTCACTAACGGTTTTAAAACCAGCTGATACCAATCCGTACTCAAACAATTCACTTTGAACAAGTTTCCACGGTCTTTGAATCACTTCATTATTGTCGCTTAGATAATAATTAGCCGTATAATTATCAATCTGTTCACTGGGTGCTTCATCTGCGGGTTTACCGTGATGCCCACCAATGACTGCACCAACTGACTCAGGAATCCCAAAATGTTCAACAATTGCTTCACCAGCTAATGCATGAGGCGATTTAGATGGCGAAGCCAATCTACTTTCCATTTCTTTAATCAGACCACTATAATACAATCTTGATTTTACTTGACTATCTAGCAAATCGTCTCCATCACGTGACCTATTTAATTGAAAAGCCGGTGTTGCCTTCCCAATATCATGAATAAATGCTACAAATCTAATCAATCTTTGGGTTCGTTCTTCAGAAAGTGAACCCCTTAATATTTGCCGATCCCCTTCACATAACCAATCAGTAAATAACCAGTCAATCGTCTTTTCAGCATCAATTAAATGTGTAATCAGTGGTAACCAGTATTGAAATCCATCTTCCGACCGTTTCTTGGCCCATAGACTTGCAGCCTGTTTGGATATATTCATCACTGCATGTACGGCTCCTTTCACTATTCAATGACTACTTTGACGTCTATAAAATTTATTCATTTGCTAATTTGTAATTTAAGTGAAATAAAAAATATAGCAGAAACCAGTATTGTACATTTTAATACTCCATAACAGATGCGTGTTTAATACACTCTAATATACCGATTTTGATAAATCGGAGACTTGCTCTTTTATCACTAAGCTCTTATTACCCTGTAAATATATCATAGTACGTTAACTATATATCCTTGTTTACATAATCTATACAAAATTTACTAAACTTATACAAACGCATTATTAAATACCCACGTTTAAATAGCTCTAACTACTAATTAATTCACTGACTACAAAAAAGCAACAATCTTTCAAAGAATGTTGTCTTTTTCATAACTCTATGCAATTAAAATCATCCCTACGTACGTGGGGAATACACTTATCCTTGACTAACTGGCTGGCTTTGCCCGGGATCATCCCTACGTACGTGGGGAATACAATGCCCCACAGAGTTTAATTTATGCTGCTGTAGGATCATCCCTACGTACGTGGGGAATACCGCCAGCTACAATCAAGCAAGCGAGCCGGCCAAGGATCATCCCTACGTACGTGGGGAATACCGCGCTCAACTCGCAAGATTACAGTGGCGGGCAGGATCATCCCTACGTACGTGGGGAATACTTGAATCTCGATGATAAGTTGCTAGACGATCGTGGGATCATCCCTACGTACGTGGGGAATACGCTAAATAAGGCCGTCACTGGTACGGTCGGCAAGGATCATCCCTACGTACGTGGGGAATACAGTAGCGTCAACTCGACAACTTCCATGTCGACAGGATCATCCCTACGTACGTGGGGAATACTCGACGCCGACATCGACCACGCACCAGCACACTTGGATCATCCCTACGTACGTGGGGAATACTGAAGTCAGCGAAGCACGCCGATAACGTCTTAGGGATCATCCCTACGTACGTGGGGAATACGTGCTTAGTGACACCGGGTTTTAAGTCCTTTAAGGATCATCCCTACGTACGTGGGGAATACCTCTTGGCCGCCACGTTTGAACTCAAGATTGTGGGATCATCCCTACGTACGTGGGGAATACCCCAATTGCTGATCCTAATTTTTGAATGCTGTAGGATCATCCCTACGTACGTGGGGAATACGGTAATTTCTTTTTGAGTTTCTTCAAGGTCAGGGGATCATCCCTACGTACGTGGGGAATACACTAAAAATATCCCGGTATGACAGCATTCTTAATTTCAAGAATTGCCGTTTTCCTTTAGTTTGATTTTTTAAATAGTTTCAACTGGTAATGCAATTCTACAATAACCAATTTATCACTAATTAAGAAAACCCGGATTTAAAATTGAAGTGCAACACCCGGTAAGGTACACAAAAAGGTCATGGAGACCTATACTTTAATCACCACG
>NZ_BJDK01000008.1 GCF_005405105.1 Lactiplantibacillus dongliensis
GCAAATGTTTGCTACCAATTCAAGAATTGATAGACCCTACACATTTGATTCGTCGAAACTTTGTTCAGTTTTCAAAGGTCTAAGTTCGTTCGTTGATTTCCTCAACGCAACTTAATTATCGTAACATTTTAAGTATTTCATGTCAACATCTTTTTTCAAGAAGTAACAACTCAATTTGTCATGTATTGTCGTTGCGACAACAGAAACAATTTTATCAATAACCGAAGAAGTTGTCAACAACTTTCTTCAATCAATTTTCAATTGGAAGGCACGCGGCTAAACGCTTTGTGCGCCTCAACAACGTATACTAATTTACCAATTATCACGGCCAATTGCAAGCCTTAAATTCAAAAAAGAACCAGTCAATATAACCATGTTCAAAATCACATTCAAACATTGTCCGGATATTAACCGATAATGACAACAATTGTTCAATTTTGCCAACAAATGGTAAATAATACCAGATGTTTGCAATCATTAGTCGTGGGAATGTTCGATAAAATATAATCTTCACTTTCTTCAAAAACTTTTCATTACTTTCAAATATAACCAACTATTGCAACTAAAAACACGCTATAGAATATAAAAAAACGGTCTAAAGCTGACAAACCGTCAACTTTAAACCGATTATTTTTACTTATCTTCTTCTGGACGCATCGTTGGGAACAACAAAACATCGCGAATTGAATCAGCATCAGTCATTAACATAACCAGCCGATCAATCCCAATACCTAACCCACCAGTAGGCGGCATCCCATATTCTAAGGCTTCCACGAAGTCTTCATCAATATGTTCAGCTTCATCATTACCGGCAGTCCGTTCAGCAGCTTGGGCTTCAAACCGTTGCCGTTGATCGATCGGATCATTCAATTCACTAAAGGCATTCGCATACTCGTTACCTAAAATGAACAATTCAAAGCGATCGGTAAACCGAGGATCATCAGCATTCTTCTTAGCCAAAGGTGAGATTTCCACTGGATGACCATAAATGAAAGTTGGTTCGTTTAAAGTAGCTTCGACAAATTCTTCAAAGAAGGCATTAATGATATGACCAACCTTCCAATAAGATTCATACTTAACATGATGTTCGTCAGCTAGCTTCCGAGCATCGTCTAAAGACATTGGTTGCCAGAAATCAATCCCAGTCTGGGCTTTAATGGCATCAACCATATGCACACGCTTGAATGGCTTATTCAAATCAACGGTCTGCCCATGATAGGTAATAATTCCGTCATCAGTCACAGCCTTAGCTGCTGCTTTGAAGATGCCTTCTGTTTCATCCATAACATCATGGAAGTCAAAATAAGCGACATAGCTTTCAAGCATCGTAAATTCAGGGTTATGTTCCCGGTCCATCCCTTCATTACGGAAGACCCGGCCAATTTCATAAACCTTTTCCATTCCACCGACAATTAATCGCTTCAAATGTAATTCCAAAGCAATCCGCAAATACAAATCAATATTCAATGCATTATGATGCGTGATGAATGGACGGGCCGAAGCACCACCAGCTTGGTTATGCAACATTGGTGTTTCAACTTCAATAAAGTCGTCACTATCCAAATGATGGCGAATTGCTGAGATAATCTTCGTCCGCTTCAAAAAACGATTGAAACTATCACGGTTAGAGATCAAATCCAAATAACGTTGACGATAAATCTGTTCAACATTTTGTAAACCATGGAACTTATCTGGTAATGGACGTAAAGCCTTTGATAAGAACGTGACATTGGTAGCCTTTAAGGTCAATTCACCAGAATCAGTCTTAAAGACTTCCCCAGTAATTCCTAAGAAATCACCAATATCAGAGCGCTTAAAGATATGATAAACATCTTCACCAACAACATCTTTACGGACGTATAATTGCATTTTGCCAGAACGGTCCCAAAGGTCAGCAAAACCAACCTTACCTTTACCCCGTTTAGCTAACATCCGTCCTGCAATCGTTGCAGTTGCCTTTTTTTCGTTCAACTCATCTTTATCTTCGTCACCATATTTAGCTTGTAAGTCTGAAGCCAAATCGGTCCGTTCAAAACGGTGACCAAAGGGATCTACGCCTTCGTCACGTAATTCTTGCATTTTATCACGACGAACCTTAAGTTGGTCATTCATCGTCTGTTCTTGTCGTGCCACTAGTGTTCCTCCATTTCTGTCTGGGACTAATTGGCAGTCATCCTGCGACACACCAATCTTGCCAGTATCAAACCAGCCGGTCCCATTAACTTCACTATACCTTTCAATTTTGACAATCAGTTAGCAAAAAAGCAAGCGAATTATTCACTTAACCGCTTTCGTTGCCAAATAAGTCGCCAATTGCTCACTAAAACGATCTATGATCGCATCCATCGCTGCTGATGTGTCCGCTGACATCAACGCAACTTTTGGTCGAGTTGACCTTGGAATACCTTTTAAATAGTACGAAACTTGCTGTCGAAATTCAAGACAGCCCACTGCTTCCCCCTTAACATCTACTAATTGATGCAATAAATGCTGGGCCATCTGCAGCTTAGCTAACGGACTAGGCGGTGCCAATAGTTCACCCGTCGCTAAATAGTGAGTCGTTTGGCGCAAGAGCCATGGATTACCCTGAACGGCACGGCCCATCATAACCGCATCGGCACCAACAGTCGTTAACATCCGTTCGGCATCTGCTGGCGTCTGAACATCACCGTTACCGATAAATGGAATCGTCAACGCGTCGGCAACTTGCTTTAAAATCGACCAATCGGCCTGGCCTTGAAACTTTTGCTGTCGTGTCCGTCCATGCATTGCAACCGCACTAGCGCCAGCTCGTTCAGCAGCTAAGGCATTGTCAACCGCATATAAATGACGGCTATCCCAACCGGTCCGCATCTTAACGGTCACCGGCTTGTGGACCGCATCTGTAACAGCGGCCACCATTTCATATACTTTAGCCGGGTCCAGTAGCCATTTGGCACCGGCATCCGTCCGAACAACCTTATTCACCGGACAGCCAAGATTAATGTCAATAATGTCAGCGGTTGTCTGTTGGTCAACAAACTGAGCAGCTTGCACCAAAGTTTCCTTCGAACCGCCATAAATTTGAATACTCATCGGATGCTCACGTGGATCAACGGTCATCATCGCTAAAGTCTTTTGATTATGATACATGATGCCTCGATCAGAGATCATCTCACAAACCACCAAGCCGGCACCATACCCTTTACAAATCACTCGAAAAGCGGCATTGGTCACCCCCGCCATCGGTGCCACGACCACGCGATTAGCAATCGACACCGAACCAATCTGCCAACTGCTAGCTAATGCGACTGCCACTAGTGTTGACCGTGTGCGTGTGCTAAGACGGCCTTTAAGTCCGCTTCTGAGAAATGGTATTCATTGCCGCAAAAATGACATACTGCAGTCGCCCCATGATCTTCATCAATCATAGCTTGGACTTCAGCTTTGGGCAATGCCGCTAAAGAATCTGCAAACCGTTCCTTTGAACAGTCACACTCAAACTTAACTGGCATCTTATCCAAGACCTTAACATCACCATCAAATAATAACGCTAAAATATCTTCTGGTGTCTTACCATCCCGTAATAGCTTAGAAACTAACGGCATATCCTTTAGCTTAGTCTCTAGCGAATCAATCGCCTCATCAGTCGCATTCGGCAAGACTTGTACTAAAAAGCCCCCCGCAACACCAATTGAATTATCCTCATTCACAAAGACCGACAAGCCAACTGCTGATGGAATTTGTTCAGACTGAGCCAAATAGTACGTAAAGTCTTCACCCAGTTCACCAGAAACCAACGGCACTTGACCCGTAAACGGATCACCAACGCCTTGGTCTTTAGTCACCGCTAAGAAGCCTTCACTCCCAACTGCGGCCCGCACATCAATCTTATGCTGGTCATTCAATGGTAAATGTACATGTGGATGCTGCAAATAGCCTTTAACCGTGCCGTTCGCATTCCCATCGACTACGATTCCGCCGACTGGGCCATTCCCATTAATCTTAACCGTCAGCTTTTCGTCGCCTTTCAATACCGAAGAGGCTAACAATAACGTTCCCACCAGGCTTCGACCTAATGCTGCTGAAGCCGCACTCCAAGTATCATGCCGTTGTTGGGCCTCACTGACCATGGCCGTAGCACTGACCGCATACGCGCGAAACATTTCGTTACCGGCAATACTCTTCACTAAATAATCTTCCATTAATAAACTCCTCTGCTGATATTGTCTAAGTTTCACTTAAACAAACTAATTCATATTCTGATTAATAATACAACAGAAAAAGAGCCGAGACAAAGTCTCAGCTCTTGATTAATCTTTTGGTTAAGCTTGGCTATCTGAATCATCGCCGGAAGTAGCAGCACTATCCGCACTTGCTTCGCTAGTCGCACTCGTTGCCGCACTGGTTTCAGCAGAGTCTGCTGAAGTTGCTGTGGACATTGCTTGCGATTCACTTGGGAAGCTTGGTTCGTCAGCTGCACTACTATCACTAGCAGTTTGACTTTGGGCTTGTTGCTTTTCAGCTTCACGCCGTTCCAATTCCCGCTTCGATTCTTCAAAGGTCGCCGCTTTTTCACTAGGAAATTCGTTGCCGGCCTTAGCAGGCATTTCCCCAGTCTTGAACAGGCTGAGAATTTGCTTTTCATCCAAGGTTTCATACTTCAACAAGGCTTCCGCAATCAACTTATGTTGTTCACGGTGCGATTGAATAATATCGATCGCCGTTTGATGGGCTTCTTCAGCCAAACGACGAATTTCATCATCAATCAATTGAGCCGTATGTTGTGAGAAGGCACTAGCGCCCATGCCTTGTTGGTAAGCCGCTTGCTGGTTAGCATTTTCCAATTCAACCGGACCAAGTTTAGAACTCATCCCGTATTGAGTGACCATTGCCCGCGCAATTTGCGTGGCTTGTTCAAAGTCATTGGAAGCACCGGATGATTGGGCATCGAAGATAATTTCTTCGGCAGCCCGGCCACCCATTAAACCAGCCATTTGTTCCTTGGCATCCCGCTTCGACATTAGCATCTGATCTTCCCGTGGGAGCATGATAGCATAACCGCCAGCGCGACCCCGTGGGACAATCGTTACTTTATGCACAACTCGCGCATCATTTAAGACTAGACCAACAATCGTATGACCAGCTTCATGGTACGCCACGGTTTCCCGTTCGTGCTTCGAAACAACGCGATCATGCTTAGCTGGACCAGCAATAACCCGGTCTTCAGCTTCGTCTAAGTCCGAAGCATCGACTTGTTTCTTATTACGACGAGCAGCAAGTAATGCCGCTTCGTTCAATAAGTTTTCCAAATCGGCCCCAACGAACCCAGGCGTTTGCTTAGCAATTTCCTTCAAGTCAACGTCACTGGCCAATGGCTTGTTCTTGGCGTGGACTTTCAAGATAGCTTCACGACCCTTGATGTCTGGACGACCAACTAAGATCTTCCGGTCAAAACGACCTGGACGAAGTAAAGCTGGGTCTAAGACATCCGAACGGTTGGTAGCCGCCATGACGATGACACCTTCATTACCCGTGAACCCATCCATTTCAACCAATAATTGGTTCAAGGTTTGTTCACGTTCATCATGACCGCCGCCCATGCCGTTACCACGTTGCCGACCAACCGCATCAATTTCATCAATAAAGATGATTGATGGGGCATTCTTCTTAGCTTGTTCGAATAAGTCCCGAACACGACTAGCTCCGACCCCGACGAACATTTCGACGAAATCTGAACCAGAGATTGAGAAGAATGGCACGGCTGCTTCACCGGCAACCGCCTTAGCT
Organism: Lactiplantibacillus dongliensis; assembly: GCF_005405105.1. Taxonomy (GTDB): domain Bacteria; phylum Bacillota; class Bacilli; order Lactobacillales; family Lactobacillaceae; genus Lactiplantibacillus; species Lactiplantibacillus dongliensis. The sequence continues at coordinate 5,770 of NZ_BJDK01000008.1, forward strand.
AGCAACGTCTTACCAGTACCCGGAGGCCCCTCGAGGAGTACCCCCGATGGTATCCGAGCACCTAAGGACACGAACTTGCGTGGATCCTTCAAGAATTCGACAACTTCGACCAATTCTTGTTTTTCTTCTTCTTCACCGGCAACATCTGAGAAACGAACTTTGTTTTGCTTACTATCGGCTGGTTTCGCCTTCGTCTTACCAAAGTTCATGACCCGGTTGTTCCCGCCACCTTGACCAGCTTGTCCCATCATCATATAGAATAGGAATACAAACAAAATCAGTGGCGCGACATACATCAATAACGTGACCCAGATTCCGCTAGATTCTTCGGCTTTAGCCGTTAATTTAACGTTGTGTTGGTTGGCTAACTTAGAAACCTGTTCGACCGTGGAGTTGTTTTCAAGCATCGTCGTTGAAAACGAAGTCGTTTTCGACGATGAGCTGCTGGCAATCCCTAACGCATTAGTTGAAGAAACCTTCTGCGCTTTCCGGTATTGACCGGTTACTTTGTAGACGCCACCACTAGGCTGGATGCTAACGTTCTTGACGTTATCCTTGTCTAATTGTTTGACAAATTCGCTGTAGCGGATATCTTGCGTTTGTGAGCCGGAGTTATTCCCAAAGAAGAAATAAATAATCCCCATCAAACTCAAAAAGATCAAGATATAAAATAAGCTATTACGAAAGAGTCCATTGCGTCGATTGTTCATATGTGCCTCCTTCATCGAAACTCTTATATACTGCTAAAAGCACGGTACTATACTTCGATAGTCTAAATAATAGCACATTTGACTATCATTGACCAATTATTTATGCTCGTAAATCGCTGGTTTTAAAATCCCAACGTACGGGAGGTTCCGGTAACGTTCGGCATAATCCAAACCATAGCCAACAACAAACTCATTGGGAACTTCAAAACCAATATAATCTGCTTTGATGTCGACTAAACGACCAGCTGGCTTATCCAATAAGGTACAAACCTTCACTGAATTCACATCGCGCCGTTGTAATAGATCAACTAAAAACTTCAACGTCCGGCCGGTATCAATGATATCTTCAATCACTAACACATCGCGACCGGTCACATCTGCATCTAAGTCCTTGGTTAATTGGACCTCACCGCTCGAAATCGTCTCGTTACCATAGCTGGATAAGTTAATAAAATCAAGATCCGCATAAACATCCATTTCTCGGATAATATCCGTAGTAAATAAGACGGCACCCTTGAGTACACAAATAATTAACGGGTTCTTGCCAGCATATTCCGTCGTTAACTCCTGACCTAGCTTTTGCGCAACTTGATGGATTTGTTCGCGACTGTAGAGTACTCGTTCAATGTCGTTGTTCATCGTTTCAGATGTGCTCCTTTCAACTCCGTATGTTTTAAGGCTAAAAATACTGTTCGCGTTGCGGTGGTCGGCTGCCGGTAGCTAAACTTATGACCGACGACCCATAACACCACATCGTGAGCATTCACTAATACTTGAACTGACGCCCGTTGTGCAACTGGCACTTTTTGATCAATTAAAATGCGTCGGACCTTTTGATGACCACCGCCTTTTAATTGCACCAGATCGTTCGCTTGCCATGGCCGCCATTGCAGCGGCCAATCCTCATCAGTTACTGGAAATGGTTGACTAGTTGCGCGTGGCGCCCGTTCGAAAACACCCACAACTTGAGTCGCAGTGATTTTCTGCCATTGGTTTAAGTCTACCATATTTTTTTCAACCGGCCTTAACTTTTTAACCCTTTTTTTAAGCGGTTGGATGGCAATCAGACCAGCAGCTTTTGACAGTTGCCAGTCGCGATTCAATGTGAGCTGTCCCGTTGGTAATTGTAAACTTTGCACCCAATGAGCCACCGGGCCTAACTTTAGTTGACTGACCGGGCGATTAGTTACTTGCGCCAACCAAGCTTTCAATACCGGCAGCTGCCAACTGCTGGGTAGTTGTTGCCAAGCAGCCACCTTCAACTGCTTTTCCGGAGCCATGACCGTTGGCAATAGAACGGCGACCATTTCAGCTTGTGCCCTCAATAATTGTTGTAACTGACGTTCGTAACTAGCTACATGTTCCAAGAAAGCCGGATTGAGTTGCGTTAGTTCGGGGACAACCCGATGACGCAGACGATTACGGGTCAATTCAATATCCGCGTTCGTCGCATCCTCAAACCAAGTTACCTTTTGAGCTTGCGCATACTCGCGCAACTGGTGCTTCGACCAAGCCAACAAGGGTCGGACCAGTCGACCAGTATAAAATGGACGGGCCGTCTGAATGCCAACCAGCTGCGCCAAGTCGCCCCCCCGCGCTAACTTCATAAGATAAGTTTCCGCTTGATCATTCGCATGGTGGGCGGTTAATACGGCGGTAGCGTTCGTCGCCAACATCAATTGGCCAAAAAAGGCATACCGAAATTGGCGAGCAGCGGCTTCAATGCCCGTTTGCGGGTGCGCACTAACCGGCCAGTCTGCTAGTCGCAAGGTTAACTGGTGTTGCTGACAATACTTAGTCAAATAAGCCGCTTCAGTTTGACTCTGCACGCGTAAATGATGATTGACATGTGCAACAATTAGCTGTGGCCGTTGCTGACTTGGCAGCTGCTCAAGCAAGGTTAGTAAAGCCATCGAGTCAACCCCAGTTGATACCGCCACGATAACCGTGACCTCAGGATCTAACAACTGCTGAGCCGCCAATTGACGTTTGAATCGTTGAATAGGAGTCATGCTTGTTCCCGCTTTCAAATTTGCTGACAATAAAAGCGCCAGACATTGTCTTGGCGCTTACTTTTTTTACTTTAGTGATTACTCATAGAAATTGGTGTTAGCCCTTAGTGAACTAACTACGACGGCCGCCACGACCACCGCGTTTACCTTCAGTGTTCCGCTTCAAAGTCGTCAAACGATCTTCGCTTTCCTTTAAGAAGCCGGACATTAAGGAATCAAAATCTTGTTTCTTATTTTCATGTTGCCGTGATTGGAAACGACCGCCGCCGTTACCGCCCCGACTATGAAAGTTATTAGTACGTTGATGGTTCCCGTTGCCTTGGTGGTCGTTACGATCAAAATGACCGTGATTATTACCTTGGTGATTGCCACCTTGATGGTTATTGCTGCTATGGTGATTGTCATGATCACGATGTTGATGTTCCCCTTCAGGATGATCCACCGCTTTACGAATTGACAACCCAATCTTACCATCGTTACCAACTGATAACACTTTGACGGTCACGTCATCGCCGACACTCAAAACATCATGAATATCTTTAACGAATCCATCGGAAACTTCACTGATATGCACCAGCCCCGTTTGATTGTTACCTAAGTTCACGAAGGCACCAAAATTGGTGATTCCGGATACTTTACCAGTGACTTTCGTACCTACTTCAATTGCCATAAAAAAAGTTGTTCCTCCTATGAAATAATGGTTTTAGTATAGCATACATTACGCTAGCTTGAATGAAATAATTTAATCCCAGCATTAAAATGGTCTACCTATAAAAAGCGGTTCTCAACCCCGTTTTAATTAGCAGTTACGTCCGAAGCATTATCATTTGGTAAACTGTAAACCGTCTCACCAGTTTTCGTATAATCATACTTTGAACGCAAAAGCTTTTGTAAGTAATCCTTATTATTCAGCTGCTTAATCTGCGTGTCAAGCTTCGTATGTTGGGTACGCGCTTGATCCAATTTTACTTGACTGGTGGCAACCTGACGATTAACCCCCTGCAAACTTGCGCGGGTATTGATCAATTGGAAGCCAAAGAACAATAACAACGCCCCAAACACCGCGACAATCGTAATAAACCGGCGCCGTCGTACTTGTAGCCGGCGCTGTTGATACCCATGCTGATTAGAAGCCACTTGTCGCGAATAGTCATTATCCAACTGCTTGATCTTATTACGAGCACCATTCGTCATGCTTGCCAGTCCTTTCAAATCGTGTTGCCTAAATTATACCAACTTAAAACCGTCGTGTAAACGACATCATTGGGATTAGACCAATGTTTTCAGTTAATTTTCATTTCCATTAAATTGAACCAAAACAGCTCGCTTAGTTAGCTGCCAGCTTTCATAAGACAGCTACGTTAAAACAACCGCTTGCTGTGCGACCGACATAATAAACATTGATTGCCGTCTCCGTTGACCAGCATATTCGCGGTGGGGCAGACCTGCAGCCAAAGAACGGTCTGCAGGGCACTTGTTAGCCGAAAATCACGTCTAGCAAGCTGGCCCAATCACTAAGGCCGGAAAATCACCGGTCTAAGTGATTCGACACGGCGAACATGCTGGTCACTACGACTCATACTGGTTTTAAAAATAAGCTTAGTACCAACTAGCACTGCCACCTGCAAACCAATTTTTATACCTGGGAACATTGACCGATTTTGAAGCCTAAGCCAACGTCTTCAAAGTTGTCCTTGACCCCAGCAACATAACCGAACATCTAGAAACTAATCCCCAAGCTAAAAACACCGGGCTTACGCAATCATTAATTTAAACATCCCCATCAATTAACGTCGGGCGGGCCAGAATTGGCTCAGTGGTGTCGTTTTACTTAATCGGTGATTTTCCGATTCAGTAAAAGCCCGGCTTATGAGACCGCACTATGGCTCATAAACGCGGCCACCACGTTCCAGCCAATGCTGGACCAACCAGAGTGGCAACTTAACGAAGCTTATTGTTCCCGATAGTCTGTCTTGTAGTCTTCGCTGACGATATCGTACATTAATTCAGCATCATTTTTCTTGGTCGTTTCTAGCAATTGAGTCACTTTGACCGTCAACGTCTTATTGCCAAATGCAATAATCAATTCATCGCCCACACTAACTGTCGATGATGACTTGCCAACTTTACCGTTGATTTGAATCCGCCCTTTATCGGCGATTTCTTTGGCGACGGTGCGCCGTTTAATAATCCGTGAAACTTTCAAAAATTTATCTAAACGCATACTCATTAGTTATGTTCCTTTCCTTTAGCAACAACTTTAATTAGTCGTTTACCATATGGCAGCACTAGCCATTCACGAATTGTAAATAACCGGACAGCCACTGAACCCACGACAAACACGGCGACCCCAATTAGAACGCCCACCAGGGTAATCAAACCGGCCATGCCGCGATGATTGGCCATCACTGGCCCGACTAAAGCGCGAATTTCACGACTCGTCAATAAGACGACTAAGCCCATCGCGCCACTAACTAACAACAATTTAATCAAATAGCCGCTTTCCAACAAGACTTGCCGTAAATCTTCCGGTGAACCCAGCCACATGACTGCAAACATCACCGCTAGACTCAACACGGTCGTCAAGCTGGCTCCATTAATTCCCAGCCGCACGACCATTTGATAATTCAAAAGGACCTTAATCGCCAACCCGGCAATAATACCAATAATCATCGCCGTATATTGATCCAAGCTTTGTAACACACTGGTATAGGTGGTAATTAGCGCCGCAAATAAAATACTAAAGACATAGACTCGCAGCGCGGTGGTACCTTCCATCGACCCAAACAACAACCGATTGATCTGGGGCATTAAGGCCACTAGCCCCACAGTAGCCGCCATTGATAACGCTAAACTGACATGGACCATCGCCCGGGTATGCCGTTTGAATTCAATTAATTGCCGTTTGGCCAGCGCATTGGTCAGAGCTGGTAGCAAGGTGGCGGAAAATGACGTGGCCACGACCAAGCCTAATTGGACTAGCGGCTGGCCACGGTCATAGACCCCTTTTAACGACTTAGCGAAATCAATCGGCAAGCCTTGACGGGTCAAGCCGCGCATCACCGAAAACGAATCGATCAACTGTAATAAGATAACGACAGCTGCAACCAAACACAAGGTGCCGCCTTCAACAATAAACCGTTTCGTTAAGGTGCGATAGTCTGGTAACGACCTAGTAGGTGTCGGCGCAGGGGCTAGGATATGCCGTAACCCAAAGCTGACAAAGATCAACGACGAACAGACCGCTGCAATTGCGGCGGAACTCATCGCCCAAGTTCCCATATGATAATCGTCCCAGCCACGATGTAGGCCAAAGTAGGCGGCCATAATAATAACCGCCACCCGCACCGTTTGTTCGATCAGCTGTGAAACGGCAGTCGGTCCCATCAAGAACTTCCCTTGATAGTAGCCCCGACCAGTCGCCAACCATGGCATGAATAGGAACATCCAAGCTACCGCATCAATAATCGGTGCTAGGCGGCCATCGCCCATGCGAACTGCTAACCAATTAGCACCCAGTTGCAGGCCAATAAACAATACTAGCGATAGTCCGCTTAAAATATGAAATGCGCGGCGGGCGATCAATGATTTACTCGTCTCGTCTGGCTGTTCCGCTACGAGTTTAGAAATAAAGGTTGGAAACCCATTCAAGGCAAAGGTCATGCCTAAACCATAGATGGGATAAATCTGTTGGTAAACGTAAAAGCCCGTATTACCAACCATATTTTGAAATGGAATCCGGTACACCGCACTCAAAATCTTGGCCACTAATGACGAGATGGAAAGTATTAGGGCGCCCCGGAACATGGTGTTCAGGTGATCTTTTGGCATCACAAATCCCTTCTACCGATTACTTACTCGGTGTGGCCGCAGGTGTGGGTTCCAAAATGGCCCCCAACTGTTGCACGAATAACGTCAGCTGATTAAGCCAAGCGTCTTCTTGCATCTGCGGTTGAATCACTAATTTAACCTTCATTTTATCATCATCAATCCCGACTGTCGCTCGTAATTTCGTTTTTGCTAAGGCCTTAAAGATATCTTTAGTATCTAACTTAGCGGTCCCCTGCTTCGATAACGTCAAATGCAAGTCGCTATCGGTACGTTGGATCTTTTCAATCAAGGCATCATCGGCTAGCATCTTCAACTTACCAACTGCCAGCAAGCCGGCCACCTCACTCGGATAATCCCCAAACCGGTCAATCAAGTCAGCTTGGACTTCCAAGTACTGATCATTATTTTCCAATTGTCGAATCCGCTTGTAGATTTCAATCTTCTGGCGTTCGTCTTCAATATAAGTGGATGGCAAGTAAGCTTCGATCCCCAACTCAATTGTGGCATCGGTCTTAACTTTGGCTGCCTGACCGCGTTTCTTAGCCACGGCTTCTGACAACATCTGCGTATAGAGATCATACCCAACCGAATCGATAAAGCCATGTTGCTGCTTACCAAGTAGATTTCCCGCACCCCGGATTGACAAATCACGCATGGCAATCTTAAAGCCGGATCCTAACTCGGTAAAGTCTTTAATTGCTTGTAGCCGCTTTTCGCCGACTTCGGTCAACACTTTATTCTGTTGGTAAGTAAAGTACGCATAAGCCACTCGACTACTCCGTCCAATACGGCCCCGCAATTGATAAAGTTGTGACAAGCCCATATGATCGGCATTTTCAACGAACAACGTATTTACGTTAGGAATATCGACCCCGGTTTCAATAATGGTAGTCGTGACCAATACATCGTACTCCCCACGAATAAAGTCATATAAGATGCCTTCCAACTGAGATTCCGGCATCTGACCGTCAATGTGGGCAACCGCCGCTTCTGGTACTAAGGCTTTAATCTGGGCCACAACTTTATCAATATCGTGGACTCGATTATGCAAGTAGAAGACTTGGCCGTTCCGTTGCATTTCGCGTTCGATACCTTCCTTAACGACCCCAAAGTTTTGTTCCATCACATAAGTCTGAATTGGGTAGCGGTTGGTTGGCGGGGTTTCAATGACGGATAAGTCCCGCACGCCCAGCATCGACATATGCAACGTTCGTGGAATTGGCGTCGCCGTCAACGTTAAGACATCGACACTCGACTTCAATTCCTTCAGCCGTTCCTTATGCTTAACGCCGAACCGTTGCTCTTCATCAATAATCAACAGCCCCAGATCAGCAAAGTTCACATCTTTAGACAAGAGCCGGTGGGTCCCGACGACAATATCTAAGTCACCGTCTTTAAGTTGCTTGACGGTCTCCTTCATTTCCTTACCCGTCCGAAAGCGCGACAGCATGCCGACATTCACTGGGTAACCTTCAAAGCGGTTGAGCATCGTTTCATAATGTTGTTGCGCTAGAATCGTGGTCGGCACTAGAAACGCCACTTGTTTACCGGCCTCAATCGCTTTAAATGCCGCTCGCAACGCGACTTCGGTCTTCCCATAACCAACATCCCCAACTAATAAGCGATCCATTGGTTTAGGCTTTTCCATATCATGCTTGATTTCTTCGATGGACCGCAACTGATCCGGCGTTTCAGCATATGGAAATTCATTATCGAATTCCGTCTGATAACTATCGTCCGGCGCATAGGCATAGCCGACTTCAGCTTCACGTTGAGCGTATAACTCGACCAATTCGTCCGCGATGTCTTCAATCTTAGCCGCAACTTTACGCTTGGCTTTAGTCCATTCAGTCCCGCCTAACTTATTAATTTTCGGTGTCTTGGATTCTGACGAGACATACTTTTGAACGAGATTTAACTGCGTCACTGGAATAAAGATCTTCGCATTATTCTGGTAAGCAATCGTGATGTAGTCTTGGTGAACACCATCGACTTCCAGCGTTTCCATCCCAATGTACTTCCCAATCCCGTGATTAACGTGCACGACGTAATCACCGGGCTTTAAGTCGGTATAGCTCTTCAACCGTTCCGCATTGGCTAAGGTTTGACGCCGAGGCCGCTTCTTGGCGACCTTTTTAAACATTTCTTGTTCCGTCACCACGACTAGATGGCCATCTGGGAATTCAAACCCGTTCTGCAAAGTGCCTTGTACAATCTGTACCACACCAGTCTGCAAATTCTCAGCCTTCGTCATCACAGCTTCAATCTCAAAATCATCTAACGTATTGCTGACCTTGGTCAATCGCTCAGCTTCTGAAACCATCAAGACGACGGTTTGATCTAGCTTGTGCCACCGATCTAATTCCGTTTTCAGAGCTGGCAATTGGCCGAAGAATTCTTGCATCGGCCGCGTCCGAACATTGGTAATCTGAGCTAACCGGACGTTACCAATTCCTTTTTGAAAAAGTGAGATTAGTAACTGCGCGTGGGCATCGCTCTTTAGCAGATCGCGGATATCATTACCGTAATCAGCCGTTGATAAGACCCGATGATGGGCCAATTGATCGGTGACCCAGTTGGCTTCTTCTTGCAGTAACTGTTGTTCACCGTCCAAAATTCGGGAATACTCATCGAATAGCACGACCCCATCGGTTGGCAGATAGTCAAAAATACTGGTTTTACTACCATATAAGTAGGAGCCATACAGTAATAAGTCATTACCGATTAACCCTTTACGCATGTCAGATAAGGGTTGTGCCAAGTTATCGGCTAACGTTTGGCGATCAGCGGGGGCTAATTGCTTACTTTCTGTCGCCATCGCTTTAGTTAACCGCTCGGCGCCCGTCGTCATCATGGCTTGTGTCAAGATAAAGTCGGTGGCCGGTAATACTGTAAAGGTCGCTAAGTTATCAACCGAGCGCTGTGTTTCCGGGTCGAAATACTTCAACGTATCAATCTCAGTATCAAACAAATCTAAACGTAACGGATAGTCAGCATCTAGTGGATAAATGTCCACAATTGAGCCCCGGACCGCAAAATCGCCGGGCCGCGCAACTAATTTTTCTTTTAAATAGCCCATATCATGTAACTGGACCTGCAGCTGTTCTAAATCAATATCTTGGCCAACCGTTAGCGTTAAAGCCGCGGCCTTAAACTGGGCAACCGGTGGCAAGAATCGTCGTGCCCCGGCGACCGAAGTCACTACCACGGCTGGTTGATCACTAATTAAGGCATTCAGGGCTTCGACCCGCTGCGCCCGATACTCCGGTGAACTAGTCGCAAGTTCGGCCGCCACCATTTCTTCCGCAGGGAACAAAAAGACCTGCTCATCACTTAGTAGGCTCGTTAAATCATCAACTAATTGACTGGCATGAAAGCCATTATCCGTCACAATCAGGATTGAATGCGTCAGCTGATGAAAAAGTGCACTCACATAGGCCGTGCGGGCCGAACCGTTTAGTCCGGTCACCAGTTGCCGACTACCGGGACTAACGCCCGCTAAAATCGTCTGAAAATCCGGGGTCTGTTCAATAATCGCTTCTATATCCATGGCGACTTCCTTCCTAAATTAATTGTACTGGTTCATAACAGCCGCAAAATCGGTTCCGGCTAGCCAAGCTTCGACCGCAGCCACGGCTGTAAGCTTGGCATCATTAAATAGCGGCAACTGGGCCGGCGTGAATTTACCAAGCACGTAATCCACGACACTCATTTTTTGTGGATGCTCGATGCCCACCTTCACCCGTTTAAAGTGCTGATCACCCACGTGGCTTAAAATACTTTTAATACCATTATGACCACCCGCTGAGCCTTTTTGCTTCAAGCGCACTTTGCCCAACGGCAGATCCAGGTCATCATGGATAACCAATAGCTCAGCCGGATCAATATTGTAGTAAGTCATCAATGGTCCAACGGCGCGACCAGAATCATTCATATAAGTTGACGGCTTGACCAATAGAATCTTTTCACCATTAACAAAAGCCGTGGCAACTTCTGCTTCAAATTTACTTGTTTTAAAATCGACATTTAATTTGGCGGCAATCTCATCGACAATCATAAACCCAACATTGTGCCGTGTCTGGGCGTACTTAGCGCCAATGTTCCCTAAACCAACGATCATTTTCATCATTAATCCTTAACTCCTCTAGGTTGTTGACATGCAAAACAGGCCGAACCAGGCTCACCCTGATTCGGCAGTGCCGAACGAATTTGTTCACCAGTTCACTAAACCAACTGGCCTCATTTTTCAGTGCAATTAGTATACCATACTCCCCGCAACCGGGCATGTGTCAAGCATTGTTTGTTAGTTATGGCAATTTGATTAAAGCGATTACATTTAAAGCGACTTTCTATCAATTATCATGCTATAATGGAAGCGTTGGAAACAATAAATTTTCGTTATGAGAGGATGACTTATTTTGTCAAGCATGCCAAACCATCAAAAAGTTGTGTTAGTCGGCGATGGCGCCGTAGGATCTAGTTACGCTTTCGCCATGGCTCAACAAGGAATTGCTGAAGAATTTGTGATTGTCGACGTTATTAAAGATCGGACTAAGGGTGACGCCCTCGATCTTGAAGACGCTCAAGCTTTTACCGCTCCCAAGAAGATTTACTCAGGAGAATATTCTGACTGCAAAGACGCTGATTTAGTTGTGATTACAGCTGGTGCCCCACAAAAGCCCGGCGAATCACGTTTAGACTTAGTAAACAAGAACTTAAATATCTTATCAACGATCGTTAAGCCAATCGTTGATTCTGGCTTTAAAGGCATCTTTTTAGTTGCCGCTAACCCAGTTGATATCTTGACCTATGCAACTTGGAAATTCTCTGGTTTCCCAAAGGATCGCGTTATTGGTTCTGGGACGTCACTCGATTCATCCCGTTTGCGGGTCGCTTTAGGCAAGCAATTTAATGTTGATCCACGTTCCGTTGATGCTTACATCATGGGTGAACATGGCGATACTGAATTTGCAGCTTACTCAACCGCAACAATTGGGACTCGCCCAGTACGCGAAGTTGCCAAGGAACAAGGCTTAACCGATGATGACTTAGCTAAATTAGAAGATGGCGTTCGTAACAAAGCTTACGACATCATCAACTTGAAAGGCGCAACCTTCTACGGTATCGGGACGGCGTTAATGCGGATCTCGAAAGCCATCCTCCGTGATGAAAATGCCATTTTACCAGTTGGTGCCTATATGGACGGCCAATATGGCTTAAACGACATCTTTATCGGTACTCCAGCTGTGATTGGTGGGACTGGCTTAAAGGCCATCATCGAATCACCATTATCAGCTGACGAATTACAAAAGATGCAAGACTCAGCCGCAACCTTGAAGAAAGTTTTAAACGATGGGTTAGCTGAATTAGAAAATAAATAATCATTGTCTGATTAGCAGTGTCGTCCTGGTTGGGGCGGCACTGTTTTTTTAGTTCTGCATTGCCGTCCGGGGCGAGCTGGCATGATGTTGGACCAACGAGAGTGACAATCTTAACCTAACTGGTTCAACATCAGCACGCCCTACTAATTGTTAATTAACTTTTTTCTAACAACGCTTCCAGCCCACACTGTACCCGAGTTAAGCTCGCTTTTTATCAAGCGCTTAATTTGCCATTCACGTTGAAATGTTATAAGGTAAAAATATTAATATGCACACGGAGGCATTTCTTAATGAAACATAAACGGGGGATTGAGATTGCGGGCGGCATTGTCGGCTTACTAGCGGTCGGTTACATCGCCACCAGTCTCACACTTCAACATAACCAAAAATTTCTGATGAATACTCAGATTGCGGGGGTCGATGTTAGTGGTAAAACCGCCAATCAAGTGACTGACCAAGTTAGCCATGCTTTGGAGCACCGGACTTACCATGTCGTTGAACACGGGCAAGCAATCTATTCATTTAATAGTAAGTCAGCTGGCATTAGCATCGATACCCAGCATGACCTACAAAAGCTAGCTAAGCATCAAAACTACTGGAGCTGGCCACTTGCGCTGATGAATTCCGCCAGTGCTGATGATAGTGTTCGTTTGGGTAAGCTCAGCGTTTCCAGTGCTAGCATGCAGCAATTGGTTAATCAAATTATGAAAACTGCCGGCAACACCAAGCGGACTAAAACCGAAAACGCGAAGTTAGTTTATAAAAATGACCAAGTCGCCATTCAAAAAGAAGTCCAAGGTACTGAAATCAATACCAAAGCCTTAAAGATCGTCGTTAAAAAAGCCCTCGCGGATGGGAAGACTAGTATCAATCTGAAGGATGCTTACGTTAAGCCAACGTTAACGAGTACCAGCAAGGCTCTCACAACGGCTAAAACCAAAGCCCAACCTTATGCCAAAGAAGTTGCCAAGTACAACATCAATGGTCACAAGTTCCAGATTCCGAATAATACGATTTTAGGTTGGATTCAAGTTGACAAAGCCGGCCAAGTCACTTTAAATCAAAAGTCGGTCTTGGCTTACGTCAACAAGTTAAATGACAAGTATCACACTTACCACACCACGCGGACCTTTAAGAGTACGATGCGTGGGACGGTCAAGATCAATGGCGGTTTATTCGGTTGGTCGATTAAGACCAAGAAAGAAGCGGCCGCACTAAGCAAACAAGTCCTAGCTGGTAAAGACTTCTCCCGGACGCCAATCATCAGTGGGTCTGGTTATCACAACAAAAAGACTGACATTGGCAACACCTATATCGAAGTTGACAAACAAAATCAACATATGTGGGTCTATGTCAACGGTAAAGTCAAGGTCTCAACGGATGTCGTCACCGGTAAGCCCGGCGCACATGCGACGACTACTGGCGTATGGAACCTTTGGAGCAAACAACGACATGCCACGTTACGTGGTCAAAACGATAATGGCTCTAGCTATACCCAACCCGTTGCTTACTGGATGCCATTTGATGACACTGGCGAAGGAATCCATGACTCACCATGGCAACCACAATACGGTGGTACCTGGTACAAGTCCCACGGTTCCCACGGTTGTGTGAACACCCCACCATCGGTTGTTGGTAAAGTTTACGACGCGGTTCCAGTTGGCACGCCAGTCGTCGTCTTCTAATTTAAATTTAATTTAAGCAGTCGATCAGTAATTGCTGATCGGCTGTTTTTTTAGTTCAAAACCGGTTCTGACGGTTAGTCATCACTCCCCCCGTTGACGCTTTTATGGTATTATTTAATTAGAATAAATCTAATAAATCTGGGGGATCAGTCATTATGCTCTTAAAAACTTTAGTTAAACCCAAAGAACGGCTCACTACCGTCACGGCCGATGCCACTTTGGAAGAAGCCTTACAAGTCCTTGAAGATTCTGGCTTCCGGTGTGTCCCAATCTTGGACGAAACTGGGCATATTTTCCGCGGTAATATTTATAAAATGCATATTTATCGCCATAAATCACGGGGCGGCGATATGTCGTTACCCGTCACATCATTACTCAAGAATGCCACCAAAACGATTCAGGTCGATTCAGCCTTTTATAACGTCTTCTTCTCAATCAAAGACTTGCCTTACATCGCCGTTCTAGATGAACACGGCTACTTCTATGGCATTTTGACCCATACGCGTTTATTGGATATGCTGTCACAATCTTGGAACGTTAACGTTGGTAGTTACGTCTTAACGGTCGTTTCAATCGGTGAACGTGGTGATTTGGCCGCGATGGCTAAGATCATCACCAAGTACACGTCGATTGCCGGCTGTTTGACCTTGGATGTTCAAAACGGCACTTTGGGTCATCGGACCTTGTTCACCTTACCAGAAGACGTGGATACTGAAAAACTGAAACGCATTACTGATAACTTGAACCGCAAACAATTCAAAGTAATCGAAGTTGAAGATTTACAAGCTGAATAATAAGTACAAAAAATGGATTGCCACTTGGTTGCTGGCAATCCATTTTTATTATTGTAATCGGGCACTAAAATGTAAAATCTTATCCAGTCCATACATAATCGGTGCGGTAATCGTCATAATGATGAATTCAGAGAGTGCCGTGGTCAGGTAAGTTGGCCAAAAAGCCGTCCCACCGCCAACCAACATCAGCATCCAAGCAATCATACACATGGAAATCGTAAACAAGAAGATGTTTAACGCCATGCGCTGCCAAACCGTTTTAAGCTTTGGTCCTAACCACGTCACCAGTAATAAGGCAATCAACGACTGGGCCCCGCCAAATAACACGTTCAACAAGCTGGCCCCCGGACCAAAGGCATCAAACAAGATGACGCCGGCCACGATGCCCCAGATATACTTGCGGTTGAAGACAGCTAAGTGATTCAAGCCTTCCGACACCCGGAATTGAATTGCCCCAGACGCCAAGTTAAAGGCTGCTGGACCAACTGATAAGACGATATATAACGCCGCCACTAAGGCATTAATGATCCATGGGCGGATTTTTGAACTAGTCATGCTGTTTTTCCTCCTAGTTTTTTTACGTGGGATGGTTACGAACCACGAAAATTAACGAGCGGATTCAATCGTAGCACGACTAATCAGTCGTCGCAAGGTAGATTTCCATTTGTCACTCTGGTTGGGGCAGAATCGGCTGGAACGTGGTGGCCACGTTTTTGAGCCACAGAACGGTCTCAAAAGCCGGGCTTTATCTAGGTCGAAAAATCATCGACCAAGATAAACGACACCACTGAGCCAATTCTGCCCCGCCTGCCGTTAGCTAGTCAATCCCTTGAATTGAGCATGACTTGCGTAACAGTCAACACTATCACTAACAAGTACTCACCTGAGTACTTGTTCCCAAACAATCTCAAGGAGAACAATTGTAGCGTAGGGCGGGCTGGATGATGCTCAGTGGTGTCGTTTGACTTGGGTCGGGTGACCCTCCCCGGCCCTAGTCAAAGCCCGGCTTGGAAGACCGCCTCTCAGACTTCCAAACGTGGCCACCACGTTCCAGCATCAGGCCAGACCAACCGTAGCGGCAACGATCAACTTAAAATAAACTATCCGGAATAAACAGATCGCCTAATGTGGCAGCCATGATGGCTTTAATCGCAGGCAAGCGGTTGCCCGCCTCTTCGAAGACGACGGCTTGGGGACTATTGAAGACTTCATCGGTGATTTCAATAGCGTCTAGCTGATATTTCTGTCCCAGTGCCGCGCCCGTGACCGTTTGGTGATCATGAAAAGCCGGCAGACAATGCATGACGATCGTCTCAGGTTGACCGGTCGCAGCCACTAGATCAGCATTAATTTGGAACGGCAATAATTGTTTAATCCGTTCCCCGTAATCGACTTGTTCACCCATTGAGACCCAGACATCCGTATATAACGCATCGGCACCGGCAACCGCAACTTGTGGATCTGCGGTAATTAAGATGTCGCTACCGGATTGTTGCGCGTAAGTCTGCGCCAAAGCCACCACGTCAGCAGCCGGCTGTAACCCAGTTGGCGCGCCAATATGAATATTGACACCCAGCATCGCACTAGTCACCAACAAACTATTCGCCATGTTATTCCGCCCGTCTCCCACATAGGTCAACGTTAACCCTTGTAAATGTCCAAAGTGCGCTTTTAAAGTCATGAAATCCGCAATCATTTGCGTCGGGTGCCACTTGTCAGTTAAGCCATTCCACACAGGGACCCCACTATCCTTGGCTAGCGTTTCCACCGTTGCCTGGGCAAAACCCCGAAATTCAATCCCATCAAACATCGAGCCTAGCACTTTGGCCGTATCACTGACTGATTCTTTTTTACCAAGTTGAATGTCATTTTTACCCAAAAACTCCGGATGCGCCCCTAGGTCATTGGCTGCCACGGTAAATGCAGAACGTGTTCGCGTCGATGTTTTTTCAAATAACAACGCAATATTTTTCCCTTGGAGATAAGGATGCGGAAGATGTTGCGCCTTTAACATCTTCAAATGTAAGCCGAAATCAATTAGATAAGTTAATTCAGCGGGTGTAAAATCAATCTCTTTTAGAAAGGATTGACCATTAAAATGTGTGTTCATGCGGTTACCTCCGTTTCAAGCGCCAGCAAAACTGTCTTAATTTTTGCCAGGCCAGCCAGTAAATCAGCCGTTGACATCACTAGTGGCGGCAACAGCCGTAGCGTATTATCACCAGCGGATAAGGTTAGGAGCTGTTGGTGTTGTAGCGCGGCAATCACCTTAGCGACGGGCACTTGCGGCGCGAGATGAATGCCAATCATCAAACCTTTACCGGTGACTTGTTTAACGATAGCCAACGGTGCAATCTCATCGGTCAATACTTGCCAAACCGATTGCGCTTTATGTTGGACCGTCTGCAAAAAGGCTGGTGTTAACTGTTGCAACACTGCTTGGGCCGCAGCCATAGCCAAGGCGTTACCAGCAAAAGTTGAGCCATGACTACCCGGACCAAACGCCATTGCCAGCTTCGCCTTACCAACCATCGCCCCCACCGGTAAGCCATTCGCTAACCCTTTAGCCACCGTATAAATATCCGGATCAAGTCCATAGCCTTCATACGCCAGCCGATAACCGGTCCGACCGATTCCGGACTGCACTTCATCAATAATCAACAACACCCCTTGTTGCTGACAAGCTTGATTAACTGCTCTTAACCACTCAGCTTGACCCGCGAAGACGCCGCCTTCACCTTGCACCACCTCTAAAATGACGGCAGCTAACCGCGGCGTAATCTGTTGAATAGCGGCGGGATCATTATAATCAGCAAACTGAACACCTGCTACTAACGGCGCATAACCTGCTTGAATACTTGGATTACCCGTCATCGACATTGCCCCATATGTCCGGCCGTGAAAGGAATGATTAAACGCTAATATTGCTGTCTTACCCGTATATTTACGAGCCAACTTTAAGGCAGCTTCGTTGGCTTCTGTCCCCGAGTTAGCAAAGTAAACCAGCCGCTCGTCACCATTGGTCAGTAACGTGGCTACTTGTTCCTGCAAAGCATTCTCATACAAATTCGATGTATGCCAGATTTTAGTTAACTGCTGATGGACGGCGGTCTGAATGGCCGCATTTTGATAGCCAAAATTACAGACGCCAATCCCAGCTGTAAAATCTAGATAAGTCTGACCTTGATCGTCAGTTAAGTGAACCCCTTGGCCACTTTCAATGGCAAAGGGAAACCGCTGATACGTTGGAAAAACATGGGTCATTTTCATAAGGCTACCTCCGTTTTGATGATGGCGGTCCCGGGCTGGTCAATCGCATTCGTGATGACTGCCTGTTGGACACCAGCTTGAATGGCCTGAATCGCGGCTTGAACTTTAGGCCGCATGCCGGCTGTAATGACTGATTGTTGGGTTAAATGTTGCGCCTGCTGAGGCGACAAACTCCGCATGACCATCCCGTGATGGATAATGCCCGGCACATCGGTCAATAATACGAGTTTCTCGGCATGCAGTTGCTGAGCTAAGGCGGTGGCCGCCATATCCGCATTGACATTCAGCCATTGCCCCTCAGCCGTCAACGCTAACGGCGCCAATACCCCAATCTGGTGTGCTAACAAGGTCTGCAGTGCCACTTGGTTCACCTGTGTCACTTGGCCAACGTAACCGAGGTGTGGTTGATCTAGCGGCGTTCCCGTTAATAACTGTTGGTCGGCCGCATTTAACCCCAGTGCTGCCAAGTGATGTTGATTCAGCTGCGTTAGTAACGCCGGCTGAGCCTCCCCAAGCAAGACCAGCTTAGTTACCGCCAAAGTTTGTGCATCGGTTACTCGTAGGCCATGTACCCGCTGCACCGGTAACTGCAACTGGGTCGTTAAGGTCGTAATCATTGGTCCGCCACCATGTACGATTAATAATTGTTTACCTTGAGCTTGCCACGACTGTAATTGTTGAAAGAAACGCTCGGTCAATTGCTGGATAGCTTGACCGCCAATTTTAATAATAATCAGATTTTTCATAACCGGCCTCCGTTTAAGTATGGTAACTGGCGTTGATCTTGACGTAATTATAAGTTAGGTCACAACCCCAAGCCTGACCAGTCGCACCACCAGCATGCAAGTCGACATCAATCACGACTTGCGTTTGCCCCAAGGTCGCTTTCACGGCCGCTGCATCAAATGGTAAGGCTAGACTGTCAGCGACTAACGGTATCCCATTCATCGCAATATCCACATGGTCAATGTCCAGTTCGGCATCGGTCGCCCCAATCGTACTTATAATCCGCCCCCAGTTCGGGTCTTCACCAAAAATAGCGGCTTTGACTAAGTTAGAACCAACAATCGCTTTGGCCACTTGCTGACCATCTGTTAGTGTCGCGGCCTGAGTCACATTGCATTCAACAAGCTTCGTCGCGCCTTCACCGTCCGCTGCAATTTGTTTAGCCAGTGAACTTAAAACCAGATGTAAGGCTTGGTTAAAAATTTTATAATCAGTCGTCCCAGCCGTTAAGCTAGGATTATCTGCCAACCCGTTCGCTAAGGTGACGACCATATCATTGGTAGACGTATCACCATCAACGGTAATTTGGTTAAACGTTGAATCGACGTTGTCACTGAGCATGGTCTGCAAAACGGCGCCGTCAACCTGCGCATCCGTCGTTACAAAGCCAAGCATCGTTGCCATCTTCGGATGAATCATCCCTGACCCCTTGGCAAAACCCGTCAATGTCACTAAATGGCCGCTTAACTCACATTGCACACTGATTGTTTTGGGATGTTGATCAGTGGTCAAGACCGCATAAGTCACGGCATCGCTCTTCGTTGGGGTTAATTGTGGCAACCCATTTTTAATGAGCGCCATCGGCAGTTGGGCGCCAATCAAGCCCGTCGACGCCACTCCAATTAAGCTGGGATCAACAGCTAATTTATTGGCGAGCCACTGTTGTTCTTGCAACGCATTTTTCCAGCCTTGCTTACCAGTACAAGAATTAGCAATGGCACTATTGAGTAATAAGCCTTGTAACTGATGGTCTTGATTAATCATCATTTTGGTTAATTTAGTGGGAGCCGCTTGAAATTGATTGGTCGTGTACGTACCAGCCGCCGCGGCGGGAACTTTGGAGAATAGCCATCCAAAGTCTTTTTTAGCTTTCCGGAGGCCGATATGGATGCCATCACTGTAAAAGCCAGCGGGCCACTGAAAGGCGACCGTTTGAATTTGATTACTTGTTAGAACTTGCATTAGCAGTACTCCTCTCAGTTATGGAAACGTTGGTAAAGTTGGTAAGCCAGTCGTTTGCGGTAGATTCATTAATTGATTGAAATTTTGAATGGCTTGACCCGCGGCCCCTTTCATCAAGTTGTCGATCACACTGACAATCAAGATGGTCTTGGTCACAGGATTGTAATTGATTCCAAGCGCACAGTTGTTGGAGCCCACGACTGTTTTTAAGGTTGGTAGCTCACCCGCCGGTAGTACTTGAACAAACGGACTGGTTTGATAGGTCTTCTGATATTGTGCGACTAAAGCGGCGGTCGTTGTCGGCTGCGCGGCTTTGACATAAATGCTGCTCATAATGCCACGTGTGACTGGAATTAAAGTGGTGGTGAATTCCAACGCTGGAATCGCCGGCCACCAAGCTTGTAGTTGCTGCATGATTTCAGGAATGTGCTGGTGCTGATTGAGTTTATAAAGTTGTAAGTTATCATTGACCATCGTAAATTGACTGGTCGCTGCTAGCTTTTTGCCAGCGCCCGATAACCCGGACTTGGCATCGACCACAATACTCGTTGGATCAATCAAGTGGTTTTGAACCACCGGCGCTAAGCCTAATAAAGTGGCCGTCGCGTAACACCCGGGGTTAGCAACATATGCCGTTAAGTGGTGATTGAACTCGGCTAACCCATAACTAGCTTTGGCCAAGGCGGCCACTTCGGCTGCCGGACGATGATACCAGCGGGTATAGCTGGCCGGGTCTTGCAATCGAAAGTCACCGGACAAATCAATGACGGGAAAGTCGGCCTTTAATAAAGGTAACGCCAACGTCTGGGTCACTCCGGCCGAAGTAGCGAAAAAGGCAACGTCATTTTCTGTCATCACCGTAGTGGCAACAAATGGTCGGACCATCGCCGTTTCTTTCTGATAGGCTGGAACCACCGTTGCTAACGGTGTCACTACCTGATCAACGTGACCATATAAGTTAATCTGGTCAACCGCGGGATGCTGCTTTAACAATCGATATAACACGGTGCCACTATAACCACTGACGCCAATTAACGCTACTTGCATAAAATCACCTCAAATATTCAAAAATTAGTTCTGTATTGCATGTTTATGCGATGAACATGTTTCACACTATATTCTCATTTTTCGACAAATGCAAGCTTTTCTGGAAATATATGCAACTATATCTTATATTTTGAATATTTAAGCTTTATTTTACTATATATTCATGTTTTTATGTATTTTTAGCTTGACTTTCAATTTGAATAATTGTTTACTAGTTGCATTAACCAAAATAATTTTAATCTGATTTTAAGAAAGGTCGGTAACAACATGCAAAAATACTTAACACTCGCAGATGGCACCCAATGGATTGGAACGGCCTTTGGCGACCGATCCGTTGAAGGCGCTGGCAACTTAGTCTTTAATACTGGAATGCTCGGTTATCAAGAAACCATTACCGATCCTTCCTACTTAAACCAACTGATTGCCTTTACTTATCCATTAATTGGTAACTATGGGATTGACCCGACCGTCAATCAAGCCACAACGATTGGCACCCAAGCCGTCATCGTCCATGAACTGGCAGACTTCAGTGATCACTACAGTAGTCGAGCGACTTTAGATAGCTTCCTTTTTACACACCATGTCCCCGGTATCCAAGGCATCGACACCCGTGAACTGACGATCCATTTACGTCACACCGGCACCCAACTCGCCATCATTAGTAATCAGCCGGTCACGAATTTCCAACTAAAAGCCGCGAGTCTACCGACTAAACAACTGACGCCTCAACCCGTACCCGTTCAAGCTACTCATGGCTCACAACCACATATTGTGATCTTGGATTTCGGCGAAAAGACCGCGATTACCCAAGAACTCGTCGCGCGTGGTTGCCAAGTCAGCGTCGTACCGGCAACCAGCTCATTCAAACTGATTGCCGCCTATCACCCCGATGGTATGCTGCTCTCAAATGGCCCTGGTGATCCAGAAGCCCAAGCAGCCGTCTTACCTTTGATTCGCCAATTAGCAGCACACTATCCGTTGGCGGGTATTTGTCTCGGCCACCAGTTAATTGCCTTAGCCTATGGCGCCAAGACTTATCAACTAACATTCGGCCATCATGGCTTAAATCACCCGGTCCAGAACCTGGCCACTGGTCAAGTCATCATGACCGCTCAAAATCATGACTTTGCAGTCGATCCTGCATCTATCGCGAAAACGCCACTTCAAGTGACGGCTATTGAGCTCAATGATGGCAGTGTTGAAGGCTTAACATTGCCTGGTCAGACCGTTATGTCAGTCCAGTTCCATCCCGAAGCCCATCCCGGTCCGACCGAAGCCGGTCAATTCTTCGATCATTTTATTCACACCCTCACTCAGGAGGTCGTTGCCAATGCCTAAAAATCTGACGATTCATCGTATTGCTGTCATCGGTTCCGGTCCGATTAAGATTGGCCAAGCAGCCGAATTCGACTACGCCGGGACCCAAGCTTGTCTCGCATTAAAAGCAGCCGGTTATCATGTCATCTTAATCAACTCGAATCCGGCAACAATCATGACAGATCACACCACCGCTGATGAAGTCTTTATCCAACCGTTAACTTTGGCCAGTGTGACCAAGGTCTTAACCCAAAGTCATCCGGACGCGCTATTACCCACGTTAGGTGGTCAAACTGGCCTAAATCTCGCCATGGCCTTAGACCAAGCCGGCGTGTTAGCGCAATTACACATCCAACTTTTAGGCACTTCCCTCAAGACCATTAACCAAGCTGAGGACCGCGCTGCGTTTAAAGCCCTGATGACCAAGCTCCATCAGCCCGTCCCTGCCAGCACAACCGTTCATCATGTCGCTTCGGCCTTGACCTTTGCCACTGAGATCGGCTACCCGGTCATCGTACGGCCCGCCTTTACCCTCGGTGGTTCCGGTGGTGGGATTGCGACTAATCCGCACGACTTGCGTCAAATCTTACAACGCGGTCTGACCCGGTCACCGGTCAACGAATGCTTAATTGAACAAAGCATCGCTGGTTATAAAGAAATCGAATTCGAAGTCATGCGGGACAACTCTGGCGCCAAGATCATCGTTTGTAGTATGGAGAACTTTGACCCCGTGGGCATCCACACCGGCGACTCCATCGTTTACGCCCCCGTCCAAACGTTGACCGACACGGAATATCAGACCTTGCGGCAAGCTGTCCTAACAATCGTCGATGCTTTAGACATCAAAGGCGGCTGCAATGTCCAGCTCGCTCAAGACCCGCATAGTGCGCAGTATCAAGTCATTGAAGTCAATCCGCGGGTCAGCCGGTCGTCGGCTTTGGCGTCCAAAGCCACTGGTTATCCGATTGCTAAGATTGCCGCTGAAATTGCCATTGGCTTGAACTTAGCCGAAATTAAAAATCCAATTACCCAGACCACTTACGCTGCCTTCGAACCTGCGCTCGATTATGTGGTCGCTAAGCTGCCCCGCTTTGCCTTTGATAAATTTCCAACCGCCGATGCTCACTTGGGGACTCAGATGAAAGCCACTGGTGAAGTCATGGCAATTGGGACAACCCTTGAAGAAGCGACGTTAAAAGCGATTGCCTCACTAGAAACCGATCCGACCGTACAAACAACGCTAGTCCCTAAGCAGCCGGTCACCACGGCACAATTATCAGCTGAGTTGACGACCCCCACTGATCAACGGTTGTTTTATTTATTTGCCGCCTTACAACAAGGCTGGCCATTAGCTAAACTGGCTGACTTAACCGAGATTACGCCATTTTTCTTAAGTAAGCTCCAACACATTATTGGACTGACCCAGCAACTCGCCGCTAGTCCAACCCCACAACAACTCTTAACAGCTAAAAAGTATGGACTCAGTACAGCCACGATGGCACATTATAGTCAGTTATCCGTCGCACAAGTCACAGCTTTAACAGCCGCGGTGCCCCTCGTTTATAAAATGGTCGATACTTGTGCCGGTGAATTTGCCAGCGCGACCCCGTATTTTTACAGTACGGCTTTTGGCACAACCACCGAAAGTCAGCCACTGGGCCATAGTATTCTGGTATTGGGCGCTGGTCCCATTCGGATCGGTCAAGGCATCGAGTTTGACTATACAACGGTGCATTGTGTTAAGGCGATTCAACAAGCCGGTTATCAAGCGATTGTCGTCAATAACAATCCCGAAACCGTTTCGACTGATTTCTCCAGTTCCGACAAGCTTTACTTTGAACCGTTGACGTTGGAACGGTTAATGCCAATCATCCAGCTTGAACAACCGGTTGGCGTGATCATTCAATTCGGTGGTCAAACGGCGGTTAATCTCGCTAACCAACTGGCCGATGCGGGCGTCACAATTTTAGGGACTAGTGTGGACACCATTGACATGACCGAAAATCGCCAAGCATTCGCCACGCTACTTGCACAGCAACAAATTGCCCAAGCGACCGGCACCACCGTGACGACCCTGGCCGCCGCCAAAGTCGCTGCTTTAAAGATTGGCTACCCTTTACTCGTACGGCCCAGCTTCGTTTTAGGCGGTCGGGCAATGGCCATTGTGCATCACGCGGCTGAACTAACCCCCGTAGTCAAAGCAGCGGTTGCCGCGGGCCATGGCGCGCCAATCTTAATGGATCATTATTTAGCTGGCATCGAGTGCGAGGTCGATATCCTGTCAGACGGCAGCCACGTCTGTATCCCGGGCATTATGGAACACGTTGAAAGCGCCGGGATTCATTCTGGTGATTCGATCGCCATTTACCCGCCCCAACGGCTTAGTGCGACTAAGCAAGCCAAAATCATTAGCATCGCCACTAAGCTAGGCCAAGCACTGCATTGCGTGGGGATGATGAATATTCAATTCGTCGTCACGGACGATGTCTATGTTATCGACGTCAATCCCCGGGCTAGCCGGACCGTCCCGTTCATGAGTAAAGTGACCCACTTACCGCTTGCACAATTAGCTACCAAATTAATCCTCGGCGCAACCTTAGCGAATCTGGACTTACCAACTGGTCAATATCCATTAACCGGTCAAGTCGCTGTCAAAGCCCCAGTCTTTTCATTCAACAAATTGCCTCAATTACCAACTAAGCTGAGTCCTGAGATGAAGTCCACTGGTGAAACCATGGGATTAGGCGCAACCCTAAACGATGCTTGGCATGCCGCCTTAACTGACAGTTATCAGTTGCAAAACTGGCAACCACAAGCTGGGCTGATTACCGACGTTTTGACTAGCCAAGTACCCGCAGTTAAAGCTTGGTTAGCAACGTTAGCCATTCCAATAACGATTGCCACCGACTTAGCCCAATTGCCAACCGACAGTCCAGCCGCAGTGCTGACCTTGGATAAAACCAGCGATGCACCACTAGCCACTTGGGCACTCAACCATGCTAAGCCATTGTTAACAGCGTTAGATACTACCAAGGCGTTAGTAGCGATTAATGACTTAGACCCACTTGTTACAGATTAACTAAACCGTTCCCCCACAGTTATTGGAATTCCGATCAGCCAACACCGGCAAATAAGCCGAACAAACCTTAACACCAAAAAACGCGAGCCAACTAACCATCTCAGTTAGTTGACTCGCGTTTTGACTATCTTCCGTGACAGTCTTTGCATATTATTATGTAAAGGTTTAGTTTCTTAAAATGACCTAGTGTTGCATCGTCCGCCGCGGTCGCCGTTTACTGCGATCCGCTAAGCCGATACTGATTAACAGCGCCCCATCAACTCGCTGCATCGTCTGGTCATCTAAATGGGTGACACGATCTTTTAACCGCTGCTTATCAATCGTTCGAACTTGCTCCAATAACACGACCGAATTTTTTTCAATTCCGGTATGCGCCGCATTAATGTTAATATGCGTTGGCATTTTCGTCTTTTGGATTTTTGCGGTAATCGCCGCCACAATCACCGTGGGACTGTAATGATTACCAACGTTATTCTGCACGATTAAGACCGGCCGCATCCCGCCTTGTTCAGACCCGACGACCGGCGATAAGTCAGCATAAAAGATGTCTCCGAGTTTAATGTCAGCTGCGACCATCGCCTCATCTCCCCTTGTTACTGACGCCCATAGTTGTGATTGACTGTTCACGACAGCCAACAACATGCCTATTCTTGCTACTTATGATAGCATGAAAGCTCAACTTTTAGCAACCGTTTACTTATCTGACAGCCTTAAAAACCGGGCCAATGTCAGCATTAGCAACATCGGCCCGGTTAGGATTTTATTTATCGTTCTTATTAGTATTGATTAGTATCGCGACTGGCTTTTGGCATCAGTCGGATTCGCCGTCAGTATAAACGCGTGGCAAACGAGTCGCTAATCCACAGGCAATTTCATAATGAATCGTTCCACAATAATCTGCAACATCCTGCAAACTGATGGTCTGATCGCCATCCGTCCCGACTAACGTCACTTTAGTTCCAACTGGATAGGCCTTCGGTAGCCGAACCATCAGCTGATCCATGCAAACCCGACCGACAATTTCACAAACTTGACCGTCAACTAAGACGTGAAACCCTTGTAAACGCCGTTCGTAACCATCCGCATACCCGATTGGCACTGTCCCAATCCACTCGTCTTGCGCTGCGGTATAAGTGGCACCGTAGCTGATTGACTTCCCACGGGCCAACTTTTTAACAAAAGCCAGTTCCGCAGTCAGACTCAACGCTGGTTGCAAGTGATACGGCGCGCTTAGCTCTGTCCCTGAAGGATTCAACCCATATAACGCGACCCCAAAACGAATCACATTACCATTGCAAGCCTGATGCCACAAGCTTGTCGCTGAGTTCGAGACATGCACATACCGTGGTAATTCATCAACCACCGCAATCAGCGCTTTCCAATTCGACAATTGATGCATAAAGTACGTGTCATCAGCCTGATCCGCAGTCGCAAAGTGGGTAAAGATGCCTTCAAAATCAAACGGACTGTTGGCTGCTCGTAAAACGTTAACCGCGTCAGCCAATTCAGCCGGCGTTTGAAAGCCAATCCGGCCCATCCCGGTATCTAAAGCGACATGCACATGTAGTGGCT
Source organism: Lactiplantibacillus dongliensis (assembly GCF_005405105.1). Lineage (GTDB taxonomy): Bacteria > Bacillota > Bacilli > Lactobacillales > Lactobacillaceae > Lactiplantibacillus > Lactiplantibacillus dongliensis. The sequence continues at coordinate 32,436 of NZ_BJDK01000008.1, forward strand.
GGGCCACCTGATTGGCCGCTAAAACAGCGGCTGCTTGGGCTAGCCAATCGGTCGAACCAACCGCAACCGAAATATCATGTTCGGCGATAACGGCCGCAAATTCTGGTTCTACAATACCTAAAACTAGAATTGGTGCGGTTATTCCAGCTTGACGTAAAGCCAACGCTTCATCCAAGACAGCCACACAAAAGCCAGTGGCCCCAGCTTGTTTGGCCGCTTGCGCTACTTGAATAATGCCGTGACCATAGCCGTTAGCCTTAACAACGGCCCACAGTTCAGTCAGTGGATCTTTTCGCGTCATTTCCTCATTAATATTATGTTTAATTGCCTGCAAGTCAACATGGACTTGTGTGTGGCGGTGTTCCCCAATTACAACCATCACTAATTGCCTCTTTCCAAAATTACTTGCGTCATCACCAATTGATCGGTATGTGAGATTGAAATCCATGCCGGCCCATCAAACGGCTGGCGGATAATCTCCGGACGACCGGCAGCATTATCCAAAATTTCTACATCATGAAACCCAACTTGCGCGCCGATGCCAGTTCCAAAAGCTTTGCTATAAGCTTCTTTTGCTGAAAAACGTCCCGCTAAGAATTCAACTTGCCGCTTCTGTCCATATTGATTAAAGACAGCCAGTTCGTTTGCCGTCAAGACTTTTTCCGGCAGTTTTAACCCTGCCGTCAGCATCGCTTGGATCCGGGCTAATTCAGTTAAATCAATGCCGGTACCATAAATCACAACCCCATCGCCTTTCAAAATCTGATATTTCCAATTTACCACAGTCGCCGGTAATGTAACAGACCGTTTAACACGCAATCTTTTCACGATGGCATGAAAAGTAGTCCTAATACACCATCAATCTACATACTTCATGGTTAATCGCCGTCTCCGTTGACCAACAGGTTCGCGGTGGGGCAGACCTGCAGCCCAAGGACGGTCTGCAGGGCACTTATTAGCCGAAAACCACGTCTAACAAGCTGGCCCAATCACTAAGACCGGAAAAGCCACCGGTCAAAGTGATTCGACACGGCGAACTTGTTGGTCACTACGACTCTGTTTGATTTACTTTTAAATATTTACAACATCAGAGTCAAATGCCGTCTAAAATATGACCGTCATTAGCGCAGGGCGGGCGGGATGATGCTCAGTGGTGTCGTTTGACTTAGGCTGGTGACCTTTCCAGTCTTAGTCAAAGCCCGGCTTGGAAGACCGCTTCTCAGGCTTCTAAACGCGGCCACCACGTTCCAGCATCAATCCAGCCCAACCGGAGCGGCAATCAATCTAATGAGCCTATCCATGACCAACTCAACTAATTTCGTCCTAATTCTAGCATGTCAGGCCACAAAAAAAGCCGAGCCTGCGCTCGACTTTTCACCGAATCTCCGTTACCGGCGATTCTGTTCGTAATGTTAATTAGTTAGCTTTAATCGTTGGTCCGAATCGTGAAGTTCCGCTTGCTGCTTTGCTTACGGCCATCATCATGGTTACGGTTGTTGCTACGATTGTCTTCGCGGCTACGACCTTTGTAACCATTGCTCTTACGATCGTTACCACGACGGCCGCTGCCGCCTTTATGATCGCCATTACGATGATCACGGTCACGATTACTGCTGTGTGAGTAACGGCCATTGCCGCCACGGTTACCGCCGCCATTACGGCTCCGGTTACCACGATAACCACCGCCGCGACGATTGCCGCCGCCTTTATGACGAGGTAATGGGCGTTCTGGCGTAATCTTAACCGGCACAGCCGTTGAATCATCCTTGGTTAAGTCGTTTAATAAAGCGGCTACCAAGTCAGTGGCATCATACTTGGCTAATAATTCTGCAGCTTGTTCAGCATACTTATTAGTTTCAGTCTTAGCAACTAATGAATCAACACTAGCTTCAGCAGCAGCGATTTGACCAGCAAAGGCTTCTGCTTCAGTAGGTGGCTTCAAAGGCAACATACGCACCTTAGTCAACTTTTCAATGACCCGTAAGTATTCCATTTCGTTCGGTGTCACAAAGGTCAATGAAACCCCTTTATGTCCGGCACGGCCAGTCCGGCCAACCCGATGGACGTAACTGTCAGGATCTTGCGGAATATCGTAGTTGTAAACATGGGTAACACCAGAAACATCAAGTCCCCGGGCAGCCACATCGGTTGCAACTAAAATATCCAACTTACCAGCTTTGAATTGACGCATAATTTGCGTCCGGCGTTGTTGACTCAAATCACCATGAATCCCAGCAGCATTGTAACCGCGAGCTTCAAGGCCTTTTGATAATTCATCAACCCGGCGCTTCGTCCGACCAAAGACAATCGTTAATTCAGGTGCCTGAACATCGAATAAACGCGTCATGATATCGAACTTTTCATATTCTTTAGCTTTAACGTAATATTGTTCAACCGTATCAGCGGTCAATTCTTTAGCTTTGATTTTAACATGGTGTGGTTCATGCATGAACTGAACACCAATCCGCTTGATTTCTGGCGGCATGGTTGCTGAGAACAGCATGGTCTGACGTTCGTTAGGCACTTGTTTGATAATTGATTCAATATCTTCCAAGAACCCCATGTTTAACATTTCATCGGCTTCGTCTAAGACCAACATCTTAACATGGTCTAATTTAACGGTACCGCGACGAATATGGTCTAATAAACGACCAGGTGTCCCAACAATCACTTGTGGGTTTTGCTTCAAGTTTCTGATCTGGCGACGAATGTCAGCGCCACCGTAGACAACTTGCGCCTTAGCACCTTCGTCTTTACCCATACGGAAGATTTCTTCCTGGGTTTGAATCGCTAATTCACGCGTTGGTGAAATAACAAGTGCTTGGATATTATGGTTTGAAAAATCCAAACGTTGGAGGATTGGTAACGCAAACGCGGCGGTCTTCCCGGTCCCGGTTTGAGCTTGTCCAATCACGTCTTTCCCATCAAGTACCATTGGAATGGTTTCAGCTTGAATTGGGGTGGCCTCTTCGTAGCCTGCTCGGTTAACTGCTTTAAGTAGGCTATCGGATAAGCCTAGTTCTGTAAACTTCAAATATGTTTCCTCCTAAGGATGACACCATGGGATTACTAGTAGCTAGGAAAAAATCCGTTCCCCGTAGTGCGCTTGCTAGTAAGCCAACGGTCTGACTTGTTTCGTGCTTCAAATAGTACAACTGAATTATCATACACCGGTTAATGTAAATTAGCAAGCGTGTTCACTCTGGCAGGCAACTACTGAATCACCCCTAGTTAAGCGATTAAACCACGCTTAGGACTGGCTGATTAGCATCTGACAGCAGTCACGCACTCCGCAACAAGCCATAAAATAGCTTGTTTTTTCAGAAAAATTAATTTATTTTTCCATATAATCTTTCAAAAGCTTGCCAAAATTCATAACCAATGACAACACTTCTATTTTAACGCGCTTTTACCGCCGCGCCTATTAATAACCTCTATGGCTAATTACGCGGGCCGTCGCCGATTGAATAGTCGAATACCAGTAATGACCGTTGCAATCAAGCAAATCACCAATGACACAATGAAGGCAACCCGCATCCCATCAATAAAGATTTCCGGATGTGCCGGTAAATAAGACGTGACTTTATATCCCGCTGATTGACTCATGGCGGAATAGAGGACCGTCGTCGCCACAGAAATGCCAAAGATCATGCCGAGTTCTCGTGCTAATGCATTCATCCCGCCAGCAACGCCCAAGTCCTTTACCTCAACTGACCCCATGACAATCGCGTTATTGGGTGCCTGAAAGACCCCATTACCAAAACCAACCAGGCCGATAAAGAACATAAAGACCCAGAGCGGCGTTGTTAAGTTAGCAAAAATGTACCCAACTTGGCTGATTGAAATCAGCACTAACCCAATAAAAGTGAGACCTTCAGGACCAAGCTTATCAGAGACAGCCCCAGCAATTGGTGCCACAATCACTTGCACAATCGGAAACGCCATTAAGGCATAACCGGCATAATTAGCGGCCAAGCCCCGCGCATTTTCCAAGTAGAATGGTGAAATCACATTGAAGAAAAAGTTCGCCACAAAGATCAAGAAGGCACAGAGAATACTGATTGAAAAACGGGCATTCTTAAAGAGCTTTAACGCTAAGATGGGATTGTCATGATGCAACTCAATACGCACAAAAATAAGGGTGGCAATCAAAGCAATCGCAAAACAGCCTAAAATGATGGGCTTGGTGAAGCCAATCTCTTGACCGATAAACACACCAGCAAACAGGCTGACCATCATCAAAGCAAACAAACTTGCCCCTGGCTTATCAATCGGCAAGTGGCTCATCGTAATGTCTTTTGGCAAAATAACTTGCCCTAAGATCATTCCTAAAATACCGATTGGCACGTTAATCCAAAAAATATAGCCCCAACTAAAGTGCGCTAAAATCAAGCCACCAATTCCCGGTCCGGCAATACTGCCTAAAGCGACGAACGACCCAATCATTCCTAAGGCTCGACCACGTTCTTTGAACGGGAAAACTTCGGTAATAATCCCATTGTTGGCACTCATTGTCATGGCGGCCCCTACTGCTTGAATACTCCGAGCAGCAAGCAACATCCCTAAGCCAGAATTAAATCCCGACAATAGTGACCCAATCGTAAACAAGGCCGCTCCAATCTTGAAAACTCGAATCTTACCGTGAGCATCGCCTAATTTGCCGAATAACAATAGCAAGGCACAAATAATAATCAAATAAATCGACACAACCCATTCGGCTTGATTCATTGGAATCGCCATCGCCTTGCTCATCACCGGCAAAGCGATATTCACAATACTTCCGTCTAACGTTGACATAAAGGTAAAGAGACAAACGGCAATTAAGATCCACCAGCGCCGTTTTTGGATCTGGGGATCAGTTGAAAATGAAGCTACTTTCATAAGGCACTTTCCTTCTTTGCTTGGATGACGGCGTTGACCCAGTTGAGCTGAGCCTGCGCGCGCACTTGTTGTAACTCATTAACTAACAATGCATCCGCAATGTCAGCCACGACCATGTGGATATTATGCTGCAGCCGAGCTTGCTGGTCAGTCAGTCGCTGCAGTTGGCCTTGAGTGAACGTTTTAAAGTCTGTTAAAACGGCCAACTGCTGATCAATAGTTAATAAATGTAAAAAGTTCAGTTTGATCTGAAACGTCAACTGCGTCTGTTTATTCAATGCAACCGGCGCCAACACCAAGGTCCAAAAGTGTCGGCGGCCAGCCGTTGTGAGTGTTGCTACTTTTTGTGGCCGTTTGTTCGGGGTCGGCTTGAAGGCCAAGGTCAACTCGTCGGCGGCCGCCAATCTATCCAGCAACGGATAAAGGGCCCCAAAACTAATCGTCAATTCCTGACCGACTACGCTGACTAGGGCCTTTCGTAATTGATAGCCAGTCATCGGTCGATCCATTAATTGCCCTAAAATAAATAATTCATACATTTTCGACCACCGCCTTTTTTTAGAGCGTCACTATTATATGTATCTTTTCGATATATTGCAAGCATTTCTATTTTTAACTTTTTTGGGGATTAGCTTAGTGGCAACTTGCCGCTCCGGTTGGCCTGGATTGACGCTGGAACGTGGTGGCCACGTTTGCGAGCCATAATACGGTCTCGCAAGCCGGGCTTTGACTAAGGTCGGGAAAAGCCACCCGCCCTAAGTCAAACGACACCACTGAGCGTCATCCAGTCCGCCCTACGCTAGTAAACCGCATATTTAAAAATTATCTCCCACACGTTTTACTAGTATGACTACTATTAGCCGCTCTATTTGTTAACTAGCACTAAAAACAAAAAAAGGCACGAATCAGTCAACTGACCAATTCGTGCCTGGCAATACTTCATTAAACTTCTAATGCCGCCAAAACGTTCTCTAGATGAATCCCGTGACTGCCCTTTAATAGGACTTCATCATCAGCGGTTACGGCTTGTTTTAAATCATTAATTAATTGTGGTTGTTCATGCGTTGGATAATAGTGAATCGCGGCGGCGGGGTACTTCGCCGCTAGATCAGTCGCTAAAGCCTGCATGTGTTCCCCATTCAAATACACACTTTGAATGGTTTCTGGATCCAATTCACTTGCTAAACTAGCATGTAACTGATCAGCTTGGTCGCCTAATTCCAACATATCCCCTAACACGGCAATGCGTTGGCCGGTAACCGGCGTCGCCGCAAAGGCTGCTAAGACGCGCTTGGCCGCGGTAGGATTAGAATTGTAGACATCACTCAAAATCGCTTCACCATTATGACCGGTTAGCCACTCGGTTCGGTTTTCAGTTGGTACAAACTTAGCTAACGCTTGTTGCGCTGGATTTTCCCGCACGTGGAACGTATCGGCAACTAACAACGCTGCCATGGCATTATTCACATTGTAGGCGCCCATCATTGGAATCGTAAAGGGCGCTTCTGGCCAAAGACTAGCCGTAAAACTAGTCGTCGCCCGGCTGGTCTCAATCGCGCTGGCACTCAGCGTGTTGTCAGCGTTTATGCCAAAGGTCCGTTGACGTTGAGCCACATCTTTTGCCCGCGCTTGCAACAATGGTTCATCACCATTATAGATAAAAGTACCATCCGCTTTTAAGCCGTGGACGATTTCCATCTTAGCATCCGCAATCTTATCGCGCGTACCAAAGAATTCGATATGTGCTTCCCCAATCATCGTGATCACTGCCACGTCTGGTTGGACTAAGTTGCTCAGAAAGTCCAGTTCACCAAAGTGATCCATCCCCATTTCAACCACGACGACTTCCGTGTTAGGTTCCATGCTCAACAACGTAATTGGTACCCCAATTTGGTTATTGAAATTAGCATGTGTCTTCGTGACGTTGAATTGCGTACTTAACACACTAGCAATCATATCCTTGGTCGTTGTCTTACCGTTACTACCAGTGACCGCAACTACCTTAGGATTGATCTTTTGTAAATAATACTGACCCAGTTGTTGTAACGCCGTCAACGTATCTGGTACCAAAATAACAGGTAACTCGCTTGGTGCACTATCAGTATGATCAGTTGCCCATAAAGTTGCCACCGCCCCATGATCAATTGCGTTTTGAATATAGTCATGACCATCATTGGTTCCCGTGAGCGGCACAAATAAATCGCCTGCTGTTAAGTGTCGACTATCAAAGGCCACACCCGTCACATTGACGTCTGGCCAGACTTGCGCCGCATTCACAGCTTGAACTGCTTTCGCAATTTCGGTAACTTGCATCTTCATATGATATAACTCTCCATTCACGGTTCTCATTAATTAGTGAACCCGTATTCCTGACTAGCACAGCTTTTTTAAACCGATTAGTTGCAGATTTAGCGTTAACTAAATTTGACTATCGCATTGAAAATTATACCACTTTGACGAGTGGGACTCTACGGACTCGCAAAAATTGCCACTCAATCCGCGGATACTGGCCAAGTGCCGGCATTAACTAAGGGCAAAAGTAAAAGCGCAGTCCCAGCTTAACCCACTGTTCTGCGCTTCTTAATCATCTTATAAATGATCCTCAAAGGCGCCGGCATCGTGCACCGTCAGCCCCCATTGACTCGAAACCAAGTTAAACGTCAACGTGGCCACATTATGAGTGTGGCGACCGTCGTCATTACGCGCCGGATCAAACACTTCGATGTCGTCATTGGCAATCTCTGTATGCACTGGCACTAATAACTGACGTTGGCGCACCATCGACTGATCAAAGTAAATAAACAAGCCATCCGACATTAAATGCATTAGTTGCTTGATAATCGGCTCTGGTACCCGTGGCACGCTAATTGTTCGCATAAACATTCGCCGGCCGCGGTAAGCCGCTAACGTATGGCGTAAAATCGACGCATTGAGTACGTGGCTAAATGCCGACAAGTAGTAACAGTACAACTTGATCCCACCATTACGTTGTTCCAAAAAAACATAGTGATTACGCAGCTTATAATTAAAAGGCGAGCGGATTGGTCGATTCATGTGGCCTAAATATAATAACTCAGCAATTTCGGTAGCTGTCAAAAAGTCTAAGTCACCGACTTCATCGTAGTCCATCCATTTAACTTGCTCAGTATGGCTCTGCAGTAAAAAACGACGAATGTCATTTTCGTCATTAATCACATTCAACCCAGTGTGGGCATTGACGGCGTGCACTTCATCGTCAACCCCGACTAGCGAGACTAGATTACTCGGCAGCCGTTTGATGCCATGCACAAAATCGCTCTGGTCAATCCCATAGGCAAACACTAAATTATCGATTTTTTCTAAATTGGCGTAAATATATCTGCGTTGCAATCGACTCACTCTTTCAACTGTCTATTTGTTACTTACATTATAAGCCGTTCCGCGTGAAATAGTTGGCTTGATTCACATCTTTTTTAAACGTTCGATCCGATCAGCCATTGGCGGGTGGGTATCAAATAAATGCGCCCAAGACTTTTTAGCTTTAAACGGATCTGAAATATAAAGGGCCGCACTGCTAGGATCAGCTGCTTGCATCGGTTGACTATCATCAATCTTCTGCAAGGCATTGATTAACCCCAATGGATTCCGCGTCAACTCGACACTCCCGGCGTCGGCCAGATACTCGCGATTACGTGACAATGCCAATTGCACCAAACTAGCCGCTAACGGTGCCAGGATAATCACCACAATAGCTAACACCATCAGCAAGGCTTGTGCACTGCCATTGCCATCACGGTCATTATCTCGCCGGCGTCGGCCACCGCCCCACCAAAAGGCGTTCATCCCCCAATTGACGAGTAAGCTAATGGCCGCAGTCAAGGCCAAGGCAATCGTTTGTAAGCGAATATCGTAATTACGCACGTGGGTCAATTCATGGCCTAAGACGCCTTCCATCTCTTCACGATTCAACCGCGCTTGAATCCCAGTCGTCACCGCAACCGCCGCGTGTTCGGGATTATTCCCCGTGGCAAACGCATTCGGGCTGTCATCTTGAATAATAAAAACGCGCGGCATCGGGACTTTAGCAACCAATGCCATATCTTCAACAATATGCCATAATTCAGGATCATCAGCTTCACCGTGCAGTTCCCGGGCATGATTCATGCCCATCACCACGTCGGTCGATTGTCCCAACATAATGGCCATATAAATGACGGCCACCACGAGCGCCATCACGAGTCCTGCTACGGTACTGTCAAAAAAGACATAACCGACCGCCGCCCCAATCACGGCCACTAGCAAGACAAAAGCGGCCATCACGTAAACCGTGTGCCGCTTATTGCGGGCTATCTGCTCAAATAACATGGGCAAAACCTCTAATCTTGATCATCAAATGAGACTTTTGGAGCTTCCTTTTCAGCTTCAGGAACCGCCAAAAAGTCAACCTTTTGAAAGTGATGAATCCCAGCGACTAAGTTAGATGGAAATTGTTGTAACTTCATGTTGTAACTAGCCGTACTGGAGTTGAAAAGTTGACGTGAATACGCAATTTTATTTTCAGTATTCGTCAATTCTTCCATTAACTTGCTAAATTCTTGATTAGCCTTTAAATCTGGATAACTTTCGGCTAACGCAAAGATACTTTTTAGAGAATTAGTCAATTGGTCTGAAAGTGCCATTGCCTGTTGATGGTCCCCAGCTGGAACTTGGGTCATCTGGTTACGTAACGAGACAACTTGTTCCAATGTCGTCTTTTCATGCTTGGCGTAGCCTTTAACCGTGCTAACCAAGTTGGGAATTAAATCATTCCGTCGTTTGAGCTGAACATCAATTTGACTCCATGCTTCTTGCGTATACATCCGCGCTTTGACCAAGCCGTTATAGATAATCGCATAAATGGCCACAATCACGAGGATAATCGCAATAATTATTAAACCTACCATCAAGTGAACCCTCCTTGTCTAATAAACCTCATCATTATTGTAACGTGAAACTTGGGTCAACAACATAGGCCGGCTTAAATTTAATATTTGTTATTAAAGTGACTCGAAAATGACTTCTGAATCTGGGTTGGTGCTTGACGGAATTGCCACTTTTTTACGTACGTCCCACGAATCATCAGCCGACCTGCCCCAGTCTTATCACACGTAATTAAGGTCACCAGCTTTTTCCCCGGCACATCATCGATGACTTGGACATCCGTGGCGGCAATAAAGCTGCGTTGCGTTGTTTTATATTCATAGATATGCGACATATCCGACAAGTAAATCATCTGCCCCACTTTGCTCTTGTAGTAGAGGGGGCTAAATAAGGCGCCATGCTTGATCATATGATGGCCAGCCAACGCATAGTTACCACTCCCCATCGTCTGATCAGCTTTCAACGTTCCCGCAGCTAACGCTAACGTTTCGTTGCTGACACCATTACCAATCGGCAAGTACAAGTCAATTGACGGAATCGCAATCGACCCAATCACGTGAATCGAACTTTTATTCATCCGGGCTTTAGCGACCGTTTGAAAATCCAACGACTTCACTTTCGAAAAATCAAAATTTCCTTTTTTCGTTTGATTCTTTTTGACAGATTTAGCTGTCACGGTCGGCGCATATGAACTCACCAACCAACTTTTTATTTGTTCGTTAAAGATCAACGCTAGCGACAGCGCTATCAAAAGCACGAACACGATTCGCCCCAGCCATTTTAAACCGGGATGTTGTTTTGATTTCATACTCTTTCCCGCCTTCCATTAGACTAACCACTCAACCTAAAGCGGTCTACGGTAAATATACCCTAATTTACGACAATAGAAAAGTCGCGAGTCCTGATTTCCCGTCCTCCAATCGGCTAAATAATTGTGATCATTGATAAGCTTGCGATAACTACTTGCGGGACTAATCAGATTTAGCTTGCTGCTCTGATTGAAGCAGTTAGTTAGCGGTAACTTGCGGCTAACTACCTTTGGCTACTGGTAACCAATTACCGCTTAAAGCTGCAGTAAACTTGCCAACCAACTAATTAAGCTAATCAAACACCAGATAATTAACCCAGGCAAATAATTATATTTTTCTTATGAAGTTCATAATGCTTGCGTAATTATATTACTTTCTGATATGCTAGGATCAACAAATAAAGAAAGTAGGTTGGACCTATGGATACTATGGTAAAAAATGATCTACAACACTTGATGCAACAACGCGATGCTGGACCATTCATCGCCATCTATCTGAATACTGATGCCGTCTTAAACGACTTGAACCGCCGCCGCTTGCAACTCAAACAGCTGGTGGCTGACGCCCAGCAACAATTGGCCCAACGCTTTCCGAAAGCCAGTTTCCAGCCGTTCCAAGCTCAATTTGACCGGCTAGCAAATGACAACAGCTTTTGGCTACAACATACCGGCCCACAAACCGGTTTGATTGCGAATGCCGAAACTTGTCTGATTTTCGACTTACAAACGCCTACCGACACTCAAGTTATCGTTAATAGTATGCCGGCGATCCGGCCCATCTTAGCCGATCGCCAGCAACAATTCGACTTTGACCTGTTGGCTTTAAATGAAGACTCAATGGCACTGTACCAGCAACGCCATGGCGAACTGGTGGCCTTAGACTTGCCAATCGACGCGCCAACAACCTTAAAGGGAACTCTGGGAACTGAAAAACGTGGCGGTGACTTGAACTTTAATTCCAGTCCCGTGCATGGTGTGAACTACCATGGTCACAACGCTAAGGCTGAAGAACGCGCGGTGGATCAACGTAATTACTACTTACAAGTTGACCAGTACTTGCTAGCGGCTCACTCGCAAGCTTCGCAACGGCCGCTAATCTTAATGGGCTTGCCGCATAACCAAGCTGTCTTCCGCAAGTTGAGCAAGAACCCCTATCTTTCTCAGCACTTGATGATTGAACGGTCCCCTAACGGCCTGAGTCTAGCCGAGATTGCCGTCGCCACAACGCCCGTTCAGAACCAGTGGCGCACTGGACTGACTGATATCTTATTGGATCGTTACGACCAAGCCCAGTCGCGACAACGGGCCTTAAACGATCCGTTCGATATGATCCGTCCCGCCCTGGATGGCCGGATTGATACCTTGATTGTAGCCGCTAACGCCCAAGTTGGTGGTACCATCAAGCCGGACGGTAGTGTCCAAACTGATCTACAACTACCAGACAACTTAATCGATGACTTAGTGGACGTTGTTATGAGTCGCCAAGGACAAGTCCGGATCATCCCAGCTGACCGGATGCCGATCGAGACGGCGGCCCTCGCCTTACTCCGCTACTAAACAAAAAAAAACTGCCAATTGGCAGTTTTTTTGTTTTGACCATTCAAAAATTCAATCCGTCAAATAAGCCTGACTAATAATCTTAAATGCCTCTTGGCTAGGTTGCCATTGTCGCTTCATTGGTGGCAAATGATCATCATATTCTTGAGCGGCGGCCACATCAATGTCCATTACCGAACTCATGGTATAGTGCCACCTTTTTCCAGACAGAATACCAGGTACCAATTCTTTAACTAACATTGCCGCCGGAAACTTGCCATCTGGTAAACCCACCTGAAATTGGTGACAACTCTTAAAACCACGACCCACGTAATTATTCGGATCACCAAAGATCACAATTGCCGGATAGCCCAATGCCCGGACTTGCTTAAACGACGCGTTCAATAATTGCTTGCCATAACCTTGCCGCTGAAAAGCCGGTGCCACACTTAATGGTCCAAAAGTTACAATCGGTTTTACTTCACCCGTTGGCGTGGTTAACTGCGCCTTGGTATACATGACATTAGCAATGATTTGCCCATCTAGAACTAAGACATCATCCAATTCTCGAATAAAGTCGGGATGAGTTCGCATGGTGTGTACCAAGTAATGTTCCACACAGCCGGGCATATACATGTTGTAAAAAGCCTGCCGGGTCAGTTGCTCAACCGCTGCGTAATCAGCTGGTCGTTCTGGTCGAATCGTTAACATAACATCCCTCCGTTATCTTTTTTAATAGTGTACCATTAAGCGCTTACTTTTAAACGCAAAAAAAAAGCCAACCGACACTGCCGATTGACTTGAATTGATATCAAATTGATTATTTGAGACCGTATTTTTTGTTGAAACGATCGACCGCACCATCGGCTTTGGTAAACTTTTGCTTACCAGTGTAGAATGGATGTGAATCTGACGTAACTTCAACACGGATCAATGGGTAGGTGTTACCATCTTCCCATTCAACAGTTTCAGCTGACATTGCAGTTGAACCAGAGATAAACTTGAAACCAGTCGTTGAATCTTGGAAAACAACGCTGTGGTAATCTGGATGGATTCCTTTTTGCATAATATTACGCTCCTTTGCCCTGAATCATTTGCTGAAACAGAGATTATCATAGTTTTAATCAACGCTAAACATCTTATCATGAATCCTAGCTCAGCGTCAAGCCTCCCAGCCAGTCAATTATCGCCGTGGTCGCCGGGTCGACTGCCCATTAAACTTCAAACCACTCAAGTCATGTAAAAAGGCTTGGTTGGTGTCACTGTGCTTTAAGAATTGTAACAACTGCTCCGTGTATTCCAACGCATTGCCGGTCATTGAACGCCGAATCTGCCAGACTGGCTCTAACGCCGCTTGACTAAGCAATAATTCTTCTTTACGCGTGCTGGATTGTTTCAAATCTAACGCTGGGAAAACCCGACGTTCTGCTAATTCACGGGATAACTGTAGTTCAGAGTTCCCAGTCCCCTTAAATTCTTCATAAATCATATCGTCCATACGACTACCGGTATCAACTAAGGTGGTCCCTAAAATCGTCAGACTACCGCCTTCTTCAATATTCCGCGCTGAACCGAAGAACCGTTTGGGCTTATAGAACGCCGTGGGATCCAGTCCACCAGATAACGTGCGCCCACTTGACGGCATCGTCAAGTTATAGGCCCGAGTTAACCGGGTAATCGAATCTAGTAGAATGACCACATCCTGCTTGTCTTCCACTAAGCGCCGGGCGCGTTCTAAGACTAATTCAGCGACGCGGACATGATTTTGCGGCTGTTGATCAAAGGTTGAGCTCACGACTTCCCCTTTGATCGACCGCTCTAGATCAGTCACTTCTTCTGGCCGTTCATCAATCAATAACATAATTAACTTAACGTCTGGATAATTCGTCATAATCCCATTGGCAATGTTTTTTAACAGTGTCGTTTTACCGGCTTTAGGCGGTGCGACAATCAAGCCCCGTTGGCCAAACCCAATCGGCACAAAAGTATCAATTAAGCGCGTCGATAACACCGACTTGGTTGTGGTTAAGGTCAATTGCTTTTCAGGATATAACGGCGTTAAGGCTGGAAAGTGGGGCCGTTGCTTAGCTTCATTGGGGTCTTTTCCATTAACGGTTCCGACTCGCATCAAGCCATAATACCGTTCATTAGGCTTCGGTGGCCGGGCTTGTCCTGCCACATAATCCCCATTCCGCAACCCAAAACGATGAATCTGGGACTGCGAGATATAAATGTCTTCTTGGGAGGGACCATAATTAATGGGGCGCAAAAAGCCGTAGCCCTCTTGTCCAATAATTTCGAGAACACCTTCCATTTGGACAAAGCCGCGCTTTTTATCTTGGGCACGCAGCACGGCTAGTGACAATTCTTTTTTATTCATTTGAGAATAGTATTGAATCTTATAGTCGCGCGCATACGTATAAATTTCCTTGAGCGTCTTTTGCTCAAGATCGTGCATCGTTAAAATTTTATCCATTATCACTGCTCTTTCTCAGCTGGTCGTCGTTTGCCGAAACGTGCTCGGTAAGCCTGGGGATTCCGCTTGCTACGCCAAATAACCATCCGGAAAAACACCGGATAATTATCTGGCTAGGCAATGCTCATCCCCACCCGGCTTACCTCACACTCTGATCTCGTCAGCGGCAATCTCTACATCCGCTCCCAGCGTATGCAACTTATCGATCACGCGGTCATAGCCACGTAAAATATTGTCGGCACGTGAAATCTCTGTGGTGCCACTAGCAATTAAGCCAGCAATCATTAAGGCCGCGCCAGAACGGATTTCGCCCGCTTCGACATGCGCCCCTTGTAGATGGGAAGAGTGTCCCACCACAATTAAATTATCTTGCACACGGATATCCGCGCCCATTTTGCGTAATTGTGCAATATGCTGCGTTCGTTGTGGGTAGATCGTATCAATCACGACGCTATTGCCGTTAGCCCGTAATAATAACGGCGTAATCGGTTGTTGCAAATCAGTTGCAAAACCAGGATACGTCATTGTTTTTACGCGCACTGGATTAAGGTCACTAACCCGCGGAACGTAAATACTGTCTTCGTTAATCTGTAACCCCACACCCATTTCGAGCATTTTGGCCGTAAACGATTCCATATGTTCAGGAATGACATTCTTAAGTAAAATGCCATCACCAATGGCCGCTGCCAATGAGAGGTAGGTCCCAGTCTCAATGCGATCTGGAATAATGGTGTGCGTGGCCCGTGCGCGTAGAGAATCGACGCCTTCGATCCGGATGACATCCGTCCCGGCGCCACGAATCTTCGCACCCATGTTGTTTAAGAAAGTCGCCACATCAATGATTTCAGGTTCTTTGGCGGCGTTTTCAATCGTGGTTGTGCCATGGGCTTTAACGGCGGCTAAAATAATATTAATCGTCGCCCCAACCGACACCACGTCTAAGAATATACGGGCGCCATGTAACCCTTCAGTCCCAGTTGAAATAAAGACGGAGTCGTTTTTTTCGACGACATTCGCCCCGAGTGCTTTAAACCCTTTAATGTGTTGATCAATCGGCCGAGGACCAATATTGTCCCCGCCTGGAAAAGTGACGGTTGCCCGGTTAAAACGCCCGAGTAACGCGCCCATGAAATAATAAGATGCACGCAGGCTTTTAATTGCGTGACTTGGTAATTCGGATTCTTCAATATGAGTTGGATCAATCGTTAATACATCGTTTTCAAAAGTGGAATGGACATTCATCGATTCCAAAATAATTTTTAAATTGTGAACGTCTAAGATGTGCGGAACCGTGTCAAATCGGACCGGAGTGTCTGCGAGAATCGCAGCAGGAATCAGTGCGACGGTACTATTTTTTGCGCCACCGATCGTCAATTCCCCAGAAAGTCGTTTTCCGCCATGGATAATCATTTTTTTCATAACATAACTTTCCTCGCTAAATAAGTGTCACACTGTACAATTACAATCAATAACCATAATAAAGAATGTCATCCAAAAAAACAACCAATATCAGGAAACTGTAATCTTTTATCACTAATAAAATACGAAAATTTAGTTATTTAACCGTTTTCATGATGAAAATTCTCAAATTGGTTAATTTTTGGTAACGGTGACTGGCTTTTTTAGCGCAAAAAAGCGTTAGGACTTTGGGAGCGTCCTAACGCTTTATGTTTTGAATTGGTTTTGCTGAAACGTGTTCACTCGGACTGAAGGCTCCGCTTGCTACGCCAAGTCAACTAGCCGGAAGATCACCGGCTAATTGACTTGGCTAGGCAATGCTCACCTTCACCCGTCCTCGTTCACACTCTTATTTGGTAGTTCCCGTAGCATTCGCCGCATCAATAAACGCTTTGAATAACCCTTCCGGACGATTTGGCCGGGAAAGGAATTCTGGGTGGTATTGTGACGCAACGAAGAACCGGTTCTTTGGTAATTCGATTACTTCGACTAAACGATTGTCAGGTGACGTCCCGGAGAAGACCATGCCCTTAGCAGCCATGGCTTCGCGGTACTTGTTGTTGAATTCATAACGGTGACGATGCCGTTCCATGACGACTTCTTCGTTATGGTAAGCAGCGGCCGCAACTGTCCCAGGCTTCAGCTTGCATGGGTAAGCCCCTAACCGTTGCGTACCACCCATATTTTCAACATCTTCTTGATCAGCCATCAAGTCAATCACGTTATCTGGCGTGTCAGGATCAATTTCAGTTGAGTTGGCATCCTTTAAGTTCAAGACGTTCCGGGCAAATTCAACACTAGCCATTTGCATACCTAGACAAATACCTAAGAATGGCACGTCTTTGACCCGCGCATACTTGATTGCGGTAATCTTACCTTCAATCCCACGATCGCCAAAGCCACCAGGAACTAAGATACCGTCAGCATCGCCTAATAAGTCTTCGACATTTTCAGGCGTCACGTCTTCCGCTGAAATCTTGTTTAATTCGATTTCCGCATCGTCGGTATAGCCGGCATGCTTCAAAGCTTCGGTCACCGAGATATACGCATCTTGTAACGCCACATACTTCCCAACCAAGGCAATCTTGATCTTCCGTGATAAGTGTTGCACATGGTGTTCAAGTTCTTCCCAATCGCTCATATCGGCCTTAGGCGCCTTGATGTTAAAGTGATCCAAGACAATTTGGTCCATATTTTGCTTTTGGACGTTTAATGGAATCGAGTAGATTGTCTTGACATCCAAGGATTCAATGACGGCCTCAGGTTCAACGTCACAGAAGGACGCAATCTTATTCCGCATTTCCCGGGTAATTGGCATTTCAGTCCGCACAACTAACATGTTTGGTTGAATCCCATAACTCCGCAATTCTTTAACAGAATGTTGCGTTGGTTTCGTCTTCATTTCACCAGCGGCCTTTAAGTAAGGAATCAAGGTAGTGTGAATGTAGAAGACGTTGTCAGAACCTAAGTCACTCTTCATCTGACGCAAAGCTTCGATAAATGGCAAGGATTCAATATCCCCGACCGTCCCACCGATTTCGGTAATGACGATGTCGGAATCAGTAGTGGTCCCAGCCCGCATGATTTTTTCTTTAATGGCGTCGGTAATATGTGGAATCACTTGTACCGTTGCACCTAAATAATCACCACGACGTTCCTTTTGCAGGACTTCTGAATAAATCTTACCAGTCGTTACGTTGGAGTACTTGTTCAAGTTAATGTCGATGAACCGTTCGTAATGTCCTAAGTCCAAGTCGGTTTCGGTCCCGTCATCAGTAACGAAAACTTCGCCATGTTGATAAGGACTCATCGTACCAGGATCAACGTTGATATATGGATCAAACTTCTGAATCGTGACTTTTAAGCCCCGGTTTTTAAGTAAGCGTCCAAGTGAAGCGGCGACGATACCTTTACCAATTGACGACACAACGCCACCAGTTACAAAAATATATTTGGTCATGTGATAACTCCTTAAAGATTTATTTCGTGGGGATTAGCTCTAAATAAAGAAAACTCCCTATTCAGTGAATAGGGAGCTTGATTTCGTTTGAATGTCTCCAGTATGACTACCAGAGAGCCCAAATAAGATAATACAAGTTGATTCAACTTTCGTCAAGTCAAATCAGTCAACTTACTTTTGCTCTTCGTCGTCATCATCATCGAAGTCATCATCATCGTCATCGTTTAATTCAGATAATTGGCCTTCGATGCCATCTGGTAAAGTTTCATCCGCGGCGTCGTCATCACTATCATCCACACCGGCAAGTTCGTCATACTTACTTGCACTGGAATCATCGTCATCGTCGCTTTCGGAATCGTCTTCATCTTCGTAATTGTCGTCGTCTTCGGGATCATCATCATCGTAATCAATGACATCATCATCGTCGCCGGCGTCAGCCAAGAAGGCGTTAACCTTCTTACGCTTCTTGCGTTTTGGCCGATCATCGTCTTCATCATCATCGGTATGAATCACAGCTTCATCAATGGATTCAAATGGGTACCATGCACGCAGGCCCCACATATTGTCACCGAGCGAAATGAAACTACCGTCAATATTTAGATCGGTATAAAATTGTGATAAACGCTCCCGAATTTCTTCGTCGCTTTTACCCAAATAAGATTGCACAGCGTTCGCCAAATCGGCAAACGCCATCGCGTCACCATGTTGTGACAAAATTGCATGCGCAACCTCGATTAAAGATAATTCGGACTTTTTCTGTCCATCAAATTGTTTTAGTTCCAAACTGGTGCACGTCCTTTCCGCAGTTTACAGTTCATCATACCAAATCAAGCCGTGAATTGCAATCGCAACTTGTAGTTACCAATTAGTTGTTCACCGGCATACAAGTCATAGTTGATATTGACTTCACCAGAAAATGGGCGTTCACGTAACCGGACTTGTAGTAAAGGTGTGACTGTATCGACTGGCAGGATGCCCATTGGGGTCCGGTAGCGCGCTTGCACTCGCTTACCGTTGGAAAAGTGCAGCCGTAATCGATTTTCGGCACTGCGCGTCAACACGACATCGCCATTAGCAGCTAGCTTAATGGTAACCGGTATCGGCTGCTCCTGATCTTTACTTTCTTCCTTGTAACGTAAATAAAACGCATCACCCATCTGAACGAGCTGACCATCAACGTCTAACGCATAGTTAGCTGCATCGCCATCTTGTACCGCCTGCGTCTCAAGGTGGATTGCCACTGGGACGCCAGTTGTTAAATCATCCATGAATTTTACCTCCAGAGTGTGTGACTGCCAACCCGATTGCCACACACGATTAGTTTCCTAAGTGGTTTGTATCTGTTCATATAGTGGCTTTCAACTTATCGTTCCAATCGAACTGGACTTGATACCGCAACATAGCAGCTACGTTTATGAACCCCAAAACGACTGAGTCATAATCATTCAAAATATGAGCCTTACAAACCACACGTCTTCTTATCTGACAATTCAGCCCTAAAAACACTAACTTGCCATTAAAGATAACTCCTTAACAATTATAAGCTATCTGAACGGAAATGACTAAAAATCCACCCAAGTCAGGGAATTCCTCTGCGGACTAGTAAGGTTTCGAGTATAATTAATCAGGAACGGCCCGCTTGAGTTTAAATTGCCACTCTGGTTGGTCCAGAATCGGCTGGAACGTGGTGGCCGCGTTTTCGAGCCACAGAACGGTCTCGAAAGCCGGGCTTTATCTAAGCCGGAAAATCACCGACCAAGATAAATGACACCACTGAGCCAATTCTGGCCCGCCCGGCGTTAATCAGAAATTACTGATTATTTAGTTCAACCAGTAAATTTAGCCGAGCGGTTGGTTGCTAAAATGCTCAGCCGTGTCGTTGGCCTTAGTGCGAGTGGTCTGCTCGGGCTTAGGCCAAGGTCAGTTTTGAAGACCTCATTTTTGGCTTCAAAATGGCCCATGGCGTTCCAGCGTTTTAGCAACCAACCAGCAGGCGGCAATTTTAACTAGCATCAAGCGTAGAATCAGCACTTGCTGTTAACCACACAAGTGGCTTTGAATCAATCAACAACTGACATAACACGATTCTAATAACCAACTTAACGAGGTGAACGCGTGTGGCTCAACCCACGTTAGCAACTTTAACGCAATATTATCAACCAGAAGAAAAGCTCGATAGTTTTGCCACCATGAACGCGCTGCTCTGGCTCACAGCCGAACAACAGCAGCCAATCGTGCATTACTGGCAACTGCCACAGACCGTGATTTTAGGCCTGCGCGATCAACAGCTGCCCGCCCTCTCAGCCGGACTGCACACTTTAGCACAAGCTGATTACCATGTCTTATTGCGTAACTCTGGTGGACTGGCAGTAGTCGCTGATCGCGGTGTTTTAAATGTTTCTTTATTCTTACCCGCCCACCGTAACGACTATACGATTGAAGCCGCTTATCAACTCATGACGACTTACGTTCAAGCGGCTTGGCCAACCTTACCGATTGTTGCCGGCGAAATCAAGCGTTCCTACTGCCCTGGTGATTACGACCTAAGTATTCATGGCCAAAAAATTGCTGGTATGTCGCAACGCCGGACTGAAAATGCCTTGGTCGTGATGCTCTACATCAGTATCAATGGCAATCAAGACCAACGCAGCCAATTAATTCACCATTTTTACACTGCTGGATTGGCTGGTCAACAAGATGACCGCTTTCCAGATATTGACCCGCAAGTCATGACAACCATTTCGGCAGCGCAAGGCTCAGCGCTCACCATCGATCAAGCCATCGACCGCTTCAACGCGGTCTGGCAACAAAGCTATCAACTTGATCACCATCATTTAAAAAAGCTAATCGAAGAGCCTGAGTTTCAGGCTCATTTAACCCATGCCTATCATGACATGCAACGTCGGCAAGCCCGACTACATTAATGCTTAACGAACGGAGGAACTTTACTTGTCATATCGCAATCAACTGCTTCCCATGGAAAAGGTCTTTCGCGACCCAGTCCATGATTACGTCTATATCCAACACCAGATCATTCTTGACCTGATTAACACGTCCGAATTTCAGCGGTTACGCCGCATTAAACAACTCGGTACGACTTCACTAACCTTTCACGGCGCTGAACATTCTCGGTTCGGTCACTGTCTTGGCGTTTACGAAGTCACACGCCGCATCTGCGACAACTTCCAACGCAACTATCCCACTAAGACCCCTGGCGATGGCGGTTGGGATGACCACGAACGCCTAGTGGCTTTGTGTGCCGCGCTCTTGCACGATATCGGCCACGGCCCCTATTCGCACACATTCGAGCATATCTTTCACACTGATCACGAAGCCTTGACGGTCCAAATTCTAACTTCGCCTGACACTGAAGTGAACCAAGTCTTGCGCCAAATTTCACCAGAATTTCCTAGTCAAGTGGCCGCGGTCATTCAGAAAACTTACCCTAATCCCCAAGTCGTCCAAATGATTTCTAGTCAAATCGATGCCGACCGGATGGATTATTTATTACGTGACTCTTACTTTACAGGGACTAATTATGGGAACTTTGATTTGACTCGGATTTTACGTGTCATGAAGCCGTACCAAGGTGGAATCACCTTTGCAATGGAAGGGATGCACGCCGTTGAAGACTACATCGTCAGTCGATTCCAAATGTACATGCAGGTCTACTTCCACCCCGTCTCACGGTCAATGGAAGTTATCCTGGACCACTTGTTAGAACGCGCCAATGACTTGTATCAAAGTCACGATGTCGATGCGGAAGCCACGCCACACATGCTACTACCATTCTTCAATAACAACTTTACGTTGCAAGACTACTTACGACTAGATGATGGTGTCTTGAACACTTACTTCAATCACTGGCGCGACAGTAAAGACCCCATCTTAGCCGACTTAGCCACCCGGTTCTTAGATCGACGCCCCTTGAAATCGGCGCGTATCGACGATCAGACAAATGACCTGATTCCAGAGATGCAAGCCTTGATCGAAAAGGCAGGCTTTGACAGTCATTACTATACGGATACCAATGATAGTTACGACTTGCCGTACGACGCTTATGACCCGAAGATGAAGAAGCCGCGGACTCAAATCGAACTAATGCAAGAAGATGGCTCACTCGTTGAGCTCTCAACCGTTAGTGACTTGGTCCGCGCCATTACCGGTAAAGTATCCGGTGATCGCCGCTTCTTCTTCCCAAAGGAAATGCTGAGTCAAGCTTCGGAAGTCGACTTATTCGATCCCATCTACCAAGCTTTTCAAGCCCATATTCAAAACGATCGCTTAATCATCTAGGAGGAACTTATGTCAACCGTTAAACTCATTGCCATCGACATGGATGGCACTTTATTGAACGAACACAGTGAACTCAACCCCGCCACCATCGACGCCGTCCAAGCGGCGCGTGACCAAGGCATTAAAGTCGTCATTTGTACTGGACGTCCACTAAGCGGCGTTAGCCCCTTTCTAAAACAGTTGCAGATTGATGGCGACGATGAATACGCCATTACGTTCAATGGTTCCATGGCACAGACAATTAGTGGCCGCATCATCACCAGCCACACGTTGACCCATGAAGATTACATCGACTTAGAGGCTTTAAGTCGGAAGTTAGGCATTCATTGTCACGTGGAAAGTGAAGATCACATCTACACGGCTAACCGCAATATCAGCCCCTATACTGTCGGCGAAAGTGCGCTCGTTAACATGCCAATTCGTTACCGCGCCCCCGGTGACATGCGACTTGATATGCCAGTTGTCAAAGCCATGTTCATTGATCAACCGGAATTATTAGCCGCAGCGGCCGAAAAGATTCCACAATCCTTTCATGATAAGTACGCCATTGTTAGGTCGGCCCCTTATTTCTTAGAATTCATGAATCCAAACGCCAGCAAAGGTGCCGCGTTAAAAGATTTGGCCGAACGGTTGAACTTTACCGCCGATAACGTGATGGCGATTGGGGATCAAGGGAATGACTTAAGCATGTTGAAATACGCGACCAATAGTGTGGCGATGGGTAATGCCATTCCACAAGCTAAAGCACTTGCCAAGTTTGAAACGAAAACAAACATTGAAGACGGCGTTGCGTTTGCGATTCGCAGTTGGGCGCTATAATTAAATAGAGCAAAATAAAACCACTCAAGCGACTGTAACTTAACGCTCGAGTGGTTTTATTTTTTGAGACTGGCTTAACTTTATTCAAACTCGCCAGTATTGATATTTTGTTTTAATACACTGCCATTCGCTGGATAATACCGGTAAATATCCGTCAGATTCGTCACATTTTCATCGTTGCTATCATGCATGACTTCAATCTGATAATAGTTGCTCGTTTCCTTAGTGACATTAAACTGATCGTCTTGTTCAAAAGTGACCCCGGCAGCAGCCCGAAAGTTGCTTAAGACTTGCTTAGTGGTCATGCTACGCTCACTACCGCTGGTGGCGTGATCAGCTTGACTAGTTGCCGTGCTATCATCAGTGTCACTAGTCTCATCAGCTGAACTACTGCTGGTACTGCTAGTATCCGCCGATGAATCGCTACTCGTTAGATCACTTTCAGCAACGGTCGAGCTATCACTACCCGAACTAGTCGACTGCGACGCCTCATAGTTCATGATAGCAGCCTTCATCGCCGTAGTCTTTTGCTGTAATTCTTTAATGACCGGGTGGGTTGGCGCAATCTCATCTAACTTATCGATATTCGTCTTAGCAGCGGCTAATGCATGCACACTCATATCGTCACGCGCACTATTATAGTAGCCGTTAGCTAGCTTAACTTGTTGATACTGCTTAGTTAGCGCGGCTTTCGCCTGCGTAAACGAAGCATCCGTCACTAGCTGATAATTCGCTAACGTATTGAAATAAGGCTTAGCTTGACTTAATTGATTTTTGTTAAGAGCTGTCGCGGCTTTTTGATAATGCCGTAATCCCGTTAAGAGATTTTTAGCGGCAGTATCCTTCGTATTGGCCGCTGATAAGGTGTTGATAGCGGCCTTAATCTGATGGTGCGAAATTTGTTGATCTGCCTTGGTTAAAATCTTAGCTGCGCCACTGGTAGCAGCTGATGACGTTGAGTTGTCACTAGGACTACTAGTCAACTTCGCACAGCCTGATAACGTGATCAATCCGAATAAGATGATCACCATCAGCCCCCAACGTGGTCGATGCGCTTGATCCACGGCGAATCCCTCCTTTTAACTCAATCTCCATTATACCATGGCAAACTGAGAACCAAAGTCTTTTAAAGATTCCTTAAATTATCTTAACTAACCACGCCACATACCATAAGCTTAAGATGATTACGGCGCTGAGATTGGACCAGCGATACATCACAATCAGTGCTAAGTACTCACGAAACATCGCAAACGGCAAATAGTACCATGGCGTGGTCGCACCCATGCCATAAACATTCAATCGTAAACGCCGAGCTAAGATATTGGCCCGTAAGACATGATAATCACTGGTCACCATCACGGCGCGATAAAACGGCTGCTGCCGAACGATTAACGCGTGTGAAAAGCGTAAATTTTCAGCGGTCGACGTTGACCGATTTTCCTCTTTAATCACATCTAACGGAATACCTAACGCTACTAAATAGTGACGCATCGCGGTACTTTCCGGCATAACTTCATCACTGCCTTGACCACCGGAAACGACAATTCGGATCGCATGATGATCCTTTTCACGTTGCGCCCGGTAAATCTTCGCCGCCGTCTTTAAACGGTAACTCAATGTTCGGGTTGGCCGGCCATCCGGCATCAAGCCCGCCCCCAAGACAATGATATCATCGATTGGCCCAATCCGACCTAACCGCGTTGTGCCACAAGCCACTAGGTAGGCCAGAAAACTGAACGTAAAATAGCCGGTTAAAATAAACGCCAATCCCAGTGCTTTCCATAGCCACTGCCAATGCCAGGTTAGACCGTTGATAACTGCTGACACAAGCATCAACACTAATAAAAGGCCCACAATCGCCAATAACGTATAGTGTAAATGCCACCCTTCTTTGTGCAGCAGACGATAACTATAACGCACAAAACTAATCGCAACAACTAAAATGACAATTGGCAAAATAATGTAGCCTGCCAGCTTCAAACCGACAATCAAGAATTGCCAAAACGGGCTAGCCTGGTCGCTAACAGAACGGTAGCCGGCAAGTGCTAAACCCACCAGTGCAATCAAAGTCAAGTGTCCAGTCAACCAACGACGCCGATCCGTCAGTTGCAACGTCACCGCACTCACTAACGCCAGACTACCCCAATAAAACCAATCCAAGTTAACCACCTTCTTTTTGTTTCATCAGCCTTAATTATAGCTAATTTCACTGGTCGATACCAATCGCAAGTTTAATTGCTAGCCATAAATTTGTGCTCAGTGCTTGTGGACTTAATTTGCCACTCTGGTTATCCCAGCATCGGCCGGAACATGTTGGCCGCGTTTTAAAGACCAATCTTGCGCCGTCATGAATTTATAGCGTCAAACTAATGCGGCAAAAAAAAGACACGCTCAGCTTTCGCCGAACGTGTCTTAAATCATTAGTCTTAGTTTTCTTCGTTGTGGAAACGGTTCTTGAATAATGGACTAACGGGTTTATTTTCATGGATAAACTTAATGGCTTGACCCATTAATTGACCAACTGAAACTTGTTCGATCTTGTCGATTTGCTTTTCAGCTGGCAAAGCGATTGAATCGGTCACAATTAACTTCTTAATTGGTGACTTTTCAATCCGTTCGATAGCTGGACCTGAAAGTACGGGATGAGTACAGCTAGCATAGACATCCGTGGCACCAGCATCCATCAAGGCTTGGGCACCCAATGTAATCGTCCCAGCGGTATCAATCATATCATCAATCATAATGGCACGTTTGCCCTTCACATCACCGATAATATTCATGACTTCGGCC
The DNA here is from genome assembly GCF_005405105.1 of Lactiplantibacillus dongliensis. Lineage (GTDB taxonomy): Bacteria > Bacillota > Bacilli > Lactobacillales > Lactobacillaceae > Lactiplantibacillus > Lactiplantibacillus dongliensis. The sequence goes on from NZ_BJDK01000008.1 coordinate 58,359, forward strand.
ACATTAGCACGTGGACGACGCTTGTCAATAATGGCAATTGGGGCTTTCAAGAATTCAGCCAATTTACGAGCCCGTGTAACCCCACCATGATCAGGTGAGACCACAACGGCATTTTCATCTAAATGATGAGTAAGGAAGTAGTCAGCTAACAGTGGCGCACCCATTAAGTGATCCAAAGGAATATCAAAGAAACCTTGGATTTGGGCAGCATGTAAGTCTAATGCTAAAATCCGAGTTGCCCCGGCAGTTTCCAACATGTTGGCAACTAACTTAGCAGTAATTGGTTCCCGTGAACGGGCTTTCCGATCTTGACGGGCGTACCCATAATAAGGGATGACCACGTTGATTGTCTTGGCACTGGCCCGCCGTAACGCATCAATCATAATCAATAATTCCATCAGGTTGTCATTAACGGGAGCGGAAGTTGATTGGATGATGTACACTTGGTCACCACGAATACTTTCCTCAATGTTAATGCGAATTTCGCCGTCACTAAAGCGATCAACTGATGTCTTACCCAATTTAACACCAACGGCTTCAGCAATTTTTTCTGCCAATGGTTTATTTGAATTCAAAGCAAAAATCTTTAACTTTGGATCAAAATACTGTTCTGACATAATTTCCTCCATTCGAAAATTTATTCTTACTAAATAATATGCATTTTGGCGTTGAAAATCAAGCCCCCTTAGCGGTTATAAATTGCGTCAGACTGGGCTGGAGGCGAATACTTCGGGTTTTCAGCGGGTTTGACTTTTTAATATTAAAGTTTCGTGAGGCCAATTTGATAACTAATGCCTATTAGCCCGGGCTTAGTCCAGGCCTTAATGGTAACGGTACCACCAAGTTAGATCGGTTTAAAGCCTAACAACCAACTTATTAATGGCCAGTCAATTTTAAAAGCCGAACATTTTTCTTAATCTAGTAAGCTACAAAGTTTCCACTCCGATTGGTTTCCAAACTGCTGATTGCGATGACTTAACGTTAGGTTGTAAATGGCTAATAATTAACACTAAGCCAACTAACACTAGGCGCAAGTTCGCTCTTGGTAGGTGGCGGCGACAAAAAAAGCACCACTAAGTTCACAAGCAACGTGAATTCAGTGGTGCTCAATAACTAATTACATATTTTCAGGTTCATGTGGTAATTTCTTCCAGTAGTCCGGCTTATTTGTCTGCCGAGCCCGAGCAATGGCCATATCGTGGACCTTCACATCATCGGTGATGGTCGACCCAGCTGCGATAAAGGAATGATCCGCCACATCAACTGGGGCGACAATGTTAGAATTACTTCCAACAAAAGCAGAGTCACCAACATTCGTATGATGCTTATTGACACCATCGTAGTTGACAAAGACCACCCCACAACCAACGTTGATGTCCTTACCTAACGTGGCATTTCCCACGTAAGTTAAATGACCAACCTTCGTCCGATCGCCAATCTTCGCCTTCTTGATTTCGACGAAGTTGCCCAAGTGGACATGTTCGCCAATCTCAGCTTCTGGCCGTAGATGACTGTATGGGCCGATATTGCTATCAGCGTGCATAATTGAATCTTCCAAGAATGATGACGTCACCGTGACACGATCTTCAATCGTCATATTATGGATTTCAGAATGAGCCCCGATAAAGCAATCTTCACCAATCGTCGTATTGCCTTTAATCAAAACCCCAGGTTCGATAATCGTATCGGCACCAATCTTAATGCCGGCATCGATATACGTATCATCAGGGTTGATGATGGACACACCGTTTTCCATATGGTGTTCATTAATCCGCTTTTGCATCACTTTAGTCGCCTGTGCTAAAGCTGCCCGCGTGTTAACCCCCATGGATTCATCGAAGTCTGACATTTGATAAGCCGCCACGATGTCACCTTGTTCCTTCATGATTTCAATCACGTCGGTCAAGTAATATTCACCCTGAGCATTATCGTTAGTGACTTGATGTAACGCCGCAAACAACGCTTGGTTATCAAAACAATAAACCCCAGTATTAATTTCGTGGATTTCTTGTTCTTCTTTAGTCGCGTCCTTTTGTTCAACAATCTTTTCAACGATTCCTAAACGATTCCGCACAATTCGGCCGTAGCCTTGTGGGTCTGGCGCATTAGACGTCAAAATCGTACCAGCCGCCTTTTTAGCTTGATGATATTCGAATAATTCTTCTAGCGTTTCCGCACGGAACAAGGGGGTATCACCACTAATGATTAAGGTCATCCCGTCCTTATCCTTCAATAAGGGTTCAGCTTGCAAAACGGCATGGCCGGTCCCTAATTGTTCAGTTTGTTCCGCATATTTGGTCCGGTCGCCCAACGCTTGTTCAACGTCTTCGGCACCGTGGCCCACAATCGTCACGATGTTATCCATCGAAACGGCTTCAACTTGGGTCAACACATGGTCGACCATCGATTTGCCGCATACTTGATGCAACACTTTGACTAACTTGGATTTCATCCGCGTCCCTTTACCAGCGGCGAGGATAATTGCATTTTTGGTTGTCATAACAAATAAAGCTCCTTAGTCTTCAGATAACTCAATGATACCAAAGATTGGTCTAATTGTCGCCGGTCTTTAGCAGCATTGGCTTGACATGTGTCCAAAGACAATCTTAAACCCACAACTTACTTTTGGTCTTCCGCCCCGAAGACCTTTTCTAAGTAGTTACCGGGAATCACTTTAATGGCTTTTTCGTTATCATTAACGTTGGTGACCCGCAATAATGACGTGTAATCATCGATCAATCGATTACCCTTAAAGGCCGCTTCTGCGAAAACGGTGATGCCGATTAAGTTCGCATCGAATTCTTCAATTAACGTCTTCATCCCATTAATCGTCCCGCCGCCCTTCATGAAGTCATCGACAATCAAGACATTGGCGCCTTCTTGTAAGCTACGTTTGGATAATTCCATCTTCTTAATCCGTTCAGAAGACCCGGATACATAGTTCACACTGACAGTGGAACCTTCCGTAATCTTAGAATCGTTACGTACGATCACAAATGGCACATTTAAGTAGGTTGCCACGCTTTGCGCAATCGGAATCCCTTTAGTCGCCACCGTCATAACGGCATCGATCTTTTGGTTCAAGTATTGTGTCGCAATCACCCGACCGACTTGGCGTAGGATTTCTGGTTGGCCCAAAATATCTGATAAATAAACGTAGCCACCTGGCAATACCCGGCTTTTGTCGGCTACTAAATCAGTCATCTTGTCAATGAAGGCTTGTGCTTCTTCTTTTAAAATATACGGAATAAATCGTGCCCCGCCAGCTGCGCCCGGAATAGTTTCTAAGATCCCCGTTCCACGCATCTGGAAGGTCCGCTTGAGAATCGTCAAATCTTCACTAATGGAAGATTTCGCGGATTCGTAGCGTTCCGCAAAGAACGTCAATGAAACTAATGTATGGGGCCGTTCTAATAAATAGCGCGTCATATCAATTAAACGTTCGCTTCTACGTACTTTCATGTTTCCACCTCAACCTAAATCATCTTTTTTAAAGTCTATGCAAAATGATAACACAAACGTTCGGGAATTAGCTAGGCTTTCATTATTTTTTTCCAAAACAATCGGAATTTCTTAATAATTTTGCTTTAAAAAAGACTTTCATGGAATATTCACCCGGAATTTATGAACAATCATAAAAAAAGAGCCAGTCAATTGACTAGCTCGACGCCTTAACTACCCACGTGTAACCGTTGATACCCTAAGGCTGTAAAGTAAAAGACACATTCAATTGCCGCAATAAAGAAACTGACTGGTAAATTAGTCACATAGCCCAAATACAGGCCCAGCCAGACCCCCACAATCGCAAATAAAATGGACAAGCCAATCATTTTGCTGACGGTATGGACAAAGTAACGCGCCGCCGCGGCTGGCAACGTTAATAGAATGAAAATTAACAATGACCCGACGATTTGCGCAGCCACACTGACACTCATTGCGACTAGCACCAAGAAAACCACTGAAATTGCCGTCGTCCATAAGCCACTCACCCGCGCACCAATCGCATCGAATGAATCAAACTTTAACGGCCGATACAACCCTAACATCACGAGTAAGACGATTCCTGATAAGATGGCCACCCGTAACACATCACCAGCCGCAATCCCAATCACACTCCCAAATAAAATACTGGTCGCATAACTCGACGTTTGATTTGATAAGGACAAGAATAAAATTCCTAACCCAATAAATAATGCTGAAATTGCGGAGATTGAAGCTTCACGGCGAGACTGCTTGACACTCATCTGCCCGACAATCACTGAACTGATCACCGTAAAGATCAACATCCCGGATAAGGCCGTCCAGCCCATAAAGATCCCGAAAGCCGCCCCCGCAAAGCCAATCTCTGACAAGGTATGAGTCAAGAAAGATAAGTTCCGGGCAATGACGAAGACGCCAATCGTGCCACAAATAACGGCAATAAAAGTCCCGGCTAAATACGCATTGCGCATAAACGCTAAACTAAACATCGGAGACCTCCTTCAATTGCTCAACTGACATTCCCGCCATCGCCCCAAATTCCTGCTGGCCTGGCCGTAACGCCAAGTAATGCTTGGCGTACTGCTTGGCTAACGGCAAATCATGGGTAATAAATAACACGGTGATGTGACTAGTCTGATTGAGATTCTGAACAAGGTCTAATAACTCATACTTCATTTCATTATCTAAGCTGGCCGTGGATTCATCCAAGATCAACAATTGGGGCGCTTGGACAATTGCCTGAGCCAGATAAGCCCGTTGCTTTTCCCCGCCGGATGCCATTCCCAACGGTCGCTGTTTGATTTTCTTAACATTGGTTACGCGTAGTGCCGTATCGACTTGGCGGTGTTCAGCTTTCGAAAGCCACGGTCGCCAACCACGCATGTTTAAGCTGACAAAATCTTCAATAGTTAACGGATATTCTTGGTCTAAATTCCGAAATTGTGGTACGTAGCCGACTTTAATGGCTTTCTTATTCGGGAAATACTTGATTTGCCCACTAGTGGGTTTAAGCATTCCCAGCAAGGCACGAATCAAGGTCGTCTTGCCGACCCCATTCTCACCAATGACCGTGACAAAGTCACCACGCTGAATATCAAAACTCAAATCTTTAAAAACTTGGTTATTGGGAAACGCAATCCCCAAATGCTGAACAGCAATTAAGGGTGCCGTCATATTTTTGCCCCCATCTCTCTTATTAAGGTAAATAGTAATGATTACTATTTTAGTTTACCTGATTCGGCTTATTTGTCAATAGGTGACCATAAAAACGACCAGTTCGTGATGAACTGATCGTTTTTGGTTGGATCTAACTTGTCACTGGTTAACCATAATTATAGTTATATAAGCTATCGCGTCATTTTCATGAATTAATGTGAGCTTAGCAGGGTTTAGTTTGATAATTGAAAAATTAAAACGTTGCTTTTCATAACTTTTTTAATTTCAAAACCTATCATTTACTGAGAGTTACCCTAAAAATCTAAGGCCTCTCACATTGCATTCTTGCCCTAGCCACCGTATAGTCAACCTATCATCAATTAGCAATCAATCTCACCGCTAAACAACTAGTAAAAACGAGGCCTGCACTTGAAATTTTTAAAACAACTTAAAGCAATTCGCTGTCAATCTATCATTCTGGACCTAACCCTTATTAGTAGTATCGGCCTGATGATCACGCTGATTGGCAAAAGCACCTACACAGCGCCACGTCATTATTTCCTGTTGGCTGTCATTTCAACAGCCATCTTCTTCAGCTGGTGGCTCTATCTAGTTATTCATTCAAGAAACTAAAATAGCAGTGCGACGAGTTAAACCAACCACAAATGGCCACTTAACTCGTCGCACTGCTATTTTAATAACTACTCAACAACCGGTTCCAAACTCGCTAATAGACGTTGTAACTGTTGCTGATAATTCAAAAACAAGCCCGTAAACTTGCCATCACTGCTAGCATCCCAAGGCTTCGGCGTTCCACAATAATGTAGAATCACGGTATTCGCCATCACCCAATGGATATCATGCTGCGTTAAATTACGTGTCTGATAGATTAAATATTTGCGGGTATCATAGTTCCAGATTTCTTCAGGAATTTCTAAAATATCGGTGCCATACAAGAAGTTCAAAATATCTTGATCTGGCAAAATCAAATCACTTTCATGCGTTTCAATCGCGTCCGTAATGTCACTGAGCCTAATCTTAGCCCGGGCTTGATCCAAATCAATCACCAAGACACCCGAGTTAAAGTAACTAGTCGTCGTGCCTAACCGTAGCTGATTCACACTATCGACTAGCTTAGTCACCCCACGATGCGCCGCAGCGGCCAGCATATGACCAGCTAAATCCAGCTCCCACAATGGTCGTAACGGATTGATCACCAATAAATCCGGATCTAAATAAATCACGCGTTTCACTTCATGCGGGAGAATTTCACCACTTAATAAGCGGAAATACATTTCTTTAGGATACCGCTTAATCAATGGTACGCCCGCCGTGAAGTCTGCATCAACTGGTTCATCACTGAACTGCCAGCCAAAACTCGCTGTCAGTTGCGCCACCGCAGCCACTTCTGCTGGCGTCAAACTCGCATGCAACAGCCACAGATGAACTCGTTCGCCCGGATTATTGGCATGCACCGAGTACAGCATCACTTTAAGCGGCGCCAAGTACCCCGCATTCAACGTTACTAATAAGTTAATCTCATCAGTCAAAATCGCCACCGACTTTCATTTAATCAGTCAAACCGACTTGCTCGGTCAGAAATTCACTCAATACCGCTTGGTAGCGGTCAGGATGAGTCCGCACCGCCTCAACATGACCGGCTTCCGGATCAATATATAAGCTCTTCGTTTGTGTTAATTGATTGTATAAATGATGGGCATTACGCACCGGCACCGTCTGATCATGACTACCATGAATCATTAAGATTGGTAGGCCGCCCTTTTGAACTTGCTGTAAGATTTCGCCGTCACTGAACGCATAGCCCGCACTACTTCGCGCTAAATGGTTCGCCATTGGCATAATTAGACTTGCCGGTAAGTGAAATTTATGACTAATCCGAAACTTAGCCTCGTCATAAAGATCAGCGTAACCACTATCTTCCACAATCGCCTTCACATTATCCGGCATCGGTTCCCCGCTAGTCGCCATGACCGTCGCGGCGCCCATTGAAATGCCCATTAAGGCGATTTCAGTATCTGATCCCAGCTGTTCTAATGCCATCGCAATCCAACGCTGATAATCCAGCCGATCTAACCAGCCGTAGCCAATCGTATGACCCTCACTATCGCCAAATGCCCGGGCATCCGGTAATAAGACCTCATATCCTAAGCTCATAAAAATCCGAGCATAGGGCACCATTTGTTCGCGCGAATGACCTAAGCCATGTGCTAGAATGGCTAAGCGGCCATTTGCCTTAGGATTCGGTAAGTAGGTGGCGACTAAGTTCAAACCGTCAAATGACTGGACCAACCATTGTTGCTTAGGCTGTTTGTCATACCAGAAATTTTCAATCTCCGTATTTTCTGAGCGGGACCGTGCTTGTCCTTGTTGCTTTTGATCATCACTGACATGCATCGCCACATTATAGGCGACCGCTCCGCCAAGCAACGAACCCGTGTAGGTGGCCGCTCCTACAACTCCGGCCAATTTCAAACTCAATTTAGTTGTTGCTTTCATCGTCACCCACCTCATTTCTTACCTTTAATTTAACCATAATTGACCCAATTTGTGCATGATTCACGACTATCTTTCAGGATTTTTAACTTGGTAATAGCCTTTTACTCAATGCGCTTGATGCTAGTTGGATTAAATAGCCACTCTGGTTGGACCAGAATCGGCTGGAACGTGGTGGCCGCGTTTTTGAGCCACAAGACGGTCTCAAAAGCCGGGCTTTATCTAAGTCGAAAACCACGACTAAGATAAACGACACCACTGAGCCAATTCTGGTCTGCCCGGGTTAATTGTTAATCACCGGATGGCCATCATTTAACCCACAAATTTAGCCGAGAGGTTGGGTTCTAAAATATTCAGCCGTGTCGTTAGCCTTAGTGCGAGTGTCGTTCTCGGACTTAGACCAAGGTCAGTTTTGAAAACCGGGCTTCAAAATGGCCCATGGCGTTCCAGTATTTTAGGACCCAACCGGCAGGCAGCAAGTTCAACTAGCACCAACCATTTAATCAATATAAAAAGCACCACCAACTAAACCTAGTCGGTGATGCCCATGATTAACGATCCGCCAAATTAACAGGGCGGACTAAATAAACTTCTTTACAAAATCCTTTCAGCGAATTGTAGACCCGCTGAGCGCGCGATTGCTTACGACACACGCCAAAGACAGTTGGTCCCGTACCGCTCATCTGCGCAGCATCGGCGCCAAATGTTAATAATTGCTGTTTAATTTGCATAATTTCTGGATAACGCTTCGCCGTAATCGGCTCGAGCACGTTACCCATATTCTCAAAGACACGCGCCAGTTCACCAGTCTGAATTCCAGCCAGCAATCCCTCAATATTCGGATGGGTCTCCAATTGATCATAATCAACTTGTCGTAAAATATTGGGGGTCGACACGCTAATCTTGGGTTTCGCCAGTACAATCCACATGGGCGGCAACTTGGGGAGCGGGGTAACAATCTCGCCCTTGCCCGTCACATGCGCCGTTTGGCTATACACACAATACGGCACATCGGAATCAATCTGTAATCCTAACTTAGCTAAAGTCGCCAAATCCAAATTCAATTCCCACAACCGATTTAACCCCCGCAAGACGGCGGCAGCATCTGAAGACCCGCCACCCAATCCAGCGGCAACGGGGATCGTCTTTTGGATCTTAATCTTCACGCCACTGTGAATCTGGTAACGCCGCTTCAACAAGCTAACCGCTTGAAAAGCTAAGTTGCGCCGATCATTGGGTAAAAAGCCGCTATCGGTCGCCACCTCGATCCGGTTGGCTTTAATCGTCTCAATCTGAACATAATCAGCCAAGTCCACCGAGGTCATCACCATGTTCCATTCTTTGTCGCCATTGTGATGCTCAAACAATGTATCTAGGCCTAAATTGATTTTAGCTGGCGCTTTTTCCACAATCTGCACGCGTCTCACCCTCTTCATCGGTTAATTAGTTGACTTGCCGAAATGACTTGGTCTGAATAATAATCATGCAATGAACACACCCTTAACGACCGCTTGACGTCTGACGAGTTACTTTTTTATCGACAGACCAAACTTAGTCGTTAACTGATCATTGCTCACTTAATCAACACCAAGTGGGCCACCCCGTTCCGGCCATTACTGGTCCAACCTAAGTGACAACCAACCATAAGTCTTATTTCTTATAATTATACTAATTTAAGGGCAAAATAAAAAGACCTTGCTTGGGGGTCTTAATATTGGTGATTCGCACAATGCGAATTAGGCTTCTTCAGTTGTTTCATCTTCGAAGGCGATTTGAACGTTCTTCGTTAACACATCCGTGTAACTATAGGAGACCCGTTCAAATGAGTTTTCTTGTTGGTCTAAATCAACGACAAACACAGAACGGTACGTTTCTTTTAAGATACCATGACGTTCAGTGGTCTTCTTCCGCCCGGCTTGGGCCACGACTTTCATCCGTTGGCCGATCCGAGAGTCGAGCTTATCTTTAATAGCAGCTAGTGAAATTGGCATTCAGAAACCTCCTCGTATGTGAAATAACTATACTAGCTTTTCATGAAAAAGTCAATATTATATCACAAGGTTTTCTGATGTGCAACTGTTTTGTCATAATAAAATGCTAAAGTAAATCAGCCGCGTGTAAGGCATCCGTCAGGGTGATAAATTCATCAACCGTCAAGCGTTCGGCCCGGATTTTGGGATCAATACCAGCCGCATCTAACGCCGTCTGAATGGCGGTTTTCACCTCTGGCTGCTTGGCAAATAAACTTTGCATATTATTCCATAAGTTCTTCCGCCGATGAGCAAACCCGGCCTTAACAACCTTGAAAAATTCTGCTTCATCGAACGGCACATGGGTCCGTTCCGGTAAGGCCGTTAACTTAACAATCGCCGAATCCACATTAGGTGATGGCACAAAGACCGTTCGTGGCACAATCATGGCAAGTTCGGCCGCCATTCGATACTGTACCGCAATCGTCAAGGCGCCATACGCTTTGGTCCCTGGTTCCGCTGCTAATCGATCCGCGACTTCCTTTTGCATCATGACTACAATATTATCAAAGGTCACACGACCTGCTAAGACACTCATCAAAATGGGCGTTGTAATGTAATAAGGCAAGTTAGCCACTAATTTTAATGGCCGATCCGCATCCAAATGTTCAGCAATCATGGCCGGTAACTCAACTTTTAAGATATCTTGATTGATGATTTCAACATTATCATAATCGGCTAAGGTTTCATCCAAGATTGGCAATAACCGATCATCAATTTCAAAGGCTAAAACTTGATGGGCCGCGCGGGCTAAATATTCCGTCAAGGCCCCAATCCCAGGACCAATTTCAATCACATTATCTTCTGGACCAATGTCCGCCGTGGCAACAATATTATGCAAGACATTTTGATCAGTCAGAAAGTTCTGACCTAGGCTCTTTTTAACCCGTAATCCATAGGCATTCATGATGGCCTGAGTGCGGGCGGGGTTTGCAATATCGATTTCTTTACTCATTAATGACTCCTCTACTGTTCGTCAGTTAGTTGTTCAACGGCTTGCCAAAAGTCAGCCGGTTGAATTTGAAATAGTTGTAGGCGTTTAGGTAACTGTTTGCCATTAACATAGCCAATCTTTAACAGTTCGCCCAATTGTTCACGTCGTTTACGTGCCGCGGGGCCAGCCAATAAGCCAGCCTTAATCAAGTCCGCCCGCGAAATCAATAACGGTGCATCATCAGGATTTTCGGTATACAGATTGGCTAAGGCCGCTTGAATGGCGGCCGGACTCGCATGTTCAACACCCAGACTACCGCCAGCTTTCGTAGGTACCCCAGCCGCTCGGGGCAAAAAGGCGTGCTGTACACCCGGTACTGCTTTGGAGATAGTCTTACGAATTCGCTCTCCAGAATAATCCGGATCAGTGAACACGATCACCCCGCGACTGGCTTGCAGCCGCTTAATTTGGGCCAATGTTTTGGCATCAATCGCCGAGCCATTAGTTTCTAAAGTATCCGCATTGACAGCCATTGCTAATCGTTTGGTGTCGTCCTTACCTTCGACGACAATTACTTCTTTAATCTTCTTCAATCTTAAATAATTCCTCAGCATTCTGATAAGTTTGCGCCGCAATCGCTGCTGGCGTTGTCTCCCGCAACTTGGCCACAGCCTCGACCACGTAACGTGTAAAGGCCGGTTCATTTTGCTTGCCGCGATACGGTTCCGGCGTTAGATAAGGCGCATCCGTTTCTACTAATAAGCTTTCCGCGGGCGTTTGCTTAACCGATTCGTGAACGTCATCAGCGTGCTTAAATGAGGCCACCCCACTGTACGAGATATGCATCCCCAAATCCAAGAACCGTTTTAACCATTCTGGGTCACCATTGAAACTATGCATGACCCCACCAATATCACGAATATCAGCAGCCTTCAAAATCTTGTACGTATCTTCAAAAGCATCACGATTATGCACGGAGATTGGGACCTGCATCTCCTTAGCAATCGCAACTTGGCGCGCAAAAATCTTACGCTGCACTTCACGTGGCGACGTATCCCAATGATAATCCAACCCAATTTCGCCTAAAGCCACTACTTCAGGCAATTGCAATTGCGCAATCAAAACCTGCTCTGTCGCTTTAGTGTAATTCTTTGAATCTTCCGGATGCCAGCCAACAATCGCAACCAATTCTGGATATTGTTGTGCTAACTTAATCGCATCAGCGTTCAGTTGCGTATTCGACCCCACAATGGCCATGCGTTCAACTGATAGTGCTTTTGCCTGTGCCAAGTATTTCGGCACGTCATTAATAAACTCTTCACTATTTAAATGGGTATGAGAATCAAAAATCCGCATCTTAACACCCTCACTTTTAATTTTTATCGTCTTTTACGCTTGGTGCTAGTTAAAATTGCCGCCTACCGGTTGTTTTCTAAAATGCTGGAACGCCATGGGCCATTTTGAAGCCAAAGTTCGGTCTTCAAAACTGACCTTGGCCTAAGTCCGAGAAAATCACTCGCACTAAGGCCAACGATACGGCTGAGCATTTTAGAAAACAACCTCACGGCTACGCTAAAAATAACATTTCAGTCAGATACAACCGTCCGATAATTAACGATGGACGGGCCAGAATTGGCGCAAAAGTATCGTTTGTCTTAGTCGTGACTTTCGACTTAGATAAAGCCCGGTTTGCGAGGCCACCTAAACTTTGGCTCGCAAACACGGCCACCTCGCTCCAGCCGATTTTGGACCAACCAGAGTGGTAATCTATCCAATTAACACCAAGCGTAGTCTTTTGCCTCGCTGACTAAGATAAGCGTAGTGGGGCAAATCTGCAGCCAAGGAACGGTCTGCAGGGCATTTATCCCGGTCACGCCGTCTATTTAATATCAACCAAGTTTGTTACCATCCAACCAGCCATCAAAAACAACCGACTTATAGAACGCTACTTAGCGTAGGGCGGGCCGGATGATGCTCAGTGGTGTCGTTTGACTTGGTCGAGTGCTTTTCTCGTCCTTAGTCAAAGCCCGGCTTGTGAGACCGCTCTTCGGCTCACAAACGCGGCCACCACGGTCCAGCATCAATCCGGACCAACCGAAGCGGCAATCAACGCTAGATCAAAACATTCTTATTGATTTTAACACGTTTCACGTTGTAATAAAAAAGCTTGAGCGTTTGACGGCCCAAGCTTTCAGAAAAATCGTTTCAGTTTTATGAAATCAATGACCCGTTAACTAAGTTGTCAGGCACGGTGATCAATTGAACTTGACCATCATGTTCGGCTGAAAGTAACATGCCTTGGCTGACTTCACCACGCATCTTGCGAGGCTTTAAGTTACCAACGATAATCACTTTCTTACCGATTAACACGTCTGGTTCTGGATACCACTTGGCAATTCCAGAAAGAATCTGACGATGATCGGAATCACCGGCATCTAAGCGGAATTGTAACAGTTTGTCAGCACCCTTTAGTTTCTGAACCGCAATAATTTCGGCAACCTTTAACTCCACTTGATCAAAAACTTTAATATCGGTCTCTGGTTTCGTTAAGTTCAGTTTCGTTTCAGTTGGGTGCCAGTCGCCTTCGACTTCAGCAGCATGCTTTGCAGCTTCCATCGCAGCACGGCCCTTCTTCTTGTCGGACTTCGTCATTTGACCCTTCAAGAAGTCCACTTCAGCATCCATATCAACCCGTGGGAAGATTGGGGTACCTTTAGCAACAACGGTCGCACCCGTTGGCAAATCACTGAAGTTCAAATCAATTAAGCTGATTTCATCCACTGGTAACCCTAATTGCGTAAAGATTTCCTTTGGCGCATGCGTCATAACTGGGCTAACCAAGCTAGCGATGACCCGCAAGCTGGCTGCCAAGTGGGCCATGACACTGGCTAACTTGTCCGCATCTTCAGCCACGTCACTCTTAGCCAATTGCCAAGGCGCCGTCTCATCGATGTACTTGTTTGTCCGGCTAACCAGCTTCCAAACTTCCGCTAAGGCATCTGACAAGTGCAAGGCATCCATGCAACTATCGTAATTAGTGATAGTTTCCGCCGCAACGGCTTCCAAGTCGGCGTCAAATTCAGTGACCCCCGCTTTAAAGGTTGGCACTTGACCATCTTCATACTTGTTAATCATCGCAACCGTCCGATTTAACAAGTTTCCAAGGTCATTAGCCAAGTCATAGTTGACCCGTGCCACAAAGTCTTCTGGCGTGAAGACCCCATCGTTACCATAAGGAATCGCACGCACTAAATAGTAACGTAAGGCATCTAAGCCATAACGTTCGACTAAGGTTTCTGGGTAGATGACATTACCTTTAGACTTCGACATCTTGCCGTTACGCATCGTTAACCAGCCATGGCCGAAGACGGTCTTAGGCAATGGTAACCCCAGCGCATGCAAAATAATTGGCCAATAAATCGTGTGGAAACGCACGATTTCTTTACCGACCATTTGAACATCTGCTGGCCAATACTTGTTGAACAAACTTTCATCATCGCCACCATAACCTAGAGCGGTGATATAGTTGATCAACGCATCTAACCACACGTAGACCACATGCTTAGGATTACTCTTGACCGGCACACCCCAAGTAAAGCTAGTCCGTGAGACCGCTAAGTCTTCCAGACCTGGCTTGATGAAGTTATTGATCATTTCATTCATCCGGTTAGCTGGTTGAATGAAGTCTGGATGCGTCTGATAATAATCCAACAACCAGTCTGCATACTTGCTCATCTTGAAAAAGTAAGATTCTTCCTTAACGAGTTCAACTTCGTGACCGCTAGGGGCTTTCCCACCGATAACTTTACCGTCATCATCGCGGTAAACTTCAGCTAATTGGGTTTCGGTGAAGTATTCTTCATCATCGACTGAGTACCAGCCTTCGTAGTGGCCCAAATAAATATCGCCACTCTTTAATAAGCGTTCAAAAATTTCTTGAACGGCTTTTTCATGGTAATCATCAGTCGTCCGAATGAATTTATCATTGGAGATTTCCAGTAATTGCCAGAGGTCTTTGATTTGTTTGACCATGCCGTCAACATAGGACTTCGGATCAGTATTAAGCTTTTCAGCTTTTTCTTCGATCTTCAGACCATGTTCATCCGTCCCGGTTAAGAAAAAGACGTCATAACCCTTGGCACGTTTGTAGCGGGCTAAGGTATCGCACGCAATAGTGGTGTACGAGTTACCGATGTGTAATTTCCCCGAGGGGTAGTAAATCGGCGTGGTAATATAATAGGTTGGTTTCGTTTCTGCCATGATTTTAGTTCCCTTCAAACAGTTATAAATTAGCTTATAATTTCATTTTAGTTAGATTCTTTTTCATTGTATCATACTTCCAACTATCAGTGGTGCTAGGCCGTAAACGGACCACCTAAAAAGGACAGCAAATCAGCTTATAATTTGCTGCCACAAAATGATGCTTTAAATCAAAGTTAACGGTGAGTCTTGTAACTGATCAAAGAAGATCCCTAACGCTAACAAATCAGCCGTGCCACCGGGGCTAAGATGCCAAGCAATCAACTGCTGATCAAGGTCCCGCAAGGCCTTAGCTAAAGCCGGCCCCGTCAAATCAGCTGCTTGTAACTCCCGGGCCGCCGTCTGCACTTTGGCCAGCCCCGCTTGGCCGCCACGATGTAACAAATTAACATCTTCTAGTTCGGCCATCAAATACAGCATCAATTTTAAGTAACGTTCGGTCACTGGCAAATCGGCATGTGATCGTAACCACGGCAATGCCATCGCTTGTAGCGCCGGATAGCCGGCTTCCGCTTCTCCACGAATCCCGGTGACCCCGTAACGGACGTACAGTTCTTCACCGTATGACAAGTGATCCTTAATGTTGACATGCTTAAAGTCAGCTGCCGTAACTCCGGCAGTCATCGTTTGAACAGCCGCAAAAACGGCTTTAAAGTGTTCGGCTTGTAACGCAGCCAAACTTTGCGTCTTCGAGCACCAGCCTAGCGCGCCTAGTAAGACCGCATACGAAAAGTTGGCGCCTTTGTGCGTATTGACTTGATGAGTCGCCAACAGCATCGTCCGCTCACCTTGAGACCCAGCACGCCGTAAACTGGCAAATAGCTGGGTCAAATCAGGACTCGCTTGCCCTAATTTTAAATATAATTTCAAAAACGGTGACCAAGCTTGAATACTGGTCATAAATAAATCGTAATCCATATCGTCATGCGCACCGGCCGAAAACGGATCAACTAGTCCTGGCTTGGGTGCTAGTGACACTTCAGCGACGAGCGATTGTTGAGCGAAGCGGCTGATCAAGGTCAGCGTATCGGTCATTGGAGTCGTTTTAATCAAGGTGTCGTTCCCTCATCTCTTTAATGATAAATTGCAGTGACTGACCTAAATGCTCGCGAATAATTAAGTTGATCTGAACTTCATCATGATTAACCATCGCTTGGTAGATGCGCCAATGTTCTTGCAACGCTAACGCGCGTCGCTCCCGTGACATAATCGAAATATCTCGGAAGTAAACGAGATATGCTTGCAGTTTGAAGACAATTGCAACCAGATGCGGCATGTCGCAGTGATTATAAATAAATTGATTGAAGTCCGTAAAATAATTAACAACTGTCTGGTCGGGGACTTCATCGAGCTCGGTTTCTGTTCGTTCAAGTAACTTACGTAATTCTTCAAAATCGGCCGTAGTCATTTGTGACATGGCTTTACGGGTCGCGAGCGAATCAAGTTCTTTACGAATATCAAAGATTTCGTAGGCATCTTTGACTGTGATCCCCTTGACCATCGTGCTGACCCCCGGCGCACTAGCCACCAAATCCTCTTCGGCCAAGCGTCGTAGCGCATAGCGAATCGGGGTCCGACTAACGTTGAGTTCTTCAGCGAATTTCTTTTCATTGATCCGGGTGCCCGCCGGAATATCCCCTAAAATAATCGTCTTCCGAAATGCTTCAAAGACCAGATCTTTTAGGGGCTGGTTCTGGGATAAATCTAAATTATTAGCAACAGCTTGCACGATAGCATCCATGCGGTCCCCTCCGTTCATCTTACGACCCGTGAGATTAGCATTCATTTTACTTGCCACTCTGGTTGGTCCAGAATCGGCTGGAACGTGGTGGCCGCGTTTATGAGCCACAGTGCGGTCTCATAAGCCGGGCTTTGACTAACCCGGAAAATCACCGGCTAAGTCAAACGACACCACTGAGCCAATTCTGGCCCGCCCGACGTTAATCAATAATCATTTATGACTTAATGCTTATCGATGCCAACTAATACTAATCTCAGTCACTCTCCATTATATCAGACCACGAAAGCGTTTCCGTTACAGACAGCTTACATTTTAAGGGTCTACAACCTAATTTTATGACGAACCAATTCAAAATCTAACAATTACTGGTCAATGACAGTAAAATTTGTCATGTTTTACCATGTAATTCGCTAACGCTAACTCATCAGCTAAACAGTAAACACAATCTCACTCCGCCTAACTATGCCGTCAAACTAGCTCCAAATGATCATCATTACTAGCGCAGAGCGGGCGGGATGACGCTCAGTGGTGTCGTTAGACTTAGGCTGGGTGATTTTACCCAGTCTTAGTCTAAGCCCGGCTTGTGAGACCGCTCTTCGGCTCACAAACGCGGCCACCACGTTCCAGCGTCAATCCCGCCCAACCGAAGCGACAAGTTTAACCAATTTCAAACCAACAAAACCCGTAACCAGTAGTGCAAGCTGGCTGCGGGTTGTTTCAGTCGGTTAAATTTCTGGTGCGAAACTCAAATCGATCTTTTGAACCGGGACATCGTAGAACCGGTCTTCACGCCGGCCTAAGAAATCACGGCCTTGATCTGGGAATAAGCCATAAATCAAGATATCTTCCATGCTATGTGCATAGTCGCCAATCTCAGCTTTAAAGCCCGGTAACTGTGGCGCGATATCATCAGCCGGCCGCGTGGTAATCGGCTGCTCGTCACCAATGATTGTCTTGATCATTGCCGGATCAATTGCTACTGGTGGCCGGCCGTATAACCCACGGACGTAATCTTTGATTTCATTTGGAATCAACTTATAACGCTCGCCACTCATCACGTTCATCAGCGCTTGCGTCCCAACCATCTGTGACAATGGCGTCACTAATGGTGGATAGCCCAAGTCGCCACGCACTTTCGGCACTTCATCCAAGACTTGTTCGTACAAGTCTTCTTGACCCGCATCTTTCAGTTGGGCCAATAAGTTAGAGAGCATCCCACCCGGCACTTGGTACCGCAAGGATTTTGGTTGGACGTCCATCACTTTAGGGTTTAAGCCGCCATCATTACGAAAACGGTCACGAATCGGTGCAAAGTATTCGGCGATTTCGGCCGCCAACGTCTGGTCAACCGGCACATCATAACCGAGATCTTTTAACGCCACTAACATTGATTCAGTCGCTGGCTGACTTGTCCCCCCAGCAAATGGCGAACTAGCGGTGTCAATAATATCGGCGCCTGCTTCCACGGCTTTGATATAAGTCATATCCGCAATGCCCGAAGTCGCATGCGTATGAATTTCAATGGGAATATCGATGGTGGCCTTCAACTCACTAACGAGGTCATAAGCCCGCTGTGGCGTTAAAATTCCGGCCATATCCTTGATACACAAGGAGTCAGCCCCCATATCCGCCATCTCTTTGGCTAACTTAACGTAGTATGGAATCGTATGGAACTCACTCGTCGTATACGAGATCGTCATCTGTGCATGGCCGCCATACTTTTTCGTGGCTGCCAAAGCGGTCCGCAGATTACGGGTATCATTTAAGGCATCGAACATCCGAATGATATCAATTCCATTTTCAATCGACTTTTGAACAAAAGTCTCCACCACATCATCAGCGTAGTTCTTGTAGCCGAGAATGTTTTGCCCGCGTAATAACATTTGTAACTTGGTGTGTTTGACATGCTTGCGAATCTCACGTAGACGTTCCCACGGATCCTCATTCAAATACCGCAAGCAGGAATCAAAGGTCGCCCCGCCCCAAACTTCGAGCGCGTGATAACCGGCTTGATCCAGCTTACCCAAGATCGGCAACATGTCACTAATCGGCATCCGGGTGGCAATCAAACTTTGCTGACCATCCCGTAAGACGGTTTCCATCATTTCAACTTTTTGACTCAAACTTCTCGCCACCCTTCTGTAATTAAGCCATCGACGGCTTGTTGGACTTCTAATAACCCATGTTTTCGTGACCGGCTACAAGCCTTGGCATCGCCACCGCAAATCAGGCACGGACGGACGGGTAAGGCAAGTCCTTGACGACTGGTTTGCTTTAAATTGCCAGCGTCCAAAGTCAAAACATCCAGATCACATAATTGAGCAAACCCAGCTTGTTGTTCAAACTGGATCAACGCTCGTTTCACTTGCGCGGCCGGCACATCCAAGACCAAGTAGAACTCAAAGCCTGTTGGCCGATCAAAGCTCATTTGAACTAAGACCGCCGCCCCATATTGGTGCGCCAAGTTGATCATAATGGCTTGATACTGCTGAGTCAGTTGTGGTCCCGTCTTAATCGGGCCGGGAATCCGTACCGATGACCAGACAAGCGTTGCACTGGGATGTGCTTGTAAGACGGCTAACTGCTCCGCCGCGCGCCAATCACGGGTTGCCAACATTTGTGGCAACGTGATTTCGGGACCAGTTAGATTTTGGAACGTGCTAGACATTTTTGACCACATCGATCAAACTGCCATCGCGATATTCAATTAAAGCGACTGTTTGATCACCGTATTCGATCTTTTCAGGGACACCGGTAATCGCATAAGCTTTATCTTTTAATTCATCAATGGTTAATTGTGGCACTTTTAAACCTTTAAACATGTCGACTAAGTCTTGACGTGCCGGATTAATGGCAATCCCCAATTCCGTCACGACAACATCGACACTAGAGCCAGGGGTAACGACCGTCGTCACTGCGTCCACAATAGTTGGGATGCGGCCCCGGACAACCGGTGCGATTACCATACTCAACTTGCAAGCGGCACTGGTGTCGGAATGCCCACCGGAAGCGCCTCGAAGCACACCGTCTGAACCCGTAATCACATTTACGTTGAAGTCGGTATCAACTTCCAGCGCGGATAAAATGGCAATATCTAATTGATTGATGACCGCGCCCTTGCTCAGTGGTGACGCATACATGTTGGCATCGATTTCGTAATGATCGGCATTTTCGGCGAGGGAGATGGCTGACGGATGGTCAAAATCTTGCACATCGATCAACTTGTCGACTAAGCCTTCTTTTTGCATTTCGACCATCGCATTGGTGATCCCGCCTAATGCAAAGCTCGCTTTAACATCTTCGTCAATCATCGTTTGGCGGAGGAAGCGACTAACCGCTAAGGCTGCACCGCCACTCCCAGTTTGGAAGGAGAAGCCGTTCTTGAAATAGCTCGATGCGGTAATGACTTTAGCTGCATATTCAGCAATCAATAATTCTTTCGGGTTCTTCGTAAACCGAGTTGCGCCCTTCGCAATCCCATCTGGATCACCAATCGCATCAACTTGGACCACGTAATCAACATCCGTTTGCGGAATGCTAATCGGTGTATTCGGATATGGCATCAAACTGTCCGTAATCGCCACAACTTGGTCGGCATACTTCGCATCGACCATCGCGTAACCTAATGAACCACAAGTTGCTTTTCCTTTAGTACCGTTGATGTTACCGTATTCATCAGAACTTGGCGCACCTAAGAAAGCGACGTCAATATGAATGTCACCGCTGGCAATGGCCCGCGCACGACCACCGTGAGACCGAATCACGACTGGATTCGCCATAATCCCACTCGAAATCGCTGCGCCGACTTTGTCCCGTAACCCACTGGACGTGATGTTCGTCACCACGCCATTTTTAATGTGATCAATCAGCGGTGCATGCACATTCGCAATTGAGCTGGGGGCAATCGACAAGTTCTTAATCCCCATCTTGGCAATTTCGTCCAAGACCATGTTCATCACAAAGTCACCTTCGCGGAAATGATGATGGAAAGAAATCGTCATCCCATCTTTTAAGCCCGTCTTAACGATGGCTTCATGAATACTGCCTAGTAGCTTGCTGTCGTTAGGCTTGATCGGTTTAATGGTTTTAGTGGCGGCTTGATAGCTATCAATATGGGCAAACTCGCCGTCATAAACGCCGTATTGTTCGGCATATTTAGCCGGAATCTCACGCTTTAATTTATTTTCAACCATCTTAGTCCACCTCCATATTAGTGGCCTTGGCTAAGGCTAAGACCCGTTCGGCCCGTTCAACGATTGGTTTATCAACCATTTGACCGTTAACTGCAATAACCCCAGACCCTTTGGCTTCGGCTTCACGAATGCCCGCCATTACTTCTTGCGCTTTTTGAACTTCTTTAATCGTTGGCGCATAAATGCCGTTAATTACTGGAATCTGACGCGGATTGATGACTGATTTGCCATCAAAACCAAGTTGCTTAATCAATTCCGTTTCGTGCCGTAAGCCTTCTTCGTTATCAACATCAGAATAAACCGTATCAATCGCGGCAATCCCAGCGGCCCGTGCTGAATGTAAGATGTAGTTGCGGGCGAAGGATAATTCCGCCCCATCTGGATAACGGCGGGTCTTTTGACTGGTGACATAATCTTCAGCGCCCAGCGCAATCCCAATCATCCGGTCCGAAGCTTTAGCGATTTCACGTGCATTCAAAACCCCTTCAGCGGATTCGATGGCCGCCATCATATGGGTGGTACCGGCTGGAATATCATATTTTGCTTCCACTGCGGTAATCACGGCATCCACGTCGATAATATCTTGCGCGGTTTCCGTCTTCGGTAGCCGGATAACGTTAATGCCTCCCAGGACCATCGCTTCGATATCTTGCTTCCCACCAGCATCTAAGGCGTTAACCCGCACGACCGTTTCAACGGATGAGTAGTCAAAGGTCTTTAAAGCGGAATATACCAAGACCCGCGCCGTATCTTTTTCTTTCAGTGAAACGGCATCTTCAAGGTCAAACATGACTGAATCGGCCCCATATAAGATGGCATCGCGTAACATTGCTGGATTCGCCCCGGGGACGAACATCATTGTTCTTCTTAAACGTTCCATGAGTTCAACGCCTCCCAATCGTAATCCGTCTTGCCTTGTAAACGATAAGCTGCCGCAATTGTGCGGGCCTTGATTGTGCAGTCCAAGGCGCCTTTATCAACGGCTTCAACGGCAATATCATTAATGCCTAATTTTTGTAAAACTTCAGTCATTAGTGCTGTAATATGAGCCCCAAATTGTTTCTTAACGTTACTGTCGAGGTCAATGGTAATGCCACTGGCGTTGGGCTTTAAGGTAATCATAATGTCGCTAGATTCCATAGTCCCCACCGTGACGGTTTTAGCTGTTTGCATGTGGTTGACTCCCCTTCAAATAGTGATAACTAGTGGCTGGCACTAGTTGTTTAACAGTAGCCCAGTCGTTGGCTGCAAGTGCTTGCCGTACTTGCGTGGCACTGACGGGTTGCGCATCGACTGTCAAGCGTGGCACAACAGTCAATTGCAGCTGACCAGTTAGAACTTGCGCTAACTGGTCATTGTAGACTTTGGTAACGGGCGAAAAAGGCTCGTCACCGACAAACCGGTGATGAATGTCCAGGATTGGACTGATTTTACGTAAGAATAAGGTGGCATCGAGTTGTGCTTGTTCTTTAGCGACCGCCAAGTCCGCTTGATCTTTTAAGAAGTACGCCGGAAACGTGGCGTTGGCCACCAAGTAATGATTTGTTGGCAACACAATCACCCGTGACTGATCAGCAACGGCTTGTTGGACCATGGTTAGCCGCGCTTGCGTATCAAATTGTGACCGATCTTCTGAAACGACAAAGACGTAAACAACATCGCAAGTTGCCAAGGCTGTCTGGATTAACTGCAGATGGCCGTTCGTAAACGGATTAGCATTCATCACGATGGCCCCCGCATTGGCACTCGTGACTTTCCGCTGATCTAATAACAATTGGTAAGCGTTCAGATCCGGGTATCCGCGTTCCAACAAGACTACGTGGGTCGTCGCGACAACCGCCTTAAATCCAAGTGCTTCGAAATACGGGGCGGTACACGGCTTGGTGTATACAAAGGCATGCGATTGTTGCTGTTCATCTAATCGATCTAGTAACGCTTTAATTAGCGGGGCTAATAAGTTTTGGTGCGTTTCCGTTGTGGCAACGGCCACGCATTTAATAATGTTTTGATAAAGCGAACCGGTCGCGACCAAGTTGTCACCATCATATAAGCCGATCGTATAATCAACTTGCTCATCCGCCATCAATCCTGCTTGCGTCAATAGCGCTTGCCATTGTCGCTTTGCCACCGGATTAATGTCGAACCACAGTCGTTTAAGTTGCATGCCGTCACCTGCTATGCAAAACATGGAGAAATGTAGAAAAACATTACTGATTTCTGCATTTAGAAAGGTTACATATTTCCTTTCATTTATTTTGCTTACTACCGTTATAACGTTGGTATTCCAGTATTTCTAATTAGAAATACCACATTGACCAGCTATGATAGTCTAAGGGCTAAGCCAGCCCCATTATTTTTATTCTTTTAGATCAAAGCTAACAAATTAGCCACGGCGTTTTCGTCGCGCTCAAGTTTAGCCCCACAATGGTAACAGTCATACTCGTTATGTCGAGTACCATGTCGGTAATTACCTTGTAAACTAACTTTGTCTTCACCTTGTTTGATATGGCCGCAAGCTGAACAACGTTGTGTGGATGGATAGAGTCTATCAGCCAAGATTAACTTTTTCCCATACCATTGGCATTTATAAGTCAGTAGCTGGCGGAAGTAACCAAACATTGATCGATGTAGTCCTTTTGATGCGACATGGGTCATCTGCATTTTCTTCACGGCTAAATCTTCAATCACAATCGTATCAAACTGAGTAACCAGCATAGTCGTGAATTTATGCATCAGATCGTGTTGGCAATCTGCAACTTTACGATAGTCTCGTTGCAACTTGTTTTTCATTGCAAGATAGGCTTTCATTTTAGTTGCCTGCTTCCCATTAACCTGACGTTTACGTGCTAATTGACGTTGATAGAATTTAATCCGGCTGTATAAGCGCATCAACTTGAGCGGCAGTGTTTTTAAAACACCTAACGTATAGTTTAAGTGGCCGACATTCACATCTACAGCTGTCACTTGATTTGTTTTAACTTTCGGCTTAATTGTCACTTCAAGATTTAGGCAGGCCCAATAGATACCATTTTCACGATAAATACTAACAGCCTTTAACTTACCGCTTAAATCTACCTGTTTATTGAAACGAATGTCGTACCAATCTTTGACACCACGTGGTTTATCCAACCGTAACTTACCTGCAACTAACTTAGCACGGTCAGTTTTGAAGCCTTGGCGCGGTGCTCGCTTGGACTTAAACTTTGGTCGTCCCCAATCAGGCTGGGCTTGGTCAAAGAAGTTCTGCCAAGCATTTCCTAAATCAGCAACGGCTAATTGCAAGGCTCGAGCTGACAAACCATATTGCCAATCAGCTTTATTCGCCACTAATTCATTGCGCACCAACCGTTGACTAGGTTTAAAATCATTTTCAGAATTTAAGCAATAAACTTCATACAGTTCATTCCAGGTTGCTAGTGCGCTGTTCCAACAATAACGTCGATAATTACATAAATCATTGAGAGCTATCTGCATATGACTATTGGGAAATAGTCGCACCTTTTGAGTCCTAATCATGCTATTGAGCACCTCAATATGATAAAAGTTAACGTAAATAATCATTCATTACGTTACTTAGTGAATATAGCATAATAAACCGAAGCTAATCCTGAATTTACACAATCAATACTTACTTTACAAAACTAATACAAAGGTGACTGACCATTGTGATGATCATGCTTATATTATCCAACTCCATGTTTGCTTTCTTTAGATAATTTGAACATTTTTCTATGAGCCACCATGTTCTACTATATTTCAGCTAACAGTTAGCGTCTCCAAAAGTATTGTTGTTTTATTGTCGCTCCGGATAATCTGGATTGATGCTCAGTGGTGTCGTTTATCTTAGTCGATGGCTTTTCGACTTAGATAAAGCCCGGCTTGGAAGACCGCTCTTCGGCTTCCAAACGTGGCCACCACGTTCCAGCGTCAATCCAGACCACCCGGAACGGCAAATTTCAGCTATTTATTAGCTGGAAAGACTTTGATCAAGAGCTTGGAAATCAGGTAAATGACGAAGAGGACTAAGAACACGCCACCCATCCCAAATCCCATTAGTTCAAACGCGATTTCTAAATTATGAATCATGGTGTTAGCCTCCCTTTACATGAAGAATGATAGCAACAAGCCACCGGCGATAACTGAGCCAATCTGGCCAGAAACGTTGGCACCAACGGCATACATTAAGACAAAGTTCTTTGGATCTTCTTCAGACGCCATCTTTTGGATCACCCGACTAGACATTGGGAAGGCCGAAATACCGGCGGCCCCAATCATTGGATTGATCTTTTCTTTCCGGAAGACGTTCAATAACTTGGCGAATAAGACCCCACCGATGGAATCCATGACGAAGGCCACGAGTCCAAAGGCGATAATCATTAACGTTTGTAAGTTCAGGAATTGGTCAGCCTGCAGCTTGACGGAAATTGTTAACCCTAACAGAATGCTGACGATGTTGACCAATTCATTCTGGGCGGTATTGGATAAGCGGTCTAAGACCCCACATTCTCGCAGTAAGTTCCCAAACATTAAGAAACCGACCAATGGTAACGAGATTGGGGCGATAAAGCCGGCCAAAATCGTGACGATAATTGGGAAGAGAATCTTAGTTTGCTTCGAAACACTTTCGGCTTTGTAAGTCATCCGAATTTGACGTTCCTTCTTAGTCGTCACAGCTTTAATAGCGGCCGGTTGGATAATTGGCACTAATGCCATGTACGAATATGCCGCCACGGTAATCGGCCCCAGCAGATTCTCGGCTAACTGGTTCGAAACGAAGATGGCAGTTGGCCCATCCGCTGCCCCGATAATCCCGATAGAAGCCGCTTCCTTAATATCGAAGCCGAATAAGACTGCCACGATAATGACAAAGAAGATCCCGAATTGCGCTGCAGCCCCGAATAAGAGCATGAACGGATTTTGTAACAATGGTCCAAAATCAATCATCGCACCAATCCCAATAAAGATTAAAAGTGGAAACAATTCGGTCGTGATTCCGGCTTTAAAGAGGACATCCAAGACCCCTTCGGCTTTGGTGCCACCAACGGTTTGGGTTAAAACCCCGGTCCCTGGGAAGTTCACCAGGATGGACCCCAGCCCCATTGGGACTAGTAACGTTGGTTCATATTCTTTTTTGATACCCAAATACATCAAGATGCCACCAATCAGCATCATCGCGATTTGGCCTAAGGTAATTGAGGTAATCCCCTGAATTAAGGTTTCCACATGCTTACTCCCTTCAGCTGATCTTAATCAGCGCGTCACCGGCATTCACCGTGTCATTTTTATCGACAAATAATGTTTCAACAACGCCAGCTCGATTGGCAACGATTTCATTTTCCATCTTCATTGCCTCTAAGACTAATAATGGCTGGTTCTCAGTTACTTGGTCGCCTGGTTTAACCAATACCTTAATAATCGTGCCAGGCATCGGTGCATCCATCGCATCGGCCACATCAGCGGGCGCTGCTTTCGGAGCAGGCGCTGGGGTTGGGGCGGGGGTAGCAGCAGGTTGTGTCGTGGCAGTTGGTGCGGGTGCCGCGGCAACTGGGGCAACTGGTTGCGCCACGCCCCCGATTTCTTCCATTTCAACCAAGTATTCTTTACCATCAATGGTGATCTTAAATTTACGTAACATTAGTGCTGGTCAACTCGCTTTCTGACTGATTTGACGACGAATTGACCGTCGCCGGTAGCTAAAGCACAACTGCTCGCAATAACGCTAACAAGCTGGGCTTCCGGATTTTGCACATAGAGCTTTTTTAACACTAACTGACTATCGGGAACCGCGGTCGCCGTCACGCTGGCGGCAACCAGACTTGGAATTAAATGGTCATGCGGATCGACTTCCAAGTACTTTGGGACGGTCACCCACTCCTCAGCTGGTTCAGCAGGCACAGTCGGTGTCACCGCCGGCTGGTCGGCCGGGGCGCTGGCCGCTTCGTGATGAAATAAGGTTTGCCAAAAACTAGCCATGCGGATCACTCCTTTAATTTGTTCAGTCAGCGGCAACTGGTAAATCGCTTACAATTGAAACTAACAGCTACCGCTTAACCCTTGCTTCCATCATATAACCAAATGTTGATTCAGATTGTTCTTTTAATGTTCTATCGACGGCCTAATGAGTTGACCCGCAGCTTGCTTATTGGCCATTTACGCGGCTAAGCAGGTTGCGGGTCAATGGCGTTGTGTTACCTAATTAAACTCATTGTGGAATGTAGAATGGCATGTGGCCGGTCAAGAGAATCGTAACCACGAAGATGGCGAAGACGCCAAGTGCGTACTTGGCGGTTTCCTTTTGCCAAGCCCCCATGTCCAAACCAGTTAAACGTAGTAACAAGTAGATAAAGGCTACTAATGGACTGAGTAAATGGAACGCTTGACCCATCAAAGAAGCGAGCGCCATTTGCATGTTGGTAAAGCCGTATGCCCGCCCAGCTTGAGCTAAGACTGGCAAGACCCCAAAGTAGAACCCGTCGTTTGATAGGAAGAAAGTCCCAGGAGCAGAAATTGCAGCAATGACTAAGCCCCAGAAACCGGCTAATTGATGCGGGATAATTTGGGTAAAGCTTTGAGCCAAAGCCGTCGCCATCCCAGTTCCTTGGAAGAGACCCATGAAGACCCCCGCCGCGAAGACTAAGATAACCACTTGCACGGCGTCACCACCGTTAGCACCAATTCGCTTGGATTGGTCTTTGAGCTTTGGATAGTTGACCATCAACGCGATACAAGTTCCGACTAAGAAGAGCAATAATGGTGGCATTTCTAAAGCTTTGATGAATGAACCGGCAACTAACCAAGCAATCAAAACAATGGTTAAGATACCGTTGAATGCAAAGTTCTTTGGCCGACGAATCTCAGCAACATCGGGATCCGTTACTTGGGTCATTGCATCGATTTCGGCTGGTGATAATTCTTTAATGCCTAAACGTTTACGTTCTTTACGACCCATACTAGGGGCAACGATAAAGGTGACGTAAAGTAAGGCTAAGATCATCCCAGGCATCACGTAAGCTAAGATACTGGCATCAACATCTAAGACGGCCATTGCCCGAGCAGTTGGCCCGCCCCATGGAAGTAAGTTCATGATCGTGTTTTGTAAGATAACCAAAACCCCTAAGTTCATCATCCGCATGTTTAACTTCTTGTAAATCGGAATAAAAGCGGAACAACAAATCAAGGTTGTGGTCGTCCCATCCCCATTCAAGGAAACGGCCGCCGCAACGATGGCTGTGGCCATTAGGACTTTCATGGGATCACCCTTAGCGAAGAGAATCATCTTCTTGGTGATAGGATCAAAGAGTCCGGCATCCAACATAATCGAGAAATAAAGAATCGCAAATAATAGCATGATCCCGGTGTTGGCAGTGGTCTTGATCCCTTCGAGGACGAAATCACCGATTGTGCCTTTTTTGGCAACGCCGGCGACCATCGCAATAATGGCGAAAACTAATGGAACCAATACTAAGGCGGTAAATGGTGATAATTTCTTCTTCATGATAATAAACATGAAGACGACAATCATGGCATATGAGATAACTGTTAGTAACATGGTTTCAACTCCTTTTATTTTTCTACAAGCAAATCATATCGGATTGAAAGCGCTTTTACTACCGTTTTTGTGCGGAAGTACACAGAAAGAACACTTTGATATTCCAGTTCACAGCAAGTTTTGTTGCGCGAAAATGTATGTACATTTAAGTCTAAAGGTGTTGTTATGATAGGAATCATCGCAAATTTCGGTTTAACTCAATCACCCCCATCGACCAACGACTGGCCTAGGCCACTTGCTCACTAATCAACAATGCCCAAGCTTTAATCCTAACAAAAAACAATCACCCAGTCTGCTAAACTTGGTGATTGTATGATGATTGAACTTATTCAAGTTAATTCTAATTATGGCGCCGTTTCAATGTGATTCCTAAGGCTGCTAAAGCTGCTGTCGTCGCTAATAAAATGGTGCTCGTTAGTGAAGGTTTGGTTTCATTCGTTTGTGGTAACGGCTTTTCCACCATCGCATGCTTACCAACAGTTAAGTTATCGACAGCCTTTAATTGTGCTTTAGCTGGTCTAATCGTCGCCATCGCTGATTGCGTTGTTGCTGCTGGTTTAATCGTTGCCGCTGCTGATTGCATCGTTGTTGCCAAATCAATAGTAGCCATTGCCACTTGCGTCGTTGTTGCCGATTTAATCGTAGCAGCAGTCAGTTGACTTTGTTTAAGACCAGTCTTAGTTACAGATTGGCCAGTCTTTCGATTAGCTGACTTGACCTTAACAACCGTCTTAACTGCTTGCTTGGTCCCCTGTTTGGCCGGTGAGACAATTGGTTGATTTGGCTGATCTACATCAGTTGGGGGCGTCACGATCCCACCATTATTCGGATGATCTGGTGTTGGCGTTGTACCGGGATCAGTCGGTGTACTTGGATCAGTCGGTGTCTCTGGATTAGTTGGTGTACTTGGATCAGTTGGTGTACTTGGATCAGTCGGCACCTCAGGATCAGGCGTTGACGCCAACACCGTAACCGTCATTGACTTAGTCAGTTGATGTCCAAATTGATCTCGGTTCGTCACTTGCAACTGATACTTGCCTGGCACAGCGGTATTAACCGTTCCAGTAATCGTTAATTGACTGGCTGTCATCGATTGACCTAGCGCGTTTGTCGCCAATTTAACGAGGTTTACTGGATCAAAAGTCGTGCCTTGAGTCACGGTTAGGGCATCCGTTAGTTCCAAACTCAGCGCACTTACATTAATCGTTACAGTTTGCTTGACCGTATTTTGATATTGGTCACGATAACTGACCCACATTGTGTACGTACCGCCTTGCTTGAGATTAACCTGACTGACATCGTAGCTTAACGCCGTCTTAGCTAGCGGTTGACCATCCATGCCGGTAGCGACGGTAACCGCACTAGTTGGCTCAAAGTTATCTCCAAGTAATAAGTTAACTTGTGGCACGGTTTGAATCGCAATTGGACTAGCTTTTACCGTTACCATCAAGACTCGCTGCAACATATTACCATAAGCATCGGTATAGCTTACCGTCACCGGATAGGTTCCTGCTTGGGCCGTATTCAACTGGCTCAAGTCAATGACTAGGTCTGCTAGTGCTACCGCTTGTCCTGTCGCATCTTTTGCAGTAATGGCTTGAGCAGTTAAATCCAAGGGTTCGCCAACGATT
This sequence comes from Lactiplantibacillus dongliensis, assembly GCF_005405105.1. Taxonomy (GTDB): domain Bacteria; phylum Bacillota; class Bacilli; order Lactobacillales; family Lactobacillaceae; genus Lactiplantibacillus; species Lactiplantibacillus dongliensis. The sequence continues at coordinate 88,347 of NZ_BJDK01000008.1, forward strand.
AATTCAGTCGTTGATGGCACAGTCAAGGCTAACTGACTAGGAATAACGACGACTTGAACTTGTTTCGTCAACTGATTACCAGAGTTATCCAGATAACTGACCGTTATCGTATAAGTCCCCGCTTTTTGCGGATCAACCGTGTTATCGATAGTTAAACCATTCGCCGTTGTCATCTTAGTCCCCATGGCAGTTACAGCGGTGGTAATCACACTTGTCGGGTCAAAAGTTGTTTTGGGTCCGGCAATTAATGGCTCAGTTGGAGCCGTTAAGCCTAATGTTGCTGTATTTTCAATTACATAAACCGTTGTTGTCGCCGTGATTAAATTACCAACTGTGTCCGTGTAATTTGCTGAGATGGTATAATCGCCGGCCTTAGTTAAATCAACATTATCCACCCCGGTAAACGTAACACCGGTAGCGTCATCAACTGATTGCCCAGCATCATTTATCAGATTATCGAAATAATCAGCTATTGATAATTTAGCAGTTGGTCCAATAATAATCGTTGGTGCTTTTAAATTAATCTTAGCCTGACTTTCAACCAAGGTTAAAAAACTAGTTTGTGTTAGCAAAACGTCATCTGTATTGCGATAACTAAAAACAAACTTATAAACAGCAGGAATTGTATAATCATTAGTTGTTATCGGACTACCATCCGCATAACTTTCAATAACTTGTACCTGGTCCTGGCCAACAACCATGGGACTGCCACTATCAGTAATCCCAGTGAGTAATTTTGGAATTACAGCTTGCATTGCCGCCAAGTTGGCTTCTGCGTCTGACCCTATAACAACAGTGACATCTTGGCCACCGATCGTCGCTTTACTTTTACGTTCAATAACATTGACATTAATTGGCGCCGAAAATTGATTGCCCAGCGCACTAGTATAGGTCAGCGTTATTGGATAATGACCTATCTTAGTTTGATCAACTGAACCAGTATAACTAAACTGACTGGGATCAAAATTAAGCGCATCTTCACCATGCGCATCTTTCAGACTGGCAATCCCAGATATCACGCTCCAATCGGTATTCGGATAGATATTAATGTCTTGGCCCGTCAATTGGCTCCGATCACTATAATCTGTTTGGGCAAGATAAGTCTCAGCAGTATCCGTAGCGCCTTTCCGATAAAAATCATCAAGCTCTTGATACGTTAAAACTTCACCTGTGCTCACCTTAACCCATTTACCCGTATATGGGTATGTCGTGACTTGGCCGATATTGTTATACCAAGAGAAGTCCGGAGAAACAAATTTAAACGTTGGGCTAACTTTTAACTCAACCAAACTAAAGGTGTTCACTTGACCTGGTGCATACCCCATCATTTCATCATTATCAGTCACCTTTGACATGTCCCAATTGCTCAAATCAAGGTGCTCCACGCTTGAAGATAGAAACATTTGCTCCATATTCGTCGCACTTGCAGTATTCCATCGACTAACATCAATTTTTGTTAATGAATCAGTGGCATAAAAAGTTCGGTAGAAGATGCTGACCTTGCTAACATCCCACTTGCTAACATCCACATTCACTAGCTTTCCGGCATATTGGAAGAGCCCCCACATATTAGTCACTTTACTAGTATTCCAATCAGCTACATTAACCGTAGCCAAATCATCTGACCACGAAAACGTCTCATCCATATCAGTTAATGAATCGGTCTGCCAGTCATTGACTTCGATATCTGTCACACCAATCGCCTGGAAAAACAATTCCGACATATCAGTAACGTTACGAACATCCCAACCATTCAAATTGACAACGGGCGTTAGCTTCGTCTGATAAAACATATAACTTAAGCTGGTCGCCTGACTAACATCAACCTGGTCCAAACCGGTGACCCCATTGCTCAAATGTGCAAATAATTTTACACCATTCAGGCCAGTGACCACTAATTTTCCAGTCACTGCCATTGACTTAACATCATCACGATTCAATTTTTGGAGCGTGTTGTTTGTATCGGTATACGTAAAGTCGGGACTACCAAGCGTACCACCACCTAAAGTTAACGCCCCATTACTAGCATCAAATGACCAGGCGACATCACCATTAACACCTTTAATCTCAGTTGGTACCGCAGTATCGCGTAATAAAGCACTGCGATTCAATTGTCTGGGTGCCCGACTGGTGACCATTGCCTTAGCGACCTGACTAGTTTGACCGGTAGTCGCCATTGATGAAGCCGGTTCAACAGTCAATTGTTTTGTATTATTGTCCTTAGCACTCGTCACTGCTGAGCTTGCGGGTGTCACATCACTTGATTGATCTTTCAGTGCTGCACTGGCCGGTGCTTGACTCGACTGACTAGTTGCGCTTTGACTGTTACCATCAGTTTGACTTTGAGCTCTTGAACTAGCTCCTGATGTTACTGACTGAGACTCAGTTGCACCAGATTGAGGTTGCTGGCTACTGGTGGCCGAACTAGCAGCTTCCGAGCTATTGGCAGTACTATCGGTACTTGTCGTTGCCGACTCCGCTTGACTGTGATTAGCTTGTGTCGATGCTGGTGTGGCCGACAACTTGACACTGTTTTCCTCACCACTAGTTGCCGCTGTCACCTGAGTCGTGGCGGTTGCCGGCTTAGCAGTCGTCCCGGCTGTATCTGCCTGGGCAGTCGCTGTATTCCCAAGCTGCCAAGTTAATAGCGTTAGACCTGCAAAGACCCAGAAGCGTCCCTGTTTGTACATCTTATAATGCAATTTTGATCCCATTTTTTTTGCCATTCTAAGAACCCCCCGTAATTCAAACAGTAGCTTTACCTTACATCATTCGTATAGTTAACTTATAAATTCATTATACGGCTAAAATATCAAAAATATTATACTTTTTAAGTAAAAAGTATAAATAATCACAATAAATTTAAACATATAACTAAGGCTTGGTACTAGTTGAATCAGGTGGCCACTCTGGTTGGTCCGCAATTTTAACTCAAGTAATCTTGAATGTGCAATCAAGTCCTATGACGTTTTGGGAGGAGAAAAAAAGGGCACCCACAAATGTGAGCGCCCTTCAAACTTATTCAATTTACCAGTCACCGAACTTCTCATCTTTAAGTTCATTCAATAACTTCTGATAACGTTCTGAATTCATAGCCCCTTCAAAATGGGCATTTTCTAACTTATTAAAACGATCCGCTAAATAATACGCGGATAAATATAGTGTTAGCTTGCGTTTCACGATTGCCTCGGGATCTAGCTCATCCGAAACTTGGTGTGAGCTAACGACCATTTCAGCAAATTTGCGGCGGTCTAATGATAAGTTACAACTGTCTTCTGATTCTGTCATGTCTGATACCCCCTTGATTGATCGGTTTTCCATACGTTCAGGGTATCATAATCCACGACCTGCTTACTGTTCTTTAAGTGTTCTTTTATCAGAACAAGTCCAACTGTTGTGGTCCTAGATCACCAAATGAGATGCCTAACTGTTCTTTTAAAGCCAACGCATTATCCGCAGCATCGCCGCCCGAATTATTGTTGAAGATCACACAAACTTCATCTGTCTGGGGTTGCAAGTCTTCGACCATCGTCTTAAAGGCCGCCAACTCAGTGTCATTATAGCGATACAACGTGCGTTGACCGCGCCAATCTTTTCCTTTAGCTGACCAGCCTTGCTGATTACGACCATGCAGCCGCATGATTGCCAATTTCGGACTCGTCACGACTGGCTCTAATGAGACCCCATCATTCATGGCGTGCGGTTCATCCACAATCACATGAATCAGCCCTAAGTCCTTCAAAAAGTCAAAGACTGAATCCTTAACGCCGGCTTCATACCAACTCTGATTCCGAAACTCGACCGCAATCGGTACCCCTGGCAGCCATTGCACCATCCGCTGTAGATAATGGAAATTCCGCGTTGAGCGTTCGAAAAACGGTGGAAATTGAAATAACACCGCTTTAAGCTGTCCATGCTGAATTAACGGTTTCAACATCGCTCGATATTCACGGTAAGCCGTCTTCAAAGCGTCCATCGAAAGACCGTCTTCATAAGTATCATGCAGCGTCATCGTCTGATTGGCTTTTAAAATAAATTGGAACTTGGCCGGAACTTCTTTTTGCCATTTAGCCACGGTACTGACCTTCGGAATCCCGTAAAACGGGGTATCGACTTCAACAACTGGTAGGACCCCTGAGTATTCCGTCAATGTTAAGTTATCCGTTCCGCCCAGTAAGCTCGGATGCTCCGTCCAAGTTGTTAATCCTAGTGTAATCATGTTAGCGTCAGTCCTTCAAAAAATTTGACCGCATTGGTTTGAACCATCTCAAAATCGAATGGTAATTGTAACGGTTCTTCATTAATCGCCATCACTTGCGCACCAGTCGCGCGGTAATCAATCAATCCAGCAAAGGGGTAAACCCGAAATGAGGTCCCACAAATCACGACCAGATCGGCTTGCCGCAACAACGCCAACGCGCGGTCAACATTTTGCTGATTAATCCCTTCATCATATAAGACCACATTGGGCCGTAAATAACCGTGATCCGTCGTATGATAAGGCGACTTTAAATAGTCCGCCCAGGGCACTGGTTGACCACACTGAGTACAGTAGACCTGGTACAAGTTGCCATGAAATTCGACTAAATTTTTAGTTTCAGCCACTTGGTATAAATTATCAATATTTTGCGTAATCACTCCAGCCTGCCCGCGTTGCGTCAACGCTGCCATCTTTTCATGAATGACGTTAGGCTTAGCTTCTGGATGATACAAATTTTCCTTTAGATAATGGTAAAAGCCAATGGGATCAGACTCGAGATAAGCATGACTCAGATAATATTCGGCATTGTGATGGCCGGTGTACAAGCCATTTTTAGATCGATAATCCGGAATTCCTGACGGTGTCGAGACCCCGGCACCCGTCATGAAGACAATGTGCTTGGCCGCTAGTACCGTTTGTTGGGCTTGAGTTGTCATGATTTGAGAACCTCCTTTGCGTTAGTTTGCTGAAACGTGTTCGCTCGGACTGAAGGCTCCGCTTGCTACGCTAGTCAGCCATACCGGAAGTTCACCGGTATCACTGACTAGCTAGGCAATGCTCACCTTCAACCCGTCCTCGCTCACACTCTTATCTAGTCGTAAACGGTACATGCAACCGGGCAAACAAATCTTTAACCTGCATGCCATACAATTCCTTAAAGAAGTCATCACTTTGCTTTTCAGCTGGTGCTGGTATGACAAACGCATTTTGCCGGTCACCTTTATTTAACCCGATAAAGGCCCGCGTGTGCTGTTCCGTTTCAATCATTTCTGAATGATAAATATCGAACAATTGGCGCACTTCTAGTCGTTGTTGCCGGTCACTAAGCACGCTTTGCATGGTGACGAATTCACTACCATGTAACAATGGCAAGTCCCAGTCCAACATCTGGTCATCGAAAGCTTTGAATAGTTTAACCACCGTCCGCCGCATGGCAAATGGCGTTTCAACCGGCTTAGTGGTAATGACTGCATACAACTTCTTAGCTGCGGCCCATGACTTTGGAAAGTCCGCTTCAACCTTGGCTAAGCGTTGATCACCTAAGTCACCATTAAAGAAGACCAATAAGTCCGTTAACGTTAATAACCGTAACGTCATCATCGCATCGTCTTGATTAGGATCTTCGGGATCAATCGTGGCATAAACGCCTTTGAAGTATAAGTCTTCAATCTCACTATCGATTAAGTCATGTTCCCGTTGGTTTTGGACAATTAAGACATGGGCAACGGCATCATAAAGTTCAGTCGCAATCGCCATCAACTGTTCATCTAGTTGGGCATTGTTCGTCGTTAAGTTAAACGTCATCTGTGGGAAGCCTTGCAACAACAGTAAGAGATGCATGACTTCATGCGATGCCGTATAGTTCGGTGCCGTGATATCGCTGACATGGACTTCAATATTCCCATCTTGCATCAATTGTGCAGCTTGGTCATGACGCACATACCCGGCTTTTTGATCACCGAACGTGACCGTCACATTACCTGGAAAAATGGAGTTTGTCGCACTTAATAAGTCTTTTACTTGTTGTGATACTTTTAATTCAGTCATCTTAATTTTCATCCTTTGTTTGCCGATAAGTGGCAATGAGTTGTTGAGTCGTCGCTAGATCTTGTTGCGGCGCTTGTTCGAGACGCTGGAGAATAATAGGCAATTCACTGGGGGTCGCCCCGGCGGCTAACGCTAATGATTTCAATTGCAAATGCATATGACCTTGTTGAATTCCAGTGGTCACTAATGCCCGTAGAGCCGCCAAGTTCTGGGCCAATCCCACGGCCGCCATCGTCTTTGCCAAATCTCCTGCGGTTGTAATCCCTAATAATCGCTGATTAAGTTGGGCGAGTTCATTGATCTTAATCGAGCCCCCAACCACGCCGACTGGTAACGGCATGGTCAATGTACCACTTAAGATCCGGCCATCGGTAGTCCAAGTACTCATGCCGCGATATTGACCATCCTTAGCGGCATAGGCATGCGCGCCGCTTTCAATCGCCCGCCAATCATTTCCAGTCGCGATGGCGACGGCGTCAATACCATTCATAATCCCTTTATTGTGGGTTGCTGCCCGATAAGGATCAATCTGAGCAACCGTGCTAGCTGAGGCAATCTTTTGGGCCACTAAATCACCCGCATAACGGCCGGCTTGTAACAACGAAACTGGCAGTTCACAAGTCGCCGTCACCAGACTAGCCGTGGCAAAGTTGGATAAGATGCTCATCAACGCATTCGTCTTCGTCAAGACACCAATTGATTTGGCGACCGCCTCCAACATTGTATTCAGCATGTTTGCACCCATCGCAGCCTGCACGTCCACGAACAGATCAATCGATAAGTAACCTTGCCCTAGTTGCCGCACCCGCAGCTGACGCGCCCCACCACCACGCTTTTTCAAGCTTGGATGAGCCTCGTCAGCGACCTTTAGTAAGCCTGGTGCATGTGCTTTGATCAAGTCCGCCGTTTGTTCCGGATCCTGCAAGTGTTCTAACACGATTTGACCAATCATCTCACGTTGGTTTAGCGCCGTCTTAAAGCCACCAGCCCGTTTGATGATTTTGGCGCCATTACTGGCTGCCGCAATCACGGACGGTTCTTCGGTGACCATCGGGACGATTCGTGGTTGCTCATCAATCACAAAGTTCACCGCGACACCCATGGGTAATGGATAATCGGTTAAATAATTTTCAATAATCTCATGATGTTGCGGCAAATAGTATTTTTTGAATAACGCCGCTTCTGTTGACGATAAGTGGGCATTCTCGGCCACAATCGCGGTCCGTTCCGCCCAGCTCTTTTGATAAAAATGGCGAAAATCAGCCGTCATATAATCATTCCTTATCTTTAGGTTCCGTTTTCTGATTTAAATGTTCCGAGATAATCCCTTCACGCACGCCGCTTTCAGAGAAGATGACCCGATCACTGTCAAGCATTTGTAACAAGGTCACTAGTGGCAACATCCCGCCAACAATAATATCAGCCCGGTCATATTCCATCCCTGAAATATCCTGGCGGCCGAGTCGCGACCGCGTCAAGAAATCAAGGAATGTGTGATAGACCGTTTCTGTCTTTAAGCGGTAGCCATGAATGTCTTCAACCTTCAGCTTTTGTTGACGCCGGCGATTGATGCGCGCTAACGTCCGATTGGCGCCGCCGAGTAAAATAATCGGAAAATGCATCGCTTCGGTCAGCCACCAAATATCTGCTAGGCGATTGCGCAAAAACATCTGGGCCCGAAATAAATTGGCGGCCGGCACCACGTCATCAAGTTCAAATTGTTCCGATAATGTGACCGCGCCAAACGGCACACTAATCAGTTGCTTGGCCTGACCACCCTTAACCAGAATCAATTCGCAACTAGCACCGCCAGTATCGAGAATCAAGCAATCATTGACGACTAGCGAATTGGCCACACCTAAGTAATCGTAATAGGCCTCATCATCACCAGATAAGACTTTGAGATCCAAACCAACTTCCTTTTTGACCCGCATCAAAAATGTTGCCTGATTCTGCGCCATTCGCACCGCGGCAGTGGTAATCCCAATCACATCAGTATTGGGCATCCGTGAATAGATCCGCTTAAAATGTTGCAACGCTTTGATGGTGCGATCAATGGCGGTAGCACTTAACACGTGCTGTGCGCCCATGCCTTCTGATAACCGGGTATCCTCTTTGATCCGCTTAATCTCATCCGCCGTTCCATTCGGATGCAGTCGATTAACAGCCATCCGCGCCGAATTCGATCCCAGGTCCACAATTGCTAAATTCTTCATAACACCACGCTCGCTTTTCATTTTAAGTCACTCGGTTATTTTAGCTTAAGGCGATCCTATCATTCAAAAGTCGCGCCTTAAAACCAAACATTCTGTTGTATTTATTTTACCATTAAATTCCCAGCGTGTGATGGTCAACGGTCGCGTCTCATCAGACCGGTTAGTCCATCAAAAAAACCCAACACACCACTTGTATGCTGGACCTTTTGATAACTGTTTTACTTGTCACTCTGGTTGGGACAGAATCGGCTGGAACGTGGTGGCCACGTTTATGAGCCACAGTTCGGTCTCATAAGCCGGGCTTTGACTAAGCCGGAAACAACACCGGCCAAGTCAAACGACACCACTGAGCCAATTCTGTCCCGCCCGGCGTTGATTAACGAAAATTGGCAAATTAGGAATGAGGCAGTTCAAACCATTAGATTAACTGAACTACCAGTTTCTAAATTGCCCAGTCGTATCGTTACCATAACGTTCTAGCGTTTTAAGAACCAACCATTAAGTAACACCAAATACAATCCGCCTAGTTAGCTAACGGCGACTCATCCAAAATCTTGCGAACTTCTGCGGTGGACTTGGCATCCATCATCGCATTGCGTAATTCAGTCGCGCCTAACTCTGGGCGCGCATAGATCTTGAAGAAGCGTTTTAATGATGGAAAACGCGGCACATCGTAGCGTTGGCTAAAGTCATCGAACAAATCTAATTGGTAACGCAACAGATCCAATAATTCTGCCAATGAATGTGGTTGGGGCTGTTGCTCAAACGCAAACGGACTCGCGAAGACGCCACGGCCAATCATAATGCCATCTAATCCAGGATGCGCTTTGGCTAAAGCCACTCCAGCCTGATAGTTCTTAATGTCCCCATTAATTTGCAATAACGTCTCCGGTGCAATCGCATCGCGCATCTTAATCAACTCATCGATCACTTCAAAGTGGGCCGGAACCTTGCTCATTTCTTGTTTCGTCCGCAAATGAACAGTCAACACCGCCACGTGCTGTTCCAGCAACGTCGGAATCCAAGTCTGCATCTCATCGAGTTTACTGTAGCCTAAACGGGTTTTCGCACTGACGGCCAACCCCGATGACTTAGCAGCCGCAATCACATCAACCGCCCATTGCGGATTACGAATCAAATCGCTGCCACCGTGATTCTTAATGACCGTACCATCGGGACACCCCATGTTAATATCAATCGCCTGATAACCTTGCGCTTTAACCGCTACCGCGGCACTAGCAAAATCTGCCGGGTCGTTGCCCCATAGTTGAACCACCGGCATTTGAGATTCAGCTGGCGCCACGTATAACCGACCATGTACCGGGAATTTCGTCTTGGGATTCGTAATACCTTTAGCGTACACAAATTCCGTAAAAAATACATCGGGGGCGGCGGCCCGACTGATGACTTGCCGAAAGACGGTGTTACTAACGGCTTCCATCGGGGCCATCGTGAAAAATGGCCGCTGTTCAGCGCGAGCCTTAGCTGCAATTTGTTGCCAATATCCTGATTCTGTCACGTTTCAGATGCTCCTCTAGCTAATTAATTATGGGATTAAGTTTAGCATTAATCGCCGTCACTTGCAGAGTTGCGTCTCAATAAAAAAATTGCCGTCCTTTTTTCAAGTGACGACAATTTTTATTAAACCTTATTTTTCAAAATAATTAATCCCAATGGCCGCTTGCATTTCACGCCAAGTTTGGTCCGCAACCACGTTGGCTTTGGCAGTCCCATCCTTTAAAATCTGCATCACTTGGGCAGGATCAGCTTCATAGATGGCGCGACGTTCGCGGATCGGCCGTAAGACCCCATCCAATACTTCGATCAAGTAACGTTTGATCTTCACATCACCTAAGCCACCATGTTGATACTGAGCCTTTAAGTCGGCAATCTTGGCTTTATCTTCACCGAAGATATCTAAGTAAGTGAAGACCACGTTGCCTTCAATCTTACCAGGATCTTCAACGTGGATATGATCAGGATCGGTGTACATTGACATGACTTTCTTTTGCACCGTATCGGCATCGTCAGCCAAGTAAATCGCATTGCCCAACGACTTACTCATCTTAGCATTACCATCTAACCCGGGAATTCGGCCTAACCCTTTCGGTGGGAAATAGCCTTCTGGTTCAACTAAAACATCTCGTTGATACGTCCGGTTAAAGCTCCGCACGATTTCACGCGTTTGTTCCAACATTGGTTCTTGGTCATCACCAACGGGGACCGTAGTGGCTTTAAAGGCAGTGATATCGGCAGCTTGGCTCACTGGGTAAACAAAGAAACCAGCAGGAACACTTTCACCAAACGCCTTTTGTTTGATTTCCGTTTTAACAGTTGGGTTCCGGTTCAAGCGGGCTACCGTCACCAAGTTTAAGAATTGGTTCATCATATCCGTTAACGCCGGAATTTGTGATTGCACTAAAATGGTTGATTTTTCAGGATCAATCCCGACAGCCAAATAATCCATTGCCACTTGTAATAAACTCTTACGAATCTTTTCTGGATCATGCGCGTTATCCGTCAACGCCTGGTTATCCGCAATCATAATGTATGAATCGTAATCACCGGTATTTTGTAACGCCACCCGATTACGTAATGACCCGACATAATGGCCAATGTGCAACCGGCCGGTGGGGCGATCTCCAGTTAATAATACTTTTTTCGTCATATTCATATCCTCCTATTATTCGATACAAAAAAATCCCAATCAACTATTACTAGTCAATTAGGACGCATTACCGTGGTACCACCTAAATTGCAGAAACTGTTTCTGCCACTCATTACGCCGATAAGGGTGGGTACCCGGTCTAAACTCCGAATCTCCAAAAAGCCAATTCGATTGTCCCTCCTAGCTTGCAGCAATTGCTAGGTCTCTGTTGGTTGGACGCCCTACTGTTCTTTTCTTCAACGATTATTTGATACTAGTGTAAGCGTTACGCGCGCTGGTGTCAAAGTTAGTTTTTCAAGTAATGATTTTTGCTGAAAGCTTCAAAAATCATTAGCATTGATCTAATCTTAATGGTTTTTTGTAAATCCGGTTATAATCATTAGCTTTATCATGCTTGGTGCTGGCCCAACCAGAGTGGTCACTTAATTCAATTAGTACCAAGCCTATTTTATTCTAAATGCTAATACAGCTCAGTCCGCCGATCTGCAAAGACTGGCATACTCCCCCGAACGGCCGCCACCTGCTGTAAATCTATTGTTACCGTCACCACAATTGGTTGATCCTGCGTTTCGGCCATCACTTGTCCCAGTGGATCAATCACTAATGACTGGCCACCAAAGTCATTGTCAGGATCACTGCCGACGCGATTAACTGCCACAACGTATGCCTGGTTTTCAATGGCCCGTGCTTGCAACAAAATCCGCCATTGCGGTAAACGAACGGTTGGCCACTCGGCTGAGACGAAGATCACTTGTGGCCCCTGAGCAGCTTGCTTGCGTAACCATTCGGGGAAACGGATGTCGTAACAAATGACACCCATTGCCGGCACCTCATCGAGTACAAATCGATTTTCGGTCTGGCCAGCCGTAATGTATTGATCTTCACGCATCAACCCGAAACGATGGACTTTATCGTAGCGGCTCAGCAATGCCCCTTGCCGATTAATGACTAACATTTCATTATAGTAGTGACCATTGCGGGCAACCGCCACGGACCCACCAACTAAATTAATATGGTATTGCCGTGCCAGGTCAGCTAGGAACGCTTGCGTCCGGGCACCATCACGATCTGCCAATTGATCAAGCGCCGTTAAAGCATAACCAGTATTCCACATTTCCGGCAAAACGACGACAGCCGCCTGCTGAACGGCAGCCTGTTTGACCGCAGCCGCAACGCGACGATAGTTTTCATCTGGATCACCGAACTTAATATCAATTTGTGCTAACGCTACTTGCATCTCGTCACCCATTCTTCATTAGAATTATTAAAATCATCTTAGAATAAAGTGGCATTAGTTGCAAGACCCAGCATTCATTAAAATGCAGGCGCTTTGATTGACAGCGCCCCTAAATCCGCCTAGAATTGTTCAAGCTATTTACACGAGAATTTAAAACGGGAGGCTGCCAATGACAACACCAGATCAAGAACAACAACAAGAACAGCGCCGAGTAGATACGGTCGTTAAACAGATCAAGGCTCGCGCTAAAGAGACCGACCGTTTGGTGGCTAAGGCCCACCATGATACCGACATTATTCAAAAAAACTATGGGGACAACAACTCCGTCAATACCTTTGAAGTTGATGACCGAATTGAAACCAACGCCGAACTGCAACAACAAAAGCAAATGGTTGAACGCGCCGTTGAATCCGAAGCCATCTTAAATCGACAAGTCGGTGTCTTAAAAGATTTGAGTAACTCACCTTATTTTGGGCGCATCGACATCCAAGATGACCCCGCAGATGATCCCGAACGCCTCTACATCGGAACCGCGTCGTTTGTCGATGAACATCAAAACTTCTTGGTTTATGACTGGCGCGCCCCGATTTCTTCCGTTTACTATAATGGGACGCTCGGCAAAGTCGCCTACCAAGCCCCCGCGGGTGAGCAAACGACCGAACTATTGAAGAAACGGCAATTCCAAATCGATCATGGTCAGATTAACAATATGTTCGATACTAACGAAACCGTTGGCGATGAGATTCTACAATCCGTTCTCGGAGAACAAAACGATGCCTATATGCAAAACATCGTGGCCACGATTCAAAAAGAACAAAATGATATCATTCGTGATACTTACAGTGATCTCTTAGTCGTCCAAGGAGTCGCGGGGTCTGGAAAGACCTCCGCGATCTTACAGCGGATCGCCTTTCTGTTATACCATTCACGTGCGTCACTCGAAGCTGACCAGATGGTCTTATTCTCACCTAACCGGTTATTCAGCCACTATATTTCGGAAGTTTTACCGAGTTTAGGGGAACGTAATATGCGCCAAGTAACACTAGCGGAATTCCTCAGTGCCCGGTTCCAAGGTCTGACTGTCCAAAGTCTCTTTGAACGCTACGAAAGTGACCAACAAGCCCCAGCGACCAGTGCGGCGATTCGTGACTTTCAAGAAGGGGCCGCCTTTATGGCCCAAGTTGACGCCTATTGTCACCAGTTACCGGCTGACAAGCTGCGGTTCACTAACATCGTCTTCAACGGCGATGTCTTCTTCACCCGCGCAGAAATCACGGCGATTGCCACTAGTTTACCCACTGCCATGCAACCAGCTGACCGGTTCTTAGCGATCAAGAACACGTTGATCAAACGACTTAAACACCGCATCGATCATGAAGCTCAAGCTGATTGGGTCAACGAACAGATCGACCAATTATCGGATGAAGCCTATCACGACTTACTTGGTGACAAACGCCGTGGCGCCTTTCAATCGTTGGATGATGAAGTCTTCTATATTGGTAAGCAAATCGTAACCAAGCGCTTGCGCCAAGTTTATGATGCCATTTATAATGGCTACTTTTTAGATACTTATGAACAGTACAATGACTTCTTAGCTCAAGTCGACTGTCCAGCCGCGGTTACCGAAACCGATTGGAACGCACGAATCAAAGCCTTCCGTGCCGGAATTGAATACCACCGGATTGACTTAATTGACTGCGCGCCGCTCTTATTATTACGCGATATTTTAACCGGTAGCGGACAAAATCGGCGCATGCAATACCTCTTCGTCGATGAGATGCAAGATTACTCGTTAGCGCAATTGCTTTACATTAAGCACGCCTTTCCACTTGCCAAGTTCACCCTACTAGGTGACAGTGAGCAAGCCCTATTCAAAGGAATCGAACAACCCAAACAGTTACTAGAACGTTTACGCGATGCCTTTCAGGTACGGCGGGCTAACTTAATTACGTTGAATAAGAGTTATCGATCGACCTTACAAATCACGAATTTCGCTAAAGCGCTCTTACCAGATGGCGACCAGATTCAAGCCTTTACACGAGAAGGCGCCTTACCGAAAGTGATGATTCGTTACGATGAAGACAGTGCCTTACAAGGTTTACTGACGGAAGTTCATCAGCAGCTTGAACACACCCACACGGTCGCTGTTTTGACACGGAATATGGCAGATAGCAAGAAAGTCTATCAATTCTTGAAACATCATACCGTGGCGACATTGATGGCTGATAGTGACCGGACGATGCCACAGGGCGTCATTGTCTTGCCGATCTACCTAGCGAAAGGCTTGGAATTTGATGCCGTCATTGCCTATGACATTTCCGCTCAAAACTACCCAGATGCCAATTCAGTCGGTCTGCTCTATACGATTGCGTCACGCGCAATGCACCACTTAACGCTACTCAGTGTGGGTGATGTCTCACCATTAATCGTGCATCTTGATCCCACGTTATTTACTATTGAACATCAAGTCCGCGTCTAATTACCGGATACTAAAAAACATCTTCAGCTAATTTGGCTGAAGATGTTTTTTGATAGGTCAAATTTTGATTGATATAAATTGCCACTCTGGTTGGCCTAGCATTGGCTGGAACGTGGTGGCCACGTTTTTGAGCCACAGAGCGGTCTCAAAAGTCGGGCTTTATCTAAGTCGGAAAACCACCGACTAAGATAAACGACACCACTGAGCCAATTCTAGTCCGCCCGGCGTTAAAAAGTCTTACTTTCAAGTTAGTCGTCAACCATATTAATCCGATCATTCAGCGTAGGGCGGGCTGGATGACGCTCAGTGGTGTCGTTTGACTTGAGCTGGGGGATTTTTCCCAGTTCTAGTCAAAGCCCGGCTTGAAAGACCGCTTCTCAGGCTTTCAAACGCGGCCACCACGTTCCAGCGTCAGTCCAGACCAACCGTAGCGGCAACCTAAACTAGTTTACGCCGATTTATCACTAACCACTAACTTTGGCGCCCGGTTAATGGCGTCTTTTAGGACAAATGGTGCAATGATGGTGACCAGAATAATGACTAAAATAACATCTGAATAATAATCGCCGGATAATAAATGCGCGGAGAATCCGATTTGGGCCGTAATCAATGCCATTTCACCACGGGAAATCATCCCCGCACCGACTAGATAGTTACTCGATCCGCTAAAACCGTTCAAGCGTGCACCTAAGCCGCAACCGACTAGTTTTGTTAGGACACCTAAGACTGTCATTACCGCAATGAATGGTAACGCGGCCCAGAACCCATCAAACGTCATATTCAACCCGACACTAGCGAAAAACAACGGAATAAACATCGTATAGCCAACCGGTTCCACACTGATATCGACTTGGTGCTGATAGTCAGTTTGAGCAACCGCGACCCCGGCGAAAAATGCGCCAATCGCACCACTCAGGCCGACTAAATCCGCAACCCAAGCCATTGCCAAACAAATGATAATCGCCATAATTGTCGGACTGGCTGCCATCAAAAGATGGTCACTCAGTTGCATCAAATACGGTGCAACCCATTTCACTAATAAGAAGACGCCCACAAAAAACGCGACTTGTTCCAACAAGACGATACCGATATTAGATTGCGTACCACTACCAGAGTCACCCATCATCGAAATCATCAAACTTAACAAAATAACCCCAATAATATCATCCGCGACGGCCGCACCGAGAATCGTCGCGCCCTCTTTAGTATCCAGTGCCTTGAACTCTTTTAACACTTCGACGGAAATAGAGACTGACGTGGCCGAAAAGATCACGCCGATAAACAGTGATTCAAACCACGTAAAGTGAAACAATCGACTTGTGACCCCCATAATCACGACTGGAAAAATCACACCAATGACGGCCACAATAATAGCTGGCCGCAAATACTTCTTTAGCAACGTCAGATTACTTTCCAAGCCACCAATAAACATCAGGACTATCACCCCGATGTCCGAAAACGTTTGGACGAGGGTATTGAGCTGGACCCAATTTAAAATCGCCGGTCCCAGCAAAACGCCCACCAAAATTTCCCCAATCACGGCCGGAATCCCGGCACGATGGGCAAAGTGTCCCGCTAAGGTCGTCGCAACTAATAATAAACACAAAGTTCCTAAAAAGCTCACTGCCATCCATCCTTTAAATATGTCGTAAGTTCATGATACACCTTAATCTTGATTCGTTTTGTAACTGCGCGCTGCCAAGGTCCGTTGAATCAGGTAGCCACCCAGGCCAATCGCTAATCCAATCAACGCTGGGACCACCCAGTCCATACCCAACTTCGCCATCGGTAAAGTTTTCGCATCCCAAGCTAATAAGTGTTGCGCCCAACCTTGTCGCGTCACGATTGCGGGAGCCGAACCCAGCGCATCGAATAATGCGGGTATCAGAGTAAACCCAGTCGTCCAACGATAGACACCCGTATTACGGTGAAATAACGGTGACAGAATCGATAAGACGATCAACGTAATCGCTAAAGGATACAAGAACATGAGCATTGGCGTTGACCAAGCGATAATCTGATCCAAACCAATATTGGCAATTAAGAACGAGGCGCCACAAGAAAGCCGGTTCCAAGTTCGATAGGAAATCTTTGGAAATTTCGCATGTAACGCTTCTGAAAATGACGATGCCAAGCCAACCGCCGTCGTTAAACAAGTTAACGTGGCCATAATCGCTAACATAATCTCCCCAGGAACGCCGAAGAACGCCTTGGCAATTTGTGAAAAGGCAATCCCGCCATCGACTGTCAACTTAAAGTGGGTTAACGATGTCGCGCCAAGCCAGATTAAGCCGAGATAGATCAGTGCCTCTAACGAAATACTCAGCAAACTAGATTTAGCAGCCGTTTTCGCAATCGCCGTTGGATTATGCTGTCCTAACCCACGAATAACCGTGACAACGGCAATCCCGAATAGTAAAGCAGCTAAGGCATCCATCGTGTTATACCCTTGTAAAAAGCCATTCAGAAAAGCATGTTGCTGATAAGCCGTCGTCGTAGCGGTCATTTTCGCAATACCTAAAGGATGCGTAAACGCCATCCCAAAGATAACCGCTAGTAGAATCAAAAAGGCCGGATTGAGCAGCTTGCCGATCATGTCCACAATGCCCGTTGGTTTCCGGGAAGCCCAATAGGTGATACTGAAGAAAATCAATGAATAAATGAACAAGTAAAGCGGGGCTTGACTGGTACTGACATGACTAGCAATGCCAATCTGAAACGGCGTTGTGGCCGTCCGTGGCGTAGCAAACAACGGGCCAAGGGTGGCGCAAGTTAGAATCATAAATGCTGTGGCGTAATGTTTGCCAATTGGCCGGGCAAGATCATAAATGCCAGTACTGCGGGTAATACTAATCGCAATAATGCCGAGTAACGGTAAGAGTGTCCCGGTCAATAAGAAGCCCCAACCAGCCGTTAACCAATGACTACCGGCCAATTGACCTAAATGAATCGGAAAGATAAGATTACCGGCACCAAAGAACATGCCGAACAACATTGAACCAATAATGAGATAATGTTTGAATGTTAATTTTTGATTGGACATAAGCAAAAACTCCTTGTGTGTTGACTTGAGTAACAACAGCTAATTCGTCATTGCTTGGCACTCGACTAAGACCACCATAACTTGTTGTTTGAAACATGCACTCGTCCTCCTTCATCATCAAACGAAAAAAGCGCCCTTTGAAAATCACTAGGATTTTCAAAGGGCGCTTGCGCGCGGTACCACCTTTGTTTGTGCTGGGCATTTGCGTGTCCGGCAGCTTTGATCGCGTACAGTAGGGGTTGAAAAGTGTTCGGCTCGACTGCTTCTTCCACTTACTTAGAAGCAACCCGTCGCACCTCACAGGCTACGATACGTTCACACGATAATGGGTGTCCCCAGCCGACACTTACTGACGCTCGCATCGGCAGTTCACAGGTTACTTTCATGACTGGCTCAAGACTGACTTCCACTACCCGTCAGCTCCCTAGACTTGATCCCAGTTACTACTTTCCTGATCATCACAATTGGTTTCTCATTTATTTTTAACATTTGCAATCATAAACTCATTTTAATGTTTTGTCAACATCTGGTGCTGAGTTCACTTTTAATATAAATTTGGCAGAATTCCCTTGCTTTCAAACAAGGGATGAATACCATTATGCTTTTCGCTGATTAGCAATATAGTTTTCTACGGTCGTCTTACTC
>NZ_BJDK01000009.1 GCF_005405105.1 Lactiplantibacillus dongliensis
CCGAATAGCTACTCGTTACGATAAGCTAGCGCACGTCTTTCTGTCAGCAGTATACGTTGCCTCAATTTGTATTTTACTTAAGTAGTTTTCAAACGGACCCTAGTTGAAACAATGCAAGGATTGGTGTGTGGTTGTACAGAGTTAACTAAATTGGATTTATCGGGATTTGATACTCGACAAGTATCTGATATGTCGTTTATGTTCGCAGTTTGTCCGAAATTAGAAGATTTAAATCTAGCTGATGTAGAAACTAATCAAGTTAATAATATGATGTGTATGTTTTATGGGGATGAGAGTTTAAAAACGTTAGACTTAGCAAAATTCAATACGTCGCAAGTAGAAATATTAGCTCTCATGTTTGCAAATTGTCGAAGTTTAACGACATTAAATCTATCTTCTTTTGATACATCAAATATTACGCTATTTCTCGGTATGTTTGCTAATTGTAATCGGTTAGAAAGTATTGATCTATCGTCCTTTCAGACTAGTCAAGCGACTAATTTCAGCTGGATGTTTCTAAATAATTATGCGTTACAAACCTTGGATTTAAGTCATTTTGATATGCGGCAGGTCAATGACGAATTAGGTAGTTTTCAACAGAGTATTTTAGAAATGACTAATTATTCGGATATTATTAAACTGACTACAAATAGTGATTATTCCCTTATGGGAGGTTACTCAGGAGTTGATCAGTTTTTAGCCAATACTCATTCACTTAAGAAATTAGTATTGAGCAATCAAGTGGTGCTGAGTGATGATTTAGGGGATGTTAAATTACCGGATACAACGACCGTAGATTCATATGCTGGGCGATGGTTTAATACGACTGACATGAAGCACAGTATAACTGTCCATGATCTTATGGCGACTTATTATTTAGGAACGGCGCCAGCAGAAAAAAGGACTTTCGTGCGTTCTTCCGAACCAGAAATTCAATTGAAACAAACTAAAATAAAACATACGATTGGGCTCAATCTAGATACAGAATGGTCAGCAAATGATAATTATATTGGTGGTAGTAATGAATTTGGTGATCCAATACCAATTAAAGAGGTTGAGGTTACGTGGGATAGAAACTTAAATCTTAATACCCCGGGTATTTATACAGTATCATATCGTTATCTGACCGAGGATGGTATTTACGCAAAAGTAAGCCAGACTATAATTACAGTTGTTTATCCAGTTAAAGTTGGGTTGAAGTCTACGGATATTTCAATGTATATCGGACCTAAGACGGCGACATGGCGTCCGGCTAATAATGTTTTAACGGCAACCGATGAACTTGGAAAAGACATTAAAGAAAAGCTGGATTATCAAATTACACCAATCTTGGCGCGTTCACGTAGCAGTCGACTAGATATGACTCAGCCCGGTCGTTATCGAATCGATTATTTGTATGACGGCGATATTTTGGGCAGCGCCTTTTTAACTCTATTGAAATCAAAAGCCACTGTTGATGCGGTAGATAAAGTCATTATTGCTGATCCGAAAACAACGTGGAACAGTCTGATGCACCACCCAACTGCAATTGATGAAGACGGTCAAGCAGTAACCACTATCAAGACATCAATAGTTGATCAAGCCAGTGGTAAAAATGTAAACGTTGTCAACACTCATCAAGCTGGTAATTACCAAATTACGTTCAGTTTTCTTGATGGGGTTGAAAATCGGGTTTACAAAGTTGTTAATTTAAAAATCTTGGCTAATCAAGCGAGAATTAAAACCAAGGATAGTCAGTTGACAGTTGGTGAGCAGTGGCATGCTAAAGATAATTTCATTAGTGCAACGGATTATACTGGCAAACCACTCGCTATTGATGATTTAAAAGTTGATGGTATCGTTAACTGGCAACAACCGGGACAATATTTAGTCCGCTATACGTATGATAAGAACCCAGAGTTAACGCCAATCACTAAGACGGCGTTGATTACTGTGGTTGCGGCCGTTGTGCCAGTTGACCCGAATGAGTCCGGTAATGGGAATGTACAGCCAGAACCTGAATATCCGGAAGCGGTACCAGATCAAACAATTAGGGATCAACAACCTAATCCAGCGCCGGTCGTTGATGTTGATACTGGTAAGCCAGTCAAACCAACCACTGAAATTAAATCCAAGTTGAAGCCTGAAACAAATGTCCGCAAAGCTGATTTTCAACAAGAAACTGAATCAGATTCAAATGTGGGGACTGTTAAACAGCAAGGACCAGCTAAATTGAATGCTGATGGTCAAAAACAAGTACTAAATGATAGTCAGAAGTCAGCAAAGACATTGCCCAAAACTAATGATGCGCGACCATCAAGTTGGCTGAGTTTGTTAGGAGTTAATTTACTGGGGTTGATCGGTCTTTTAAACTTCCGAAGAAAGGTCAAGTAAATGTTGTTTAAGCACATAGTCATACCAGCTTAACGAAAAGATATTGTGTTTAGCTCTGTTACAAGTTTTAAAAATGAGTTGAATCTTATAGGCTTTAGTAATCGGAAATGGTTACTAAAGCTTTTTAGATTTTAAATCTACAAGCGACTTCTAATGGAATTGTTATCTTGTATAAGGGTCAACAGACTTATTTTCGGTGCTAAGATTATGACAACTATTAGCCGCCAACAATTTTGGAGATTTGATGATGACGGTATTGTTGAAAATGTTATTCTAATTTGACATAAGCATTGAGATAACAGTTTTTGATAAAAATTTCTAACAATTTATATAACCATTAACTGTTAATCAGGTTAATAAAGCACTATACTTAACGTGTAAGTGCTTTCTAATAGATAGATTATAAGGGTCGTTAGGATTTGAGGGGAGTATCATGTTGATGCGGCAGGATGTTAAATTACATTATAAGATGTATAAACAGGGTCGATTTTGGGTATTTATGGGTATCTTGGCCATTAGTGGTGTTTTAAATTCACAATCGGTATATGCAGATACGACCGAGGAGTCCAGTTCGAGCCAGTCTACTACAAACGTAGCCCCTCAAGTCATGCAAACGGCAACTGATACTAAACAAGTAAGTCTGACGACAAGCGCTGCTAAAACTAAAAATAGTGTAGCAGCTTCGCAGCAAAATACAGTGGCGAATACACAAGCAGTAAAAAGCTCGCAGCCTGCAGTATCTGAATCTGCTAGTCAGCCAAGTGGGTCAGTGAGTCAAACTAGTGCAGTGTCAGCTGTTAGTGCTCAAAGTGGTCAGTCAGCGGTTAGTACTAGCTCCGGTGCCACCGAGTCTAGTCTACAATCTAATTCATCATCTGTTAGTAAGACAAATCTACAAACGAACTTTAACATTACTCGAAATCAGTCTGCACCGTCGTATGCTGATTCGGCAATTGTTTCAGCAAGATTAAAACAACAAGATGTAGTTTCGCGAGCAGCACTACAGCGGGACGCAAGCTTAACGACGGTGTCGGCTGACAATGCTGATAGTCAGAATCGTCCAGCTATTATTCCAGCGACGGCAACTGATTGGGGGACGTTAGGAACTTCGGATTGGTATGTTGATAATAAAATTTTACATATAGAAGCAGGAATATTAGATGAGGCACCGTCTGTGGACGATATGGGAACGATTAGATACTCATGGCCATGGAAAAAAGACGCCACTTCAGTTGTTGAAGTGGACTTCGACGGCAAGGTAGTTGCACCGACTTCCACTGCTTTTATGTTTGACGCTTTTACAGCGGTAACTAAATACCAAGGCTTAAGCAATTTGGATGTTACTAATGTTAACAGTATGTACAATATGTTTGACAATAATTCTTCATTATTAAATATTGATTTTAGTGGTTGGAATGTATCAAATCTAGTTAACGCAAGCCAACTTTTTATAAGCTGTTCTAAATTACAATCAGCTGTTATGTCTAAAGTTGAAACAAAGAAACTATCCAATGCTTCAGCTATGTTTATGTTTTGTGGAAGTCTTGACTCTCTTGCACTGAATGGGGTGACTCTCGAAAATGCCACGAATGCAATGCAAATGTTTTTCTATTGTGTGAAGTTGACAAGCCTTGGTGTTGATGAGTTATCGGTCCGCGGACAAATGGTGCGAATGTTTGCCAAGTGTTCGAGTCTTGAAAACTTAACTTTGAATTTAATTAATGGAAATAATTCAGATGATACGAGTGCTGACTATCAGAACACTAAAGAGATGTTCCAGGATTGTAAGAGCCTTAAAACACTTAATTTCACGAATAAAGTGAAGTTCGTAATAGATGAGGCTACGAGCCTATTTGAGGGTTGTGCATCACTTAAACAGATTGACGTTAATGCATTCGATTTTACGAAAGCAGTCCTTTTTTACAGAACATTTTATGATTGTGAGGCATTGACTAGTGTGGATATGACGATGTTTAAAGGTGTAAAGCCTGAATATATGGCTCAAACGTTTATGAATTGTACGTCGTTAACTAGTCTTGATTTGACAACTATCGATGCTGAAAATGTGGATCATTTGTATGGCTTTCTCAGTGGTTGTTCGAAGTTAACATCATTGAATTTCAGTACCTTTACCGCGCCATATAATCTTGAAACAGCCGAGATGTTTAAAGACTGTACTGGTCTCGTTAATTTGGATTTAACTGGATTAAAGGTGAGTCAGATTATGACAAGTACGGCCGAGATGTTTAGCGGCTGCACTAATCTTAAGTCAATTAATCTTGGTGGGCTGGAGACCGCTACGGTTACAAATATGCAGGGGATGTTTAAAGATTGTACGGCTCTTAAGTCAATTGATTTAAGCGTTTTGAATACTACTGCAGTTACAGATATGCACGGGATGTTTAGTGGTTGCGAAACTTTGACCAACTTGGACTTGACTTCTTTTGATACTGCCGAAGTAACGACAATGGAAGCAATGTTTAAAGATTGTATTAATCTAAAGACGATTGATTTAAAGTCGATTAATACTAATAATGTGACCGATATGAGTCATATGTTCAATGACTGCAAGGTATTAACTACTTTAGATTTAGCGCATTTGGCGACAGAAAGAGTAACGAACATGAGTTATATGTTTAGTGGTTGTTCTAATCTGCAAAGCATCGATATTAAAAAGCTAAACCTAAATAATGTCACAGATATGAGCTATATGCTTGCTCATTGTGATAGTTTGAAAGACTTGGACCTTTCATCATTGAGTTTACCTAACGTAACTAATATGGGCTTTATGTTGACGTCATGTCAGTCGTTACAAACAGTTTCATTAACCGCGCTAAATGCACCAATGTTAAGTAATATGATGGGTACTTTTTCGTTTTGTCCTAGTTTGCAACAAGTAGATTTATCCAACACAGTTCTGCCGGAGCTTTTAGGATTGGACTATACCTTTTATGATGATGTTCAGCTTAGAGATGTAGATTTAGAACATCTTAATGCGCCATCATTAGTGAGTTTGATGTTGACTTTTAATAACTGTAAACAACTATCAGCAATAGATTTGAGTTCATTAGATGTACCGGCGCTTACGTACTTTGTTGGGACTTTCGCTAATTGTTCAAGTTTAAAATCAGTAAATTTGAAAGACTTTAATGCTAAGCAAATTAATTATTTTTGGTGGGTTTTCCTAAATGATTCATCATTAACTAGCTTGGATTTAAGCAATCTTAATATGCAATCAGCTCAGGAAGTGACTAGAATGTTTACTGAGAAGTTAACAGAGCTTACTAGCCCTGATGATTTATTGGCACTTTATCAAAATCCTTCAGGACTGGCTATAGACGGTAAATTTTCTGGCGTACAAGACTTATTGAAAGGCACAACAGCATTATCAACATTAATAGTGGGAAAAAATACGGTATTAAGTGGTGCAGCCATGGTGAATAGTGTAAAACCGAATAGTTATGCTGGTTATTGGCTCAGTTCAACTAATCCTACTGCGATGACTAGTGGTGATTTAATGCAATTATACAAGGTAAATAGTCAACCCGATAGCTTGATCACGTATCAACGAACGGTTGAGCCAACTCTTTCTTTGAAAGCGCAGCGTGTGACCCATACAATTGGCGTTACGCCTGTAACTTGGTCAGCAACCAACAATTATCAAGGTGGTACGGATGAACTTGGTCAGCCGATTGATGTTAATAGAATTGGTATAACTTGGAATCAACCATTAAATTTACAGCAGCCAGGTACCTATACGGTCATTTATGCTTATAAGACTAAAGATGGTGCCTATACTAAATTGAATCAAACGGTGGTCAAAGTTGTTTACCCAGTTAATATTAAGTTGAAGTCAACTGATGTCACAATGTATATTGGCCCTGAAACGGCTAAGTGGCAGCCAATTGATAATATTCTTTCAACTAGTGATGAACAGGGCCAGCCGATTAGTAATACTCGGTTGAGCTATACGATTACTAGCGTTGCTCGCTCACTTAATCGGCAATTAAATTTACAACAACCCGGCTATTATCAGATTAACTATATTTATACTGATAATAACGGTAATCGCCAGGTTTTAGCGACGGCGTATCTCACACTGTTACAATCAGATTCGAAAGTCACGGCTCAAAATGTTACCCTAATTGCTGATAAGCGACAGCAGTGGACTAGTGATCTGCATCAAGTAACGGCAATTGATGAGACTGGCCGGTTAGTTTCAAAGATTAGTACTCAGGTTTTGGATTTAAAGACGCATAGAGTAGTTAAGTCTCCGGATACTAGTCAAGCTGGTAATTATCAAATAACCTTTAGTTTTGTAGATGGTACTTCGACAAAAATTTTTAAAACGGTTAAGTTGACTATCTTAGCTAATTTAGCTGCAATTGATACTCGTTCTAGTCAGCTGACAGTTGGTGAGCAGTGGCACGCTAAAGATAATTTAGTGGGTGCGACGGATTATGCTGGCAACCCACTCACAATCAATGATTTAAAGATTGATGGGACTGTTAACTGGCAGCAACCAGGTCAATATTTGGTCCGCTATACGTATGATAAGCACCCAGAGTTAACGCCAATTATCAAAACAGCGTTGATTACTGTGGTCGCTGCTATTGCACCAGTTAATCCGACTGATCCCGGTAATGGGGATGTGCAGCCAGAGCCAAGTCCGGCGCCTGAACCGTCGCAACCAGTAGTTGTACCAGATCAGCCGGCTGAAAATCATCAGCCAGTCCCATCTCCAGTCTCGACTATTAATGTTGACACTAGTAAACCAGTGAAGAAGACTACTGAGGTCAAATCGAAGATGAAACCGATCATGACCAAGACTACGATTGATGTGAAGAAAGGGACTGAGTCAAGTTCAAACGCAATGGTGACTAGTCGACGGGAACAGAATCAGTTAAGTCCCGCTAATGCCAAGATTTCATTGGCACCTAATCATCAAACGGCGACAACAACTTTGCCCAAAACGAGCGACACTCATACTACAACTTGGTTGACCGTCTTAGGGATTGATTTACTTGGACTATTAAGTTTAATAGGATTACGTCGAAGAATTAAATAATGTCTGTGTCAAAAAATGCTTAGTACCCAAATTCGGCGCTGAGCATTTTTGATAGGCTTGATTAAAGTCGACATTATATCTGACTTTTTACGACTATCGGTAGTCGTATAACCGGCCATAATCCATAATCAAGGCTAAAATAACGAAGCTCCAGCCACACATCATTAAAACAAAGTCTGGTCGGTTATTGCCGAGCAAATTGTGGGAATGAGTTAATAATATGACAAAGAAACGTGTTCGAATTATCATTAAATTGTGACGGAATGTTGTCTTTCAGTGTGACTATCATACCTGGAAAGTATGACTAATGATGTGAAATAAGCATTTAACATTCGATTGCCCGCCCCGTATACTGAAGAAGTTCAGTTGGATAATGGGAGGAAAAAGAATGACGATTTTTGAAAAAGCGTTGGCTGGTGAGATGTTAGATCGCCGGGTAGACCCCGAAGTAGTGAAGATTGATGCAATCCAGGTTCAGACTAGTCGGGCTTTGGCTAAACTGAATCAAGGTGTCGCTGATGCTGACACAATTCGCACCACCTTCAGTCAGATCATTGATCGACCGATTCCGAGCTCATCAACGATTTTACTACCGATTCATAGTGACTTTGGTCATCATATTTGGATTGGCGAGCGGGTCTTTATTAATATGAATTGTACCTTTGTTGATGTCGGTGGCATTGAGATTCAAGATGACGTGCTGATTGGACCCAATGTACAACTTGTATCGGTCAATCATCCGTTAGACCGGCAACCGGCATTACGGCATCGGTTTTATGGTCGCCGCGTCGTGATTAAACGCAATGCGTGGTTAGGCGCTGGCGTGACCGTGTTACCGGGAGTCACGATTGGTGAGAATGCCGTCGTTGGTGCGGGCGCCGTGGTCACGAAAGATGTGCCTGACAATACGGTCGTTGCGGGTGTACCAGCTAAAATAATTAAGCAATTACCAACAGATTAGGTTCAGATAAGGGGGATTGACATGGGTCGTAAGTTAGGATTTTGGTTAGGTTTGTTAGTAGTAGTGGTGTTAATTGGTGGCGGTGCCTATTGGGGCATACAAAATCACGATACTAAAGGTAGTCGTCGGGCCGTCCCAACTTTTTACTTGCACGGTTATGGCGCTAGTGGTCGTTCTAGTCAAAGTATGATTGCCGCCGCCCAACGTCAGAAGCGAGCAACTAAAGTGTATACGGCAACTGTCAGTAAGACTGGTCAGGTAACGTTGCGCGGGCATTGGCCAGCTAAAGTTAAACGGCCAATCGTGCAAGTTGTTTTCAAAGCAAACCAGAATAGCAACTATCAGACGACGAGCCACTGGTTTAAGCAAGTCTTACTGGCAGTTAAGCAGCGGCACACGTTTACACGGTATAATGCCGTGGCCCATTCAATGGGGAATCTCACGTTATGGACGGCAATTTTGAGATATGACGGCCAACGCGGGTTACCGAGAGTGAATCGGGTTGTGGATATTGCTGGACATTTTGATGGGATTATTGGGATGGATGATGAGCCTAACCAGATTAAGTTAGCGAAAAATGGCCGGCCTAAGCCGATAAACGCGAGTTATCGGCCGTTACTGACTTTGCGACAAAAATTGGCTAAACATCAAGTTAGTATCTTAAATGTATATGGCAATTTGGATAACGGTAGTCATTCGGATGGTCGTGTTAGTAACGCCTCGTCACAGTCATTACGGTATTTAGTGGCTGGTCGCGCGCGGAATTATCGTGAACGTGAATTTCATGGACGGTCGGCACAACATAGTCAACTATATGAAAATCCTAAAGTTGATCGCGTGATTAATCGGTTTTTGTGGCAATAAGTTTGTAAAAAGCTGGCGTAAATTAAATCATTACGCCGGCTTTTTTTGAACGGTGGTGGCGAGCCATGCTAGACTGAGTGGGTAATCAGTGATGCAAAAATTCTGGAGGTGCGTGTGATGACAGTAACAACGGCTTGGCGGCAAATGGTTGCTCATTTTCCAAATTTGACTTTGCAAAATCCAATGGGGTCACAGACGATGCAAATCTGGCAACCATTGTCAGCACCTCGAATCCGGTTAGAACTCGCCAATGATTTCGGGCAGCAACCGTTATCAATCACTGGTATTCAGGTGGGTAACAATACCCTGATACCAATAACTTGGCATGGACAAACATCTTTTTCGGTACCGGCACACCAACGCTGTTGGACGGATTGGCTAGATTATCCGGTCACGACCGGCGAATGGTTAACAATTAAGCTTGAGTCACCAGAAAAGCAGCCGGTGACTCTAATTCAAACTTTAGATCACACCCTTTTTAAAGGTATCAATTCGTCGCAGCAGTACTTCTGGGGTGTCGATGCACTCCAAGTTGAGCGTTCAGCTGCGACGAAGACCATCATGTGCTTTGGTGATTCATTAACGAATCAAGGTTATTACGCTGGCAGTTTAATGCAGGCATTAGCCCTCGCTCAACCTGATCAGTGGGGCCTAATTAATGGTGGTATTTCTGGCAATCGGTTATTGCGGGCCGGTAATTCGACATCTAAATGGGTTGCTAGCTTTGGCGCAGCGGGGATTGAACGCTTGCCGCAACTTTTAGCGCAACAATCGGTTGATAGGTTAGTCGCTATGGCTGGACTCAATGATTTATTACAACCAGGCGTCGGTACACCGCTGGGTGAGTTACCAACAGCGGCCGCTTTAATTGCTGGGCTTCAACGAATTCAGCGTTTAGCGGCGCAACAAGCGATTAAGCTAACGTTACTGACCATTACACCGTTTAAAGGGGCGCTCGTTGACCAATTGCCAGCTTGGTCACCAGCCAAGGAGCAGATTCGCCAAGCAGTGAATGCTTATTTAAGGACCCAACCAGCGACAATTGACTTGGCTAGTTATGTGGCGGATTCGATGGATAGCTGTCGATTAGCGGCCCAATTTGACTGTGGGGATGCAACGCACTTTTCAGCCGCTGGTGGCCATCAGATTGGTCAGTGGTTATGGCACAAATTGGCATTAACAAGTTAAACCAAGATTGAATTCGCTGAGTGAAACAAGCTAGTTGTAACTGCCAATTTGCGTTTGGTTAGTCAGTTGGCAGTAGCCAGTCATTAGCTAAAAGTTGATGAAATTTTTTACCTAGTGGTACCCACAATTGGGACTTAGCAATATGACGAGCCGTTTCCCAAAACAATGGATCGGCCAATTGCTCGGGGCTGAGATTGACTTTAACATCATCGCCAGTCTCAGTTTCGGCAATGATGAGTGGGTATAAAACTTTGATCAATCTAACGGGGTTAATCGTTTTAATTTTAGGATCAGTATCTAGTAGCATGTTGTTCACTCCTTATGTCATTTCTATAATCTTAGTTTACTAGCTCGGCAGTAGGTTTGAATTGACGGTCGTCAAGAAGTTTAATTCCAATAAAAATGGCCGCAGAAATTAACTTCTGCAGCCATTTTTATGAGGTTAATTAAGCCTTTTGATGAACATTGATAATCAATTTTCCGGCACTATGACTATTTTCACTGTGATGGTGCGCAGCTTGTAATCCAGCCGTCGTGAACGGAAAGACCTGGTCAATGACCACTTTGAGATGGCCTTGAACAACTAAGTCACCAAGAATCGCTAACTCTCGGCCATTAGGTTGTAACCACCAAGTTGACACGGTGGGACCTTGCTGTTGTTGGGCTTCGGTTGGTTGACCGTCAATGGTCACGAGGCGACCGCTGGGTTTTAAAATTGCCAGTCCGTCATCAATCGCGTTGATCGTATCGAAGACCGCATCGTAATCATGCAACACGTCTTTGATAGCAGTCGTGTGATAGTCAATAATGTGATCGGCACCAAGCTGTTTGAGTAAGTCGGCATGATTGGCACTGGCCGTCGTAGCGACTTCGGCACCCAGATGTTTGGCCAGTTGAATGGCAATTAAACCAACGCCACCTGCGCCAGCCTGAATCAAGATCTTTTCACCAGTTTGGATGTTTAACCGGTCATAAATGACTTGATAGGCGGTTAAGCCCGCTAACGGTAAGGCTGCCGCTTGTTCGAATGAGAGTTCTGCTGGTTTTAATGCCAGCTTGTCTTCTTTGACAGCTGCGTATTGCGCGTAAGTCCCGCGACGACCATCCTTGTAAATGTCTGGGCGGGCAAAGACGGCATCACCGACTTTAAATTGGGTCACTTGAGCGCCAGTGGCGACAATCGTCCCGGCAACGTCCCAACCTAATACAACGGGCATTTGCCAATCGTACATCCCTTTTAAGAGGCCTTGGCGTGCTTTCCAGTCAATCGGATTGATACTGGTTGCTTGCACGGCAACTAAGACTTCGTCGGCTGAAATATCTGGCTTGGCAATGGTCGCCATTTGTAGTTCCTTGGGGCCACCATATTGGTTAATGATTACTGCTTGCATCGCGTTGAATCCTCCAATTTACTAACATTTAGTAAGCATATCATTGATACTAATCAGTGCCAAGAATTTGACCTTGCCGTCTAGAGATTAGTGATAATTAGTTGGTTTTGGGTCGCCAAAAGGTGGTTATGTCTTGTTTCGTGGTGAGGTTGTACTGAATTGCCAGGCGTAGCAGGTCATAATTTACCGGGTGGTCGTACTTAACTTGCCACAACATTTTGGTACAGTGATCGCCGGCAACTTCAATCTGGTCTCTGAACTGATCTAGGGTGACAAGTTCTAAGGCAATGTTGAAATGGGGCTTAGCAACACTGAACCCAACCACAAAAGAACCATGGTCGGTGAACATCGGCTGATTCCAAGCGAAGCGTGGGGTTAAATTAGGAAAGGTCTCAGTGACCCAATTTAGCACAGTGATCAATTGGTCGCGTTGATGTTCATCAGTCATTGCATCGGTAAATTCACTAAAGGGTTCTAACTTGGGTTGTAGCATGACAGACATAGTTCAGGACCTCGCTTTTAAGTTGATGTCGTTAGTGTAGCGAAACCGCTTACGAGTGTCAATTAAAGCTGAATAAAAAGCCGCCGCAATTGGGGAGGGGCCCAATCGTGACGGTTCGAGATAATGCTTTAGCTAATCCTTCAGTTTTTGTCAGTGCCTTAGTTGTTATATAAGTTGCTAGCTGACAGGGGTGCACGACTAATTAATTTAGTGCCAACTGATATTGCCAAGCAGTCGGTTGTTCGGCCGTGGTCGTATAGGCAATCGGTGTCGAATAAATGTGGGTCGATTGTGAGGCGGTTGGGCTCGTAACGGGATAACGTTGTGGTAAAGTGGTTATTACAGTCGAATTAGGTTTAAACATTGGTATCAGTTCCTTTCGTAATTGAATGACTTTAGTTTACTTGGAAAGTGGCGTTGGCACTACTTAGTTTTGATAAGTGTTAAATAAGAATTTCTTAGAAAGTAATTTATTTAATGGATTCATTGATTCAAGCGTGTACTTAATACCAGTGAGGCCGATTATACCTTTGCGTCGAAATATTGGTTTTTTTGAACTTAGGATTACATGGAATGCGCTTACGCGTGATATGGAGGGACGGTCAATTCCTTTTTTTAAACGAGAACCAATTGCGGGCCGGTTATTATTTTTACTAGATCAGCAGATGTTTAAGTTGGAGTTTGGCACTTTAAATGGTTATTATCGAGATTACTTCTTCCACTTAGATAAGGCTAAAGGTGATCGTAATTATCAAGTAGATGAAGCAGTACATGCTTTTAGACATAAATATGCACGTTATTTGAGCTAATAAAGGAGAATATATGCAATTAATTAATAATCAAACGACTGCTGAACAAGCGACTCATTAAAGCTTGTTTAGCTATAACGGCTTTTCTGTGGTAAACAGTCAGTATTGATGTAGGTTAAATTAGTTAGGTTACGAACCTTTAAATACCCCTTTAGTTACGAACTGCCTAAAATATAAGGTGTTCCAAAAACGAATTTGAAGGGGGCAGGCAGCATGAGTGCAACGTTAAAAACACGCTTGGCTGCGAAGAATACGATTCAGGAGTTGCTGCAACGATTATTGCGGCGCCCCGCACCGTCAGTTGAGCTTTTAGATATTATTGATGTCTTGACTGAAATTAATCAAAAAATCGATACCACCAATGAACCAGCGGTCATAGTCACACACTTAGTCGCTTATATTCGGTGTACCGCGTCGGGTGGTCAGGTAGTCTTCAACCGTGATGAGTTGAGCTTGATTACACAATTAAGTGAGTTTGGTCATTTGGCCAGTCAAGTGAATCAAGATCGTACGGATTCAGCGGATAAGGCCCAATTCTATGGTTGTTTTGAGGCCATTCCCAGACATTGATAGCGGTTAGTAACAATACGAGTTTAGTCAATCCAGACTGAACTCGTATTTTTTAGTATACAGATTTTCGATAACACGTTAGTTAAACTAGACATTATCTATCTCTGTAGACCGGTTGTATGAGAAGGCCATTGCAAATTAAATGATTTATAAATCGGAGTGACTAGAAATGAAAAAATCTTAATCGTTGGTGTGCACGGTGTGACTGCTCAAATTGTGATCGTCTGCTTGTTAGCTGAAACCGGCGATCAAGGGGTATAGTTAAGAATAGAAATTATGAAGAGCTTAATGTTTGTTAGGGTTAGCTGTTACTAGAGTTATAGATAGTATACGGGTTACCAGTCCTGTGATCATCGTAAATCCTAAAGGTAAGACTTTTTAATTTGTCAGATATCTAATAAATCTAAATGTTTGATGTTTTAGCCCTGTTCGTGTTAGGATACTTCAAAAGTTGAGGTAAGCTAACATGAAAAAGAACAGTAAAAATATCGAAGAACGAAAGGTTGTTGCTATGGGTGGATCGTTAGTTGTCACGATTCCAAGTAAAATGGCTGAACAACTAAAGCTGACGAAGGAAAG
Source organism: Lactiplantibacillus dongliensis (assembly GCF_005405105.1). GTDB lineage: Bacteria > Bacillota > Bacilli > Lactobacillales > Lactobacillaceae > Lactiplantibacillus > Lactiplantibacillus dongliensis. The sequence continues at coordinate 14,306 of NZ_BJDK01000009.1, forward strand.
CAAGGTAAAGATTGAGATGCTAAGTGATGATAAACTAACGATTGTGAAGGCAGAACCTAGTGCACTGACAACGACTGATCCAAAGTTTTTAGCTGCGGCACAACGCGCTAAAGACAAGTATGCTGAAACGTTGAAGATGCTTAAAGAAAGTGATGAATAGACGTGTATTACTTAAATGCGTATCAATTCATCGATTTGAACACACTAGCTTTAATTGATACTGATGAGGCCTCTTTTGTTCGAAATCCGCATGGCCTTGACGCTATTGAACATTTATCAAAACAAAACTTTTTTGGACGAGAAGCATATCCGAAAATTGAGGAGAAACTTGGGATTGTATTCATTAAATTGATTAACCTCCACTGCTTTGAAGATGCAAATAAGCGAACGGCAGTATTAGCACTTCAAACGTTGGCGGATCTTAATGATCATGACCTCACATATACATCTGAGGAAATGTATGAGCTAGCCCTAAAGGTGGCCGCAACGGATGATGCTGATCTTGATTACAATGCTGTGTATCGATCAATTCGTGATCATCTGGTCTAAATTTGTGAAGCGTCCGGGATAGATAAAAACGCTAAAATCTAAGTAAGTGGTGTCAGTTGCCGGTCTGTGGCGATTGACACCACTTTTTTGTACCTTTAGGCCGCAAAGCGTGTGAAACAAAAAAGCATCTGCACGGCGGGCGGAAGGCAATTTGGTTAAACCAATTTAGTGATGTTGATGGGTCGCAAACCGAGCGACCGTCTGGCCTAAGTAGCGCGGTGATTCGACTAAACCGCGGTTCACCCAGTTGACGGCCATATTGATAACGGCACCTGAAAAGAATTCTAAATAATAAGGCTCGTTTAAGCGCGAACTATGTCCGCCGATGCGGTCCTGTTTGATTAGTAGCTGGAATACGGTCTGAAACGTTTGCAGCAGCACGTCTAGCTTGTCATTGCGAATTAAGAGGCGGTAAGTGTTAGCTTCCGACTTGGTGAGCTCGAAGTAATGGGTCATGAGATCAGCGAGATTAACTTTTGAATCCTTCGGCAATCGGCGGAGATAGGACAACATACTTTGGGTTTGATAAGCTAAAATAATCTGATTGAAATTTTGATAATGGCGGTAGAAGTAAGTCCTTGAGACCTGGGCACGTTGGCAAAGCTCCGTAATGGAGATGGCGGCCATGGGTTTTTGCATCATCAATTCTAGTAATGCTCGGTAGATGGCTTTTAAGTTCTGTTGTTTGCGGGTTTGTGGATTCATAGGTAACAACATCTCCTTTTCTGTAACCTAAACCTAGTTTATCGTCATCGGGTCACCTAAACTAGCGATAACACTTAAAGGGGGATGACCGTGATGAAAAAATCAACACAGTTAGTTGGGACGATGGCCATTGGTATTTTTCTATGTATGCTTGATACGACCGTCATGAATATTGCCTTGCCAGCGATGCAAACGGGGTTGTCGACTAGCTTGTCACAACTTTCGTGGGCACTTAATCTATATACAATTTTATTTGCCACGTTAACGATTCCATTGGGACGGTTAGCCGATATTTATGGCCGTAGTCGGCTTTATTTACTAGGTTTAAGTTTGTTTTTGATTGGCTCACTTAGTTCTGGTTTTGCGGCTAATGTTGGTTGGCTAATTATTGGCCGGGGAATTCAAAGTCTGGGGGCCGCAATTGTTTTTCCAGCTAGCATGACGATCGGTATTCAAAGTGTACCGATTGCAAAACGGACTGGCGCTATCGCATTTTTAGGGGTGACACAAGGTTTGGCCGCAGTTTTAGGACCAACAATCGGTGGTGCGGTAACGCAACTATTTGGTTGGCGTGGCATCTTTTTAATTAACGTGCCGTTTGTCATCCTATCGTTAGGACTATGCGCATGGTTGCTTGATTGGCAGCAAACTCGGTCGAACAAGGAACGGTTAGATATTGGTGGGAGTTTAAGTTCAATGCTGATGTTATTTAGTCTGACACTTGTGTTAGTGAAGGGGAACGATTGGGGTTGGACTAGCCCAGCTTGTTTAAGCTTGATTGGTATTAGCGTCTTAGCGCTAGGGTGCTTTGTGTGGCTGGAAGCGCATGTTGCTCAGCCGATGGTGCCATTAACGTTATTTAAGGATCGCCAATTTACTGGCGCGGCCTTAGTAACGGTTGCTTCTGGTCTGTTTATGGTGGCCGTGCTGGTCTTAATGCCGAGTTTCTTTACAAAAGTTCAGGGCAATCATGAATTGATGGCGGCTTTGATGATTACACCAGCCTCGCTGATGATTTTCTTGTTTTCACCGCTCAGTGGCTTTATTTTGGCAAAAATTGGGCCACGATTCGTCATTCTGACAGGCTCGTTAGCCATTATTGCCGGTTACGTCGGGCTCAGTGTGATGAACCCGAATCACTATTGGCAAGTTCTAGTGGCGTTACTGCTAGTTGGGGCTGGTTATGGCATTATTATTGGGCCAATCACCGTTTTAGCAGCGGGTGATTTTACCGGCAAACTCTTAACTGCATCGCAAAGTGTCATTGGCGTTTTCCGGCAGATTGGAACTTCGTTGGCCGTCGCCATCTTTGTGTCGGCTCTGTCAACTAACTTAGTAACTGCCAAACATGAGATTTGGCATGCTGCCAAAACGGAGGTGGCAACGTTGACTGTCTCGGCCAAGACCAAGCGCGATACGTTGCAAGCAATCAAGACGCAACTCGCAACTGAAACGGTATCGACAACTACACCGCACCGTTTCATTACGGTGGCCAAGGAAAACAAGCTCGTACAAACCACCTATCGATCCCTTTTAAAGCAGCAACATTTACAAGCAGCGCCCAACAAAGTCAAAACTCAGCTTCATCGCCAAGTTAAGCAACAAGTGACCCACAAAGTCACCGCTGAAAATCGGCAATTGGTCGGCGCCGTCACCGTCGTTAAAACAACTTCGAAGTCAGCTTTAACCCGGGCTTTTATACAGCCATATCGCGTGGCGATGCCGCCAACATTTGTGATGCTCTTATTGATTGGTTGCTTTAAAAAGCGGCGGGACTATGTGACTGAAATTAACGGAGGTAACTAATTTGCAAAATTTAGATCTAACGAATTGGGTACTCGCAGGATGGCTAGTTATCGTGATTATTCGCCGGCAACTGGCACCACGGGTGATTCGGTTCAAAGCGAATTTCTTTATTTTAATTATGCTAATGGGAATAGCCTCGATTGGTGATGCTTTGACCAAGCAGCAAGTTACCATTACAAGCAGTCAAGCGGTCATCTTTGGGTGTCTCAGTCTAATTAGTGCGGTTGGCTTTGCCTTATTACGGGCTTGGTCCTACCATTTCTGGGTCAATGATGCCGGATTAGTGATGCGGCAAGGCAATTGGCTGACATTATTGTGGTGGGCCTTGAGCTTGGCGGGGCATCTTGCAGTTGACCAGTTGTGGACGGGGAGTAGTGTCACGTTATTATTGTACGTTGGCGTGACCCTCGGTGTTCAACGCGGTTGGGTCCGGTGGTTAGCTCGGCGCACGTATCCCGCAGCACTTAAAGCTAATCAACAGTTGCAAACAGAACGACACCAGCGACGACATTCATGTGATGATTAAAATAGTAATGACGATGTAACTAATATAGTCTACACACTTGGTGCTAGTTGCTTTAAGTTACTACTATTTTCAATATATTGCAGAGCTTCGGAACTTTTTAAAAAGCTTGTTTGCTTGAATTGAGACTAAAGTGTTTTCTGTGGAAAACAAGCATGCTATAATTATAGTTGAAAATCATATTAAGGTGGTTTGTGGGGTAATGATTAGTGAGGATGACGCACGTGATATTGTAAATACGATCAAAGATAGACGACGGACATGGCGTGTCAGTCATCGAGAGAAGAACGAAGAATTTGCATCAACTATAGGTAATGCTGGTGAAGGAATCTATGAGAAAATTTTCGACGAAATTTTCAATAATTTGACATGGATAGACTACAGTTCAGGACCATTCCCAGATGCAAGCCGCCGTCATATTCCCGGGAACATATGGATTTTCGGTCTGAAAATTTTTGAAATCGAATGTTATTTAAAGTTTCAAGATAGACCCAGTGGCAGGGTGATGTGGATTTCAATTCATGAGGCTGAAAGACCATTGAATTTTCCGTTTCAGTGATTTGATCTAATGGAGGTGTTTTTTTGATTAAAGTTAATGAAAGAAAGCAATTCTATAATGAGGAGTACGAAAGTGAAGAATGGTATACCGGTGTGAGCAAACTGAAAAAGGTTCGAGTAAAAGACTGCGATGACTTGTATGTGATGCATTATTATTGGCAAGATGAGGACGGCGAATTATGGTCGGACTTTGATGACCCTACCGCTAATAACAGACGAGATTTTATTGCATACAGACAAGTTAAAGGCTATCTATCTCCAGAGCAAATAAAAGAATTGATAGATTTATCGGGGCATACTTTACGTAGTTTTTCAGATTATACAAATCTTGGTCTTTCGACCTTATCACAGCTGACAAATAACCTACGGGTACAAACTCCCCAACAAGAAAATATTTTGAAAATGTTGAGAGATTATTTTAATATTCATAAAAAACTACCTGATTTGCATAAACCTGATGAAATAAAGAAAATAGCGAGCGAAATCTCACTGGAAACTGAACTGACTTGGAATACGGGATTGAGTTACAGTAATGAGACAGATGATGGTTATAGTTTGCCTTTGAAGTCAAATAAATTGTCAATAAGTGAGGCAGCCTAATGAGTGTTTTAAAATTTAAAAATTATATTGTCAAAGAAATTAGTTACCAGAAAAATTCAAAATTTAACAAGGCTAATAAACAAGTCACGTTGAAACCGAGTTTTTATGAAAGCGATGAAATCCAGGACGGCTTTATTTTAGTTGATTTGAAAGTATCTATAGGATCATTAGAAAGTACAAAGCTACCTTTTGAAGCTACTGTAGCATTACAAGGAAAATTTGAATATGTTCCAGAGGATGATAAAGATGATTTTGGGCTTACTACCTTTATTAAGCAAAATGCAGTGGCTATTCTATATCCGTACGTGCGGTCGATCATTTCAAATGTGACTATGGCTTCTAACGAGTACCCAGGATTCTTATTGCCTACAATTAATGTGAGTGAAGAATTAAAAAAGCAGAAATAAATTTTGGGGCAAATGTTCAATTCAGTAAAATAACTGGTACGGAGGGGCCTTTGTTTTGTGCCTTTAGACCGCGTTGAGCTTATCGTAGTCTAGTTAAATCATGGTATACTTTAATTAAGATTGACCAGTAAATTGAGGGGGATCAATATGAAATTAAAGGGTGTTATTTTAGGGACAGTTGCCTTAGCATTAGGGACCGTTGGATTCGGGATAACTCAGTCAGCGTCAGCCACGGTTATTCATGGCGTAACGGTAGGTTACTTTCGGGCGACTAAAACATTTAAAATCAATATTTATGGGACCAATCAAAAAGTGACGATTCTAAAAAACACGGTCGTTCAGGCGGAGGCCAATTATATTCCAGTAACGAATCAGGCCGGTCAGACTGTTCAAGTTCAATCGGGCGACATTAACTTTTTGAACTTAAATTATAAATTGCGACGAACTTGGCCGAAAGCACATGCGGGTGGTACAGCTAGTTTTAGTGCGACCGCTAGGGTTCATTTGAAACCGATAGCGGCACCAGTGTATATGCCAGTACAAACGGCGATTGGCTCACGTGAAACCGGCAGTGTGCTCACACGCAAAATGACTCAAGCTTGGGGTAAAGACCCATGGTTCACCATCACGACGGACGGCTATGTGGCCCATTTTGCGGCCCTTAAGAAGTGGAATAGCCGCACGCAACCAAAGCCAAATAGTTCCGCGAAGATTACCAAGACAAAGTGGACCGGTCGAACTGAGAAAGTCTATTACCGGCATCACGTTAAAGGGGTCCCTGACAAACGCGTTGCTAAGCGTGGTCGGGCACAATATCGGTTGAAACTTGTTCGGCAAAAGAAGCTGTCGTCATATGGCAAGGGGACATCATTAGTGCAGTATACGCATTTCAAGGTTGGCGGTAAGAATTACTACACTATTTATAATATGCCTAATTAAAGTTAAGGAACGGTGACTAATCTCATCGTTCTTTTTGATTTGTTCGAAATGCTGCTAAAAGTTTATCTGTCGAGGCCAATCATAGTCGGTTAACGATTATTCGTTATTTGAGTCAATGTGACCAGGATTTTTCTTGTGAGGAGCTCAGTAAGACGTCTTACGGGAGAATCCTTGGTATAACGGGAATCATCAAATAAATTGTTAGCCAAATAACCAGTCCGGTGGTTTACTTAAAGTGGAAATTAAGGAGGAAGTAAAGATGGCTGACACAATTGGCAAAAGAATTAAACAGCAACGTGAAAAGTTAGCATTAACACAAAAGCAAGTTGCCGAAAGATTGTATGTCACGCAGCAAACCATCGCTCGTTGGGAAAGCGATAAACATGTGCCACCAGTTAAGGCTATTCAGGATCTTTCCGACCTTTTTGGTGTTAACGCGGCGTTTTTTTTCGGAGAAGAGCGCCTCGTTGCGCACAAATTTAATGTACTGGCTCTAATTGGTAGTTTAATTGTTAATTTTTTATTCTTTGTTGTCGCATTAGTGGTACTGATTCCGTTACAACTGGGAATTTTGGGATTAGCAGTTTCAGGTCTAATTGCGCCAATCGTGGTTCTTTGGCAAAGTATACAACAAGTTGAACCGTTCACCATTAGCCGCTTATTAGCTAGTCTGGTGATGTTAACTGTGGCGTTAGTGGCATTGCCTATTATCAAGCAATTGATTATTTATGCTGGGCATCTTTTGCGGACATACTATCGTTACAACTTAAACGAAATTGTGTATGAGGTGGTGCCAAGATAAGCGGCTTAAAGTGTGGGTAAACTTGGCATGTTTTTTGAAAGATGGGCAATACTTAGATGTAAAAGTGAGTTGAGCGTGTTGGAGGATTAGTGTGATGAATGAAAACGTGATAGCTGTACAAGAACTCTCAAAGAATTTTAACTTAGGCAAAGGAAAATCGATTAGTGTCTTGAAAAACATTTCATTTTTGGCCTGTTCAAATGAGTTTATCAGTATTGTTGGTCCGTCAGGTAGTGGTAAATCGACCTTGCTTCGATGTATGTCAGGACTTTTGAATCCGACCCAAGGTTCAGTAAAACTTGATGCTATCGATCCCTATCAATTGTCACCATCAAAGACTGCCAAGATGCGTCGAACAAAGCTTGGCTTTATTTTTCAGTCATACAATCTTGTACCCGCTTTACCAGTGTTTGAAAATGTCGTACTCCCGTTACGTTTGTCTGGTATTAAGATTGATAGACCAAGCGTCGAACGATTATTAAAAAGTTTGAATTTTACTGCTAAATTGACTAGTTTTGTGGGAACTTTGTCTGGTGGTGAGCAGCAGAAGGTGGCGATTGCTCGCGTCTTGGTAACGCGAGCAAGAATTATTTTTGCGGATGAACCTACTGGTGCGGTAGATGCGAAGGCTAAGGAGATAATCTTTGACCGTCTGCGGAAGCTCGCTGATAACGGTGCCTGTGTAATCATGGTTACTCATGACGTAGACTTGGCAGCTAGGACAGATAGAGCGCTTGTATTAAAGGATGGTCAACTTATAAAGACGCTTACTAACCCCGACGCTACCGAAATTCTTGCAGCGATAGGGAAAGGGTGAGCAAAATGTTAGCGCTAGTAGTTTGGCAGCTTCGCTATACTTGGAAAGCATGGGTCGGTTCGTTAGTTGTTTTGACTGCGGCGGGTCTTGTTTTAGGATTTACGTTAATTGGTGCCGTCTCTACGATTAGTGTGCATTTAGATCATGGTAACTTTAATCCCGTCGACTTTTTTGCCATGCCAGCTGTTTTTGGCCTAATCACTTTAGTATTAGTCATAAGTGGTGTGATTAGGCTTTTGATCGACAAGTTCAAAGATGACTATAGATTGTGGGCGATACTAGGTGCTAAGCCGAACCAATTGGCCTTACTGATTGGGGGTCAAATGAGTTTAGCTGGCATGGTAGGTGGTTGCCTAGGCTATTTTTTGTCACTTCCAATGGTTGATAAGTACTATGCTTGGGTCATAACTACTCGCGGAATGCGTGAATTTCCAGCGATTAATATGAAACTACAATTAAGTTCATTAATTTTAACAATCTTACTTCTGGGTACCTTTACTGGTGTTATTGGGTTCATCAATGGAAAGCGAACCTTTACTAATGGACATCAACGGCGTTGCTTAACTAAAAAGCGAAAATTTGGTCTGTCTCTAATTGGTTGGTTTTGGTGTGTGATAACCTGTGGGAGCTTAAGCTACGTCTATTCACTTTTTTATCAAAAACCAAAGTATCTGTTAATGCTGTTTGGTAGTCAATCGTTGGAAGATACGTATTCACAGGCTTTATTAGGCTTGATTATCACGATGATTATTGCAACTCATGCTTCCGAAAGGTTAATATTACCGGTGTTAGTTAAAGCCCTGGCTGTCGTTTTTCCAGCGACAATTATTAAAACGTTCAAAATTGCCTATTGGCATGTATTGCGCAAAACAGATTTTTTACGATCGGTGACCATGCCGCTATTTATTTTCTCGCTGGTATCTTCATACTTTATGTATATGATTGTTGATTTAGCTAATGTTGCTAACAAGCGGAATTTGTCTGAAATTATAGGGACGCTCATTCTCTTTCTCGGTGCGCCATTTTTGATTATCTTAGCCAATACCATTTCGTTGACGATTATTTCAAGACCTGAGCGAACGGCTAGTAGCCGTCAATTACAGATTATTGGGTTGTCTTTGAAAGACTTGTTGCATGAAAAGGGTGTTGAGGCGGGAATTTATGGCTTAATAGTCTTTATTCAGGGCGTCATCGGGAACGCATTACTGTTTATACCAATTCTGAAAGCGTCAGATTATACCCAGACGCAGATGTACGATAGCTGGTGGTCAATTGTCGAATGGCCTGCTGCTACAGGTATTATGGTGTTTCTATTTATTTTGATAGTGGATGGTTCTTATATTTACAAGATCAGTGTATCGAATTCTCAATAAACTGCAGCCTACTAATCTGTGGGGAGGAAAAAATGGTCGCAGTCGGCTTACAACCAGCTTTTAAGTAATTATGATGAGGCAAGCAAGGGAGCGCGCTATTATTACGGGTGGTGATTCGAGTGGAGTTTACGACCAATTGGGTTGATATCGATACCAATTATTGATCGGACGCCGGTTGGCAAAGCTTAGGTCAGATACTTGCGTAAAAGTTTATTTCTAGTAGGATAAGAGATATGAAAAAACAAACACAGGCAACTGAAGCTAGTATTAACGTATTCAAAGCGCTGGCCGATCCAATTCGTTTAGCGATTATCCGGTATTTGAGGCAACATGACCAGGCGCTTTCTTGTGGCGAGATTGGGCAAGCGATGCAGATTAGTAAGACGTCGGGGTCTTATCATTTTAAGATTTTGCAGGAGGCCGGTTTGATTACGGTACGTAAGGTAGGCCGTGAAAAATTTGTGAAATTAGACCGTGTAACTTTTGATCACTATTTAATACATTTCTGGCAAAACTTATAGGGCATTAGACCAATGAGGAGGCAATCATCAAGATTGGCTCTTTTTTGTTTTAGTCCTTGTCAGTGGCTAAAGGCAATGCTATGTTTAAATAGTTCAAAAACATTTGAACTATTTAAACCACTAGGGGGATGTAAGCATGACCGAGGAAACCGTTAAAGATAGGTGGGTACTAGGTTTAACATCATTGGGCTTTTTTATGGCAATGATGGATGCGATGATAGTGACCACTGCTTCAACCGCGATTCGCACGGAGTTCCAAATTTCGGTTGGACTGTTGCAATGGGCATTGAATGCGTACAATATTACTATCGCTGCTGTTTTATTAGTTGGCGTGGCTTTAGGTGAACGTTGGGGTCGCCGGAAAATCTACAATTGGGGGATCTTCATTTTTACGATTGGGTCAGTACTCTGTGCGCTGGCCAATAACATCGAGTGGTTAATTGCGGCCCGAATTGTCGAAGGGCTGGGTGCTTCAGTCATGACGCCGATGTCAATGGCAATTTTGACCAATGCCGTGCCAGCTAACCAGCGAGGCCGCGCATTGGGCATATGGAGTGGTATTGGTGGGTTAGCGTTAATTGTTGGGCCATCACTTGGCGGCTTGATTGTGGCCCAACTGACTTGGCAGTGGATCTTTTGGCTGAATGTGCCCGTCGGAATCATGGCAATTGGGTTATCACAACACCGGTTACCGGAAAGTCATGGGCAAAACGAGCCAATCAAGTTGATTGATAATTTGTTACTTATTATGGCGATGGCCGGACTAGTTTGGGCATTGTCGGCCTCGACAAGTGTTACCGGTACGAGCCAACTTGGCCTGGTGGCAGTAATTGGACTCATTAGTGTGGGCTGTGGGATTGGGTTTATTTATCGGCAGTCAGTTGACCCTTTACCGATGTTGCCACTGACCCTTTTTCATAATCCAACGTTTACCGGGGGAAATCTAGCGACGGCCTGTCTGTATGGATCGATGTATGGTGTCGTCTTCTTTTTGCCACAATATTTGCAGGTTAGTCAACGAGCCACCGCATTAACGGCCGGATTAGCGCTGTTACCTTGGACTGGAACATTAGTGGTCGTGGCACCGTTTGCTGGGCGCGCGGTTGATCGTTTTGGAGATCGTTGGGTGGCAACTTTAGGCTTGGTATTACAAGGCGTCGGCTACCTGTCGATTGCGTTGTTAGTCCATCAAAGTTATCTTTGGCTCGTCTTACCCTTAATGATTGCGGGCGTCGGTTTGTCGATGGCGGGGCCAGCGTTGCAAAAAGCAGTGCTGGGAGCAGTACCGCGAGTGATGATTGGCAAAGCTGCGGGTGTTTATAATGTCTTTCGCTTATTAGGCGGGGCATTGGGTACGACGGTAGCAGTGATGATTTTTTACCAATGTCAGGGCACGACTTTTAGTAATGGTTTTCAGGCAACGATGCTGGGAACTGCGGTCTTGTCATTCTTGGGCGTCATTTGGTCATGGCACTTGGCAGCTGAACGTGTCGTGAATTTGGATTAAGATAAATTTCTGGTTGAGTTAATTGATGAGTTGTAACCCTTTTCAGTTGTGAATGTTATCGATATAATAATCATAACAAATCAGTAATTCAACGGGAGGTAAGCCTATGACTAAATTAGCAAGACTAGCACCAACAGAACTCGACACGTATCTATCTAAACTGTTTAAGCAGCAACTTGCAGATCATCAGATTGATTACCAGCGACAAATTAGTGAGGATGTCGCCATTGGAGCTTATGATGATGAGGGTCAGTTAGTCGGCGGTTTATTGATGAATCGGCGATACGACCATGTCTATATTAGTCGCTTGGCTGTTTCCCCGACTTATCGCGGGCATCGGTTAGGAACGCAACTCGTTCAGGCTGCAGAAGCTTGGGCGCGTGAGCAACAGGTGTTAACCATTACGCTGTCGACGCGTGATTATCAAGCGGTCGATTTCTACTTGAAATGTGGGTTTCAAATTTACGGTAAAGTGGCCGACCTGCCGTTTAAAGGGGTCACCACCGTTTACTTCGTGAAACGTTTAATTGATTGAGCATACCAAAACAGCCCTAATGCCAATAATTGGCATTAGGGCTGTTGCTAATTTTCGGGCATCGTTACGGTCTGAATATAGTGTTCACCCCATTGGTCCATTAGTTTGATAATTGGTACCAGACTTTTACCTAATGGGGTCAAGCGGTAGCTAGTCTTAATTGGCACATAACTGGCATCAATTTGCTTTTGAATAATCTGATCCGCCTCTAATTGAGCCAATTGCAATGACAACATGCGACGAGTACAGCCGGGTAACGTCTTTAAGAGTTGTGTATATCTTAATTCGTGTTGCATCAAGCGGCAGAGAATAATCGACTTCCATTTACCGGCTAAGAGTTGCAAGGTAGTGTCTAAAGGACAAACTTCGCCGTGGCGGGTTTGCTGAGTCACTGCATCCATCATTAAAACCTTCTTCGATTGAATTTAGCCCAAATTATAACTGATTCAGTTTATTTTGACTGCTTAGGACGATTGGTTAGTAAGGGTAATTGCTAGTACCAAGTATCATTAAATTCCCGTATTGTGTTTGTGGCAGCTTCCGTTAAGATTGGCATTAATGGGGGGGTTGATTATGGGCTTAAAGGTCAAGTTATTAGTGAGTGGATTATTTTTAATTGTTTTCGTGATTGGGGCAGATTCGTTTATTATTGCGCCATTGTTACCGGCTATTGAACGTAGTTTTCAAATCACGGTCAGCCAAGCGGTGTTTTCAGTGTCAATCTATGCGTGTTGTTATGCTATTGGGGCACCATTATTAGGCCCGTTTGGTGATCGTTATTCACGCAAACGCTTGTTGTTGATTGGTATTGGATCCTTCTTAATCGGTAGTTTAGGTTGCGCGCTAGCTGTTAATATCATGAGCTTTTATGTTTTTCGCGCCTTTGCTGGGATTGGTGCCGCGCTGACGCTACCAAATATCTGGGCCTTAATTGGTCAAACGTTCCATGGGCAACAGCTAAACTTAATTATGGGCATAACGATGTCAGCCTTGTCGTTGTCGATTGCCATCGGAGTGCCATTGGGTGCAGGGTTGGCTCAATTGGCTAATTGGCATTTAGTATTTTGGATATCAGCTGTTTTAGCGATTGGCACCTTAATCGGTTTGTGGTTCGTCGTGCCGACTAGTCAACTGATAGTTAAACCGCAACGATTAACATATTTGCACTCATTTAAACTGATTTTTAAAGTGCGACGGACTAGTTTGATCTTAACAACGACTTTAGTTTGGATGTTAGGATTTTATTTGGTATATACATTTTTAGGTATTTACGCGGCTCATCAGTTTGGGCTTAGTTCGTTTCAAGTTGGTAGTTTGTTCAGTATTTATGGTTTCAGTAATTTTGTAGCGAGCTTTTTAAGCGGCTATGTATCAGTGAAGCTTGGAGCTCTGCGTGCCGTTCAACTTAATGGTGGTCTTTCGGCACTATTCATTGTTAGTTTGGGGTTCAATCACCAAAGGATGGTCTTGCTGGCAATTTGTTTAGTTTTGTTAGCATTTGTTCAAGGTTTTGGTGTAACGGCACTAAATACGGCGGTGGTGAACTTAATCCCATCACAACGATCAACCGTAATGGCGTTCAATAGTTCGTTTTTATATTTAGGATTAACTTTAAGCTCAGTATTAGGTGGGTTGTTATATACAACTATTGGATTTAGCGGGATTTGCGTGGTTGCTAGTATCGCGCTGCTATTAGCGGTGGTTGTCGTCTATGTAGTAGCACATACTAATTAGATTGTTCAACACCTAACATTGTGTCAGTGATTTGGGAAGCCTATAATTAATTATGAAAAGTCTAACAAAATTGACATTGATTTGGGGAGAGCGATTAGGGTGCGATCGGAACAACATTATAAGATGTATAAAAAGGGGCGTTTTTGGGTCTTTGCGAGTTTGGCATTATTGGCGCTTCAAATCGGTCAGGTTAAAGCACAAGCGGCTACTGATCAAAGTGGTTCTGAGACTGATTCAGAAGTTAAACCGACGACTGTATCAGTTAGTTCGACAAAACAAGTCGTATTGCCATCGAACAGTCCAAAGACGACATCAGCCACATCAGCAAGTAGTGCTAAATCAGTTGCTAATAGTTCGACCGGTAGCCAAGGAACTTCAGCTGATAGTCAAACACAGTCGAGCGCCTCATCGGTAGTAAGTAGTAGTCCCGGTGAAACGATCAATCAAGCTAGCCAGTCTGGAATATCGGCGGCGAGCCAATCAAGTAAGACGACAACCATTAAGTCATCAGCAATCGTGAGCGAGCCACAGCCTAAGGGCGTCACTACCACGGACACTAATCATCAGTCGGCTGTGGTTGCCTCCCAAAATAATCGTGTCTCTAATCAGGACCAGCTTGCGGATACGACAAGTCTTCAAACCAGTCAACTAACAACGCTTAACGTTAAGCAGTCAACTGTTTTGTCGAGTCAGTTAAGCGTAAAATCCCCAGCCACAATCGCTACTGATGCGCTGTTAATGGGCATTAAAACAGCAGCGACACGGCGAATGTCGAGATTGGCGGCGTTACCTCAAGTGGTTGACTCTGGGACGATTGACAATAGTGATGTGACTTGGTCACTTGATGATGTGGGCACGTTATCGTTGAGTGCGGGGACAATCGATAGTCCAACTGGCTGGCGCATGGATTATGCCGGTATACCGGATATTCCATGGAATGCAGATTTAGAAAAAGTTAAGCTAGTTAAATTGACGGGGCCAATTGTTGCTAAACAGAAGTTGGACTATTTATTTGCTGGGCTAGTTAATATGACACAAATTGAAGGCCTTCCAAATCTAGATACCAGTCAAGTGACGAGCATGAATTCACTATTTGGTTGGGATTATTTAATTACTGATCTTGATTTATCAAATTTTAACACTAGTAATGTCACCGATATGGAAAATCTCTTTATTGCTGACGTTGCCATGCAATCATTCGACATTTCAGGATTTGATACGAGTAAAGTGACGGTTTTTAGTGCGATGTTTGAGGATGATTCGGCGTTAGTTTCGCTTGATTTATCAACCTTTGACATGAGTAGTGGTCAAGCTTACGCGGGGATGTTTGATGAAGATGAAGCATTGACAACGTTAAATATTTCTAGCCTTGATACGACGAATGTACCCCAATTTGGTGGTTATCTTGGTGGCATGCTTAGTGATATGCCCAATTTGCAGGTTTTAGTTTTAGGATCTAAGGCGAAGGGATTGACCCAAGCACAGTTAGCAGATCCTACAGTACCAGGTCACTATTGGCAAAACGTTGGTACGGGGACGATTGCGAAGCCAGCGGGGCAGTATAAGTACAATTCAGCTGATTTAATGGCTAACTATGATGGTTCAACTATGGCTGATACGTACGTTTGGAAGTTGAATACGCGCTCTGAACCAGAATCTAAAACGGTTACACGGATGATTAATTATGTCGATGCGCAAACGAATGCTAGTGTCATTCCAACGGTTACACAGGCAGTCACGTTTACACGGACGAAGTTATTCGATACCGATACCACTGATGATCAATTCGTTGGTTATGATACGACTGGTGATGGTCAGCCAGATACGACAGTTGCGGATGAGGCTTGGGTTCCGACAGCTAGTTCAACGATTTCAGCAGTAACTAGTCCGGATTTAAGTGCTAGAGGTTATTTAGCACCTTCACAAGCAACTGTTGATGCGGCTGACGTAACTGGGACTGCAACGGACACTAGTGTAACCGTGACTTATGCGCATGCTTCTACAGCCAGTTCTGCGACGCATCCGGTTCAGCGGGTGATTAACTATTTAGATGCGCAGTCGGGGGCAGTGCTAGCCCCAAGTGTGACGCAAATCATTACTTATACACAAACTAAAGTGATTGATGACGTTAGTGGCCAGCTTTTAGGCTATGATACGGACGGTGATGGCAAAGTTGATACAACTGATGCCGATGCGGCTTGGGTGCCACAGGGCAATACTAAGGTCCCGGCCGTGGTAAGTCCTGATTTGAGTCAGCAAGGCTATTTATCAGCGTCACAAACGAAAGTTCCAGCCGAAATTTTAACGGGAACAGCTGCCAATCAAACGGTTGCGGTGACTTATGCGCATGCTAGTCAATCATTAGCTGAGACGCAGGCAGTTAAGCGTGTGATTGTTTACGTTGATCAACAAACTGGCGTAACCTTGGCGCCGGCAGTGACCCAAACAGTGACCTATCAACGGACTAAGTTAATTGATTTGGTTACTGGCACCGTCACTGGTTATGATACAACTGGTGATGGCAAGGTCGATACGACCGATGCCGCAACCGCGTGGGTAGTTCAAGGAAGACCGTATTTTGAAACCGTGACAAGTCCTAACTTAACTGCTCATGGGTATCGGATGCCGTCATTGTCTCAAGTTGCACAACAAGCTGTCACGACAACGAATAAGTCAAGTAAGGTAATTGTCACTTATGGTCATTTGACGAAGTCAGTGCCAACACAACGGACCGTGACTAGAACGATTAATTACATTGATCAGTTAACTGGCCAGTCGCTGACTAGTCCAGTTGTTCAAACGGTAACCTATAAACGAATGGCACTGATTGATCAAGTTAACGGTCAGCTTTTAGGCTATGATTTGACTGGAGATGGGCAAGTGGATACGACGGTGGCCGCCCAAGCTTGGGTGGCAGTCGGCAATCAGACTTTGGCAACCGTTACTAGTCCAGTTATTGCGGGCTATCAGCAGCCCAGTCGTCCCCAAGTCGATGCTCAGCTGATTGATAGTCACTATCAAGGTACTAACCCCATCGTGGTGCAGGTGACATATCTAGCTACAGTCGCACCCGCAGCGTCTGGTGAAGCGCCGATAGTAGTTCCAATTGTACCGGTGACTCCAAGTGAGCCAAGTTCCCCAATAATAAATAAGCCACAACGGCCATCGGGGACAGTGAAACGTTCAGTAACACCAACTTCTGTTCAGCCAGTTAAACGGCAAAACCGGTCTATTGCGAGCGTGTCACAAGCAGCGACTTACGCCAAAGAGACGGTTCGATTGCGTGAAAATAAGACACAATTATCCGATCGTGTTACGCCAAACAAAGTGGCTACAAGTGCGTCAAAGTTACCTGTAACGAATGATCAACAGAATCGTTGGCCATTAGATTTAGGTGTTCTGGGGGCAGTTTTGATTGGATTGTTTGGTCTAGGGAAAACTCGGAAAAAAGATTAAAGTTGACTTGATAAAGAATCGAAAAGATAGGCTTAACGGTTAATTGGTTAAGCCTATCTTTTTAGTCTCTTCATATAGTGGTCACTTGTGGTGATTAGTCTAACTAATCAAAAAAGCAGGACAATCCATCCAGACTTTTGAGTACGGCTATTGTTTAGTCAACATCTCGGTAGCAAATTGCTTAACTTCATCAATTTGGGCTGGTTTTAAATTGCCACCACTGGAACCTAACAACTTCATCCCTTTACCACCCATTAATTGATGGAAGTGGCCAATAACTTGGATTCCTTTTGACTCGGCAATTTTAGTTAAAGCTTTGTCGGTCGGGGTCTCAGGACCACCAGAAGTTGTGAAAAGGGCAATCTTTTTAACTTTATTGCTATCTAAAGTTTCCATAAACTTAGAAGCGGCCTTGTCCGGACGCATGAAGTAGGTCCCACCACCCATAAAGAGTAGATCGACTGGTTCAAGGTCAGCTGGTACTTGCTCGGCTGGCACGCCAGCGACGGCGGAAATTTGTTCGGCGAACGCCTTAGTATTGCCATTACGAGTTTGATAACGAATTGCGACTGTCATAGTAAAGCCTCCCAATTGGTTAGATACAAATAAATCGTTTCATCATTTTTAGTATAGACGGATTTGAAAACGATTGCAAAAGCTGGCCATCCATAAGCTATGGCTCGTTAACTAAAGGTGTTTTGACGGTAA
This sequence comes from Lactiplantibacillus dongliensis, assembly GCF_005405105.1. Classification (GTDB taxonomy): domain Bacteria; phylum Bacillota; class Bacilli; order Lactobacillales; family Lactobacillaceae; genus Lactiplantibacillus; species Lactiplantibacillus dongliensis. The sequence continues at coordinate 31,846 of NZ_BJDK01000009.1, forward strand.
CGAATTCACCAAAACGATGATGCCAAATCTGGGCATGATGTTGCTTGATCTGCGCCGCGGATAACGTCGCACTAGCCGTCGTCGTAATCCCATCCATTAAGAGATCAATCTGAAAGCCAAGATGAAAGGCCACACGAACGGTCGTGTCTACACAATATTCAACTTGAGCGCCGCAAATTTCGATATGGTTTAGATGATTCATTTTAAGGTAAGCGGCTAAACCAGTCTGATAGAAAGCATCTGGCTGGGTCTTGATGTAGTAAGTATCGTTATCATCATAATGTAGGTCAGTAAATAACTGCCAGTTTGGACTACCCACGGCCATGCCTGGTTCAGTATGTTGAATGAAAATAATTGGTTGTTGGGCGGCTCGATATTGGTCAATTCGTTGATTGATAGTAGCTACAACCTGATCTCGATGATCAAGGTCAGCTAAGGCTTGTTGCATATCAATGATGATTAAAGCTTGGGCCATGTTAATATCTCCAGTGTCATTTAATTTTGTGGAAACTTTTCTAGGCGATAGAGTTGCTCATCGTCCACTTGTTGGTTCTGATCTTTAAAGTGGTAGCCAAGGTGTTGATAAAAATTAACGGCGGTGATTGATGCTGGAATTTCAACGCGTTGGGCTTTTTTGAAGTAGGCGTCTTGTTCCAAGGTTTCGATAATTTGTCGCCCAATCCCACGACCTTGGTAAGTAGGTAACACAAAAATAGTGAATAAAGAATATTCGGTGGTGCTACCCCAATAAGATCCAATGGCTCCGGTACCAACTAGTTTGGTTTGGTCACAAGCCACATAGAAGTGGGTTTGTTGGGCTTTTTCAATAAAGAAGGTGGGTGACATGCGATCAATCTCTGTTTGTAAGTAAGTGGCTGAATAATCTTGGCGGTTTGACTGCCTAAGGGTTGTGGCAACTAATTGGGCCACCTGTGCTGCATCAGTTGGTTGAAAACGTCTCATGGTAATCATCAGCAAGGCCTCTTTTTGTTAAGATAGCATTTATTATACAACAAGTTTAGTATGGATTTTTAATTGCTTTCTAATTTTATTAGGCGATTAACAAGACAATTTACAAACTATTTATCAAGACTTTACAAGAATACGACTGGGTCTCAACAATCGAAAGGTAAACTTTAAGTATTAGATTAGTTGGGAGATGTCGGGTATGGCAAAGCGAGCTTTAAATTTCGTTATTCAGCATTTAGGAGTGTGTTTGTTACTTACCTTGGTCTTGGTCATTGCGGTTGATGCTAGTTGGGAGGTCTATCGTTATGGCGGCGAAGCTTATTATTTACGGATTAAGCGTTCAGCGGGAACCGTTGCGTTAACGAAACCGGTTGGCATGACGATTACCGGGCACCGTTATCAGGGGCAAGCCGCCAATGCGCAAGGACAAGTGCGGGCAGTGGCGTTTAAAACGTTCCCAGATAACCCGGGACCACTTCGGCGTGGGGAGTTTGTAAAAGTTACGGTTAATCCACATTATGGGGTCACGGACTATCAAGTTGTTCGGTCGAGCCAGGTGCCGGTTAAAGCCGCCAGTTATACAAGCTAATATCAAAAAGACCGGTCAGTCCATTTTGTTGGATTGACCGGTCTTAAATTAGTTTAGAACCAAACTTGTGATAGGAACGTTGCTGTAGCAACCCCTTCATAAGCTTTGGCAGTATTGGTCGTTGCTTGGAATAACTTAGTTACTGTAGCGGGTACCGCTAATTTGTGAGCGAGTGTAAATCGTGATAAGTAGCGGTTAACCTGCGTAGCAACCAGCTGATAATTTTCATCTTTTTGTAGTTGCGTGGCATAACTCAGAATTTGTGCCTGTAAGTCTGGATATTGTTGTACTTCAGAATCCCCATAGACGGCACTAAGTTGTGTTAATAATGTTTCAGCTTTTGGATCTTTTAACATGATAACTCCCCCCTCATAGATAGCCTTATTATAGGCGTTCCTATTAGAGGTTACAAATTGATTAATTATGTTTAACAACAATTATTTTGTATCGCTTTCACTAGTCACTAATGAAATATCAGTAGTTAGTTGTTTTAAAAAGGCGTTGGCCGCAGCCGATAAAGGGCGGCCTTTCAGCCAAACTAAGCTGGCAGTTGATACCAGACCAGGGGCCAATGGGACAAAGGTTAAAGCAGTGTGATCGGTATTAATGATACCATCCAGACACAAAGCGGCGCCAACGCCGGCTGAAACTAACATCGAAGCATTATAAAGCAAATTGTAGGTGGACACGACTTTAAAGTTAGCGGTACTGTGTCCGAGCCAATCCTCAAATAAGGTGTTCACACCCTTTTGTTGGGGCACGATTAAGTCCAGCTTAGTTAGAGTCGCGGCGTCAATTGTGGAATGACTGGCTATCGTTGAACTGCGGGGGACTAAGACGCCCCAGCGACTCACACCAGGTAGGCGGATGAAGTCGTAACGGTCGGACATTAAAGGTGACATCACAATGCCAAAGTCAAAGACACCGGTTTGAAGCCGTTCGGTGACGGTATCGCCATTGGTACTATATAAGTTGACTTGGACGCCAGGATGATCGTGTTTTAACGTGTTGATCGTACGGGCCACGGTCCGCATCATTTGAGCTTCGCCACTGCCAATGACAACGGTGCCACTAATAGTTTTGGCGCGGTGAATGTTGGATAATGTCTTGTCAACTAAGTCGGTGATCTGTTCTGCTTGGTGGGTTAAGTATTGACCATCTGGTGTTAAGATAATCTCACGACTACCACGCTCGAATAAGCTAACCCCTAATTCATCTTCCAAATCTTGTAACTGCCGTGAAACGGTCGGTTGGGAGACATGTAACTGGCGAGCGGCTCGGCTAATGTTCTTTGCTTGAACCACCGCTAAAAAATAAGATAAGACTCGCAGTTCCATGATGTAGCCTCCAATATAGTTAAACTGTATATATTGCTATTTTACATAAGCATTAGACATGATACAAGCCAGTTACTATACTTGGTCTTGTCATTAAGTCTAAATTAAAGAGGTTATTAAAATGATTAAAGATAAAGTCGTTGTTATTACCGGCGCTTCCAGTGGAATTGGGGCGGCAACCGCCATCCAATTAGCGAGTCAAGGGGCTAAAGTTGTGTTAGCTGCTCGTCGTGCTGATAAGCTAAAGCGATTAGTCGAACGGATTGAACGACTTGGCGGCCAAGCAGTCTATCAAGTAACTGATGTGGTCTCACCAACTGACAATCAGCGTTTGATTGAATTTGCTAAGGCAACGTATGGTCGAGTTGATGTGTTATTTTTTAATGCTGGCTTGATGCCGAATTCGCCTTTATCCGCTTTAAAAACGGATGAATGGAATCGTATGGTCGATGTGAACTTAAAAGGTGTTTTAAATGGGATTGCGGCTAGTTTACCGACCTTTAAAGCCCAAAAGGTTGGCCAAATAATTACGACGTCTTCGGTGGCAGGCTTAAAAGCTTATCCTGGCGGTGCCGTGTACGGTGCAACCAAATGGGCGGTCCGCGACTTGATGGAAGTGCTGCGCATGGAAGCTGCACAAGAGACCAGCAACATTCGGACGACCACCATTTATCCGGCAGCAATTAAGTCGGAACTATTAGAAACCATTACCGATCAAGATGTGGCAAAAGGAACCGCTGATTTGTATGATCACTATCAGATTGCGCCTGAACGGGTGGCAAACTTGGTGGCTTTTGTGATTGATCAGCCAGCCGATACCACAGTTAGTGAATTGACGGTTGGACCGACGAATCAGCCTTGGTAAACTGAGTGTCCGACAAGTACACCTTTAAGTTATAATAGCTTAAAAAGGGGTGGTCAAATGACAATACCAGCAGTAAACGCAATCTATCCGAACTCAGCAATTAAAGAAGTGGTCTTCGTCAAGAACGTGATTAAGCGACCGAATATCGAAGTTGGCGATTATACTTATTATGATGATCCGATTAATCCGACTGACTTTGAATCACATGTCACGCACCATTATGAATTTCTAGGTGACAAGTTGATTATCGGTAAGTTTTGCTCAATTGCGAGCGGCATTGAGTTTATTATGAATGGTGCCAACCATGTGATGCATGGTATCTCAACGTATCCGTTCAATATTTTAGGTGGTGATTGGCAGGCCTTCACGCCCGAATTAACTGATTTACCGTTTAAAGGCAATACGGTTGTGGGCAACGATGTCTGGTTCGGTCAGCATGTGACGGTTTTGCCAGGAGTCACGATCGGTGATGGAGCGATTATTGGTGCGAACAGTACGGTGACAAAAGATGTCGCACCGTATACGATTGTTGGCGGTAATCCAGCACAGGTGATTCGACCACGTTTTGCCCCAGAAGTTATTCGGGCCCTTGAGAAATTAGCGTGGTGGCAGCGTGATCTTGATTGGATTACGACGCATATTCCAAGGTTGACACAAACGACACCGACCGTTCCAATGATTGAACAATTGATGGCTGATACAAGCGTTACGAATTCGAAATCTGAAAATTAATTGTTACCTACAAAGTCCCGACCGATAAATAAACTTCGGTCGGGGCTTTTACGCTTCATCGTGCTTCTTCCAGAAACTGTTTACCGATGTGTTTGTCAACGATCCCAATGTGGAATAGCCGTAAGCCACCAAGTATTAAAATGATAGTAATGTTTGTTGGTCATAGATTTTTGACGACTGGATAAAACGATGGAACGGATTCTTGTTCGTTGTAGCAGGGAACAATTGATGAGAGTTTTTTCATAGGTCATGGCGTTTTTCACTTAGCACTATCTATAAGAACTTGACGACATCTGGAGGTTGCTCAGTAGTTTGTTTGATTAATAGCATAAAAGTTTTTTTGAATCGTGGGTTTCAGTTAATCGTCAAGTGTTCTATTATGGTTAATGTAGTTGAACTAATTAACTTTGGAGATGGGAAAATGAAACGACGACAGTTATTATGGATGACGTTGTTGGGTGTTTTAGGATTAATACTTGGCACTAGCATGACTATGACGGCGAGTGCTAAGTATGCCAACACCAACCGAATTACGGGGAACTTGGTATCAATACCAGGGTCACCATAAGTGGGAAAAGATTGTGATTACTAAACATGCGTTTAAGCGGAATGGTAAGACTTTGTATACGCCCTACAAGAAATCGTGGCATAAACTATATGTAAAGCGTAGTAAAAAAGGTCAAGGGGCTGGCTATGGCTTAAAGGGATATGGCGGCACCAATTATATCTTTAACGGTAAATTTAAGTCTGATTACCAATATCTAGGTTCTTTTTGGTTGTCATCTAAAAAAATAAAGGGTCACCGTGTTATGAAATCGTATTTCAACATGGGTTACTTTAGTGTTTATACGCATCAAAAATTAAAGCACAATTACAGTTATGAATATAAAGGCCGTCAGTACATGAATCAAATTGGCCGTTAATGTAAAGACTCGTATTTCCAGCCGAATACGAGTCTTTTTTTGTAAGCTCAGCGGTACCGGAACTTATTAAAGAAATTTTAAGTTGCGACTTATTTTGGCTATCATTATCGCCAACTCCCCTTAAAATCGCTTACAATGGAACCAAGTTGAAAAAAGGGGGTCGCTTCGATGACCGAACGTACCACATCACTTGAACAAGGGTTAACAGCGGCCGAGGTGCAGGCCCGGATTGACGCGGGCCAACAAAACGAACCGTTACCGCCATTAACGCGGTCGACCAAACAAATCTTTCGAGATAATCTATTAACGCTATTTAATTTAATTAACGTCATTTTAGGTGGCTTGGTGTTTTTCACCGGGAGCTATAAAAATTTGTTGTTTTTAGGTGTCATCGTGATGAACACCGCGATTGGCATCTTTCAAGAATTGCGGTCCAAACGGCAAGTCGATAAATTAGCCATTTTGTCGGCGGCCAAAAGTCAGCTATTACGCGATGGCCAAGTGACCGCCCATGACCAAGCTGATATTGTCCAAGATGAGGTGATTCAGGTGACGCGGGGCGACCAACTACCTGTTGATGGCTTAGTTCGGGAAACGACCGGGTTAGAAGTCGATGAATCTCAAATCACTGGTGAAGCCGATCCGGTGATTAAAGGGGTCGGCGATGCAATTGTTTCTGGGAGTGTGATTCTTGGTGGTCACGGCTTGATCCAAGCGACGGCCGTTGGTCATGGCAGCTTTATTAAGCAGCTAGCCCGTTCGGCAAAGTCTAATCGGCGAACGACGAGTCAATTGTTAACGATTATCAATCGGATTATCAAAATTTTGACGATTACGATCATTCCTTTAGGTGCGGCCCTGTTTATATCGACGTTACTACGCGGCGAAAGTCAGACACGGGCCATTTTAGGCACCGTGGCCGCGATGGTCGGCATGATTCCTGAAGGCTTAGTCTTGTTAACGTCAGTGGCTTTGGCTGCTGGAGCCTTTACGCTGGGCCGGCATCAGGTTTTAGTTCGAGAGTTACCGGCGATTGAAGCGTTAGCACGCGTTGATGTCTTGTGTTTGGATAAAACCGGGACGATTACGAGTGGCCAACTAAAGTTTGATCATGTTGAACCATGGGCGACGGCTTCAGCTGATAAAGTCACAGCGACGTTAGCGCAAGTCGTGACCGCTATTAATGATGATAATGAGACGGCTCAAGCTTTGCGAACTGCGCTAGGACCGACTAAAGTAACGGCCACAAAAGTCTTGCCATTTTCGTCAGCACGTAAGTGGAGCGGCGCTAGCTTTGATGGTCAGTCGGTTGTCATTGGGGCCCCGGAGTTTATTTATCAAACGGTGCCAGCAGATTTAAAACAACGGATTCAGCAGTTAGCGCAACAGGGATTTCGTGTCTTAGTCATGGCGCGAGTGAGTCAACTCACTACGCCGAAGCCGACTGATCCCACTACACTGGGTTTAATCTTGATTACTGATGAATTGCGGCCGCACGTGAAGAATACGTTTGGTTACTTTGCCAATCAAGATGTGGCGCTAAAAGTGATCTCAGGTGATAATCCCGTAACGGTGGCTAGTATTGCGGATCGAGCGGGAATTGCTGGTGCGCAACAATTAATCGATATGAGTACAGTCGGCACATCCCCGGATTATGACCAATTAGTGGCGGATTATACGGTCTTTGGCCGCGTCACCCCGCAACAAAAAGCCGGCTTGATTAATGCCTATCAAACAGCTGGCCACACGGTGGCGATGACGGGTGATGGTGTCAACGACTTATTAGCGATGCGGCAGTCGGATTGCAGTATTGCGATGGCGACTGGTAGTGAAGCGACGAAGAGTTTAGCTGACTTTGTGTTGTTAGAATCGAACTTTGATGCGATGATTCAAGTCTTAAATGAAGGCCGGCGCGTCATTAATAATATCGAACGGGTGGCGGCACTATACTTGATTAAAACCATGTACTCGGTCGCTTTGACGTTGATTTTTGTGTTTATGAGTCACAGTTATCCGTTTGAGCCAATTCAGTTGACGCCAATCTCATCATTAATGGTGGGTATCCCAACGTTCTTTCTGGCATTACAACCGGACTATACCCGGATTACCGGGCGTTTCATGAAGCAAGTGATGGAGATTGCGGTTCCGGCGGCGATTTGTGTGGTCGGGTATATTCTCGTGATTGACATGCTGGGGACTGAATTTCAGTTAGACTTCACAGTGACGTCCACCTTGAATGTGCTAATGACTGGGATTATCAGTCTGAATGCCTTGCTGATTGCAGCGCGGCCGTTGAACCGCTTTAAGATTGGGTTAGTAGCGGCGATGGCCAGCTTATTTGTGGTCTGCTTCTTGTTTGCAGGTAAGATTTTCTCATTGGTTAACTTGCTAGATTGGCATTTGGCGATGATTTATTTACCGTTAATGCTGAGTGCTTATCCGGTCTTTATTGGGTTACAGAATGGCTTAGGTAAACGAGTCTTGAGTAAGATTCGTTGGAAATAACTAACTTAATTCGACGGTTGGTGTCATCATTGGATGACGGTGACCGTCGATTTTGAGTTTGAATGCGCTTCATAATCCGCTATAATTGAGCTATTAACTTTTAAACGGAGGCGCACAATACGTGAAACTGCAACAGCTGACTGAAACCGCGATTGGGGCGGCTTTAGCAATCATTCTAAGTTATTTAATTATTTTTCGAGCACCTCAGGGCGGTTCGATTTCATTAGTGATGGTGCCAATTCTGTGGATTGCGCTTAAAAATGGGGTGTGGGCGGGACTGCTCTGCGGGTTGATTACGGGCGCGGTGACGTTCATGTTTGGTGGTTTTTTTGTGGCACCGCTGCAAGTCCTGTTTGACTATGTCTTTGCTTTTGGGTCAATCGGACTGGCCGGTCTATTCTCTGAACCGGTGTTAGCGATGGCTGGCCAACACCACCAACGTCGGCTGGTTGGCACGGTGATCTTAGCTGGTAGTTTAGCTGGTGTGAGCCGGCTATTATTTCATACGTTAGCTGGGATTGTATTCTACACGGCGTATGTGCCTAAAGGGCAGCCAGTGTGGTTGTATTCGCTCACCTATAATAGCTTATATGTGATTCCGGATACCATTTTGGCGATTGTCGTGGTGTTGGTATTGGTTACCCGGGTGCCACGCTTGTTGCTGCGCTAGTCCTGATTGACAAGGTAACGGTTATCATGCTAGACTAATAGCAATTAATTTAAGGAGGGTTGCAGTATGTCGGTTAGTTGTTAAGTTTTTGAGTAACGATGTAAAAGTGGGGATATGTCCCACCTTATTTTCGTGTACCCTAATGACTTGATGACTTAACGCGACAAACTGCCACCCGTAAACGGTCTTTTTGAGGTGCAGTGAGTAGCTAACTTACGGCGTCTTTTTTTGTCGCCTGATTTAGGGTACCGGTATGAATGAAAGGATTATTAAAATTGACCATTGATTTAAAAGATTATGGGGTAACACCTCATTTTGAAACGGCTGCTAAAGCCCAGCCAGAATTAGTTTTAGCCCGGGTGACGGCACAACACCGGGAACAATACCGGGTAGTGACAACTCAAGGTGAACGCACGGTGCAAGTTGCGGGTAAGTTCAGTCATACCGTCGAAGATGTGACGAGCTTTCCGGCGGTTGGAGATTGGGTCTTAATCACGCCAACCAGTACGGCTGATGAACAGAGCGTCATCCAAGTCGTGTTGCCACGTCAAAGTGTCCTCGCTCGGGCCACTGCCAGTAATGGGCAGACCGGTCAACTGATTGCCGCTAACTTAGATACGATCTTTATCTGCATGTCGTTAAACGCGGACTTCAACGTTCGGCGAATTGAACGTTATCTAACGATGGCTTGGGACAGTGGCGCCATGCCAGTAATTGTGCTGACTAAGGCGGATTTATGTGATGATCTTCCTGATAAGTTAGCGGCTTTGGCTGAAGTTAGCATGGGTGTCGACGTGATCACTTGTTCTTCAGCGACCGAAGCGGGTTTTGCTGAACTGCGAACTTATATCGACAGGGGTAAAACAATTGCATTTGTCGGTTCATCGGGGGTTGGTAAGTCGACCTTGATTAACCATTTACTCGGTAAGACGCTGCTAGCAACAAAGACGATTCGGGCCGATGATGACAAAGGTCGGCATGCCACAACGGCGCGCCAGCTACTAGTTTTGCCCACTGGTGGCGTTGTCATCGACACACCGGGCATGCGCGAATTACAACTGTATACTGGTGATCTGTCGAAGACGTTTGAAGACATTACCGCTTTGGCACAACAATGTAAGTTTCGGAACTGTTCCCATCAGAGTGAACCTGGCTGTGCGGTGCAAGCCGCAATTGCGGCCGGTACTTTGGATGTGAAACGGTTCAAGAGTTATCAGAAATTACAAGCTGAAATGGCCTATAGTGGGATGAATGCGCGCCAACGGGAAAATGAAAAGATTAACCGCTTGTTTGGCAGTAAGGCCGCGATGAAAGCTGCAACGCGAGCGTTTAAAAATAAATAAATGACTAAAAGATGCGCCAACCAATCGTAAATGCGACTGGCTGGCGCGTTTTTTGCGTTAAGCTAACTGACTGGCAATCGTTTGGCTACAACGGGTTAACGCGTTGGCCAATGGTTTTAACTGATGTCGGGGTAATTGGGCAATTGGCCCAGCGATACCTAATGATGCAATGACTTGCTCATTTTGGCGGATTGGAACGGCCAGACAGCGAATGCCGAAGCTGCTTTCTTCATCATCTAATGAATAGCCTTGTGTTCGAATGACCTGAAAATTTTGGGCCAGGGCGATTCGGTCGTGCAAAGTATATTTCGTTGGCTGACTCGTCAGTTGGGTCAATAAGTGATCCCGCTTAGCACTCGGTAGGTAAGCCGCAATACATTTACCGAGGGCGCTTTCGTTGATTGGGGCCGCCAAGCCAATCTTATGGTATTCGGCCAATGAGTGCTGATCGTCGATGACTTGAGTAATAACCACGTCGGAGCCATCTAAAATGCCGATATAGGCCGTCACATGATATTTTTGGGTGATTTGTTGGGCAATTGGGACGGCAATCCAATTGAGTACTGGCCGATTAAGTTGGGTTAGTAACTGGTTTTGAGTGGCTAGAACATAGCGTCTAGCCACCTTTTTGACGTAATTGAGTTCAACCAAGCTGGCTAATAGCCGAAATGCGGTGGTCTTATTCAAGTTTAAGTCGGTCGCAATCGTCTGGAGTGAGGCTGAGTCATGTTGAGTCAAGTAGTCCAGAATTTGCAGGCCTTTCGCTAAGGTGCTCGATAAGTATTGTGACATTAAAATTCCTCCAAGCCTCATTATATTTCAAATAATGAAACTTTTCGAGCTATTTTGTCACTGATCATGGATTGGCAGTATGGTAGCCGCATACCGAATCAGGTATCAAAACGAGCTTAAGGGGTGTCACACTAATGAAGACAGTGGTTATTACCGGTGGCGTGTCCGGAATGGGACTGAGTGCCACTAAATTATTTTTGAAAAATGGTTGGCAAGTTGCCATGGCTGACTATAATGCCGAGCTAGGAAAAAAGGTTGAAGCTGATTTGGCCAAGGACTATCCAGCCGAACGACTCTTATTTGTTCCAACCAATGTTGCGGATGCAGACTCTGTTAATCAGTTGCAGGCGGCCGTGGTCGACAAGTTTGGCCAGGTCGATAGCGTGATTAATAATGCCGGGATCTTTACTGGCGGTCAGCTGCATGAAGTAGCTGAAAAGGATTGGGACCGCATTATGGCAATTGATGTTAAGTCAATCTTTTTGATGGCTAAAGCCTTTGTGCCGGGGATGATTGCGCAGAAGTCCGGGACAATCGTCAATACGGCATCGATCTCCGGCTTAATGGGAGATTATCAGATGGCAGCTTATAGCGCTGCTAAAGGTGCGGTGATTAATTTGGTCAAATCAATGGCGTTGGATTATGCACAGTATCACATTCGAGTAAATAATGTGGCGCCCGGGCCAACGAATACACCGATGTTCCAAGCTAATCCGCAGACTGTGATTGATCAATTTATTGCGGCGAGTCCATTGAAAAAGTTGGTTAAACCGGACGATATTGCACGGACGATGTATTTTCTAGCAACCCCAGCGTCTGATCCAATTACGGGTCAGACGATTCCGGTCACAGCTGGTTTTGGACTGTATAGTGGCCAACCAGTACAGTAAAAAGAGCTTGAGAGTTAAAAAATGTGCGTCTTTTTTAGCTTAGTCTTGATAATTAGGAAGTTGTTGTTCGAGTCGCGACTGAGAAGTTAACGGCCACGGTCGAAGCTTAAAAATAGAGGGTTGAAAAAAGTTGTTTGGTTAGCCTTGACGGCAATCAAGCAACTTTTTTGTGGTCACTGGGTTGTCAGCTGATGAAAAAGATGTTAGTGTACTAGTTGAACCAGTACACGTGATACACAACCTGAAACGAGGTGACAAAATGGCTTTTGCAACGAATGGTGCGCCGTATTATGAGCAATTAGTGATGCAGATTAAGCAACAGATCGTTCAGGGCAGTTTACAACCGGGAGATAAATTGCCATCGATTCGTGCCATGGCGGCGGAAATGCATTTGAATCCGAATACCGTCAGTAAAACTTATCAGTTATTAGAAAGTCAACAGGCCGTTTATACGGTGAAAGGACGGGGAACGTTTGTGAATCAACCAACGACAACGCAGGTTAATCCCATCGCGATTGATGATGTGCAAACGAAAATACAAGATTTATTAACCGAAGCACAGTTCTTGGGGGTTACGGAAAGTCAGGTCAAAGGTTGGGTCAAAAAAGCTTATCAAACAGGGGGAAAATCAGATGAGTATTCAAGTTAAAGGATTAAGCAAGCAAATTAATCGTCAATTGATTATTGACAAGGTTAGCTTTGATTGGCAGCCAGGCCGGATTATCGGTTTGGTGGGACGAAATGGCGCGGGGAAAACGACGTTATTTCGCACGATGGCGGATCACTATTTACCAACGGCAGGGACGCTGGTAATCGATGGTCAAGATGTGAAACAGGCCCCACAACAACGGCAACAGCTCTTCTATATCGATACACAAAATAACTTTTTCAGCAATCAAACGTTGGCTCAAATTGCCGCCGTCTATGCGTTGGGTTATTCCGCGTTTGATCAGGACCGGTTTCAGCACTTATTAACGGCTGAAAACTTAGCCGGGACGAGTCGGTATCGGCAGCTGTCAAAAGGCCAACGGATGTTATTTCAAATTTTACTAGCTTTAGTTAGTGGGACCCCTTACGTGATTTTAGATGAACCATTCGATGGGCTTGATATTTTAGTTCGGGAACGAATTGTGGCTCGGATTGTTAGTGAAGTGGCTGAACGTCAGACGAGTTTTTTAATTTCATCGCATAATTTAGCCGAATTAGACGGGTTGTGTGACCAAGTCTTGTTCTTAAAAGATCACCAGCTCGTTGCTAATTATGACTTGGAGGACTTGCGTGAACAAGCCCGTAAGTTCCAATTAGTCTTTCCATCTAAGACGGTACCTGCCGTGGTGAAGACGGATGGTCAACTGGTTAAAGTCTATGGTCGTGTCTTAGAAGTGTACTTTGATCATTACACCGACGCCATCGATGCCGCTTTGAAAGCGGCGCACCCGGTGATGATGACAGCATGTCCGTTGACAATTACCGATGTCTTTCGAGTGAAGTTAGGCGATCCGCGGTCAGTGATGGTGGGGGATTAGGATGAGTAATCAAACTGTAAATCGATTATGGCGGTCGCAAAGTAAGTCGTGGGTCCGCTGGCTGATGATTGCGTTAATCCTCATCGGCTGGGTCACGGCGATGCAAACAACGCAAAGGCAGAATTCAGCCGTGATAATGACGCGTAGAGAACAATTGATTCAAGCCAAGGATTATCGTCAACATCCTAAAGAATATCGGGTGCATGGTAGAGCAGCGTCTAGTCTGGCCGCTTATAACGATTATCAAAATCAATTTTTTTCGAAAAATCAGTTTAAGATCAAGGGTATGAATGATAAGGCTTTTGATCGAGACCCTACGATTGGCTATTACAGTGTCCTCATATTGGCTGGCCTATTCTTTGCCTTTTGGGGGCGCCGGACGCACTATACTGAGTTTTTACTCAGCCTTGGCGCGACCCGGACGCAGTTATTTTTAGTCCAATTACGGCAATTAGTTTGGCTGGTGGGAACAGTTGCGGTGGCCCAATTAATCCATTGGGGTTGGATTATCGGCGTCATTCCAGAAAAGTATCAACGGTATCGCTCGCTTAGCGGCCTATTCGGTAATAGCGTGTCAGTTGTGATGATTGGCGCTGGTCTCTTAGTATTGGGCTGGCTGATTGGTCAAGTAACGCCACAATTTTGGTTAGCTGGTGTGCTGGGGTTACTCAATTGGCGTTTCTTTAATGGCATGTTTGTCAATTCTGGTTATCTCAGTTTCTTGATAGGACCGGACGCGCCGATTCCCGGTGGCTGGTTCTATGAACATTATTATCTGGCTAGTTTAATGGTTGGCTTCGCAACGATATTGGGGCTACTTTTGATCTGGTGGCAGTCGCGACAATGGACAGCTGATGAGACGGCAGGACCGACGCAGCGACTACTAGCAACGAGCCTATATTGTGCTAGCTTTGCCATTGGGGTTGGGTCAATTATTGGTGACGTCTTTATTCAATCATTAAATCTGTTCAATTCATCAGCGCCGTGGTACGAATTGGTGGGTATTATTTTAGCACTAATGGTTATTTTGGGCTGGCATTACAATCAAGTTCGACGTTTGAAAGGGGTGTGCTAAGTTGCCTAAATCATTATCAAAATTAGTTTTTCGTCAACATTGGCCACTTTTACTAGGGTTGCTGGTGGTTTTAGTCGGCGCTGGCGTGTTCCAAGGGTTAAGTGGGACTCAAATGTGGCATAGCCAAAATTCACCGGAATTTCGGCAAATGACGATTGATCATGAATTGCATTACCAGCGTGCGAGTCATCAGTATATCGACGGCGATGGTCGGCGGTATGCTTCAAAAAAAGCTTTTTATCGTGACTATCAGCAATCATTGCTTCAATTATATCGTCAAACACCGACTAAAAAGACCAATTCAATTCGTGGCATGTTCGGCACGGGTGTTAATGCATATTACTTTGTTATTGCCATGATTGCGGGTATTGCCATGATCTGGTCGACGCGTCGACGCTATTTAAATGAATTCTTACAAGGGGTCGGTTATCGGCGTACCCAGATCTATCAGCAGCAGACGCTGCTCTATGGGAGCACCACAGCCCTAGGGGTGATTATCGGGAGTTTAGCCAACTTAGCCATCTTGGCTGGCAGTATTCCACAGCGCTATTTTGCGTATTTTAAGTGGTCTTTTTGGTTGCGCGATTTAACCAATGATGTCTTGATGGCGGTAATGTTACTGTTAGTAGCCGGGTTGCTCCGCCTAACGATTAATAACGGGGTGATTGTCTTTGCGTTTCTCTTTGCAATGTATCTGGATTGGTGGTTACCGTTAGCGGTCTATCGGCAATCCGGAACGCACTATGGCGCTAACTTCTTATCACGAAACTGGGTCTTAGGGGATAGCCTAGTGGTCCTATTAGGTCTGGCTGCTTGGGTCGTGGCGCGCTGGTTGAGTCATCGTTATTCTAATGAACAACGCCAACAAGTCATTTTAGTCGCTGCACTACGACTGCCGGTAATCTTATTATTGAGCTTGCCGGTTGGCTTGCTGGTCAGTCAAGTTATTAATGGGTTGCTAGCCGCAGAACATGGCCTGATTAGCTTTGCCATTAGCTGGATCCTGGGAGTTGTTGGACTGATTGCATGGATTTATCGGCCTAAATGGAGTCAACGACTTTGGCAAATGGTTGCGATGTTACGCTAGTGGTTAATTAGTGAACTAAAATTAAGGCTAAATTGAGAGCCCAAGGGAATGAAGTGCAATTACTTTAATCCCTTGGGCTCTTTTTCTGCCTTAAATAGCTATAGATGAAGTATTTGACAAAAACGAAACGTGATTATCTGAGTCTGGGTAGATCGGTTAAGAAACTATAGCCGTTCGCTTTATTCATAATGGTTTTTGCAGGCAACCATGATTAAACGCTTGTCCTTAACTGCATAAACTAATCGATCTTTACTATTGATTCTTCTTGACCAGCCGTCTTGATACTTAATCGTTCGGGCTTTCCTATACCATTTCTTAATCCGTCTCGTTGGATTGACTTAATTAAATTGTTGATTCTTTTTAAAGTCTTGCGATCTTCGTTTTGCCAATCGATGTATTCAGTCCAAGCTTCATCTAGAAATTCAATTGGCATTGGCTATTCCTCACTGTTTTCTAAAAGGTGATGAGCATGAAGATCTTGGTTGCTATTCACTTTTTTAAAACGTCGGTTAAGTTCTGTTTGATTGGTTTTACTATAAAATGGATCTTTAACCTCAAACGGTAAGCCACCTTCAACAATACTCTTTTTAATGAAGATATTAATCGCAGTCGAAAGGTTAAGGCCAAGGTTATCGAATATTTTTGCAGCTTGTTCCTTATCCGCAGGGCTAGTTTTGACAGAAATTGAGACTTTCTTTTTTTCAGAATTTAACATAATGTTCACCTCATTAGAATAGTAACGAAACATGTACGTCCTATACTAATCAGAGCCTCCTGCATCTAAATAACCAAGAAATAGCGGTCATAGTCACTTTTTTATAGGACGATTCATTAGCTGGCAACTAGCTTATGGCCCCCCTAAATTCTTATGCGATTAAGGATATTATGCTTTTAAAACAATATATTTATGGTAAGATATAAGTATAGTATAAGTGCTTAATAATCATGGACGGATATTCTTTATATAACGTTTATTACAGGACCTGCTCGATTGCTGCAAATAGTTGTCAGATAACTATTCGCAGTACTTTGAAAGTTGATCTTTATACGTTTATTTAGACTTTTTTGGTGGTTATGGGTAATTTTTAAACCTTTAACAATGTGATTGAGGGACGCATTAATTTCAGGCTAGTTAGATTTTTGGACGTTCAATAGTTAAAAAAGATGCTAGGGGGATTCATTGTGAGTAACATAAAGCAACACTTTAAGATGTATAAAAAAGGTAAAAAGTGGCTAGTGGCGGGAATTGCAACTTCATTTTTAGTTCTCGGCGCCGGAAATGACTTAGTTGGTCACGCGGATACTGAAACGAGTACACCAGCCACAAATGATTCATCAGCCGAACAGGTAACGGCTACGCCAGCAGCGACGAAGACGGTCCCGCTTAAAGAAAAATCTACTACGGCAGCAACATCGAGCGTGGATCAGCCTGCCTCAACAAGTACGCCGACTGTTGAGACGCAATCGACTGCTGGTAGTGACGCTTCTTCGGCTACCAGTGAAACTAATGCACAGTCGGATACGTCAGCGACCTCAGCCGTGTCATCGGATACCGCGAGCGAAGCCAATAGTAATCAATCACAGTCATCTGCACACCCAACAGAAACCGAACAATCAGATTCAAGTGAGGTCGGTTCGGCGCAACCAGCTGCGGATCAGTCAACAGCTAGCACTGTCACATCAGCGGCGGCTGATCCTGAATCAGTTAAACAAGATGATAGCGCTAACAATTCAGCGACTACCAATAATATTAATCAAATCAAGGCCGTCACACCAATGCGGATGCGGGCTTTGGCCCAACCAGTAACTAAAGCAGCCGCTGAGACAATTGATCAATGGATGCCGAATAAAACCTTACAAACAGCCATCTTGAATGCTCTGAATAACGGCGAGTATGGTAAGACATGGGCTAGTGTGGCTGATATTCAGCAATCAGATTTAGCCTTATTGACTCGTTTAGATATGCAAGCTTATTCGTTTTACATTGATGGTAAAAGTTCGTTTTCACTAGCGGGATTACAATACGCGACTAATTTAACCTATTTAGATTTATTAAATAATCTGAATACAACGGTGCCATTCCGGGGCGATATCACGGATATTTCGCCACTAGCGGCTTTAAAAAACTTAACGTATCTTCAATTAGTCGGTCAACGTGTTTCGGACGTGACCCCATTAGCGAATTTAACTAAATTAGTTGATTTAAATCTCTCTAATAATGAGATTGATGATTTTTCATCACTAAATGCGGCCCAGTATACAAAATACTTTTACTATGGTAAGCAAGTTGTTGAGAAGCCAGCAGCTTATATTCCAGTTACCGGGAAATATACTTTGGTGAGTCCAGTGAAACCGCCTAAGGGTGTGACCTTCCATCTGGATGCTCCAGTCAACGGCTTGGCGGTCTACATTATTCCGGAAAATCAACCTAATCCAACGTTAAAACTTTATTACAATGGTGGGGAAGCAACGTTAACTGGTGATCAATTGTCTTTTCAAGTGATGAAAAACCAGATTATGCCAGGTCCGGCTAGTTTGCCTGGTTATACTGTTATTCAAAATCCATACACTTATTACATGATGGCAGTGTTCTTAGATGAAAGTGGCAATAACGTGGCTCAGTTGTTTATTCCCTATATTGTTGCAAACTACGCCAAAGACGTCACGGTCAATTATGTCGATGAACAAGGTAACGCGTTAGCGCCATCCGAGACGTTATCAGGTCTGATTGGTGAAAATTACACGGCCACGGCTAAAACGTTCACTGGCTATCAACTAGGTGACCAACCCACGATTATTACGGGCGCCTTTTCTGATGTTGAACAGACTGTGAACTTTGTTTATAAGATGGCTTATTCAACCGTGACCGTGCATTATCAAAATGCCAGTGGTCAGACTATCAAGCCAGATGCCACCGTTACTGGCCAGATTGGGACGGACTTCGCCATTGATCATCCAAGTATTCTTGGCTACACGTATGCGTCTACACAAGGCGAGGCGACTGGGACGTATGGTGACCAACCAACGGAAGTTACTTTCATTTACAATGCCGCTTATTCAGTTATCACCGTGCATTATCAAAATGCAGCTGGTGATACGATTCAAGCTTCAACGACCGTTACCGGCCAGATTGGAACGGACTATGCGATTGATTATCCCACAATTCTCGGTTACACCTATGATTCCACACAAGGTAATGCGACTGGAACATATTGGGAAACGCCGACAACCATCGTCTTTATTTATAAAGAAGCTTACTCAACGGTAACGGCGCATTATGTTGATTTGCAGGGTCGGTCGATTCGGGCAGATGAAGTCTTAACGGGTCAAGTGGGTACTGACTTTAATGTTAATTATCCAGAAATTCTAGGTTACACGTATCAGACGACGCAAGGTGCGACGACTGGGACGTATGGTGAGACGCCGTTAACCGTTACCTTTGTCTATCAAGCGGCTTATTCGTCAGTTTTAGTACATTATCAAACGACTGATGGGCAGCCGATTCAGCCGGATGCCACCATTACTGGTCAGATTGGGACTGATTATCAACTTAAGGCGCCAACGCTACTTGGTTATAAGTATCAATCAACCCAAGGTAACGCTAACGGCACTTATGGGGACACCCCAGCGGAAGTCACGTTTATCTATACCGTGGCTAAGTCAACCGTGACCGTGCACTATCAGGATGCTGCCGGTAAATCATTACAAGCTGACACGGTACTAACCGGTCAAGTTGGCTCGTCCTATCAAGTCACAGCGCCAACTTTATCAGGCTATCGGTATCAAAGTACGCAAGGTAATGCGACTGGCACTTATGGTGAGACGCCCATCGAAGTCACCTTTATCTATGACCAAGCGCACTCAACCGTGACCGTTCATTATCAAGATGAAGCTGGCCAAACGTTACAAGCTGACACCGTGTTAACGGGTCAAGTTGGGTCAACTTATCAATTGACGGTACCTGATATTGACGGCTATACGTACTTGGCAACGCGTGCTCAAACTAGCGGTGTCTACGGTGAAACGCCAATTGAAATGACCTTTGTTTATCGAGTGAATGCGGTGACCCCACCAGTCGTTACTCCAGATCAAGTGACAACGGTAACGGTGCATTATGTGACGGAAGATGGGACACAACTGGCGGCCGATAAGCTATTTACGGGTAAGCCGGGTGATGCGTATACCACGGCCGCGGCAACAATTAGTGGTTATCAATTGATTGCGCAACCGACTAATGCCAGTGGGACTTTAGGCACTGATGACTTTGACGTTACCTATGTCTATGAACCAGCGACTGATACGGGAGTTGGGGATCAGATTAATCCGGGTGACGGCGATGATGTTGATCTTCAGCAACCAGAGCCAGGCAAACCTGGAACTAAGCCAACTGCTAAGCAGCCGGTTACGTCTGGGCAGCCAACAACGGAAGCTTTAGCTGCTAGGATTACGCCAACGGCTAAGGCTCAGGTGGGAAAAGTCAAGTTGCAACCGGCGTCAACTGGTAAAACACCAGCTGCAACGCCACACGCCGCCGCAACTTTACCACAGACTGATGAAATTAAGACGTCACCGGCATGGGGTTTAGCGATTTTAGGTAGTTTGCTAGGCTTAGCTGGCTTGAAGCGGCGCCGTCATAACTAAATGATCGTAAAAGCGTGTTAGCATGGTCAATTTGACCAGCTAACACGCTTTTTGCAATCGCTCATCGGGAGGGCAATTGGCGAGGCTAAAAAGTGCTACTTACCTAATATCGGTGTATTATATAGGCGTAGATATATAAATGGAATTAAACAACAAAGGAGATTTTTAAATGACCCCAATTAAAATGAGTGATCGTCTGGTCACCTTATTACAACAGAAGCAATTTACGACGCAAAACCTAATCTTATTCGCTGATGACGGCGGTGGTAAATACTCGCTACATGGTGGCGCTTGCTCAATTGGCACCAAGTTTACGATTGCCGCAGTTGACCAGCCAGATCCAGAATATTCAGTACCTTTAGCCAATACGGCCAACTTGAAGTTATGGACGTCAACTTATGACTTGATTTTCTTCACGGATGGGCTGGTAATGGATTATCAACAAGGCCGGATTTCACTTAAAGACAATGCGCATATTTTAGATAATGCCGTTCAATTAGCCCACGGCGCTGAAATTCTAGCGGCGTTTGAACAAGGCGTTCCAGCCGATAATTTAACCTGTTAATTCCAAAAAAAAGACTGACAAACGCCTGTTTGTCAGTCTTTTTTTAAACACTAGCGGCTATCAGTTGCCAGATGGCTTCAAAGCGTTGCTGATAGTCAGGCAAGTTCCAAGTGGTGCTAAAGCTTGGTAACATGAATGTCGCAAACGCCGATAAGATGGCTTCAGCAGTCTGAGTATCCGTTGCGGGATAACCCATAATAGTGTTAATCGTTTGATAGGCCGGTTGCAAGACAGCCCGTAAGACCAGCGGATTGTTATCCACATAGCGGGTGTTCAAGGCAAACATCGGTGGGTTCGTGTTAAAGGCTTGTTTCTTGGCGTTGACCAAGTCCCAGAGCCAAGTGTGTAGTTGTTCAGTCGGGGTGGCAGCAGGTTTAGGCTGAACCTGAGTCAGAATTGTTTGGTTAAACCAAGTCATCGTGACGGCTTCCCAGAGGGCTTGCTTGTTTTTAAAGTGTTTATACAGGGCAGCATGCGTCATGCCGAGTTCTTTGGCAATCTGGGCCAAAGTAATATCGCTGCTACCAGTTTGGTCGATCAAGTCGGCCGCGGTTTGAATAATTCTATCACGAGTAGATTGGGTCATCGTTGTCGTCGTCCTTTCGTTTAGTTAAGGTTAGTTTAACATAGTTTTGACTGAAAGTTACTTTATATTGTTTTTGTAACTGAAAGTAGCTAAGTTCTAGCCACTTAACTTAATGTCCGAAGACGGTAGGTTTCGTTGGTAACCTAAATCATCTTTTAACTTGATCTTTATCGAAAGTTAATAAGTATTTATTGTTTATCGATAATAATTGCGTATAATTAAGTCAAAAGGTGAGGTGCACAAGAAATGAAAAAACGAACAAGTCTCTTAAAATTGGCGTTAGTCGTCATTAGTCTAGCCATCTTGTTGGCGGCAATTTTTGTCGTTCCCGTGATGATTCAGATGGGAAATAAGTATTTACAAGGGTGGGGCTATCCACTTGGGGTCGGCTTGTATGTTTTATTGGGGTTAGTTTTAGTGGCCATTGGGCAGTCTTGGCATTTGCTACGACTGATTGAACAACAAGCGGTCTTTTCGGTGGCTTCCGTCACAGCCCTAACTTGGATTAAAAGGTGTGCGTATGGTGTAACGGCAATTTTTGTGGTCACTTGGCCACTATTCTATGTGATTACTCAGGCTACCGATGCGCCGGGTATTTTACTAATGGCCATTATTTTGACGGGAATCGCGTTAATCATTGGTATTTTTGCCAGCATCTTAGCCCAGTTATTAGCGAATGCCGTGCAGCTTAAACATGAAAACGAGTTGACGATATGATTACTGTAAACTTAGATGTGATGTTAGCGAAGCGTAAGATGAGTTTGACTGAGTTGTCGCAAGCTGTTGGCATTACGATGGCCAATTTGTCTATTTTGAAGAATGATAAAGCCAAGGCCGTACGGTTTTCAACCTTAGCAGCTATTTGTCAGGTGTTGGATTGTCAGCCGGGGGATATTTTGGTTTATACAGCAAAACGAACTAACAGTGCCAGCTAGGCTAAATTAACGCAATTGAACAGTGACTGGTAACTAGGCTTTTAAGGCGGTTGCCAGCTAGTCAGATAAAAGTCTGGTTCAGTCATTTTAAGCGCTGAATCAGACTTTTGATCAATTATGAGGGTTGACCAAGCTGTTTTTACCCCTGATAAACTGTGGTAATTCGTTAATTTATGGGTAATAATTAAGGCATATACACAATTCAGGTGATTTAATCCTAACTCAGCCTTGACATTTTAGGGCAATAGCCTTTTACTAATAAGAGTATTACTGGTTAGTTTTTGAACAAGATCCGGCTTTTTATCGGTTTAAATAGCTAATGAGTAACCGTAAATTCAAATTAAATTACCAGGCGTTTGGTCTGGAAAACTAACAAACTAAGTAATAAAGAAGGTTGATCAATGACTTGGTCTAATTGGCACGTTGCGCCATTTTTAACCAGTGTTTTCTTTACTTTAGGGGTATTAACGCTTTATTGGGTGTCATTTAATTGGCTCACATCATGGTTGCGTTCACGACATATCTCGTTTGATGAAGATCGATTGAATGCGTGGTACGGTGTCATCTATATGGTGGTCTTTGTCTTTTCAATTCAGTTGATTATTGTGGGTAAAAACTACTCATGGCAGTTTATGAACTTTGAACTGATTGCGATTATTTTCTGTGCTTATTTTTTGAATATTCACATTCCATACTACTTTTTCTTCCCAATTCTGTTGGTCTATATGCTATTTGACCACTCAATCGGCTATTGGGAATCGTGGGGACATGCGCTGACGTTGGCGGTTTTCTTTACGATTTTAAACATCATTCGGGTAAAGTTCCAAGATCATCGATTGGCACCGCTGATTTATATGCTCGTCGGGGTACCGTTTGGCGGGATACTATGGTTATGGATGAAAATTAAGTTTAACTTCTCATGGGCCATTTATGGTCAAGAGTGGCTCTATTTGATTATTTTTGAAGGCTTGCTGTACATTTACGTCACGATGCTCTCACAAGATAGTCAAACTCGGTTAAGACTAGCCAATTTTGCTAGTCATGATGCGTTGACCCAGACGGAGAACTTTGCGGCCTACACGGGAGCCAGTCAGTACCTGTTCAAGGACAGTACGCAGCATCAACGGCCCTTATCAATGATGATGTTTGATATTGACCACTTCAAGTTGGTCAATGATACGTATGGGCATCTTGCCGGCGATCGGGTCTTACAGCAAGTGGCATTGACCGTACAAACGGTATTGGACGCTAACGATACCAAAGTTAAACTGTATCGAACCGGGGGTGAGGAGTTCAACATCCTGTTTCCTGGTTATATGGTCGCCCAAACGCAAACGATTGTGACCCAGATTTTTAGTGCGATCAATCATCAAACGATTCAATTCGGTGCCCGACAGATTGCCATTTCAATTTCAGTGGGTGTGTCAGCAGTAACGGTTGCGGATGGGTCGCCAATTGACTTTTATAATCGGGTCGATCATAACTTGTACAATTCTAAGCGGAATGGCCGGATGCGGATTACCAGTATCTGAGGAGACGTCAGTTCGTTAAAATAGTGATTGTTTCAAAAAAAGTAACTGCTGGATTAATTTCCGGTGGTTACTTTTTTAGTGACAACTTATTTAGATTGATCGAAGCGTTTGGCTTGCTCACTCCAAGCGGCTAAGTGGGTATAGATAGTCGCGAGGTCGGTCTCGCTAGTATCACCGAGGACTTGGTCCCAGAGCGCTTGTTTGATCTGCCGAATCGTTGTACACGCTTGGTCTCCGGCTGGTGTCGTCTTGATCCAGGTGGTGCGGTGATCGGTATCGTCAGGGGTTCTGGTGATATAACCAGCCTTTTCTAGACGCGTCATCTCACGACTAACCAGGCCTTTATTAATTGCCAGTTCAGTCGCAATTTGTTTAGCTGTGACTGGGGCGTATTCACCGATGAAAAGAAGAAAGTTCGCGTTACTAGCGTTGATTTCCGGGAGTGTTAGGTCATGCGTCATCGCAATTTGAAAGCGCCGATGCAAAGCGCCGATAAATTTGCCGAGTTTAGTAATGTCCAAAATAACGGTCCTCCTTTAGTTAAAACTATCATAGCATATAGTTGACAAATAAACTATATTTAGTTAAACTACAATAGTTGCTTTATCAACTATATGGAGGCTAAGATGACTTTTAAAAAACGGGTGCTTTTTACCCTACTAATGTGTATTGGTATGGCCAGCAGTATGAGCTGGCTAGGGATGGCAACTAAGATGGGAATTAATCAAGGCATGTGGCGCGTATTTGGCTTGGCACTACTGCCGACAATTGGCTTTGCGTTTGTGTTCAATTTTGTGGTGGTCAGTACGTTGACCCAATTATTGATCAAATGGCGAACTCGCAACATGGTCGATCAAACGATGATACTTTTGAAGGCGAATGCCATGCGTGGTTGGACGATGCTACTGGTGATGTGTTTTACAATGAGTACGCGCGCCTTAATGATGAATGGGACGCTGTTTCATATGACCATAACGCAATTTATTTTAGGGTTCTTCGGTACTCTGACGATGGCTTATTTCGTCCGGAATATTTTTATCATGCCGTTGGTCCGGAAAATTTTAGCACAGGTGATGCCAGATTAAGTCGTCTGGCCGGATACTTGGACGATAATAAAAAAACTAAAAGTTGAAAGTTAATACTATACAAAAATAGACATGAATCACTTCATATTTGTATACTTAAAGTGCCTAAACTTAAACGTACAGAGGCGTGTCATATCCGTGTCTACTCTATACAATATAATACTACCCACGGATTGTTGATGACTAATCCGGGTAAATAGTTTTTATTATTTTGTTGTACTGATCTCAGAACATGCCTGTCAGTATTCAGTATTGATCAGATATGTCCAAAAGATCAATAATTCCCATTTTGAATTAAAAAGTCAATATATGATATAATACAATTATGGAAAAGATAGAATTTCAGACATATGTGCGACCTAACGGACATGATGAATTTGTAGAGTGGGTAAAATCTTTGCCTGTCAAGGATAGAGCTAAGCTATTACAAACACTTTCTAAAATAGAGGGCAACGGTCTATTAGTAGCTCAAAGACTGAAATGGGTTAAAAAGATCGATGTCAATCTATATGAAGTTAGGAGTAAGGTAGGTTCAAATATCCAACGAGCTTTATATTTCCATATTGTGCGGGGTGAGTATCTGATCACCCATGGTTTTACGAAGAAAACGCAGAAGACGCCCATTCGCGAAATAGAACATGCAAAGGAACTCAGAAAGGAATGGCATGATAACAATGAAAGTTGATAGTCTGATTACAGAAGAACTAAAAAATTCTGAGTTTGCTGCAGCCTACCGTGATGAGGGAGAGTTGCTTGATACGGCTATTGCCCTTTATCACGCTCGTGAATTAGCAGGCTTAACTCAGGCCGAGCTGGCGGAACGAGCTTCGACAACGCAATCTACTATTGCCAGAATTGAACGTGGTGACAATGTGTCGTTCAGCAAGTACGCACAAATTGCACATGCATTAGGCAAGCGTGTAAAAGTTAGCTTTGAATAAAAATCTTTATTTTTGGACCATCTCACAGCTGACCCTGCATTCGTATTGCTGCCATACTATAGTCACGTGGAACCTATGAACGATGAATGATTTTAGAAATAGGAGAAAAAATGAAAAAGTTGGGTTTGGTGTATCACTTGAGAAAGGTGATTTCAAACTAGAAATTCCAAAAATTGTGCACTTTATCTAAAGGTTGAAAGTTAATAATGTACAGTAAAGGGGCTTATGTCACAGCCCCAATGCGCAATAAATCAGGAAATACTAATATTCAATGCCACAGGTCTTTTGTATCAAGGTGTGTGGTTTGTTTTGTGCTTTTAATCTTTAGACAAAAAACTCATGCTGACTGTAACTAAGTGATAGTCAACATGAGTTTTTTATATAGTGGTGTTTTGAATTTAGTCTATTGGCCCTGAATCAGTTATTAATGTTAACGTTTTGGTGCCGCGCGAAGTGGCCACATAGCGACGATGATCGCCAGTTTCAGTATCCAAATAATAAGGATTCGTCCAATCGACAATGATCGCATGATCAAATTCTAGGCCTTTAGCAACCGGCAATGCCATCAGATTAAGCCCCGGTTGCACCGTTTGATGGCCGGCAGCTGTCAAATGATGGGCAATTGGAAACTGGGTTGCTAGCGTATCAGCACTAGCTTGATTAGGAGTAATAATGCCTACACTTTGGCCGTTTTGGATGGGTAACTGATCAAGCACCGATTTTAAATCCGCGGTGGTGACTGTTTGTGGTGTCAGACCATTGGCTTGCACAGCTTTAATTCGCGATTGCCAATCACCAGCGAATTGCGCAAAATAGGTCGTAATGGCCCCAGTCGCTCGATAACTAGTGGTTAATTGGAGCGGCTGAATCGTCTGATTGGTGAAATAGGCGGCAATGTCTGGTGCTTGGCCGGTTAAACGTTGCCGATGATCACCAACAATTGTCAGTTGCGCTTTAGTGAATAACGCTTGTAGCATCAGCCAAGTATCAGCATCATAATCTTGGGCTTCATCGACAAAAAGCGCGGCGGTAGTGGTTTGTTGATAGTTGGTGATTTTAATTAAGAGATAGAGTTGGTCATAGGTGGTTAGGGTCGCCAAGTGCCATTGCGCAGCTAACGCGTCCCAGTCTAACCAGTGACTGACATCTGCAGGTAATTGCTGCATTGCCGTTAGCCATCGCCAAGCATGTTGCATGCGATTTAAAAATGAGTCTTGGCTGTCAGTTTGGGCATAAGCTTGTGGTGATAACCCTGCCGGGGTCGGAAGGAAGGGCTGTTGCAACAAACGATCCAAGGTTGCCAGATGGTTATCAGCTAGGTTAGTCACTGTTAACCCCAAGCGAGTACCGACTGCTTGGATTAAGTTGGCGTAAGTACTAGTCAATGGTTCAGCTTCACCCAGGGCTGGTAACACGCCGCGAATATAGCGACTAAAAGCGGTATTCGGTGTCAAAATCAAGATGTCGGCACTGGTCCAAGTGTCGCGGTGACGGTAAAGTTGGTAAGCCACGCGTTGTAGTAATACCGAGGTCTTACCACTACCAGCAACGCCGTCAACTAGCACAACTTGATGGGTGCTTTCACGAATAATGGCGTTTTGTTCTTGTTGAATGGTGGCAGTGATCTCTTGTAAGCCACCGCTACGGTTCTCAGCTAAGACGGCTAACAGTAACGGGTCACCAATCGCTGATTGCGTATTGACGACTTGTAACAATTGATCGTGGTCAATCACGAATTGCTGCCGCGCTAGCACAGTGACGGGAATGTCACGACCGTTTGCCTGATAACTGGTTGCGCCAGTGCGATTGGCGTAATAGGCATCGGCGACTGGGGCGCGCCAATCATAGACTAAGTCGTTGGCTTGGGCATCGATATAGCCGACTTTGCCTAAGTGGTAGGCTTCAGGGTCATCGTCACCATAGTCTAATTGTAGTTTAGCAAAATAAGCTTGTGGCAATAATAATTTGGCATGGGCCAGTCGGGTCGCCGCTGTTTGTGCGCGGGTATTTAAGGTATCGATTTGGCGGTTATTGGCTTCGATACTGGCAAAGGTATCCAGCGTTTCAGTGTAGGTGCCCAAATCCAGATGACCGTCCGTTCCCAGTTGGCGTTTGACTTGCTTCGCTTCCGTGGACAAGTCGGCCAATTGGGTCGTAAGCGTCGCAATATCGTGTTGAAATTGTTGGTACAGCTTGTGCAAATGTTGGGTTTCAGTTAACATGTTGCCACCACCTCCGAGCTACTAGTTTACACGCTTCGTGCTAAATTAATAGTCTATTTTTGGTAGCGTTAGCATGGTATAATAAAGACAAGGAAAAGTACCGTTGTTAGATTTGAACTGACTTTAAAAGCCATCG
This sequence comes from Lactiplantibacillus dongliensis, assembly GCF_005405105.1. GTDB lineage: Bacteria > Bacillota > Bacilli > Lactobacillales > Lactobacillaceae > Lactiplantibacillus > Lactiplantibacillus dongliensis. The sequence continues at coordinate 59,792 of NZ_BJDK01000009.1, forward strand.
CCGATTTTGGAGCGATGGCTTTTTTATGAATTAAAGAATAAAAAATTAACTATCATTTTTTAAGGCGTAATGGCTAGCTCTGTAATTGGTAGCTTGTGGGTACCAACTAATTAAAAATAAAAAAATAGTTGGTTATTGTTAATAGCAAGAACTGATAATATCAGTCTTCGATACTGTCTAACGACCAACCTTGTCAGTAAACGGCTTGGCTAGCTAGTGGGCCATTTTTTAACTAAAGCGCTAATTAATGGTTTGACGCGGGCCTGCTGAGTTTTAAGATAAGCCGCGTAAATCGGCATTTGGGCATTCGCATCACTGATGGGGATTTCCACGCGACTATCATCGACGGTTAGTCGCGAATGATACGCGGTGTAGAATTGCGCAAGATTGGTGCTGAAGTATGGAAAGTCGGCGTATTCGGTGATCTCGGCTAAGGCGTCGAATTCTTTCTGGTAAAAAAACTTAGCATCGGGAATGGCTTGTTGAATGATGTCGCGCCACGGGCCAATTTTACTCAAAACAATAAAACTTAAGCCAGCCAGTTCTTTAAAGGTAATCTGGGATTGATTGGCTTGATACATAAATTTGTTCAAATTAACGGCTAGCTGTTCAGTCCCAATTAACTGACTTTTAATAGCTGTCGTTTGTAAAGGCTTGGCGGTAAACATTAAAGTTGCTGCGTTGCTGGTTAATGTTGTGGTCACGTCAGTTGGTGTTACTAACTCAGCATTAATGGTCAATCTGAATTGATCATTAAACAACGGCAAAAGATACAACGGTCCAGGAATCGTCGTGCCAACTGTAATGGTTCGTTGTGTTTGATCAAAGTTTTGAATCTGCGTCACAAATTGATCTTGAGCCGTTAAGAGTTCTCGTGCTTGCTGTGCTGCGAGTTGACCAGTCGCGGTTAGGCTAAGCCGGTTGGGTTGACGATCGAATAAGATGACACCTAGATCAGTCTCCAGCTTTTGCATGCCACGGGTAATCGTCGGCTGGGTGACGTTTAATTTAGCGGCGGTCGCAGCCAATGTCCCGGTCTCGGCAAACGTCACGAGTTCTGCTAATAAGTAAGTTTCAAGCATGAGTTCACTTCCCAGTATACGTTACTAGTATACTAGCATGCTTAACTAGTAATTTTCAAATTCGCAGTCCGGGTCTAAACTAGCTTTATTCAGAAAAAAGTGAGGACTTAAAATGATGACAACTATTCCAACAGTAACTTTAAATAACGGCGTTGAGATGCCCCAACTGGGCTTTGGGGTCTTTCAAGTGCCAGATTTAGCCGAATGTGAAGCGGCCGTCAGTGATGCCTTGGCAGCCGGTTATCGATTAATCGATACCGCGACCGCGTATCAAAACGAAGCCGCAGTCGGGCGGGCCATTCAAAAGAGCGGAATTGACCGTAAAGACTTATTTATTACGTCGAAACTCTGGGTCTCTGAATTCACCTATGAACGGGCGAAGCAAGGGATCGATGAGTCACTACAACGGTTAGGCTTGGATTATATGGACCTCTACTTGCTACACCAACCCTATGGTGACACGATGGGGGCTTGGCGTGCTTTGGAAGAAGCCTACCACGCTGGCAAGATTCGGGCGATCGGCGTCTCGAACTTCTATGCGGATCAATTAAAAAATCTAGAATTAACGATGACGGTCCAACCAGCCTTGAACCAAATCGAAGTTAACCCTTGGTATCAACAGCCTAAAGAAGTGCAATTCAATCAGCATGAACAAGTTCGGGTGGAAGCTTGGGCCCCATTTGCAGAAGGCAAACAAGGGCTCTTTACGAATGCAACCATTGCTAAAATTGCACAGGCTCATGGTAAGTCGAATGGGCAAGTTATCCTACGGTGGTTATTACAACGCGGGATTACCGTTATTCCCAAGTCGGTTCATCGCAGTCGCATGGTTGAAAACATGGCTGTGTTTGACTTTGAGTTAAGTGACGCTGAGATGCAGACGATGGCAAGCTTAGATCAAGGGGTGAGCCAATTCTTTGACCACCGTGATCCGGTCACCATTGAACAGATCTTTGGCGCTAGTTTGAAAAAGTTACATGAATAAGCGAGGACATTAATGATGACAACACCGACAATTAAATTAAATGATGGTCATGAAATTCCAGCGATTGGTTTCGGTACGTTCCAGATCCCAAATGACGGGTCGACGTATGCGGCGGTTAAAGCAGCGTTAGCGGTCGGGTATCGACATATCGATACCGCCGTAGCTTACTTTAACGAGGCTGAAGTCGGCCGGGCCGTTCGTGATAGTGGGATTCCGCGTGAACAAATTTGGGTAACCAGTAAGTTATGGCTACAAGACTTTGGTTTTGAAGCCGCTACAAAAGCGATTGACGTTTCCTTACAGCAGTTAGGCTTGGATTATATGGATCTCTACTTGATTCACCAACCTTATGGCGATGTGCCTGGGGCTTGGCGAGCAATGGAAGCCGCGCAAAAAGCGGGTAAAATTCGGTCAATCGGGGTCTCCAATATGACGCCTAAAATTTGGCAACAATTCGTACCGCAATTTGAAACGTTGCCGGCCGTGAACCAAGTGGAATTTAATCCTTACTTCCAACAACGGGCGTTACGGGATTTGATTACTCCCGCTGGCGTTAAACTAGAAGCGTGGGCGCCCTTGGGTCAAGGCAATCAGGCTTTATTGACTGATCCTGTCGTGGTTAAGCTAGCCCAAAAGTATGGTAAAGATGTGGGTCAAGTGATCTTACGTTTTGAAAACCAAAGTGGGATTATCGTCTTCCCCAAGTCGGTTCATGCCAGTCGAATTAAGAGTAATCTGGATATTTTTGACTTTGAATTGACCGCTGATGAGATGGCTGAAATGCGGGCATTAGATCAGAATAAGGGACAGCATGATCCGGATGCGGCGGGTGTTAAGGACATGTTACTGCAGGCTTTTGATGTCCATGCTAATGATTAACTAAATTTGTGACAAATGAAAATCCGGTATGACCTTGTTTAAAAGGATACCGGATTTTTTGTCAATCTAATTTGCCGTTCATGAATTGCGCTTCACCATTGCCAAAGCTCCAATCAGCTTTCGTATTGCTGACAAGATTAATCATTACATCGGCAGGATCGACGTCGGCACCAACCAACTTGGAGTGCTTTTACCAAGTGTGCGTAAAAACGCCGCTTATCGGCTTCTGCGCGGGGACTAGAAGTTAAACTGAACATTAGGAACTTTTCAGTCCGTTCAAAGCCTAAGCCAACATCTTCAATAATCATTTCTTCCGGATCATGTTGAGTGACAATCTGGTAACGATCACGGAGCAATAAGTGTAATTCTTCCGTGGCAACTTTGTAGGCAATATCTAAAATAGTCTTAATTTCAGTTTTGCTGCGACCGCGGAACATATCAATTCGCATTAATGGCATTTTACAGGCACTCCTTCGATTGGTTGCGTTTATTTTCGATTAGCTTAGCACTGTTCAGTGACTGAATAAACTAAAGTTACTTATTAATTGTGAGCTAGCTAATCACAAGACTTAGTTTAGTCGGTTTGTTGTTGAAAAGACTTGATAATTATCAAGTGCAAATAGCCTGAATCGGTGAAGTTTTTAGTTCTTTTATCAAAAATAAAACGATTCCATAAATTAATTTGTTATGATAGGTATAAATATTTAAAAGGAGTTGCAGCAAATGGATTGGGAAGGCTTATTTGCGCCACAGATTTTAGATCGTGGTTTGGATTACTACCAGCGTGGGTTAGTCACTAACTTTGTCACAACTAAAGGACAAATTCAGGCCAATGTTCTCGGAACTGAAAGATATCGAGTGACATTGACAGTGCAAGATGATCAGTTAGTAGATGCAGATTGTGACTGCCCTTATGCGGCAGAGGGTGAATATTGTAAACACATGGCTGCTGTTTTATTTATGTTAGATGAAACACCGACTACGCCAGCAGTGGCAGCCGCTGATATTAATGACTTAGTGGCCCAAGCAGATGACCAGCAAGTGCGTACCTTTTTGACAACGTTATTACAAGCTGATAATCGTTTAGTCTTGCGGTTTAAAGCCACATTAGGTCAAAAGATGACGACTGATTTAGGCGATTATCGGCAACAAATCGACGATATATTCAACGCTTATATGGATCGTTATGGTTTTATTGACTATGAATCGGCTAGTGATTTTGAAGTCGATCTGACTGATTTCATGACGACTGATATTGCCGACTTGATTAGTCCTGAACAAGTTGACCTACCAAGTACGTTGCTTGAAGAAATCATGATCAAGCTTGCCCAACTTGAGATTGATGACTCTGATGGTGAGTTAATGATGCTAATGGACAATTGTAGCGATGTTTGGCAACAAATTTTGGAACAAGCAAATTTACCTGCAAAACGGCAATTGTTTGATTGGTTGCGTAGTCAGTTAACTGAAAAAATGGCCTTACTTGAAGAGGTGATCGAAGACCTACTCTTTGATAACTTTAAAGAATCGGAATTTATGGCAACCAAACTGACCTGGACGGCCGAAAAACTGAAACAGGCAAAAAAGATTGACGATGATTGGGTAAGTAGTTTGACCGCTGAAAAGTGGGCCTTGTATCATGTTCAAACTTTAGTCGCGTTAAAACGACCGAATGCTGAAATTGACCAATTTTTTCAAGAAAACAGTCAATATAGTCGAGTACGCCAGTATATTATTGATCGTTGTATACAGCAATATGATTTTGATCGGGCAATTCAGTTATTAAAAGCTGGTAAGCAGCAGGCCAATGGAATCATCAGACGCCAGTTTAGTGTTCAGTTAAAGGACCTATTCCACCAATTAAAACGACCAGCAGATTACCAACAAGCCTTATGGTCGTTACTGACGACTGATACATCGGTTGATATGGGGCTTTACCATGACTATAAGCGATTATTTTCTGACAATCAGTGGCCGGTTGAGCGGGAAAAGCTTTTGTCAGCGATAAAAGAATATGTTGATATTAAACCAATCCTAGCTGATGAACGACTCCTGCAACCATTGTTGACCGCCGTTTTAGCAGATGATGGCTTAGAGAGTGTCCAAACTTATGAAAAATTGTTAAAACCAAAATTTGCTAAAGCGTTATTGACTAAGTATGTCGTCACACTGCAAGCAATGGCCGAAAAAACAGGCGGTCGCAAGTATTATCAGCAACTAGTGGCAATTTTAAGACGGATGCTACGCTACCCACAAGGAAAATCGGTCGTGGTGCAAGTGATTGCTGACTGGCGTGAACGTTATGGTCGACGCCGAGCGATGATGGATGAATTAGATCGGTTGGACATTTGAATTTATTGAGAAGACGTGTGAACATAGATTAATTAGTTTGAAAATAGGATGATTTTATAAAAACCGCGCTATGATTGCGTCAAAATGCAGTCATAGCGCGGTTAGTTTGTCAGAGATTAATTAGCTTACGATTAATACCGAGGTCGGCGTGGTGATTGTTGATAACCAGCGGCCTGTGCCGCAGCTTCATCAGCGAATGGCACGGCATTGCGGGGACGGTAACCACGGTAATTTTGGGCTGGCATGTAATAGAGCATGGTACGTGAATCGCCCCAAACCCGTGAATCACCGGCAGTGGACACTTTATTATCAGGGACCCCTGTGGTTGTTGGGTGGGTCTGCGTGGTAGTGCTGCTAGTTGCTGAAGATGTGGCAGTGACACTGGAACTGGACGCTGCCGAACTTGAACTTGCTTGGGTAACCCTACTTGCAGAACTAGTGTCTGATTCTGAATCACTAGTAGCAGTATCTGATGATTCGGATTCACTGTCAGAATTTTCATCGGCACTGCTTGAATCTTTATCTTCATCCTCGTCTTCGTCGATACTATTCGAATCTTTATCCTCCTCATCATCTTTATCGGTTGTGTGCGAAACAGATTCAGTTGCCGAGTCATCGTTTGAGTCAGTGGTGGTGTCGCTCGTCTGACAACCAATCAAAAGAACACTCAGCATCACCAATATTAATCCTAAACACAACTGTTTAACGCTTTTCAAAATAAATTCCTCCATAAATATAAAATATTCGTGAGTTTTGCTCACTACATCTGTACAGATACGCATTTATGCGAAGTCTCCGTTTTTTATTTTTTTAAAATTAATCAAGCAAATCATGGCATGTCTATCAATAGGTTAAGCACGGTTAAGACAAGTGGATATTTTAAGCGCAAACAGAACAACGGAAAATTTTGCAAAACTGACTTAGTAAGTGATGGGTTGCAAGCGAACCTCTAGGGTTACTTATTGGTGCAGGACTGATAGAATAGATAAGGTAAGAATAAGTGAAATGAGGTGAAATAAGCATGCTACTATTAAATTTATTATTAGCCTATTTGGTTTTGCGTAACGTGGTGATAGAATCGCAACTGGAATTGCGCTCGAAGTACCGCTGGGGGCAAATCGTGGTGGCGGCGCTATTACTAATCTGGAGTGCTTATGGTGGCTTGACGGACTTCGCCGACTTATTATTCTGGTCCTTATTTATGATGATTAATATTATGATGGGAACGGGTGGCTTGGCCGCCAAAAACTTGGTGTTACCAGGGGCCTGGTTCCGGCGAACCATTGCCTTTGACAAGATTACCGGCATTCAAATTGCGGCGATTCCCGCATTGAATCAGAAAAAACGTGTCATCGTTAAATTTGGTTTAGAGTCGCGCCGTGAAATCAATATGATCTTCACCGGAACTGTCGCGACGGTGAAAGCAGCGTTGCAAAAGCGGATCGGTCAAAAAGTGGCGATTGAAGTTTCAAAGTTTCAATAAAGCTAACGAGTTAACGCTAACGATAAATGGGTTGCTGGTGTTTAAACTTATTCGTCTTGTTAACAATAATTGCTGTTTAGAATAAAGTGTAACTAAAACGAATCGCTTAGATTGGACGTAAGTTCAGTCTAAGCGATTTGTTGTTAAATTGAGATTGCAAATAAATAATACTTGCTATTTATCATAGTGAAACCGACAGTGTGCAATAAACAAGATTTCTTGAATAATGTAGTAAACTAGTCGATTTTCTTTATCGATTCGTCGTGACCAACCATTGTCGATGCGATATTGTAGATGTTCAGGCTTTCCTAGCCCGGTGATTTTCCGGCTTAGATACCCCCGGCTTGTGGAGGACCGCACTTGGCTTCCAAATGTGGCCACCGTGTTCCAGCCGATTCCGGGCCAACCAGAGTGACAGCTTAATCCAACTAGCACCAAGGGTACGCTTTTAACTAGCACTAACAATAATTAATGGTAGAAATCCATTATTATCGTGTGGCTTTTGCTATAATTAATCTAATTGAGTTTAGATGGCGGAGGAACACATGGAAAAACCAGATTTTCAGTTAAAAATTCCGGCTGAGGTTGGAGAGCAGCTTAAGCTGCAAGACCAAACAACGGCTAAACTAGTTGTTAAGCGGGGACGACTAGTGGTTCAGATTGAAGAGTCACGGCGCAACTTGCTACAACGATGGGCAATCTTATGGCCACTATTATTGGCGCTAGTGGCTAGTATGAGTTATAGTGCCTATTGCATTTGGCAGAAGACGCGGTATGTAAAGTTGTCTGGCGACAATTCGTTAGCGACCGGGATCATTATTTTAGGCACGATTATGGGAACCATCTTATTTGCGGGGTTCCTGATTGGAGACCGCAAGAATCCGCATAATCATTTTGTGAAGAATGTTTATTGGCGTAACTTTCCGGTCATCGTGCTGTCTTTTGCGCTGATTTTAGCACTGTTTTTGATTGGGAGCATGTGGCTGTTGGGCATGCTGTTTCGAGGGGCCAGCTTTGATTACTTGACGGCTAGTATTATTGTCTTTGTGTTCAGTCTGTTTAGTAATTTAGCGATGGTCTATTTTGCCCAGGCGATGGATGTGAACGTCTTATCAACGGTGTTAACTGTAGTCATCATTAGTGGCGTGGTGATTTCAATGGCGGTCAATAATGAACGGTATTGGTGGCAACATAACCTCAGCTTTTTAGGGACTAGTCATGCGTCCAGTGGCTGGCAATTTAACACTACATTGATTTTTTCGGCGTTGCTCATGATTGCTTTGGTCGATTACTTATTCGTTAGTTTACAAGCGGCATACCCACAATCACGACGTTTATTCGTCTTACGAGGACTCCTGACGATGACGGCGATTGACCTAGGGCTCGTGGGAGTCTTCCCCAATAACGTCTCGTCACACTGGCTGCACGATCAGTTTGCCATGTTCTTGGTTTATCTGATTATCGGCTTGATTGTAGGGATACGGTGGTTATTACCACAAATTACCAAAGACTTTCTCTACCTATCCTATGGAATTGGGGTGGCTTTAGTGGTGGCAGAAATTCTCTATCAGGGAATTGGTTACTTCTCGTTAACCGCGTTTGAAATGGTGGCGTTTGCGCTGGCATTCGGTTGGTTATTGATCTTGTTAGATCGAATCGAAACGATCGTTGATACGGGGATCGAAAGTCAAATTATTAAAGACTAGTCATTGGGTGAGTTAAAAAATAATCGTCGTTACGCTAAGTGATTGCTTAGTGTAACGGCTTTTTTTAACCAGTGTGCGGGAATTAATTTGGAATAAGATAGGTAAACTTACTATAAAATAGCAATAATTTAAAATAATTATGGCAATATAACCGGTTTAAATTAGTTAAGCGGGTCAAACAAATGGCTAGCTAAGCGCTCTGATCGCGATCACTTTTCATTATAATTAATCGTTATCGTTTTTTCGGTTATTTTTAGTTTCAAACACTGACAACTGGTCAATGATAAGAATATTTATAATTAAAATTAATACCTAAAGGTACAGTCAGCCATGATGCCGCGTATTTTGACCTCACAATTACCGGTAGTGTATTTAAGTCGTAACGGTCGCAAACGTTGATACAGCAGCGCTTATAACCGTAATTTGTATTGAACATTATAGATTGAGGGCATATACTATTAATGAATAAATAATATTAATGTAATTAGTTATAAGGGCCATCACTTAATGGGAAACTGATGACAGTGCGTCTAAAAAGGGGTCTGCATGATGCGTATAAATAAACAACAGCGTTTCTTAACGAATCAAAATCTACACTATAAGATGTATAAAAAAGGCCGTTTCTGGTTATTTGCCGGCGTATTAGTGTTGACGGCATGGCAAGGCAATGGCATGCCGGTACAAGCAGCGACTACGGGAACAACTGAAAGCGCTGACAGTTCGGCCACGACGACTAAGACATCGGTCGCTGACAAAACGGTTACTTTACAGCCCCAAGCCACGACTGATAGCAGTGTTAAGCCGACTGAGACACCTAGTTCCGATGAATCTAGTACCGGTAATTCAGATAAGTCAGCCACAACACAGCCAGATAAAGTAACCTCGGATAGTGAGGTGACAACGCCTAAAGCGCCAGCTACCTCAACTGATAGTCAGGTGACAGCAACAACGACTTATGAAGATGAGCACGTAACTGCTGAAACTGATGCTAGTCAAACTAGCGACGGGTCTAAGGCCGATGCCAGTCAGTCAGATTCAACGGTCAAGACTATTCCCGACAAGACAGCAACTAACGATAATAGTGCCGATAAGCAGAATCAAAAATCAATCACTGCTGATTCGGATAAAGTAGCTGTTCCTGAGCCCAAGCCAGTTGTGACCCCCAAGACTAACGAGGTCAATCCGCCAGTCACGACGGGCGCTCAACCGACGAATACGCCAACCACGCAAACGGTAGCGGTTAATAAGCTAGTGACCACGACCCAAGTTAACGTCCCGACCACTGATTTGCCGACTGCTAGTTTAACGACTGCTTTGTTTGGAACTAGTAAAGTTGCAATGCCACTGGGTGTAACCGCTAATGAGCAACAAGTCTTGAACAAACGGGCCTTATTAATGCGGGCCGCCGCCATTCCAGCCGATATTGCGAATGGTACATCGGGAACCTGTACGTGGCAGATTGATAGCGCGGGCACCTTGCATATTAGTGCTGGGGAGCTAGCCCCAACTAAGAATACTTGGGAACAATATAGCAGTGATATCAAATTGATTACGTTTGATGGCCCCGTTAAGGCGCCGGTGAATGCGAATGGCCTCTTTAATTATTTGCCAAATTTAACGACGATTACGAATCCAGATCAGTTGGATGTTAGCCAAACGACTTCAATGAGCAATATGTTCATGAAGGATAATCATTTAGTTAGTCTAGATTTACATACCTGGCAGACTAGCGCCTTGACCTCAATTGGCAGTATGTTTTGGTATGATACCAATCTAGTCAGCGTCAATATGGACAACTGGGATATGAGTCATGTCACTGGTTTTGGGGATGCATTCTACTATTGTTCAGCACTAACGACCGTTAACGATGCCGGTTGGGATACCAGCAATGTCACTAATATGGATTCAATGTTTTATCGTGATGGGAAGCTAACCACTTTGGATGTTAGTGGTTGGCGGACCGGTAATGTGACGAAGATGGATCAGATGTTCAACGGAACAAGTAGCCTGAAGACAATTGATGTTAGTGGCTGGGATACGAGTAAAGTGACGTCGTTTTTCCTCTTGTTTGGTGGTGACTGGGCGGTGACTGATTTAGCAGTTGGTAATTGGGATACCAGTCAGGTCACGACTATGGATGGCACTTTTGCTGGGTGCAGGGCATTAACAAAGTTAGACATCGGTCATTGGGATACAAGCAATGTCACTGATATGGAAAGCATGCTTACTGGCTGTAGTGCCCTGACCAGCTTGGATTTGAATGCTTGGGACACGAGTAAAGTCACGTCCTTCATGTTTATGTTTAATGAAAATACTAACTTAGCTGATTTGAAAATCAACAATTGGGATACGCACAGTGTGACAAATATGAGCACAATGTTTGATAGTGATGATAGCCTAATTAATCTCGATCTAAGTGGTTGGGATGTGAGCCATGTGATCAAAGCAGATAATATGTTCGATGAAGTGCATAACTTAGTTAATCTGGACGTCACTGGCTGGAAATTATCCAGTGTGACGGATACGGGCAACATGTTTTTAGATTGTTGGAATTTGAAGACTTTAGAGTCGTCTAAGTGGAACCTAGGTAGTTTAAACGATGCTGGGGCCATGTTTATGAATGACTATGTTTTAGACGGTCTAGATTCAAGTCAGTGGCAGTTGGGAAATGTAACGAATGCCAACTCAATGTTTGCTGGCTGTAAAAAGCTTTCAACACTGGATGTCTCTAATTGGCAAACCGGCAAGTTGCAAGATACTAATAGTATGTTTATGAGTAATTTAAGTGCCACTAATCTTGATGTCAGCAAGTGGGATACTAGTAGCTTACAAGATGCGACGCAAATGTTTATCTATGACAGTGGTCTTAAGACCGTGGCGGTTGACGATTGGAATACGAGCAATTTGGTTTCTGCGCGGAATCTCTTCTATAGTATGGATAATCTCGAAACCGCGAATGTTTCCAAGTGGGATACGAGTAAGTTACAAAGTGCACGGTTCATGTTTTATTGGGACACTAAGTTAAAGGGTGTCAATGTCAGCAATTGGAATACCGCCAACTTAACCGATATTGCGGGGATGTTTGCGAATAATTACAGTATGACTGACTTAGATTTAAGTAAATGGGATACCAGTAGTCTCACTGGGATGAAATGGCTGTTCTATGGCGATATTAACTTGAAGATGCTAAATCTAGCGAACTTTAATATGCGTTCCGCAGATAACTTAGCTCTAATCTTTGACACTGATACGGCACTACAAACGCTAACCCTTGGTAAAGGTGCGGTGTTACAAAACGATACGCTTAACGTTTCATTGCCAGCCGTGCCAACTAATGCGACGTATCTAGGTCGTTGGATTAACACGGAAGGACAAACATTTACGTCGCCAGAATTGATGGCACTGTATTCAGCGGATGGCACTGGCGTTGCGGATACCTATACGTGGTTAATGAATAAGTCCAGCTTAGCCATCAAAGATACAACTTTGGTTCAGACGCTAACCAATATCTGGCATGCTAAAGATAATTTGATTAGTGCGACTGATGACGCTGGCCAGGCTTTAAACGTTGGTGATTTGAAGGTTACCGGTACAGTCGACACAACGACGCCGGGGACTTATCAAGTGACCTACCAAAATGGTGACTTTTACAGTGGTGTTGCGACGATTACGGTGTTGGCAACCAAAGTTTCAGTCAAGGCTAACGATATGACGGTCATTCAAGGTCAACCATGGCGAGCGAGTGATAACTTCAAAGCGGCGACAGATGCCACGGGTCGCGCCGTTGATTTCAGTCGGGTAACGGTTACTGGTGACCAGGCTGTTGATACGAGTAAAGTGGGTGCGACGTATGCGGTTACTTATCGTTATCAAGATGTTAACGGTAATCCCGCTAGTCAAACGGTGACGATTACCGTAATTGCGAGTCAAGTCGGCATTGATGCGAAAGCTATGACGTTAACACAAGGTCAAAGTTGGCAACCAGCTGATAGCTTCGTTAGTGCGACCGATGCGACTGGGCAGCCGGTTGACTTCAAGCAGGTCACGGTGCTGGGTGCAGATCAGGTTAACACGCAGGTTCCTGGACAAGTTCAAGTGACGTATCAATATACGGACGCTTATCAGAATCTTGCGACGAAGACGGTGACGTTGACGGTGCTTAAAACGCAAGCGGCAGTTGATGCTAAAAACATGACGATTATTCAAAACGCAGCTTGGCAACCAAGTGATAGCTTTGTGAGTGCCACTAGTGCTGATGGTCAGTCCGTTGATTTTAGTCAAGTTAAGGTGCTTGGTGCGGATAAGGTCGATTTAACCAAACCTGGTCAGTACCAAGTAACGTACCAGTATACGGATAGCTATGGTAACAATGCAACTAAGACCGTTACCCTAACAGTGATTAAAACTAAGGCAACCGTTAATGCTAAAGATATGACCGTGACGCAAAACGGCACTTGGCAGCCAAGTGATAGCTTCATCAGTGCGACCGATGCGACCGGGAAAACCGTTGCCTTCAGCCAAGTTCAAGTCATTGGTGCGGATAAAGTTGATCTAGACAAACCTGGTCAGGTCCAAGTGACCTATCGCTACACGGATGCGTATCACAATGTGGTTACTAAGACAGTTACTGTAACCGTTAAAGCGGCGAATACAACGCCAACGACGGAACCAGCCGCGACCCCAGATAATGGTGGTCAGACGGTAACCGGACCCGATAAACCAACAACTGATGCCGCGGCGGATCATATTGCGGTTACACCAACCAAGCCTGATCAACCAACTGTTGCTAAGTCAGCCCAGACTGCAACTAAGGGCAGGACCACAACGACTTGGCAAGGGGCTAAGATTGCCGCTAAGCCGGTGATAACCACGTCGAAGTCAGTCGTTAGTGATGCCAGCCCAGTAGCGACTCAGCCAGTCAAGCTGGCAACCACGACAACGGTTCAAGCGGCTAAGATTAGCTTGGCGCCAACTAAATCTAAGGCAGCCGCTAAGCCAGTTGTAACCACGTCATTACCACAAACTAGTGATCAAACAGCAGCCAGTGCAACTGGATTAGGATTACTACTATTAGGCCTGAGTTCGTTAACCGCGTTCTTTGGTCGGAAACGGCGGGAACATTAGCATTTAAAAGTTTAAACGAGTGACCCTTCTTAAGTGGGTGATCACTCGTTTTTTTGTGTCATAGATTAATCAAAAATTGTAATACATTTATTTAAGCGTGTTAACTATTAAAATTGGTGATTGATCAGAAAGTAGGTGTATTAAAAATGGTAATGTCAATAAATATTAACTAATGCTAATTTAGTTAGTTCTTAAATGATTATTGTCGTAAATTAATAAAAATGGTATAGCTAGCAGTTATAATTAGCCACAATAAATTGGTGAAGGACTTAATTGTAGTAACCACTTGATTACCGCTATATATTTGAAGAAACCACTGACGAATGGCTCAACGACGCGATTTACAATGATTTACAAATTGAATTAATCAAATTAACGGACTATACTAAATTTATAAACTAAAAATTAATATTTTAATAATAAAAAATAATCGAATAGCCCGATTGCTCAGCGTTGAGGACTACCCGTTTAAAGGGGATTTTAGCATGCGTCATACACAACGAGTAACTTCAGTAACATCACCAAAAGTTCATTATAAAATGTATAAAAAGGGGCGCTTCTGGTTGTTTGCGGGGATCGCCGTTTTGACCTGGCAACTGAGTAGTCCGTCTGCACAAGCTAATACTGATGAGAGCAGTAACTCGGAAGCTGATACGAGCAGCACAACGTCCGCATCACAGTTGAGTCAATCAGCGGTCGTCTTGAGTTCAAGCAGTTCAAGTAATCGTCAACAGCACTCAATGAGTAGCTCGTCTTCAAGTTCGGACAGTTCAAGTAGCAAGGACTCATTAACGAGTGATAGGACTGATGATGGGAATGCGACTGCCACGACGAAAGCGACCCAAACAAGTAGTACACAACTAACTGAAAATAGTGCCGCTGACGACCAAACTGGGCAAAATGCAGGTCGTTCAACCACAAGTTCATCAAGCATGTCAGCCGGCTCTTCGACTAGTAGCAGTTCATCAAGTGAGTCGAGCAATAGTGTATCTGAGACAAGTAACTCGGATGATACGAATACACCGACTAATAGCGGTCAGCAACCAACTGACACTGATGATTCTAAGACGCCAACTGATCAAAGTGCGAAAGACACGAATACTAATGAACTAACTAATGTTCAATCAACAACTGACGATTTGACTGAAAACTCAAGTAATCAGTTATTGGGCGCTAATCTAATGATGTCACGCCTGGCGATGCCGGTTGCGGCTAATTTAGCTTTAGGTGGGACGTTAACCGATCGGGCTAGTTTGTTGCGAAGTGCCGCAGTTACCGCAGCCACAACGGTTGCCAGTGGGAAATTTAATGCTGGTGCAACTTGGGTTTTAGACAGTGATGGTGTCTTGACGATTACCGGTAATGGTGGTGGCTTGGATGACACGGGCTTTAATATTGGTGATGGTATTTCCACTAGTCCTTGGGCAAAAAATGCCTCTCAAGTGAAGTCGGTTGTTTTTGATGGTCCAGTAAAAGCCGCGACCGATTCGTCAGGTTTATTTTATAACTTGGCTAATTTGACTACCGTTGTAAATGCAGAAAATTTGGATACTAGTGCGACGACTAACATGCAATGGATGTTTCGTGGCGATAAAGCATTGACAAGTGTCAATGTTACTAATTGGGATACCAGCAAAGTTACAAGAATGGATGATATGTTTAATAATACGGTAGCACTAACAACTTTGGATGTTTCTGGTTGGAAGACAGGTAATGTTACCGATATTGCTAATATGTTTTGGGGTGATGCGGCGTTAACCACATTAGATGTTTCTAAATGGGATACCAGTAAAATGACTGACATGGCCTATGCGTTTTATAATAATAGTGCCCTAGCGACCTTGGATGTTTCCAATTGGAAGACTAGCCAAGTAACGGATATGGCCTATGCGTTTACTAACGATAGTAGCTTAACAACTTTGGATGTTTCTGGCTGGGATACTACTAATGTCACGAATATGAACCAATTGTTCAGCGGTGATAAGGGATTAACTACAATTGACGTTTCAAACTGGAATACAGGTAAAGTTGGGACAGCCGCGATTGATAGTTCGGTAGCGTTAAGTTTACCCGGAATGGCTTACATGTTCTCTGGTGATACGTCCCTGACTTCTTTAGGGGCACTTGGAACTACCAATTGGGATACAAGTAACGTGCAAGATATGCAATATATGTTTAATGGGGATGCTGCTCTAACTGCAATAGCGGTTGATACATGGAATACAAAAAAAGTTACAAATATGAATTATATGTTTAATGGGGATACTGCTTTAACTAGCCTAAATGTTTCCAATTTTAATACGAGCGCAGTTGGTACTATTAATGCTGCTGCGGGGCAACTAGTTCCAGGGATGGCATATATGTTTGCTGGTCTCGGTAATGTGACAAGTCTTGATGTTTCTAATTTTGATACAAGCCATGTTCAAACTATGCAACACATGTTTTATCATGATACTAAAGTACCGGTAATAGATGTATCCCATTTTGTTACCGATAATGTAACTAACATGGCTGATATGTTTGATTACGATACTGGAATCAAGTCGTTGGATGTTTCAAATTTCCACACACAAAATGTCACTGATATGCAAAATATGTTTGCGGCAGTTAGCCATGTGACGGCCATTGACGTCTCAAAGTTTAATACTAGTAAAGTAACAAATATGCAGTACATGTTCAATCAGACTTACAACTTAACTAGTTTAGATTTATCTAACTTTGATACTAGTCAGGTGACTAACATGAACTCGATGTTTACATCGACTCAAGCTTTAACATCGTTAGATCTTTCTAGCTTTGTGACAACAAAGCTTCAAACAATGAACAATTTTATTAAAGGAAATATTAAGCTAACCACTGTGACTTTAGGCACTGGTTGGACTAACGATGTCACGACTGATATGAGCTACGCATTTGCGGATAATCCTAATCTTGTAACGTTAAATCTTGCTGGCTTTAAAACACCTGCTGCGACCAATATGTCATTTATGTTTGGTGGCGACGCTAGCTTAGATGGTACCGATTTATCTACGTTCTCAACTGGATTGGTCACTAACATGACTAGTATGTTTCAAGATGCACGCGTGAATGGTATTACGGGTATAAATAGTTTTAACATAGGCAACGTGACAACTATGGCATCGATGTTTGCCGAAGCGACGATGCCTAATAGTTTTGATCTTGCCACCTGGAATACAGACAAGGTGACCAATATGTCGTCAATGTTTGCGGGTGCAAACTACTTGGAAGACTTAAAACTTGATCATTTCGTGATGACTGACGGTACTAATATTGACAAGATGCTGTCTGGAAACAATATGTTGAGTACGTTGAATGTAGGTGCTAAAACCTTATTAACGAATTCAACTGGTAATGTTAGCTTATATGCCGTGCCAAATAGTCTGTTCTACACAGGTAACTGGGTTAATAGTGCTGGTCAATCATCTGGAACATCTAATGATCTGATGACTGCGTATGATTCAACTGCAACTCCGGTGGCAGATAAGTATACTTGGGAACCACGGATAAATGAAGCCAGTTTAAGTGTTAAGCCAACTGTTTCACTAACTGTTAATCCTAAAGACGATGCTAGTTGGGACCCAGAAACGGCTATTATTAAAGCAACTGATTATTATGGCAATACACAACCATATGCAGCGGATGCTGATCAAAGTGGCATTGCGGTTACTATTACAAAGCAAAACGCTGATGGCACCACAACTGCTGTCGATAGCATTAATTTGACTGATAATACGGTTGCGGGGACTTATGTGGTCAACTATAGTTTTAACGATGCATTGGACAATCCAGTTACTGGAACGACTACTGTGACAGTTGTTGCTAATAATGTTAGTTTGAAAGTGCGCCCAACAAATACAGTCATTGTCGGAAATGATTGGAATCCTGCGACGAACTTTGTTAGTGCCACCAACGTTGACGGCACACCGTTACAAGCTACTGATTTAACCGTGACCTACACGAACGCTGACCATCAAGCCGTGACCGAAACGGATGTTTTAAGCAATCCAGGTGCCTATACGGTGACCTATGCTTTTGATGATTCGCAAGGCAATCCCCAAACGGCAACGACGGCGTTAACCGTGGCGGCGAACCAAGCTGGCTTAACGGCGACGGATACGGTGCTATATACGACTGATCCTTGGCAGCCAGATACTGGATTAGTGGCCACTGAACCCGATGGCACCGGGGTTAATACGACTAGCGGGGTCACGTATACGATTACTGACCAAGCCACCGAGACGGCCGTGACGAGTCTTGATACGACTAAACCAGGGATTTATATCGTAAATTATCAGTTTACAGATACCCAAGGAAAACCGTGGTCTAAAGTCGTAACAGTAACGGTCAAAGATGGGACGGCCGCAATTAATACCGGTGCTGACCAGACCCTCTATACTGGGAATCCGTATGTTCCTAGTCCGGTGAGTGCGGTTAACGCTGATGGGTCTAAGGTCACGACTGAGTTAACGACCACGATTAAGAACGTCACGACTGATCAGCCGGTTTCAGCGATTGAAACGACCAAGGCAGGGACCTATATTGTCACGACTAGTTTTGTTGATCAAAATGGTCAAACACAAAGTGGTTCCTCAAAAGTGACCGTCGTGGATAATAGCGGTGCGGTGACCCCAGGGAATGGCCAAAAGCTATACACTGGCGATGCTTATGTCCCAAGTTCGGCTTCAGCGAAATATGCAGATGGCCTGGCAGTGGCAACTAAAGATATCACGACCACGATTACCGATACAGTAACTAATACGCTTGTGGCCGCAATTGATACGAATAAAGCTGGTCACTATACGATTACCACTAGCTTTACGGATAAAAGCGGTGCGGTACAAAGTGGGACGTCTACGGTCACCATCGTGGACAGTCGCGGTGCCATTCAACCAGGCACTAACCAGACACTTTACACTGGCAATGACTATACGCCAAACGAGGTTGTTGCGAAATATGCAGATGGGTCTACCGTAGCGCCAAGTGATTTAACTACAACGATTAAGAATGCGGCTAATGAACCCGTGTCGTCGATTGATACGACCCAAGCTGGGACGTACACTGTGACGACTAGCTTTAAGGATAAAAGCGGTGCGGTACAAAGTGGGACGTCAACCGTTACCATTGTTAGCAATACTGGTGCCGTACAAACTGGTGCTAGTCAGATTCTTTATACTGGTGATGACTATACGCCAAGTGCCACTTCAGCAACGTATGCCGATGGAACCGCGGTTGCAACTAATCAGCTAACCACAACGATTGTCGATGCGACAACTGGTGATTCAATGGCAGCGATTGACACGAAGAAAGCTGGCAATTATATCGTTACAACCACTTTCACTGACAAAAATGGCAAAACACAAAGTGGGACATCAACGGTCGCTGTCGTGGATAATCGTGGTGCCGTTAAGCCAGGAGCTAATCAAACGCTATACACCGGTAATACCTATAGCCCAAGTCCAGTTGTTGCAAAATATGCGGATGGGTCGGCCGTCGCACCTGATCAGTTAACGACGACGATTAAAAATGCCACCAATGAACCAGTGTCAGCGGTTGATATGACTCAAGCTGGGACGTACACTGTGACAACTAGTTTTACTGATCAAAACGGTAAAGTACAAAGTGGTGCTTCAACGGTCACCATTGTAGATAATAGTGGTGCTGTAAAACCAGGCACTGATCAAAAGCTTTACACGGGCAACACTTATACCCCAAGTGCCGTTACGGCGACCTATGCAGATGGCACTTCAGTTGCGGCGGACAAGTTAACGACCGCAATTACCGATAATGCAACGAAGCAAACCGTGGCGACAATTGATACGACTAAGCCGGGTTTGTATACCGTTACGACTCAGTTTACTGATCAAAACGGCCACATTCAAAGTGGTGCCTCACAAGTAACCATCGTGGACAACACGAGTGCGGTCGATGCCGGGGCCAGTCAAACCTTGTATCAGGGTGATACCTATACACCTAATACCGTTTCTGCAACTTATGCTGATGGTAACAAGGTCCCAGCTAATAAATTGACGACGATGATAACGAAAGATGGACAGCCAGTTGCTACGGTTGCTCCTACTCATACTGGGACGTATACTATCACCACGAGTTTTACCGACCAAAATGGCCAGGTCCAAACGGGTCAGTCAACAGTCACCATTAAACCAACCGCCGGGGCGATTACAACTGGTGCGGATCAAACGCTATATGTTGGTGACACGTACCAAGCTAGTGCGGTAACCGCAACCAATGCAGATGGCACACCGGCGGATGCTAGTGTGGTGACGACGACCTATACTCGTGATGGTCAACCGGTGACGGGTATTGATCCTAATGTGAGTGGCGACTATGTCATCACTTCAGTCTTCAATGATGGTCATGGACAGAACTTGACGACGAGTTCGACGGTGACGGTCAAAGCTTTGACTGGGACGGTACAAGCGAACGATGCCACTTTGTATGTAGGTGACACAACTTGGGAACCGAGTCGCAGCTTAATCAACGCTACCAATTCGGCAGATACGGATGTCACCGCTCAAGTCGTCACAACGATTAAGACGGCAGCTGGGACAACTGTGCCCGCGCTTGATACCTCAACGCCGGGCACGTATCAAGTAACGTACAGCTTTAAAGATGTGAACGGGCAAACGAAGTCAACAACGATTAAAGTGACTATCGTTGCGGCCAGTGATGCCATTCACTTGGCTGACAAGACTAGTTTTGTTGTCGGTGATACTTGGACGCCAATGACTAACTTAACGGCGGCAACCGATGTTGATGGCAGCGATGCTACTGCCAAAGTGACTTATCAGGTCACTCAAAACGGTCAGGCAGTCAGTGATATCGATATGCAACAGGCGGGTACTTACGAGGTTACCTATCAATTTACGAACCAACAAGGCCAGGTGACTAGCCAGACACAGACTGTGACCGTTAATGCTAATCAGGCAGCCATTACCTTAACTGATCAAACGGCTATTCCAGCCGGTTCAACTTGGACGCCTACTGAAAATTTGGCTAAAGTGACAAATACAGATGGTAGCTCGGTTGATGCCGGTCAAGTGACAGTCAACGTTACTAAGGACGGTCAATCCGTGACGAGTGTTGATACAAGTAAAGCTGGGACTTACGTTGTGACGTACAGCTTTACCAATCAACAAGGTCAGTTAACAACGCAAAGTCAAACGGTAACGGTGGCTGTTAACCAAGCAGCGATTAGCTTAACGCCTAATACGACGATTGTTGCCGGCTCAACTTGGACACCAACTGCCAATCTGGCAAGGGTGACTGACGTTGATGGGACACCAGTTGCAGCTGATCAGGTCGCTATTAAGGTGACTAAAGCTGGTCAACCCGTCAGTGGTGTTGATACGAAACAAGCTGGGACTTATGTTGTCACGTATCAGTTCACGAATCAATTAGGGGTTGTGACGACGGCTAGTCAAACAATTGCCGTTGTGGCTAATCAAGCGGTATTGACCGTAATGCCAACTGTGGCTGTCACAGCTGGCACGACTTGGCAACCAGTTAGTGCGATCTTAAGTGCAGTGAATACGGATGGCAGTACGATTAACCCTAATAGCTTGATGGTCACGGTCACTAAGAATGGTCAGCCAGTCGCTACCACGGCAACGATGACTGCCGGGACTTATGTGGTGGCGTATAGCTTTGTTGATGCTACTGGTCAAACGCAACAGGCCCAAACAACCGTGACCGTTACGGCGACAGCGCCAACTGGTCAGACTGATGCGCCAACGACAACGAAACCAGTGACAAAGCCAGCGACTAATGGTACTGCCACTGTAGTGATTAAGCCGACCAAGCCAACTAGCACTAAGCCTAATGTCAGTGTGATGCCAGTCGTTAAAGCGGATACTACTGCCACTTGGGTTGGTAATACGTTGCGATTAGCACCGCAGCCAACTGATCAGCCAGCTAGACTGGCTGTTAAAGTGGTAACGGCCAGCGAGACTAAGGCAACGACTGAAACGGTTCAAAACGCAACTATGACAGTGAGTCCTGTTAAGTTAGCGACTAAGCCAGTTAAGTCGACTACGGCCACAGCCACGACCAAAGCTGGCGCTAAGACGTTACCGCAAACTGATGAAACCTCAACGACAACGCCGACACTTGCTGGGAGTTTGTTGTTAGCTTTCAGTAGTTTGTTAGGAGTTTTAGGCCTTGCAGAACGGAAACGGCGTCAATAGAGTTTCAGGGTACAAAAAAGTTCTCACCAATTAAATTTGGTGGGAACTTTTTTAGTGCCAAAGCGAACAACTATCGGGCTAATAGATATTAAGCAATTGTTGATGTATGCGGATAACGCGTGCAAAAGCTTCAATATCTAGAAGCGTACCGGTACTTTCGATATGGCGACCAATAATACTAAATGTATGGAATTGTAGCGGATTAACGAAACCATTGATTTTGGGATTGTTATTAATTGGAATGAACATTGTTTTTAAGTGATTATGAGTCGCGTGTGTGATTGGTGACACTGCTACTTGTCCAGTTAATTCAGAAAATCCAGCTGTACTGAGACCGACGGCGGGGTGGCGGCCACGTAATTCATTTGCCTGTGAGGGCTGGAAATCTATCCAAACAATCTCTCGTTGAACTGGCTTAAGGACATGGACGACTTTAGAATTCATTATCTAATAACTCAGTTTCTAAAAAATCTTGGTCGGATAAGGCATGCCGATGAGTTTCAATAAACTTGGCATCAGTAAATGGATTCTTAGTTTGGGTAGGTAGACAATTGCGCCGTCAGTTCCGGCAAAAACATCGTAATCAGTATATAGGGCTTTGATTTCTTTAGGTACGGTTAAAACTGTCGAACTACCGACTTTTCTTGCTTTGACAGATTTCATTAATACCCCTTCTTTCAATATACGTCCAACATATATTGAATATATATGCGTGTCAATTGTTTCGCTCAGTATCGAATGTGTTTTTTTGAATCTTTATTGATTAAATGGGGAGTCAGGTCAATTTTGAACTACTTTTTAATAAGTCACTATCAAAATTTCAAGTAATGAATTAAGCAAAATAACTTATTGAGTCAGATACAAATAACCGCTTTCCGGGGCTAATAATTAACGATTGCAATCAGTTTAAAAATGATGCTAATGCCATTATAATTGCAGTATATAAATAGGATTAGCCATGCTAACTGGGTGACCAGCTTGGTAGAAAAAATGGGGGCGTTTGGAACAATGACCAATCAGAATAAATACTTAAGTATGCACGAGATTGCGGATGTTTTAGATGGAAAATGGGTTGTAGCACCGGCCGATGATCATGAGTTGATCGAACACTATGCGGTTTATTCAGGTGAATTAGTGCATGAGGACCATGCTAATTTGTGGTTTGCGATGGACTTGCCAACTTGGCAACGGGGCACCGGTAATCATGGTATCTACGCCCGAACTTTTGCGGACTCGCATCCTAAGGTAAAACAACTACAGCGGTTTCTAAAAATGGCGATTGTGCAACATCCCGTCGATGCGCAGGTCCCACAACTACAAGTTGAAGATCCGTATGCCGCGATGGTCACTTTATTTAAGTTAATTAATGCCGATAATCCCAGTCATAATATTGGGATTACGGGTACGGTTGGTAAAAGTACCATGAAAGAATTGGTGGCGTCATTGTTAGCGCTTAAGACGACTGTCAATAAGACACCGCTAAATCATAATTCACGGACTTCATCACGGATTTCAGTCTTGAACAATCATCATGCGGCATATAATGTCTTGGAGATTGCCTTAGCATCCCTGTGGTATGGTCAAAAGAAAGTTGGTATCGTTGAAGATGTCAAACTGGACTTAGCAATTTTGACACAAGTCGGTGTTGGTCAAAGAGGCATTGATGAGCATCAAATGGCTGATTTCAAGACGCGAATTGCTTATGGGCTGAAGCCGGGAAAACCTTTTTTAGTCAATGGTGATATTGCAAATCTTGACGATGTTTTAAAGGGTGCGGATCGATATACACAGCATGTCGTGACGTATGGATTCAGTTCAACCTGTGACTTTATCGGTCAAGTGACGGCGGCAGGTGTTTTAACTGTATGCCATCAGGGCCATTTAGTCGCATCGATGTCCGTTAATGGTTTTGATCGAGGCTTAATTAGTAATGTCATTGGCGCTTTAGCGACCTATCAACTATTAGTCGGCGATATAGATGCCAAGTCGTTAGCGGCATTTGATAGCATCTGTCGGGTTAAGGCCGCCAAGAATACCAAAACAATGACGATCAATCAGCATCAAGTGACGATTGTGGATGATACGCACAACGCTGAGCTACTGTCGATGCAGAACTTTATCAATTATGCACAAGCCTACTGTGCACCGGCGACAACTAAGAAAATTTTTATTGTTGGTCGGATTATTAATTTGGGAAAGCAAGCACACCAAGTCTATCAGCAATTAGTAACGACCTTTAATCATAGTCAGTTTGAGGCTGTTTACACGTTTGGTCCTGAGATTGATCAGATTGCCACTGATTTTGAACCGCAACGATACGGCGGGCACTTTACGTCGGTTGACGCTTTAGTTAAGGCCTTAACCCAACGAGTGACAAGTGATACGCTCATTTTCATTAAAGGGTCGAGTCGGAATTCTAATATTAATCGCATTAGTCGTCAAATGGTTACTAAAGCGGACTACTTTGCAACACAGGCGGATCGGCTTGCCATTTCTGATATTTATCCGCGGCCGACCGCATACACGCGCAATGGTGTCGGTCGACTACTGGTGATCTTGGAATGCTTAGAACGGTTAACTTACAGTAAAATCAGATTAACTGATCTTGTGAAAATTACTCAAGACTTAGCTAACGATCGCAGTGTTAATAAGGTTGGACTGACAGTTGGTGATACGCATACGGCTTTGGAACTACTAAGCGTTGCCATTGTGGTGCCTGCACCTGATGTCATCATTAATCTGGCAGAGTCGATTTTTGGCGGCAATCAAGCGGCGGTTCAAGGGTTACGAAAAAAAGCGACGCAATTAGAATTGTCAAAACAGGCGTTAGTAAATATTACTGGCCGACCAACACGCTCAGAACAGCGAACTTATTTAAGTGATTTGGAAAAGATTGGCGCGGCCTATATCAAGTTACCTAATGAATTCTTTAGTTTGCTAAGTTTACAACGAGCAAATTTAACGAATCAGCGGTTAGGCTATCAGAAACGCTCCCAGTTATTAAAGACCGGGAAAGCGTATGGCTCAGTCTTCTTCGGTCCCAAAGAAACCAATGGCTTAATTTTCTTTAATGACCAACACGGCAAGCGTTTCAGTGCTTTTATTAATGCGCCGCATATTAGCTACATTGATGCTAAGATGGAACAATTAGTTGATGGTGGCTTGTCAGCAACGGCCATAATGCCACCAAAGACAACGGTTACTTTGAAGCAACCGATTATTAATCTACTCAGTGATACGTATTTTGGTGAGATGTATACCCGAGCTCGTAAACGAAATAAAATCGATGATGCATTGCAAAAGTACGGTTACGGATACTCTTTTGAAAAGTTGGGCCGATTCTTTGATCGTTCAGCCTATAATGTCTGCAACTTTGAAGCAGTCTTTGCGGAAAATCCACATGCTTTGACAGGAATCAAACCGTTCGTCTTGGATGCCAAAACTGAACCGACATTGAAAGAATTAACAAGACGCCATTTTAACCTAGCTATGTTAGGTAACAATCACGCTAAAGATGCGGGGGCGACGGCTTTAACGGAAACCATTCAAGCGTTCCATCAGGCTGGCATTGAGACAATTGGGGCTGGACGTGATCAGACGGATAGTCGCCACTTTGTTGAATTTAACTATCAAGGTCAAAAAATCGCGCTATTCAATGGCTATTGGTATCGTAATCCCGCTTACAATTTATTTGATTTTTATGCGAAGTCGGCTAGTGCCGGGGTTAATTGCTTAGATACCTTGGTATGGGAAGATGTTCAAGCTTATCGGCAGCAGCATCCCACTGCTAAAATTATTGTGAGCGCCCATTGGGGAAATGATTTTCATGAGGCGATTATGCCGGTCCAACAGGCTACCGCTGAAAAATTGGTGACGGCTGGGGCTGACTTAATCATTGGTCAGGGTCCACATATCTTACAGCCAATCAAGTATGTTGGTCATGCACCAGTTATTTACAGTATCGGTAATGGTGTCTTCAATAATAATGGTGAGTTCGTCAAACGTGGTTGTCCAGCATATGGGGCGACAGTGCGGTTAGATTTAGATCAACATCGCTTATATTTATGTCCGTTTTATGCAAATAACCGTAAGACATTCTGGCAGCCGGATTTCGTGAATGATACTGATTTCGCTGAAGCAGCCGGAATCTTTGGGGCGGATTACGCGACAACTAAGCTGGATGGATTGAATGCGGTAGTTTTACCGTTATAAGCGTAGTCCATACAGTATTGATAAGTTAGGCTTCAATGGTGAGCCTATTTTATGATCATCAGATGGCGGCTAGCCAACAGTCAATAAATCAATAAAGTGGGGGATTAACTTGGTAACATTTAATGGTGATTATTTTAGTATGCAAGAGATTGCAGAGATTATCGGTGGTGAGTGGGTTATCCCGCCAGTAGACGCAAGTTTGCCGATTAAACACTATGCCGTTTATCAAGGTGAGCTTTCAACAAGTGATCAAGCCAATCTGTTTTTTGCGATGGATGGTCCAACTTGGGTCAGAGGGACTGGCAATGCGGGTATGTATGCTGTCAATCCACCTGATTCTCATAAATTCGTTCATAAGTTTGCCAATCAGTTGCGAATGATTGTCGTGCAACGGTTGATTAAAGATGTTAATGTCCCGCAATTGAAAGTCGCTAACTCCTATGAAGCGATGAAACAGATCTTTGCGTTAATTAATGCGGCGCAGCCAAGTCGTAATATTGGGATTACAGGCACAGTGGGTAAAAGCACGATGAAAGCGCTATTAACTGGGCTGTTGAAACTGGTTGCGCCAACGCATAGTACGCCAACTAATCATAATTCACGCACTTCAGCGCGGATTACGGTTATGAATAGTGTCGGGACAACCTATAACGTACTGGAGATTGCTTTAGGCGCTTTCTGGTATGGTAAGAAGCCGAAGCAAGTCGGCATTATGCAAGATTTAGTCTTGGACTTAGGCATTATTACGCAGGTTGGGATTGGTCAGCGTGGCTATGATGAGCATGCGATGGCGGAGTTCAAGACACGACTGGCGTATGGGTTAAAACCTGATCGGCCATTATTAGTGAATGGTGATATCAAGAATTTAGCTGAAGTCAAACAATTAGCGCAACGTTATACGTCGCGAGTGATCACGTATGGCATGCAGGCTGGCTGTGATTATATTGGTCAAGTTACAGATGGATATCTACAAGTTCGTCATCAGCAGCAGCTACTAGCAGCGATTGATGTTCGCCACTTTGATGCGGGGCTGATCAGCAATGCGATTGGAGCCATCAGCGCCATGACCATATTACAAGGTCGCTTTGATGCAGCGTGGCAAGACCCGTTGCATCAACTGTGTCAGCAGGCCAATCCGCGCAAAGTACACACTTTTATGGTCAATGGTCATCAGGTAACCGTGCTAGATGATACGCATAACGCGGAAGTTTTATCAATGCAAAACTTTATCGACTTTGCGCAGGCTTATCAAGTTTCATCGCAGACGCAAAAAGTTTTTGTGATGGGTCGTGTGATTAATTTAGGTGATAAAACGCGGGCCGTACATCTACAGTTAATTGAAAAGCTAATGCAGAGTCATTTTGATCAACTGTATACATTTGGTCCGGAAATTGGTTCAGTCGCCGCTGCTTTTAAGACGGCTAACTTTGGTGGTCACTTCGACCAGCTGGACGCACTATCACGGACCTTGATTCAAGCTATTCGGACTGACACCGTAATCTTTATCAAAGGCTCTGGAAGAAATTCGGGAATTACAAGATTGGCGCCAACCTTAGTCAGAAAAGCATTGTATTATAGTAGTGGGGCAGGAAATTTTGCGATGACCCAGGTAGCCCCCAGCTCAGGTGCCTATACTCAAAACGGTGTTGGCCGATTATTAGTGATTCTGGCCTGCTTAGAACAGTTAAGTCAGGGCAAGTTGCACTTAACGGATCGAGTAACAATTACCCAAGACTTAGCTCGAGATCACAGCCAACATAAAGTTGATTTGACGATTGGGGATCAGTATACTTTATTCACTTTGCTAAATCTAGCTATTGTAGTGCCAGCGCCAGATGTTATCGTGAATTTAGCAGAGTTTGTTTACGGGGATCAACAGACTGCCAAAGCCAATTTAGTTAATCGTGCCCAAGCATTAGGCTTGTCGGCCCACGCGTTTGTTAATGTGACCGGTCGACCAATGCGGCAACCGCAACAAACGTATTTAAGTGATTTAGAAAAGATTGGCGCCGCATTTACTGAAATTTCAGATGACTATTTTGAGTTGTTGAGCCTGCAGCGGGCGCAGTTAGCCCCAACTGGTCCAATTTATCAAAAGTACTCGCGACTACTAAAGACGGGGCAGGTCTTTGGATCATTGTTCTTTGGTGTTGCTGAGACCAATGGACTACTCTTTTTATACGATGGTCGTCAGAAACAAGCACTAGTTTTTTTGAATGCGACAAAAATTGCCGATGTTGATCAACAAGTTAGTGCCGTTATTAAAGCCTGATAAGGTTACAGTTACTAAGAATAATCAAAAATCTCACCGATTAAGTTCGGTGAGATTTTTGATTTAAACATTAAGATCCGTATTAACTGTCGTCGATTCAGTTGGGTTAAAGGTCCAGCCGTCTTGCCGATCTTGTTCATAGACCATTTCAATCACGGCTCCCGTTCGCATATTGGTGAAAATAAATTTAATTTCACCGGCATTCCGGGTAGCATAGCGCACAGTCATGCCATTGGTATCATCTTTGCGAATCACATCGACCGCAGCCCCTAACTTTTCACCAGTCTCATAAAAACTTTCCATTTCAAACCCACGATTTGTGGTCATCCTGCCATCTCCCTTAAGTTCTGTCAGATTCATTATCGCAAATATTACCAGCCTAAATCAACTTAAAATGTTGTAAGGCGGCGACAATACCGTGATCATCATAACGACGGGTGACATAGTTGGCCTGTTGTTGTACCGCTAAATCCGCATTGCCCATTGCGATTCCAACGTCAGCGGACTGTAGCATCGAAATATCATTATAACCATCGCCAAAGGTATAGACGGGGATGGCGGCTAAGTTGGCCTGGGTCTGTAACGTTGCGATACCGCTGGCTTTAGTCGTCCCGTTAGCGACCACATCAATACAAATATCAGAATTACGGTAGAACGTTAACGTTGGAAACTTCGCTCGTAGCGTCGCTTCCAGTTGTTGACCAGCTGGGGTCTCATCGATAAAGGTTAAGGCTTTCGTAATTGCACGCTGCTGAAAATAAGTGGCATTAACGGTTGGTAACGGCCGGTGAATTCGTTGATAGTTTAACCGTACCAAGTCATCAATCTGACTAATAGCCATACCGTCATGATTTGAGACCGCAAAGCTAATGGCATTTTCAGCGGTCCAAGCAGCTAGCTCACGGAGCACGGTGGCCGCTAAGCTATCTTCGAATAATTGGTCGCCAGCCAAGTAAACGTCGGCACCATTTGCACTGACGATGGCATCGAATTGGCCAGTAGTCATAATATCGGCAATCTCAAAGCGATCTCGACCGGTAGCAATCACGGGTAAACAGTCGTTGGCCCGCAAAGCTTGCAGTGCTTGTTGATTCTCAATTGAGAGTTGTTTGTCGTCGTTTAATAGGGTCGCATCAAGATCGAAGGCGACGATTGCTTTAGTCATAATTAGTTTCCTCCAATAATTAAAGGTTCTCTTCTAATATCGGCTTGAATGCAGTCACCGTCAAGTCTTTTTTGTGATCGCTTACATAAACTTGTTCAAGTCAAAAACACCAGCATTACGGATTTAATCCATATGCTGGTGTTTTTGGAGGCCTATTTAGTTGCCAAGGTTAATGTGAAGACCGCGCCGTGTGGCTGGTGATCACTAATGGCAATTTGGGCGTGATTCAAAGTAACGAGCCGACTGACGATGGCGAGGCCTAAGCCAGTGCCGGGAATCTCTTGCGACCGGGCTTGGTCGACACGGTAGAAACGTTCGAAGACTTTAGCTTTGTGGTCATCATCAATTCCAGTACCAAGGTCAGCAATTGCCAGGGTTGGGTGGCCATTCACACGACTAGTGGTTAGGGTAACGGGTTGATCAGCCGGTGAATATTTGTTGGCGTTAGTCAAGAGGGCCACTAAAATCTGTTGCAGACTATCTAGGTTGATCATCGCCATTAAGGGTCCGGCGGTTAAGTCTAACTGTAACGGCTGGCTAATCTCAGCTTGATAATTTTCGACAGTCTGTTGAACGACTTGATTCACATCCAACGGTTGCCGTTCAATCGTCACGTGATCCATCCGTGAGAGTCGCAGCAGACTTTCAACTAACGTCTGCATACGGGCTGATTCTTCATCGATGAATTTTAATGATTTCGGAATGATTTCCGGATGTTGTTCACCACGGCGATTAATTAAGCTAATATGGCCACGAATCGCCGTTAACGGGGTTCGTAACTCGTGGGAAGCATCCGAGACAAATTGATGATCGCGCAAGACTTGCTCATTCAGTGATTTTAAAAGCTGATTGATTTCGGTACCTAAATCATGAATTTCATCGGGGCTATCCGGTACGGGCAAGGCTTCATGGTACGAAATATTGGCACTATGATTGATCTGCTTAGCAGCAGTCGTCAAGCTGGCTAATGGTTTATTCAAGCGGCGCGCTAGCCAGGCGATGATAAAGTAGCCTAACAAGCTACAAAGAATTAAGACTAGGACTAACACTTCTAGAATCAGCTTAAAGATATGTGAAACGTCTTGAAAGCTGGTCCAAGTTTCATAGTAAATATGGTCTGATTTCATGGAAGCGCGGTAAAGAAATCCGTATTTTGGTAAGTACCAGACAGATCTCAAGATTGGCATTTGGTAAGCGTCAGCTTTGAGAAACTTAACGGTCCCTTTGGAATAAAAGGTATGCGCTTTGCGTTTCGGAATATTCGTCTGCACTTTAACAAAAGTATTTTTCGTATTGATTGGACTGTTGATACTCCACCGGTTCCAGTCAGGTTCATCATCAATAATGGAACGATCGAGACTTTTTGTCAGCGCTCGAGCTTCGTCGACCCGATTACGGGTTAAGCGGTAGCCGACGACTAATGAAATACTAGTGCCAGTGATCAGGACGATTAGAAGCATCATCCAAGTAAATGAACGGGTGATTTGGGCCACGTTCGATTTACCGCGTAGATTAAACATGGGCATCATCTCGCAAACAATAACCAACGCCACGGACCGTATGAATGAGCTTACGATCAGCTTCAGTGTCAACTTTATGTCGTAAGTAACGTACATAGACATCGACAATATTAGGTTGCCCATCAAAATCAATGCCCCAGACTTCATCAAGAAGTTCATCTCGGGACAAGGTCTCGCCGGCGTGTTGCATGAGTGTTAATAATAAGTCGTATTCACGCTGGGTCAATTGGATTAAGTGATGGTTACGATGCACTTGGCGGGCCTTAGTATCTAGCTCCAAATCAGCGAATTGATAAACGGCCTGGGTATGCTTAGTCTGATCCGCATGGCGTAAGATTACCCGGATACGAGCTAAGAGTTCTTCGGTATCAAAAGGCTTGGTAATGTAGTCATCAGCGCCACCGTCGAGACCCGCCACTTTATCACCAACGTAATCGCGGGCGGTCATCATGATTACCGGCAGGGTATCGTGCTTACGGATGCGACGGAGAACCTCTAAGCCATCCATTTTCGGTAACATCCAATCCAGAATCACGAGGTCTAAGCTGTCTTTTTGTTCCGTGTAAATGTCATAAGCTTGCTGGCCATCTAAAGCGGTCACGACCTCATAATCTTCAAAGGTTAATTCTTGTTGTAAGAAGTCAATGACACTGGCTTCATCATCGACCAATAGTATTTTTGCCATGCAGACACCACTTTCTAATTTCTCTACGCTTGGTGCTAGTTGGTTTAAATTGCCACTCTGGTTGGTCCAGAATCGGCTGGAACGTGGTGGCCACGTTTGTGAGCCGAAGAGCGGTCTCACAAGCCGGGCTTTGACTAACCCGGAAAAATCCCGGCTAAGTCAAACGACACCACTGAGCCAATTCTGGCCCGCCCGCCGTTAGTTAGTCGATATT
Source organism: Lactiplantibacillus dongliensis (assembly GCF_005405105.1). Taxonomy (GTDB): domain Bacteria; phylum Bacillota; class Bacilli; order Lactobacillales; family Lactobacillaceae; genus Lactiplantibacillus; species Lactiplantibacillus dongliensis. The sequence continues at coordinate 91,696 of NZ_BJDK01000009.1, forward strand.
TATAAAATGTTCAATCAACAAATTTGGCTGAGAGGTTGGTTCCTAAAATGCTCAGCCGTGTCGTTGGCCTTAGTGCAAGTGGGCTGCTCGGACTAAGGCCAAGGCCAGTTTTGAAGACCGGGCTTTAGCTTCAAAATGGGCCTTGGCGTTCCAGCGTTTTAGGACCCAACCGGCAGGCGATAATTTCAACTAGCATCAAGCGTAATTTCTCTTAATTTCAGTATAACGATAATTCGTGCCTTGAACCAATTATTTTGATAATAAAATGATTGATTTATGCTTGGGGCTAGTTGGTTTAAATTGCCACTCTGGTCGGTCTAAAATTGGCTGGAACGCGGTGGCCGCATTTGAAAATCTTGAGTGTTGGCTTTTACCACTAATTTTATAAAACAATGAAAAGCCAGGCCAACTATCAGCCTGGTTTAAGGGTTAAACAAGGTGTTGTTTCTGGCAGTACCAACCATAGGCAAGGTAAGTGATTAAGCTTAGTAACGAAAGGGTTGCCCCAAGCTTTAAGCCAGATACCTGATAATGCAGGCTAATGGTTTGTTTGCCATTACCAATATGAACTAAAGTCAGACCGTTCAGTGCCTTTTTAGTCGTGGTAGGTTGGCCATTCACGGTTGCCGTCCATGCCGGATCATAAGGAATTGCGGTATACAACCAGTTTTGCATATTGGGGTTATACATCGTTCCCGTAACGGTCGTATTAAACCCAGTGGCACGATAAGTGGGAACCCAGGCACTCGTTTTTAACTGTTGGCTAACTTGTTGGAACTGAGTTAGATTCAAGCTTGCAAGCACCACTTTAGGCGTTAAGCTTTGATGTTTTGTCTTGAAGGTCAGTTTAACGGTCTGACCTTTGTTGAAGTTGCCTAAATCTAGTAACATCTGATGCTCATTGGCATCAACGTTTGGCGCAATCAACTGCCCATTGACGCGGAAAGTCGTGTATTTGGTCGTGCCACTAATATCATCGTAATACAGTGGTCCGGTCGCCTTAATCTTGATGGTTGTGGTATGCAAGTTATGGTACATCAGTGCTTGACGATCAATGGTGACCTGGTCACTAGCGATCGTGGCGGTCACAAAATAAGGTGTTGAACTTGGTCGTAAACTTTGTAAGCTATTTTCTTGGTTGGCCAAGGCGTGGGTTTTCATCAATTGAATCTTACTGAAACCATGATTGACAGCAAAGCCCATCCCTAAGTAACTCAGATTAGGTGTTGTCTGAGCTTGTCCATCTCGTTGTAGCATGATGTCATTCTTAATGCCTAATAACATGCCACTGACGGGGGTTAAACCTTGTGAGCTAATGCGCCGCGCATTCTTGCCAAACAGACCTAATGATTTCAGCGTCTGCCAAGTCGTCTGATTCAAGGTCGAGCTGTAATAGTTAATATCATGGAAGTTGAATAATAACGGATCATTATAGTTATTATATTTTTCCTGATAAGCTTTATTGATCAGCGTATTTGAATTGTCGACTCGATAAAGTTGACCATCGGGATCGTTAACGGCTGACATCTGTTTATCTTCCGTTTTATAGGCTTTTTGATAAATGGTCTGATTTCCAAATTGGGTGGTCCGCATACTTAGCAGACTATTGGCACCCATTTCACTCATCATTAGACCGGTAAGTAACACCGTCCGAACCGTGCGTTGGGTGGCGAATAACACTAAGCTGGTTAACAGCACATAGCCGAAGCTAAGTAATAACGCGTTGCGAGATACCGGCGTTTTAGCCGCGCGATTGGCCAACCAACCGATTACCAATAGCCCAGCTAGCAGTGTCGGTAACCCCCATTGCCACTTACGTGCGATTTTTTGTGGCCGGGCCTGCCAAGTAGCGAAAGCTAAGCTAATCAAGACGAAGCTGAAGAAGAAGGCATCTCGGAAAGGAAAGCCTTCTGGTTGTTGAAACATGTGCCATACAGTATCTAATAAACGGATGCCCATACTGAGCAACAGTGCGATGACTAAACTTCCAGCATGCCATTTGTGGGCTTGGCTAATATCAGGATGCACGAAATAAGCTAAGGCCAACAAGACCACCGCCGTTGTACTGAATAAGGTAGGGGCGTGAACCAACCGATCAGCGTAGGTATTCGCCCCAACGCCTAATTGGCTTAAAATATCTAAGCCGTACTGTGGGACTGGTAAGAAGTTCGTCATTGAATTGGCACTCTTAGCGGTTTGTAGCATACCAAATACTGTTGGAATCAATAGAAATAAGGTCGTGACTACGCTTAAGATACCAGTTAAGATCGCTTTACCAACGAGGGTTCGGCGTTGTTTAAAGTCAGCGCTAAAAGCTTGACCAGGTGCTTTAGTCTCAAACCACATATAAATGAAGTAATAAACGACGAATAAACAAGTCATATAACCAAGATAAAAATCAGTAACAATGCTGAGCCAGAGCCACCAGAAGAAACGGGCACTACGCCCAGTCGCAAGCAGATAATCTAAGCCGTCCAATACTAAAGGTAGCCAGATTAAAGCATCAAACCACATCAAGTTAAAGTAATTCAACGCGACAAAGCCACATAGGCTAAAGGCGACACCAAAAATAGCGGCTGACCAGCGTTGTGAGTGGTAGTGGCGTTGTAAATAGATTGTCATCGTTATGGCAATTGCGGCGACTTTTGCCATTAGAAGCACTGTGATTCCAGTTGGTAAGTTAGCCGCTGGAAACAACAGGATAATCAAGTTAAATGGACTCATTAAGTAGTAGGCCAAGGTTGGGACCACGCTACCACCTAGGGATTGTGAGAAGGAATAGAGCTGAAAATTCTGATGGAGTAAAGCGTAGCGATAGGCGGTGAAAAAGGAGAGATATTGTGTGCCCATGTCACTGATTAATAAATTATGGTTGCCAAATGGGGTGATTTGTTGGTGCCACAAGACGGTACTAATCACTAATAAGGCTAAGCTACCGGCGATTAATGGGCCGTGCCAAGTTGTTTTAATGTGTTGCATGAGCTGGACCCCCAGTCAGATTAATGAACGGTGCGGCGGTTTAATTTTGTCAATGCCCAGGTGTTTTTATAAGTTGTTTTTTAATTACCATAAGTGACGGTCAAGAATAATTCAATTAATGACACAGCTTTGTTAAGCCAACTTTTTTGAGGCTGAATTAACGCCGGCTTACTGTTGTTAATTGGGCTGCATGCGTATAATAATGACAATCTTAATTAATATTGGGGTATTAATTAGCTTGTATCGAGAGTTGAACAACAAGTTTGATTATAAGTAATCGTCAAGTTCGGGACCAATTAGAAAAACTAAACCGTTTCTGAAAATTTCTCAGATTAAGCCTTAATTAAGGATTTTGGTTAATGGCGAGTGTCTTATGGATTTTTAGACTTATCAGTCGGTCATGATTGATGAGCTGAGTGTGGGTTAAGTATCAGAATATGAGGGGGCGTTAACATGGCAGCACCACGATTAACGATTATTGTTCCGTGTTATAACGAAGCGGCGGTCTTACCTAAATCGTCGCAGGTTTTAGGCACAATCCTAACGAAAATGATTCAAAGTAAGCAGGTTAATCCCCGCAGTCAGATTTTATTCGTGGATGATGGGAGTAGCGATCAGACTTGGACGTTGATTCGGCAATTAGAGCAGGATAATTTAATCTTTAGTGGTTTAAAATTCAGTCGCAACTTTGGTCATCAGAATGCGTTAATGGCTGGCATGCAAGTGGCTGGCAAGTTTGCCGATGCGGTGATTACGATTGATGCGGACTTGCAAGATGACCCGCAACTGATTCCGAAGATGGTTACCCAGTTTGACGACGGTAACGATATCGTCTTGGGGGTGCGTAATGATCGGAGTAGCGATTCGACGTTTAAACGGTGGACAGCCGAGACGTTTTACAAATTAATGCGGCAGATTGGGGTGCAATTAGTCCCAGATCATGCCGATTTTCGTTTGTTGAGTCACCGGGCTGTGCAGGCATTGATGCAATATTCAGAGACTAATTTATTCTTGCGAGGGATTATTCCACAATTAGGCTTACCAACGAGTAAGCTCTTTTATCGCCGCAAACCACGCTTTGCTGGTGAATCAAAATATCCATTTAAGAAGATGCTCGCGTTTGCGCTAGATGGCATCACGTCGTTTTCAATTGCGCCGATTCAAGCGATTATGGTGTTGGGGATTGGGGTGATCTTGATTAGTTTAGGAATGTTAATATATACGGCAATTCGATTCTTTACTGGCAATGTCATTAATGGCTGGACCTCATTAATGATGAGTTTGTGGTTCTTAGGTGGCATTCAGTTGATTGGAATTAGTGTCATTGGGACGTATATCGGGAAGATTTTCGCCGAGGTTAAACACCGTCCGCGCTATATTATTGAGATCGATGACTATTCTGCCGCCCAGCAGCCGCAGTTAGTGGCTAAGTCATCACGCGGTTAGACCGGATGTCACGGGTGGTGAAAGCCGTGAATTGGTTAGCAGCTGGCATCTTGTGCTGGGCAGGACTGTTCGCCGCGCTACAACCAATTCACTTTTTTGCCGATCAAGACTGGGTCCAACCAGCGGTAATGGTCTTGCTAGTGCTGGCATTGCTAGTTATTTTAAACGGGTTACGGCGGTGGGTGACACGTTGGTCAGCGATAACGTATCGGCGCGTCTTAATTGGGGTGATACTTTTAATTGGGGTGACCCAATTAATTGTCGCGTGGCAATTTGTTGATGTGGGCCGTGCCGATGCTTACTTTGTACGCAACCAAGCCATTGTCTTAGCACAAGGTCGTCATCACTGGAATGACTACTTCCTGGTATATCCAAATAATGTCAACTTTACGTTATTAGAAGCGGCGTTAATTAAGCTCGGCTTGAGTTTGGGTCTTCAGACACCATGGGTAGCACTTAATATCAGTCGTTTTTTGTGGCTTGATACCGGCTTAGCGGCTGGTTTAGTTATTATCAAGCACTGGCAGCGATGGCAACCGGGGGCTTTGGCGTTAGCCGTGACTTGGTTGTTAAGTGTGCCCATCTATGCGTTTGGCCTATTTGCCTATACGGATGCACTAGTGATGCCACTAACGGTGGATGTTTTAGCGCTAGCGTATCTGGCTAAACGGACGTTTGGCTGGCGACAACTGGTGTTAGGTTGGCTTGGTTTAGGCTTAGTTGCGCTGGGCGTGGCTATGAAAGCCAACTTAATCGTGTTATGGCTGGCCTTGATACTGAGTCTGATGGTGGCCGTTTGGCAACAGTGTGTCACTTGGACTTGGTTAGTTCGCGCTGTGGTGGCACTTGGCCTTGGCATTTTCGGCATGCAACTCTGGGCGCATCAAAGCGGCTATCAAAAACAAGCCGCGGTTGCGTTGCCCACGACGAGTTGGCTGGCGATGAGTTTGAATCCTAAGCTGGCCGGACAATATAATGCTACTGACATGCAGCTGATTCGCCAACAACCATCAGCCGCTAAAAAGCAACAAACTGCACAAAAGCTAATCAGGCAACGCTTAACTAAAATGGGTGTCTGGGGTAGCTTAACTCATTTATTCGCTAAGTTTCGCGTCTTTTGGGCAACTGGTGACTTTGATAGCTTCAAGTTAACGACGCAATGGTTACGAGCGCCGACTTGGTATTTGCAAGGACAACGGGCTTGGCAATTCTGGCTGGTCACTGGGACGCAGGTGGGGTTCCTAGCGTTACTATTAGGCAGTATTTGGACCTTAGTCACGCCAAGCCATTACCGCTTTGGCATTAGCCTACTGGCATTAATGATCGTCGGCCTGACCCTATTTCATGTTGGTTTATGGGAAGTTGAAGCTCGCTATGCATTACCATTATTGCCAGTTTTGATGCTACTGGGAATTAACGGCTGGATGACGATACCAGTGTGGCAGCCCCAACGGCGAAAGCTAGTGAGTTGCTTAGCTGGATGGTTGACAATTTTCAGCTTTATCAGTATCTTGCAAACCAGTCAAAATAGGTCTCAAACGAGTCAGATTGTGGCTCGCCAAGGGAATGGGGCTTATTTTACCGCCACCAGTCAAGCTTTGCAGCCTGGACAAACCAAAACGTTACTGATACCAACTAGTGGTGTCAGTAATCAGGTCCAATTGTTACCGGTGACTAAAAAAGGTCGGGTCTGCTTGACCATTAGTACTCGGCAAGGACTGGTGCGGCAAGTGACCGGTACACCAAACCAGTTGGCGCAGGTCACATATCCGCGAACGGCGCAACGTCAACTATATTTACAACTTAGGAATATCGGTCAATCCGCGGTGAACTATAGTGTCGCAAATGCGAATTATCAGCAAACGACGGGTCAGCTTCTCAAACGACCACAAGCCAGTTGGCGGTACTATATCGTGAATACGCATGCGGCAGTTACATTAACCCGTACAAGTACGATTGGGTTAATGCTAGGAGCTGTTCTGGTAGCGGTGTTAGGCAGTGTGTGGTACCGACCACGCGCTGATTAATAAAAAAGTCCGTTTCAACATCAGCTGTGGGTGATGTTAAAACGGACTTTGGCTTACTTGGAGATGATCGATTACGTTTGATGCTGGACTTAGTTTTTGTTGCTAGTTTAATTAAGCGGTTTTATGACTACTCCCATTAGCGTGCCGGTAGCCAAAGTAGAACTGGATGGCGGCTAACACAACGTTGACCCAATTCAGTACTTGGAACCAAGTGGCTAAACTGGCCACCGAGGTTGCGCCATAGAAGACCCAGAAGCCAATAATAACAGCAGCCACATTGATCCAGGCAAATGTCTTTTGTAGTTGTTCATTATCCAGATCGAACCACATCCAAATGACGTTAACAACAAACCAAATTGCTAAAATCCAAAAAATCCATGTGAACATAATACTTACCTCATTTCTCACTTAGATTTGAAAGCGCTGACCCATCTCGCTTTCAACAAGACCATCATAAGGCCAAGTCACGGGGGCGTACACTAGCAAAATGGTGACAATCGTTGGCTTTCGGACAATTATCAGACAAAGTGTTCGAAAACCAACGTTTAATTTGAAAGTGACTGTGTTATGCTAGAATTAACAAGCAAAAGCGAGGCGTAATATGGTTAAAGATGTCCGGAAAATTAAGACGGAGCGCGATATTCAACAAGCATTATTGACGTTATTAACGCAAAAGACGGTGCGACAAATCACGGTCGCTGATATTTGTCAGACGTCGTTAACAAGTCGTTCGACCTTTTATGCACATTATATAGACAAGTATGATTTATTAGAAAACATGGTCGCGGTTCATACAACTATGTTTGCCCAACAGGTTCATGTCCGATTTATGCAGATGATTGATGGGCAGATTGATGAACTCGTCCAAGGCTTATTGGCGGATATGGCAGATAAACGGCCGGCGATTCAAATCTTATTTACGATTCACGAAGACCATGCTGATCTACAAGCAAACTTTCGGTCATTATTATTAAAAGAATGGCAACGGTTTATTGCGCCTTATGGTAACGCGATGCAAGTACCCGCGGACCTGATGGCAACGATGGGAACCAATGTGCAAATGACGGTGCTCGAATGGACTTTGGCGCATGGCGACGTGTCAAATGCGGCGGTCGCTGATGCGATTGATACGATTCGTAAAGCAGTGTTGCTACAGATTCAACCAGCGACAAATTAAAAATCGTTTTTCAGAAAGATTATTTCCTGAAAGATCATTTTTATGGACGGCGCTCAAATCAGTAATGAGAGGCAAGCTAGAGGGACCAAAGTCGCAACTAAAAGGGCGATACTAACCAGTACATCATTCTTAGTTAATAGGTGGTGAAGCTTTTTTATTATAATCATCATAAACGCAACTTCTTTCTATAAATAACTATTGTGACCATTTGTTAAACAATCTACTCGTATTTGATGACCTAAGTATACGCAGTTGATGAATTGGTTGCCCCTTATGCCGAGTGAAGGTTATCTGAGAATTTGTCAGATTAATTTCAGGAAAGCTTACTTTTGACCTTAGATCGGTAAGACTGTGCATGCTAATGTTTTGAGTTGTCCCACAACCTGAACACACAAAAACCGACTTGCCACCTTAACGGCAAGTCGGTTTTTGTGTGGAATAACTTATTGAGTGTGATTGAGCGTGGTTAGATTCGTTGGCATTTGACGGACTTTTTTCATGGCGTGGTCATGATTAATCTGAGCAACGATTTCAGTTAGGTTAACTGTTTTCGTCTGATCATCCCGAAACGAGTGGACGACAAAGCTGTGATAAGTCACGTTGCCTCGTGGGTCGAGCTTAAACCAGTTGGGCTCTAATTGTTTGGCTTCAGCTTTGATATGTTTATCCGGCCAGACGAGATACTTTGCCTGCGCATGATAAATTTCAACTTGCCAGCCACGGCTAAAATCGGAAACTTCTTGCCAACGCTGAATGTGCGTGTATTTAATGCCGTAGTAGATAATACTACTATAGCGTAAGTCTGGATGGCGCTTTAATTCAGTCATGGTTAATTTAGCAACTGGCTTAGGAGTAGTAATCTTTTTAGGTTGCTTGTTAGAACTAGCGGTGGCTGGGTGAGTGGTCGTTGGTGCCTTTTTTGATCCAGCGACTAATAGACCACCGCCAATTAAAACCCCTAATAATAGTAGGAAACCCACTATTTTTAAAATTCGTTTGGTCATTATCATCATCACTTTCAAGGGCTCTTATGCGTATCGCTATATCATAGCGCAGTTGTTAGTTCATTAGCAACTGCGCGGAGCAGGAGCAAAAAAAAGACGACCCGCCGCCCTAAAGGCAGCCGAGTCGTCTTACTGTTTTATATGTCAGATTTGTAAGTGCTGATTTGGTTTAATACCAGTGATGTGCTTGCCAGAATTTCTTTGCATGTGTCCATGAACCATAACGGCCGCTAACGTATTTGTTAGCCATCTTTTCTTGGTTGACGGCGGAGTAGTTACCATGCAAGTAAGCGCGTAATAATTGGTAACGGCCGTAACAGTTCCCGTTGCGTGCTGTGTAACTAAAGCTTGATTCACGGTAGGCAATCCAGTTTTTAGCGGCTTTTTGTTTCTTAGATAAGCCAGCATTGATTGCTTTAATTTGCTTCTTTTGTTTGGCAGACAACCGGGTGGCAGCTTGAGCTGTTGTGGTTGCCGTTTGTGGTAACACGTCGGAAGCAACATTGGTCGTTAAGCCAAAGCCCATTCCGAACAATAATAAGAGTGCTGCTAATTTTACTTTGATTTTTGACATATAGTTTAAAAACTCCCCGTTAATTAATCGCTACATACTAAGATACACGATTAATGTTGCAGTTGTATTACTAAGCAGTTACGCGTCTATCACAGTTGATTACAATTGATTGAAACGATTTAAGGGCTAAATAATTATTTTGACATTAGTGGCGACTGGCTAGCTCTCATTTAAAATACCATTTGACTTGAAACTCGTTCGATATTTTATAGTGAAGGTGGACCAAAAAGCAAACGGTTTAAGTGTGAATCAGGTGGCCACCGATACGCTTAGCTTAAGTTAGTGGAGGTAAAGGATCATGATGAAGTTATTTCAACGTAAACACCAAATGCAGTTAGTCGCCCCAGTTAATGGCTTGTATGTTGATTTACGGCAAGCCGGGAGTCAAGGTGCCAGTGTTGGCTTTGCCGTGGAGCCGATGGTCGGTGAGGTGCAAGCCCCAATTGCCGGGACCGTGACGCAAATTAGCGCCCAGCGGTTAACCTTGATTGCTGATCACAATTGCGAAGTGACGGTGCAGTTAGGTCAGCCTGATGGTCACGCTGAAGCGACCGCTTTTAATTGGTTAGTCGCGGTGGGAGACTCGGTGGCACCAGCAACTCAGCTAGCTACGATGGCTATTGACTCGTTGCATGCCGCTAACCAGTCAGCATTAGTAACTTGTCTTGTCACTAATCGGCAACCAACTGATTTTGTTATCGAGAAGACCGGGATGGTGAGTCATGGCGACTTGATGGAAAGTTTTAAGATTAAAAATTAACGACTTAAATATAGGAAGTAACTAACACAGCTTGGTTCACTAGCATCAATAGTGAACCAGGCTGTGTTAGTTTTAAAAGCCAGTGAACAATCTTAAAATCCCGTTCTAATCGACATTGAGTTTAGTTATCAGGCTATAACTCACATTAAATGGTTAGCTGGTTGAACCAGATTAGTCAAAGTGCGGTAAAATTAAGTCGAGGGCGAAATACTCGAAATTGTTAGATTTAAGATAATTCCATTATTAAATGAAAATAAATATAATTTAGTTATTAAAATAGGGATAAGTTGTGGTAAAATTAATCTTGAATTTGACAATTATTCTATTTTAGGAGGAGTTATAAATGCAGTTAAAGTGGATCAAGGTTTGGCTTGGGGGTCTGATAGCGCTCATATTGGCGTTGGTAAATGTAAGCGCTATGCAGTCAGTGCATGCTAGTACGTTGAAGGATGGGACGTATAACGTACCAGTTTTATTGATGCAGGATGGTAATGGCGCTCCTAGTGCAAACCCTTCGACGGCACAACCTTATTTTGCTAAAAGTGCGACAGTAGTTGCCAATAATGGGACATATCAAGTAACTATTGCTACTAGTGATCAAAAAAAGATGATGCAGGGTGTGACTGTTAATGGGCAAAGTGCGTTAAGGGACAATAGCGTTAGTTTCACCCTTTCTGAACCAACAACTAATGTAAAGATTGCATTCGATTTAGAGATAAATATGCCAGGAATGCCTAAACCTATGAAAAAGACGGAATCAGCATGGCTAGTTTTCGATTGGAGCAATGTACCGACTGTCACGGCACCGGCAACTTCTGAAGTAAATGAGGGAACGTCACCAGTTGTAACAACGCCGACAAAGGACAATACTACACCGGCAAAGTCAGCTGATTCGACACCGGCTACTTCGTCAGCCCCATCATCAAGTAGTACTAGTGCCAAGACTAAGACTAATGATGCTAAGAAGACCAGCACTACACCAACGACCAAAGCTACTACAACTAAAGCTAAAACAACGCGTTCAGCTTTAGATACAACTGGTTGGACCTATGAAGTTTTACAGGCGGACAATAATCAGGTTTCTGCTGCTAATAAGTTTTATACCCATGCCGCTAAAGTCACTAAGGTTGGGAATCACTATCAAGTTCAACTAACGGTTAAATACGCAAAGAACTCGGGGATGCAGGCACGCGGATTTAAACCAATCACGACTGATGGTGAAGCCGCTCAGAATGTGGTTTATGGGACGAGTGGTAACAATTATTTGGTGACTTATACGTTTAACGTCAATAAGTTAAGCGACTTGAACCAGCTGATTAAAGGCACCGTACACGTTGCGGTACCAACGGTTGGGATTAACCAAGACTTTACCGTTCGATTCAAGTTCAGTCATCAAGGGACTGCGGTTAATCATGCGGCAGACAGTGCCCAAGCTGTTCCAACTAGTAACAAGACGACCAAAAACGGTTCAACTAATGGTGATACGGCGGATACAGCCACTGGGAATCATCATGGCAACTTGCCACAGACCAGTGAACGGCGTACCGTTTTGGCTAGTGTATTAGGACTCGTCACGCTATTGGCAGTGAGTGGCGCAGTTATTTATCGGAAAAGCAGGGTGATGAAATGACGACTAAATGGCTAATGACCGCTGGTGTACTGGGACTGAGTCTCTTTGGCCTAACGACTGGTGCGCAAGCTAAGTCCGTTAATTATTCAGCATTAAAATATGGCACTAATCAGTCATCGATTGCCAGCAAATACTTTGTCAAGCCGGCAAAAGTGGTTGTTAAACATAAGAAGTATGTGGTGACGATGCATTTGAAGACGGCCAAGTCGCTGGGGAAGTATCCGGTGCAAGTCTTAAAGGTGAATGGTGCCAAGCCACAGCATGTTCGCAAAGTGCGGGATAAAAAAGGTAATTCGAATATTTACTATTCCTTTACGACTAAGAACTTGAAGAAAAAAATAACGGCGAAATTATCGATTAACGTCTTACACGTTTATAAAGCGACCCATGCGATGAGCTTCAAGTTTAAGGCATCACAGTTGCCTAAGTTGAAAGCCCACGTCATCACGAAGGCAGTGGCCACGTCTACCAAGGCGACTAAGGGAACTAGTCTAAAAAAAGGACGCACACTGCGGCCAGTTCTTCAGCTAAGTCAGCCGCTAGCAGCAGTGTAACCAAAGTCAGTTCCAAAGCTAAACCGAGTGCTTCAGCTAGTTCTAAGTCGACTAGCCAAGCCCAATCACCAACGACAACGCAAGCTGATGGTGATCAGGTCAATGCTAAGTCCCAAAAAGGTAAGTCAGTTAAGCCTGCCAAGCACCAGACACCAGCTACTAGCGAGTCTCCGGATAAACCCGTTTTAATGGGTTCCGTTGCCGGGCTCCTGGTTGTTGTGGGTGGTGCTAGCTGGATAGCACTACGGTCACATCGGTATTAAGCACACTAAAAAATCCGTTTAACTAATTAAATTAGCTAAACGGATTTTTTAGTGTGCTAGTAATTTTTCCGGTTGGTTAAAAGCTGCTTGTAACTCATTGAAAAAGCGACTGACATGTATACCGTCAGCGGTCGCGTGATGAATCGTGATTGACAGGGGCATCGTCGTCTTTTGCTGCTTAGTGACGAATTGACCAGCTTGAAAAATTGGGAAAAAGGTCTTCAAAGGTGTCATTGGTAAGGGCGTGTAACTACTGAAGTTAACCCAAGGCAGGCTACCAATATTGACTAGGTTAGCGGACTGCGGGGCTTTTGGCATCGGACCAGCGCTATCACGATAAGTGCGCACATCAGCCAAGTATGCTTGATTAAAAACTACAAAGTCGGCATCATAAGCTGTCCATAGATTAGCCATGGTCTCATCTGCATGCAAAACAGTATAGCTCGGATGTAGGACGTCAAAAGTCACTAATTGGTCGTCGACATAACCCACTCGCATTTCTGGGTGCTGCGTCAACAAGCGACTGACTAAGTAGAGATACGCAGGATTAAACTTGAAGGCATGGGCTTTGGTCCATGCTAAGGTTTTTGTGATGTCTAAGTTGACGGTCAAGCTAAAGCCAGTGGGCATCAGCTTAGTAAAGTAATAAAAGTAATCGCGCCGTGGCCATGTGATCATAGCACCAGGTCGCTTGGTCGATGGGCGTAAACGCAGTGTTTAAGTCAGTCGTCATGTTGAACATCCTCCCAATCTTTGGGCCGGCGATTGTAACCTTGGTCATCGAATGGTTTTAGCTTAGCTAGCCATTTTAACTTCAGCGTTTTCAACGTTTGTCGCATATTAGTGACATCGGCAGTTTCAGCTTGCCATAAAACGGTGTAGTCAAAATCAGTCGGTGCTTGTGAATTCCAATCTAATTGCAAGGGTGTGTCACGGTAGAAATTCTTATCCAGGTTAAGCTGGTAAAAATGCCAGCGATTGTGCAGATTGGCCGCAGTATCAATAAATATCTTTTGATTACGGCGATTCTTAATTTGAATCACTCCATAGTAAGTTGGCGCTAATTTGTAAGCGGCGCGTAATTGTTTCTTGTGTTCAGTATCCATATTAGAGCCTGTTTTAAAACTAAATATTTTACCGGGTTATATGCATGATCATTCGTATCATGATAAATGCGGTGAAAAT
>NZ_BJDK01000010.1 GCF_005405105.1 Lactiplantibacillus dongliensis
CTAAATCCAATGAACTATTAGAGAATATCACGCAACGTCTAAGCTGTTAATTGATTGATTATTTATATAATACGAGGGAGGCGTTCAGATGCCTAATTTAAGTAAACAAAAAAACGTCGCCGGCAAACTGATTGAATTTGGCATGGTCCGCCAAACGGCCGATGAGATTACTCACCGTCGTCACCAAAATAAGGGTGAGCACCAATTACGGTTTCAAGGTCAGGGCAAGATTCTCTTGGCCTTGGCACAGACAGATGGTCAGTCCCAAAAAGAACTAGCGACCCGCCTTAACTTAACCGCACAATCAACTGCCGAATTCGTCAACAAACTCGTAAAAAAACAACTAGTTACTAAAGAAAAGTCCACGGCTGATCGTCGTAAGACCATTATTCGCCTGACCGATTCGGGTCGGCAAACGGCCGCAACTGAATCAGTCAAAGTACCTGAGTTTCTAAATACCTTAACTGATACCGAGCTTGACCAATTCGCAACTATTTTGACGAAAATCAACGCTAGTCTTTATGATGAAATCAACACCTACAATCCAAGCTGGCATACCAAGTTTCAACAAACCGTGGCTGATACGTTACGCGACTGGTTTCTTTAATTTAGGACCAACGCCAAAAATGCGATCAATCCAACTAAGGACTGATCGCATTTTTAAGTGGCTGGCAGTATTCAGTGTTTCAAAACGAGCCGCTACCTTCATCGATGCTTAACCCATACACGTTGCTAAGCTAGTTAACCAAACATTCGTGCCACAGACTATTTTGGTCAACACTAGTTTAAACTAACGTTAACTGGAGGTGTCGACCATGTTTACTTGCCAAAATTGTGGTAAAACCTTACACAAGTGGGATAATGCTTACTTCTTAATGCAAATTCCACCTCGATCACTCACTGAAGTACACACTTTTTTGAAAAATAATGCCGTGGTTTATTGTCCAGCATGCCTAGAACTCATTTATCGACGCGCTACATTACAGCCGAATCAAACAACGATTTAACGACAAAAAACTGCGACCTGAATTAAGGCCGCAGTCTTTTTGATTATAAGCTAGTATTATCGTCAGTGGCTAAGAAGCGCAACCCCTTGGGAAAGAAGTTCTTCACCGTGCGCTTGACAACTTTACCGAAGCCAACCGGTAAACCCGCACAAGTTAACACGGTAAACCCATTTTGACCGGCTTGGTCGAGATCAAAGGTCTCACCATGGACATACTTTTGCCATTGTGCACTCGTTATCGCAACTTTCGGTAAAGCTAAGTCATCGCTAGCAAGCGCTAACGCATAACTCGGTTCGAAACGTTTCTTTTTGAACGTTCCCAGCTGAATCCCTGGTCGAAAGACTTTTAACCGGCGCGTTACCGGCATCATTTCGGGGACCCCGTATAATTGGTCACCATGCACTTGTAAGGCTAAGTTAGGTAACTCTGGCACATTCAATTGTTGCTGCGCTTGCGTCCATAACTGGCGCTCGCTGGGCTTCAAGCTATCACGAACAGTCCGTAAGTCTTTGACTTTATCCGCGCCACGATAGACTAACTTCGCAATAAAATGTCCCTCGCCCCGCATCAAATGTGGGAATAATCGCGCCGCCTTTTTCAATTCTGGGTTGCCATCTGCCCACTCCGGCTTAGCATCGACCATTCCAGCAACTTTTTCAATCGGTTCTAACTCAAAGTCCGGATACGTTTTAAGCAACCAGGCTATCATCTGTTCATCTTCTTCAGGCGCAAACGTACACGTTGAATAGATCAGATGACCCCCGGGCCGCATCATTTTAACCGTTTCCGTTAAGATTTCTCGTTGTCGGGCCGCACATTCCGCGGGATAATCCACATTCCAATATTGCATTGCATCCGGGTCTTTACGGAACATCCCTTCACCCGAACACGGCGCATCTACTAAGATTCGGTCAAAGAAATGCGGAAAGGCCTTGGCTAGGTGTGCGGGCGTCTCATTCGTAATCACCGCATTTCGGGCACCATAACGTTCGACATTATCGCCTAAAGCGGTCACCCGTTTCGGATTAATCTCGTTAGTCACAAGTAATCCAGTTTGCTTTAAATAGCTTAGCAAATGAGTCGTCTTACCACCGGGCGCGGCGCATAAGTCTAAGACGCGTTCGTTTAGTTCCGGCCGAGCGACTTCGCCAACGGTCATGGCACTCGGTTCCTGACTATAGACGGCCCCGGCTAAATGTTCGAGCGCATTGCCGTTCACTTTGCCATAATACCCAATCTTGCTATAGGCAATGGGATCAGTCATCTTTGCTTGCATTGCGGATGTCACGGGCTTGTTTGGATTGACCCGAAACCCTTTTTCAACGGGTTCATCAAACGCCGCCAAAAAAGCGGCCGCTTGATCACCTAATAAGGCTTGATATTTTGTAATAAACTCTGCTGGTAACTGCACATTTTTTCCTCCTCGAAAATCATTCCTTAACTAGGTTACCATACTTTTCCCACCGCCTGACACGTTATGATTCGCCTTTTTTCAGAAAATATGCTAAATTGTAATGACTAAGCTAATCTGGATAATTGAGGTGACTTTTGGAATGGAAAGAAAATTAATTGCGTTAGATTTAGACGGGACGACTTTAAACGCCGCCTCTCAACTTAATTCGGCCACTATCCAAACAATGCAGCGCCTGCAAGCGGCAGGCCACATCGTCAGTATCATCACTGGCCGGTCGTACCAAGGCTCACAACATATTTATGATGACTTGCACTTAACCAGCCCGATGATCAACTTTAATGGGTCGCTTGGTCACCTCCCACACCAAAGCTGGGCGTCTGAATATCAGTTTACGTTAAATAAAGCGGTCGTTTTAGCCTTGGTCAAATATCGTGAACAATTGGGCATCAACCAGATCATTGCCGAGAACAAGACCAGCACCATGACCGCGGGGCAAGATATTGTCGCGGGCAAGTTCTTTCCAGAAATCGCGGATAGTCCGCGACTAACTCCCGAAACCTTAACACGTAATCCCAATTCGCTCGTCTTATTAGTCCAACTCGACCGGCGTTCCGCCATTGTTGACTGGATTAATGACCATTTCGGTGAAGTCGTGGATGTTGGTGTTTGGGGCGGACCCGATGCCATCTTAGAAGTCACCTCAAAGGGTGTACACAAGGCTAAAGGGGTGGCCTACTTAGCTGACTATTTCCACATCAATCGGCAAAACGTGATTGCGTTTGGCGATGAACATAATGACTTAGAAATGTTGCAATACGCCGGTCTGGGCGTCGCCATGACTAACGGCACCGACGCCATTAAATCAATTGCAGACGATGTCACCACTTATGATAATGATCAAAACGGGGTGGCCCGTTACTTAACACATTATTTTGGTATGGCTGAATAACCGCATTCAAATAGGGTCCAGAAATTTTAAACGAATTTCTGAACCCTATTTTTTGTCGTTAAAAAACAGCCTTTGTTTAGGCATGGTATCGATGTGCGCGATACCAACAAGCGAGGCCAATGCCACCACTAGCAGTCACAATCGCGGCACCAGTCAAATTGACTTTCAGTAGTCGAGCTTGTTTCGTCTGTGGCAGTGGTCGTACCCGACTGTCGTCAATTTCCAAGGACGATTGCGTCACGGTGGTTCTCACTGGCCCCGCCAAGCCGGCAGCCATCACCGTTCCACTAGTCCCCAATAATAACAAGCCACTGGTAATAACCGCCAATAACCAATGATTTTTCATACTAGCCCCTCCATTCACAGCGTCACCAACCTGAATTAATCTCAAATTTACCGCATTACTTGCTAAATGAAAAGGAAAGTTTTTCATTTGTTAACCTGCCGAATACAAAAAAGATGGCTGACTGAATCAGGCCACCCTCTAATGCTTATGTTTTAATCGGTCCAAGTCCGCCTGCAATTGATCAACCTTAGTGGTTAACTGGTCGATTTTTGTCAGTAATAAGTTCACCTCAGTTGAGGTTACGGTGACTTCGGCTTGCTCCGCTTGTTGCGTATCGGTGGTAAAGAAATCCGTAATCGTACTCGTTAACAACCCGATAAACCCAATCCCACCGAACATTAACCCTACGGCGATCACTTTGCCAACCGGGGTATGCGGCGTATCATCACCATAACCGACCGTTGTCGCCGTTGTAATCGCCCACCAGAGCGAGTCTGATAAGCTCTGATGCTCGAAGACGGAAAACAATAAGGCACTCAGGACAATAATCGCAATACTGATCGAGAATAAATAGATAAACCCGGTGCTATAAATAAAACGATGAAAATCATGCGTCCACTTGCCATCCCAACCGAGTCGATAGAAGAGATGATGGTAGCGGATCAACCGCGCCAAGCGTCCTAACCGAAACAATGCAAATACTGGATGCATCGGGATAATCCCTAACAAATCAAAGGCGGAATGAATTAAAAACGTCTTCCGATCAGGTGTTGTGACAAAACGACTCACATAGTCAACCGCGAAAACACCTAATAGGGCATCCGCAATGTGCTTTTCAAGCTGCCAATCGCCCCAATGAAACGTCAGTAAAATCACATTGACTACTGACCACAATGTCAAGATTGTCACGATAACATGATAGCACATGATTAATCGTGTCCATTTATGCTTTTTCATTGGCTCACACCCCATCACTTTAAGTTTAATTATAATATAGTCTGATTATAAACCGATTGCTAGTCTTAAAATTAAGATAACTGTCAGTTCAGCAACTTGCTAGTGGCAATTAACTATTTGAAGCACCCAAATATTAACTAACATCTATGTATTTTACGCCAACCGAGCGTTAATAACTGCTAAGTTTTATTAACACTTTCGGTTGACGCCATGACCATTTAGCTTGGCCAAAATTCAATCCAACAATACAATAAACTTTCCTGACTAGCCAATCGCTGACACAACTGTTGCCGCAGCCGAACCGTATCTGTAACAGTTAACTGTGGTGCGACTTGAATTGCGAGTTCCAAAACAATACTATCGCCAACATAACGCCCATGAACGGCCTTAATCCCCTGAACGCCCGGCACTGTTAAGATTAGTGCCGCAATGCCAACTTGTCTCTCAGGATCAAAGCCATTTGACAACTTAGCCGCGCTGCGACTTAAAATCTGTCCACCAGTCCAACAAATATAACTACCCAACCCCACCGCGCTTAATGTATCGATAAGCGGCCAGTGTGTCACCATGGTCAGACACAACGCCAGCACCGTCACCCCAGACGTCACCGCATCGCTAAAGTAATCCTGCGCCGAGGCCAGCAACGCTGAATCTGAAAAACGTTGTCCTTGCCAATGATTCAAACCCGCTTCAACTAATAAGATCACCGCAGAAGCCCCAGCTGGATACAACACTATCCCACTCAACGTGCCACGACCCAGTTGCCAGACTGACCAAGTCTGACGCAAGGCTAACCAGATACAATTAAGCCCGACCAGTACCATTGACAATCCCGATAAAAAGACCGCTAACGATTCAAATTGCCAGTGTCCTTCCACATGATAGGCATCGCTCGGTTTGGCGGCAAAGTGCAAACCAACTAATAACAGGATTGTCGCAAAACTACCCGTCACATTATTTTCACCATCGGCAAGTAACACTGCTGCATGTGTTTGCCAACCAACCAGCAACTCAATCCCCGCAATTAGCACATACAATCCTAGATTCAAGCTGAGCCAATGCTGGGCACGCTTTATCTTCATCCGATTAGCAGCGGTAGTCGTCGCTGAAATCAGTGGCCCAGAAAGCCTTATTTTTGCCATGGTGCGTTACTGGCCCGGTTGTTGCCAAGCCACGATGGTCGCTAAATCCTGCGGGGACAAGCTACGACTACGTAGAAATACCCGATAGGCCGTTACGACATCCACTGGTTCCGCTTGCTGCAACCAGTAGCTTAAAATCGTCATGACATTTTGGATAATCAACTCTCGTGCCAACGTTCCAGTAATTAATTGATCTGGCGCCACGACAGTTGTCTGTTCAGCCGTATCCCTCACCACTAAAGTCGCAATCACATCATGGATTTTAGGCAACAAAGCTGAGTCCGGACACTGCATGAGACTCGTCACAGTGGCACGCTGGGCTGCCAAATAAACTAGCATTGCGTAAAACGCATTATCTTGTTCATCCGCCGATAAAGCCGTTAACTCTGGCTTGGAGAACTGACCAAAAATCATTGTTAACGTCTGAATCAGTTGATCTTCACACGCCGCTAGTAAGTCAAATTTATCCAGATAATACCGATAAAAGGTCCCCCGAGCAACCTGGGCCGTCGTTAAGATATCCCCAACCGTTACCTGTTGAAAAGTCTGCTGCTGTAATTGCGCTATCAATGCTTGTTGCAACCGCCGTTTTGTCTTAAGCGTACGATCATTTGTCTGATTCAGCATCTTCCACAACCTCCCAATCATCAAATTGCCGTTGATGAATCTTTAAATAAAACTTAAAGATAATCAATAAATTAACCACTACTAATATGCTAGCCATAACGATGAGATCAGTTCCAATGCCACCGCCTAATGAAATCGCGTGCCGCAAGCCATCAATCAAATAGGTCATCGGCAAATACGGCGTTAAGCGACTGGCAAAACTGCTCGTCAATTGGACTGGATATAAACCAGCCGACGCCGACAATTGTAAGACTAAAATAATCGTCACCAACCAGGTCCCAAAACCACCTAACCAAATTTGCAAACCAAAAATAATCGTTAGAAACATCAAACTGCCTAATAACAACAAGCTGAATAAGTCACCATTAGATTGAACTTTCAGCCCGATGCCCCCACGCAACACACCGTATAGCAACCCAGCTTGCAAGCCACTAACAAGCCCAACCACTGAACACTTACTGCTCCACCAAGTCACACTACTACGGGGTCGCCGATAGGGCGTAACCGCATCAAACATCGTCCCAACCGCAATCCCACCAACAAATAAACCAATGGCAATCGCAAATGGTGCCATGCCCGTACCATTATTGGGAACGGGCGCTTCATCCGTCAATTTAGTCTGGACTGGATTGGCAATGACAGTCGCATTTTGCGTCCGTGTTTGGACCGCGTTTAACCGTTGACCACTTGCCGCTAACTTAGCGGCCGCAGTCTGACTACCTAGTTGCAACCGGCTCGCCCCTTGAAGGCCAAATTGTGTACCGGTCTGCAGTTTGACCGCCCCACTAGCCAATTGACCTAGTCCTTGACTGAACGGCCGCATACCTAAATTAGCCGCTGCATGGTTATCTAACTGTGACAAGCCATCCGATAGCTGCTGTTCGCCAACCAGCGTTTGCTGTTCACCTGTTTGTAACTGACCGGCACCTTTAGCAAGCTGGGTATCACCAGCACTAGCAGTCTGCAACCCATGCTTGACGCCGGCTAAAATCGTCAATAATTGCTGTGTGTAAAGCTTGGTCACTTGCGCTGCCACTTTGGATTCAATCTTAGCGGCCGCCCCAGTCGTCATTTTTGACACAATAAAATTACGGCCGGAGCTAATCCGATAATCAATCGTTAACTGTTGCGGATGCGCACTTAACAGGGTGGTTGCATGCGCTGAAAAATCACGCGGAATCGTAACAATCATATAGTAACGACCCGTTTTCAAGCCCCGTTCAGCCGTTTGGCGGCTAACTTCATGATAATCGAGTGCATCGGATTGCTTGAGATTCTTAACCAATTGTCGCCCGATTGCTAGCTCATAACCATGATCACGCTGACGTTGATCATGATTAACTAGTGCCACCGGAATATCTGCTAATTTACCATATGTGTTCCACATTGATGATAGATACAACCAGCAATAAAGTGCTGGAATTAACGCAATCGCGACCAGCACGATCATCATCCCATGATCATGCCATAAATGCTGCCATTCACTTTTAAACATTGCAACCCCTCCTCGTCTTAACTAGATGCGATGTTCAATATCGTAGTTTAGGCGGGGCCGCCGACAACTTCAATAAACAGCTTAAGCGTTTTTGTCTAACTTTAAGTATAACGGCTACCCATTATCATGGATGGTTAAGAACAATCAGAACCAATGTTAAGTGTCCAAACTAAAAAAGGACCTCGAATGCACTCATTCGAAGTCCTGAAGCTTATGGTTGATACGCATTAATCGCTTGGCGCCGGTTTTGCCATGGCCAGGCTTTCACGACCCCAATCATCTTACGCTGGGGAACAAATCCCCAATAGCGGCCATCACTAGACACGCTACGATGATCACCCATCACAAAGTAATGTCCTTTGGGAACCCGATTGTTTTTTGGCTTAGCCGATAACTGCCAGTCGGGCTGATCATGCGCCAAACTCGTTAGGGTCCACCCTGTCACTTGACCATGCGAATTGGCCATGTATGTCCCGGTTGTCTGCTGGAAACTACTCTTGAGGTAAGTCTGCTTGATCAACCGATGATTAACATATAATTGGCCAGTTTTCGTATAGGTGACCGTGTCGCCAGGCATTCCAATCACTCGTTTGACGTAAACGGTGTTCGGTGTCGTGGCATCCGGACTCACCCCGTGGGCATCAAAAACGACTACAGAGCCGGCCTTAATCTGCCCAGTCTTAAATGCCACTACCCGTTCGTTATTTTGCAAGTTCGGTTGCATCGACCTTCCATCGACTCGTACCATAGTAAACCAGAATTGACGGACCAGCATCCCTAGCCCTAATCCAATCACAATCGGCAAAATCCAACTTAAACTACGCTTGATTATTTTCACTAAAATTCTCCCTAATTCCGTCTAATGCGTTTATTATACCTGAAATTAAGTCTTTACAGAACCAAAAAAAGACTGTCGCATTATGATGGCACGACAATCTCGGCTCATATTTCAGTCAATCCCATGATCAAATAAATCTTGATACAACGCCAATTCCGCCGGCGTATTCCGACTACTCATGAATTCAATCGTCCGAGGTGCCTCACTAGTAGGCCGCAAAAGTTGACGCTGCGTTAATTGCGCCGTCAATTGCCGCGCAATACCGTCATACCCCGTATAAACACGCACTGGACGTGGAATCTTGCTAGTAATCAATTCCTGAATAAATGGATAGTGGGTGCAGCCAAGTACGACCGCATCAATCGGATGTTCCAGCATCGGCGCCATTAAATCCGCCAACAAACTTTTAATCTGTGGTAACCCAGCTGATCCTAACTCAATGCGATCAGCTAGACCAGGACAAGGCAAGGAGTAAATATTAGTCCGCGCGCCAAACTTGGCTAACTGCGCTTGATATTTAGGCAAGCTCAAGGTTAAGGGCGTCCCCATGACTAAAATATGCTGCTCACCAGCATCGACCGCCTCTTTTAAAGCCGGTTCAATCCCCACAATCGGTAACTCTGGGAATTGGGCCATTAATTGTGGTTTAGCGGCACTGGTCGCCGTATTGCAGGCAATGACCACTGCTTTGACGGCCCTAGCCTGTAATTGTTCAATGACGTGGCTGGCCAAATGACACACCGTTGTCGCTGATTTCTCCCCATAGGGTGCATTGGCAGAATCGCCATAAAAAATAAAGTCCTCGTTCGGCAAAACTCGTGCTAGCGTGCGTAATGTACTAATGCCACCCACACCTGAATCAAAAACCCCAATTGGTGCATTTTGATCAACCATTTTCTAACCCTTCTCAATTAGATTTAATTTTTCGTGATTAATAATATTATATCATGTGACGCCATTATTTTAGGCTAACAAGACCATTGATTGTCTTTTTAACTCCAAAAAGTGTAAACTAAGTAATTGTTGATAGTTAAATAATAGTTCAAAAAATATAACTATAATTTATCAATCTGGTTAGTGCCGACCGTTATCAGCACCAAAATAATGAAACTCAGGTGATTTATCATGGATGCAAAGTTTTTAGATGTGATGCAGCACGAAGGTCCAGTAACCATCGTGACGATTAACGCCCACCCAGCCAGCGTGGTCAATACTTGGATGTCATACGTCGACGTTCACGCGGATGACAACTACTTATTAATCCCGGCCGCTGGCATGCACAGTATTGAAGCCGACTTTAAGACGGATAACACGGTGACTTTGACAATGGGCAGCAAAGCCGTCGAAGGCACCGTTGGCCCCGGCGCCGGCTTCCACGTTCACGGAACTGGCGAATTTATCGCCAGTGGGGCAGCCTTTGACACGATGCAAGCCAAGTTTCCTTGGATTCGGGAAGTCTTGAAAGTCACTGTCCATGATATTGAACAAAAAATCTAATTAAGCGTAACGCTCAGTTAATTGGTTTTACAACCATTGACTGGGCGTTTTTTACTAAAAAAAACGATTCACCAGTTTAGCTGGCAAATCGTTTCCATCACTATTTAACATCTTCCGGTGTGGCTAACGGAATATCTAAGCGCGTTAAGTCGGCGTAAGTTTCGCGCTGTACGACTAATTGGCTATGCCCATTTTCACAAAAGACCACCGCTGGCCGCGGATTACGGTTATAGTTGCTGGCCATTGAATACCCGTAAGCCCCCGTATCTAGCACGGCTAAAACATCACCGGGCTTAGTAGCAGGCAATTTTTGATCCCAGATTAACATATCACCGGATTCACAATACTTACCCGCAATCGAGGCAACTTGCTCACTCGGTAAAGTAGGATCTTTCGCCAAAACCGCTTCATACTTAGCTTCATAGAGTGCTGGCCGAATATTATCGCCCATTCCACCATCAACCGCCAGATACTTTCGAATCCCCGGAATCTCCTTGCTGGCACCTAACGTATACAGCGTCATCCCCGCCGTTGCGACCAGTGAACGCCCCGGTTCAATCCAGATTTCAAGCATTGGTACATGCTTAGCCTTAGTTTGTGCGATGGTCTCTTTGATAATCGCATCGACAAATTCCGTCGGCAATAATGGCTGATCTTCAGACGTATACTTCACGCCAAAGCCCCCGCCAACGTTGATGATCTGTGGATAAAAGCCTAATTCGGTCTGCCAACGGGCGAACAACGTCACCAGCTTATCAACGATCATCTTAAACCCATTTAATTCAAAAATTTGCGAACCAATATGACAATGAATCCCAATCAAATCTAAGTACGGGGCAGCCTGAGCCTGCTTAACCGCTTTATCAGCTTGATGACTATTCAGGTCAAAACCAAACTTAGAATCTTCTTGCCCCGTCGAGATGTACTCATGAGTATGCGCTGAGATTCCTGGCGCCACGCGCAACATAATCTTGGTCAGTTGTTCCCGTTGCGTGGTTAATTGCGTTAATTGGGCCAATTCATAGAAATTATCAACAATAATACAACCGACGCCGTAATCCAAGGCTTCGGTTAATTCGGTCAATGACTTATTATTCCCATGAAAGGATAAGTTGGCCATGGGAAAGCCCGCTTGCTTGGCCGTGTACATCTCACCACCCGAAACAACATCACAATGAATCCCGGCTTGCGCAGCCACCTGATACATCGCAACAGCCGCAAAAGCCTTGCTAGCATAGCTAATCTGATAGTTCACATCATTGGCCTCAAAGACTTGCTTAAATGCTTGAATCTCTTGCCGAATTGCGCCGGTATCATAGACGTATAGCGGCGTTTGATACTTTTGGACCAAGTCCAGGGTATCCACACCGCCGACGGTTAAATGATGGGCTGCATTTAAATCGGCATTCGTAATTTGTTCGTTCACGATCTAACCTCACTTTTTTCAACAACATGCCAATTTTCAAAAAAACCGGCCGTTAAACTGGCCGGTTGAGACAAACTGCTTATTTAGCAGCTTCGTCACTCTTTAAAACACCGCCAACACTATAGCGGTTTGGTTACATTTCACTTAAAATGACATGGATATGTTCAGCGGGCGCACCAGTATTCTTGCTAACAGCGGCCGTTACATCTTTAACTAGGCCTTTAAGTTGGTCTTGTGACCGACCGGCAATTAAATCAATGTGTACGATTGGCATCGTTGTCACACTCCTCTATTATCTTTCTAGAATCTAATCATACCTTAATCTTTACGTTTCAGCAACCAAATCAACGAATCAGTTTTTTAACTGTTGTCGCTGCTCAGTTTGCTCCCGTTCACTCATAAACTTCCCAGTCGTATCAACGGTATTCAAAATATTAATAAATGCCTGCGAGTCAGTCGCGTTAACGGCTTCTTGCAGGGCATAGAGCTCATAGCGATTGAGGACCACCATCAAGGTCGCATTCGGTTGCCCGGAATACGCCCCTTGCGATGGCATGACCGTCACGCCACGCAAAATGGCCTGCTGAATCGCAGTCGCCACTGGCTTAGCATCATGCGTCACAATCAACGCTGTCAGCTTCTGATGCCGCGTATGAATTAAATCGACTAACCGCGTGGCCGCATAAATCGAAATAATCGTGAATAAGGCGTTTTCCCAACTGAAGACGACCCCCGACATTAAAATAATGATGAAGTTAATAATAAACATCAGACTGCCGACCGTTCGCCCCGTCACCCGTTCTAAAACTAAGATGATAATATCAAAACCACCCGTGGAAAAGCCATACCGCATCGTAATCCCAATACCGATCCCAGTTAAGATACCGCCAAATAAGGCCCCTAATAAAGGATTATGCGCAATATTCACGACTGGCAGTAACACCGCTGCCGCGGACGTTAAAAAGGCGGTCGCAAAACTCATAATGGTGAATTTATGTCCCAGCTTAAACCAACCCAGTAGCGCAATCGGCATGTTAAACAGTAATATGTAATAACCCGTATTAATGTGCAGTCCCAATGGCTTCCCTGCCGAATACAGAATCTGCGCAATCCCATTCACTCCACCGCTAAAGGTATTAGCGGGAATTAGAAACTCATTTAATGCAAACGCTGAAACTACCGCTGAGGCGACCATCACGACCAATTGCCATAAAAAGGCCCACCGCGGATTAGAAATGTGTGCCATCTGTCCAACCTGCTTTCCATTATGTTTAATTACATTTATGACGCTTAATGCTGGTTAAAATTGCCGCCGACTGGTTTAGATTGCACCGGCTTGAAAGCCAATCCAACCCGAGTAGCAACTTCCTGCTCCTAACACCAAGCGTATTTATTATAAGCGAAAAATCCCTTTTTTACCGGTTAAATGATAAAATTAGTTTATAAAAGTTATCATGTTAGTTAACAGAAAGAAGGCACTTTATGCTGACGCATCAGTTTAATCCCTACTCAGCTTGTACAAGTATTTTAATCGGTAAAAATGCCACGGCCGATGGTTCAACCATGATTGGCCGCAATGAAGATTCACGGTCAGCCTGGGCTAAAAAGTTTGTGGTCCACGCCCATCATGAATTCGATCAACCCCAAACCTTTACCTCACAAGATGCTGATCATCCCTTTACCATGACCTTACCGACGATTCGGGCCAAATATACGGCAACGCCTGAATGGACGCCGAAATACGGGCTTTTTGAAGAAGATGGCATCAACGAATATGGTGTCGCCATGAGTGCCACGGAAAGCGCCTACTGCAATCCCCGCGTGTTAGCCGCTGACCCCTACGTCAAAGACGGTATCGGCGAAGAAGCGATGGTTACCGTAACCTTACCGTACATTCACTCCGCCCGCGAAGGCGTACAACGGTTAGGCCAAATTATCGAAGCCCACGGCACTTACGAAACTAACGGAATTTTATTCAGCGATGCTGAAGAAGTCTGGTACATGGAAACCGGTGCTGGGCATTATTGGGTCGCTGAACGGATTCCCGATGACGGGTACGCGGTGGTTGCTAACCAACTCGCCATTCAAGAAATCGACTTATCCGATCATGAAAACTATTTATTTGCAAAAAACATTCGTGATTTCGTCGTCGATAACGATCTAGCCACCAGCGCTAACGGTTTTAACTTCCGAGAAGCTTTCGGAACTCGCGACTTATCCGATCAACATTACAACACACCACGTGTCTGGGATGGGCAACGATACTTCAATCCGGAAGTTGAGCAAGATCCAGAATCCTTTGACTTACCTTTCATTCGGCGCGCTAATCGTTTGATCCATATTGACGAAGCCCAACATTATTTAGCTTCTCATTATGAGGGCACGCCGTTTGACCCCGTTGGCGGTGGCTCTGACGCCGATAAACATCGTTACCGGCCAATTAGTCTCGCTAAGACCCAAGAGTCTCATGTGCTCCAAATTCGGCCAGATATGCCGGTTGCGTTAAGCGGGATCCATTGGTTAGCCATGGGGGTAGCCGCTGAAAGCGTCTACGTCCCATTCTATGCCGGTGCCGACACGACGCCAGCAGCCTATCAAGTGGCGACTGAAACTTATGACCCAACATCAGCCTACTGGATCTTCAAGCAGGCGGGGATTCTAGTCGATGCCCACTACCATGACTTGCACACACAGCTGCAAACGGTGCAAAAAGACTTGATGATTGCATTAGGCCATCACGTGATAACGACCGATGCTCAGGCTAAACAAACCGCCGCCGACTTAACGACATTATTAACAGCGGCTAACGAACAAGCCGCGACCCTCACTCTCACCAAGATGACCGCGTTAATTGCTGATTTAATTACAGCTAGCACCGACTTTTCACCGCTGAATTATCAAACTGATTTGAATCTATAAGCCCGACTGAACGACTGCCAATTGATTGGTGGTCGTTTTTTGTTGTCAGCTAGTACCATGCGTCTTTGCTTGCCACTCTAATTGTCGACTAGAGCATAAGCTAATATTGTAGTAAACAACTAAAAAGAACCATCTGGCCACTAACTATGGCAAGACAGTTCTTCAAAATAACGTTATCAATCGCTTTACTTGATGTTCGACGTATTAATCATCGGTTGCGTCCCACGCTCCGATATAATGGTCACCATGAGGTTGTTCATCAACTGAAGCTTCTTATCGTCCGAAATCTTCATGCCGGTATCTTTTTCCAGCCGCTGAATCGTTTCTTCAGTAATTGAGACGGCCCCTTCAACGATCACCTTACGGGCAGATAGAATTGCCGATGATTGCTGCCGTTGTAACATGGCGCTGGCAATTTCTGTGGCGTAGGCTAAGTGCGTCAATCGGGTTTCGACAATTTCCACACCGGCGACATTTAATCGTTCTTGTAATTCTTGCGTTAACCGATCTGAAACTTCGGTTGGATTACTCCGCAACGTTAACTTTTCTTGATCATCGAAAGTATCGTATGGATATTCAGAAGCCACGTGCCGCACCGCAGATTCACTTTGAATTTCGACGAATTGTTCATAGTCATCCACGGCAAACAAGGCCATACTTGTATCAACGACTTTAAAGACAATGACCGCCGCAATCTCAACCGGATTCCCGCGTAAGTCATTCACTTTTAGAATGGCACTGTTAAAGTTACGCACCCGCAACGAAATCGAAAATTTATTCGTCAACGGCACTGTCATAAATAACCCCGAGTCTCGAATCGTCCCAATATACCGGCCAAAAAAAGTTAACACTTTCGCTTGGTTCGGGCCAATGATGGTCAGCGAACTGGCCCCAAACGCAGCCACAATAATTAGTAGCGCCCCTAACAAGATACTAATCATGTTATCCCCGGTGCCACCTTGCCAAATCAACCAACCCCCGGCGATCACGAACAAGATTGCTAGAACTAAGCCAATATACCCATTAATATGAAAAACTTGTTTTTCCTTCAATTTAAAGTCCCCCTTTGATCACAGTATACACGTCTCATCGACTGGAACCTAATACGATTGTCCCACGCTTGGGGCCTATTATAGTGGTACCCGACCGCAAGTTCTTGCTTAAAACCTACTTTACTAAGCATCCTTAACTAACCCATACAATTGGTCTACCATCATTGATTGAAGCCTAATTAGGCGTAAAAAAAGAGCCAACTGATAAACTCAGTCGACTCAATTTCATCTTTATTGTTAACTTACGCTACCAATAAATGATTAATTTGCTTGGATTTAGCCACGACGGCGTTCTGGAATCCGAGCAGCCTTACCATGTAAGTCACGCAAGTAGTACAACTTAGCACGACGGACACGACCTTGACGTACAACATCGATTGATGCAACACGTGGTGTGTGTAATGGGAAAGTCCGTTCAACACCGACACCGTTACTGATCTTACGAACAGTATAGGTTTCGCTGATACCAGAACCGTGACGCTTGATAACGACACCTTCGAATAATTGGATCCGTTCACGGGTCCCTTCAACAACGCGGGCATGTACCCGTACCGTATCCCCAGCTCGGAAATCAGGAATATCTGTCCGAAGTTGGTCGTTAGTGATCTTTTCGATCAATTGATTTTGACGCATAATTTATTTCTTCCTTTCGCCGATATTCGTGACAACTTGGTCAGCGGAATGTCGTTAATGGGCGTAATAGCCAATAAACAGAATAACATACCCATCAAACCAGTGCAAGGATTCTTTACAAATCTTCAGCATCAGCTTGAATATCGGCTAACAGTTGGCGAGCCTGACCGCTAAGCTTTAGGTCGGCTAACATATCAGGGCGACGTTCGTAGGTTCGCTTCAAAGCTTGTTGTAGTCGCCAGTCATCGATTTTACCGTGATCACCACTCAACAAGATATCTGGCACCTTTAACCCCCGGAAATCGGCCGGCCGGGTATATTGAGGATATTCGAGTAAGCCGCTTGAAAATGAGTCGCCAGGAGCGGATTCGGCATTGCCCAAGACCCCTGGAATCAATCGGACGGTGGCATCAATCATCACCATCGCGCCCAGTTCGCCACCGGTCAAGACATAGTCACCTAATGAGACTTCATCCGTCACTAATGACCGAATCCGTTCATCATAGCCTTCATAGTGACCACAGATAAAGGTTAGGTGGTCTTCTTTGGCGAAATCTTCCGCGACGCTTTGGTTAAACTGAACGCCAGCTGGATCTAACAAGATAACGCGCCCCTTTGCCGGATGCTTTTCCTGCACATCGGCTAAAGCGTCAAAGATCGGTTGGGGTTGGAGTAGCATGCCAGCGCCACCGCCATATGGATAATCATCGACATGGTTGTGCTTATCCGTTGTATAGTCGCGAAAGTTCGTGACCCCGACATCAATGACCTTATTTTCAATGGCATTGCCGATCATCGATGCATGCAACGGCCCATCGAACATCTGTGGAAATAAGCTTAAAATATCGATCCGCATTAGTCGATCAATCCTTCCATCAATTCCACCGTGACCGTTCCTGCGTCCAAATCAACGGTTTTAATCACTTGAGGAATCTTTGGTAATAACACATCACTTTGCCCGTGGTCACGTTGGACGACCCAGACATCGTTAGCGCCGGGTGACAAGATTTCTTTGATCTTACCCAGAGTCTCACCGTCCGTCGTCACTACCGTTAAGCCGATGATTTGGTGATAATAATATTCGCCGGCTGGTAAGTCGTGCAACGTTTCCGCGGCAATCTTAATGGTCCAACCTTTATATTTTTCAACGTCGTTTATATTGTCTAACCCTTTAAATGTCAGGAAAAAGAGCCCTTTTTGTGTCCGTGATTTGTCAACTGTCACTTTAACACTACCAGTCGTGGCATCCGCGTCCTTAAATAAAAAGAGTTGTTGCCCTTTGGCGAAGCGTTTTTCTGGGAAATCAGTAATCACAACGACTTTGACTTCACCACGAATGCCGTGTGTATTCACTAATGTTCCGACTCGATAATAATCCATATACTGGCCTCCTAGTATGATTGTAATAAAAAAGCTCCTGAACAAAACATTGCTGCTTCGCTCAAGAGTTTTTTTTCTGTCCATCTTCGATCGTAAGACGAACTCGTTTAGGTCCTGAAACCCGGACACTATACACGATCGTACGAATTGCTGAAGCAACCCGTCCCTGGCGACCAATGACCCGGCCGATATCCTCGGGATTAACCGTTAAGTTATATTCCAAGTAACGATTGGTTTCTTTGAAACTAACCGCAATATCGTTCGGATATTGAACGAGGGGCGTTACGACCGTGGTGATTAAAGCTTTAATATCTGCCATGATCTATTACCGCTTTATTATTTAGTGAACTTAGCTTCATGATACTTCTTCATGATACCGGCTTTGGATAAAATATTCTTAACCGTATCTGAAGGTTGAGCACCATTGTTCAACCAACCGAGGATATCTTCCTCTTCAAGTTTGACTTGGGCTGGTTCTGTAAGTGGGTTGTATGTGCCGACTTGGGCGATAAAACGACCATCACGTGGTGACCGTGAGTCTGCAACGACAATCCGGTAAAATGGATTTTTCTTAGAACCCATCCGCTTTAGACGAATCTTGACTGACATTTAAACACCTCCCGAATTCTTTAACAGATAATAATATACCAGTAAATCAATAGCTTGTAAAGGTTTTTTTCTTGACAGGCTAAAAATTGTTTCAGCTTAACGCTTGCGACGGCGCATTGCCTTGGCTAAACGCTTCTTTTTTTGTTTCTTCGTTTGTCGCACCATCCGGTTCATCGCCATCTGCTGCATCTTGCCGCCGATACCTTTACCGCCACCAGCGCCGCCCATCAGACCTTCCATGCCCGCAAAGTTACCTTTGGACATTTGATTCATCATCTTTTTAGTCTGATTGAACTGCTTAATCATCCGGTTCACTTCATGAATTGGTCGACCAGAACCCGCTGAGATTCGCCGCCGCCGTGAGGGATTTAACACATCAGGATCAGTTCGCTCTTGTTCAGTCATCGAATAAATGATGGCCCGGACATGTGCCATATCTTTTGGATCCATGTTCATATTCTTCATCGCGGGATTATTCGCCATCCCGGGGATCATCTTCATGATATCTTCCATGTTCCCCATCTTGTCGACTTGGTCCAATTGGGCAATAAAGTCATTGAAATCAAAGCTGTTTTCCTGAATCTTGAGATTCATTTTTTCGGCTTCTTTTTCATCGAACTGCTGTTGCGCCTTTTCAATCAAGGTCAGCATGTCACCCATGCCCAAGATTCGGTTAGACATCCGATTTGGATGGAAGACATCCAAATCAGTCATCTTTTCACCTTGCCCGATGAACTTGATTGGTTTTCCGGTCACTGCTCGAATTGACAACGCGGCCCCACCACGGGTATCGCCATCTAACTTCGTTAAGACAACCCCGGTGATATCTAGCTTGTCATCAAAGCCTTGCGCGGTGTTGACCGCATTTTGCCCAGTCATGGCATCAATGACCAGCAAGATTTCATCCGGATGCGCTAAGGCCTTAATATTGGCTAATTCATCCATTAACTGTTCGTCAATCTGTAACCGACCAGCCGTATCAATGAAGACGTAGTCATTATGTTTAGTTTCGGCTTCTGCTAACCCTTGCCGGACGATTTCAACTGGATCAACATCGGTCCCTAATTGAAAGACTGGCACGTCGATTTGGTCACCGACCTGTTGCAATTGTTGAATCGCAGCCGGCCGATAGATGTCGGCCGCAATCATTAATGGCCGCGCATTTTGTTCATTCTTAAGCTTTAAGGCTAACTTACCGACCGTGGTCGTTTTCCCGGCCCCTTGTAGCCCAGCCATCATGATAATAGTTGGAATCTTAGCGGACTTATTCAGGGGTACCGCCGTTTCCCCCATTGTTTTCGTTAATTCTTCATCGACAATTTTAACAATTTGTTGGGCCGGATTTAATCCTTCGAGAACTTTTGCCCCGAGTGCCCGGTCACGGACCGTTTTAACAAAGTCTTTGACGACCGTAAAGTTAACATCGGCTTCAAGTAAAGCCAAGCGAATCTCTCGCATGGTCTGCCGCAAATCACTTTCTGAAACCTTGCCTTTACGGCGGAGGTTGGTCATCGCTTTTTGTAAACGTTCTGTTAGGCCTTCAAATGCCATTAGTGTCACCTAACCTTTATTATTATTCTGAGTCAGCTTCTAAGTTGACTAGTTGTTGAATCATCTTGGTTAACGTTGCATCACCGTGGTAATGCTGCTTGATGTAATCAGAAATCGCATCGACTTCATGATTACGTTCCACAAACGCATG
This sequence comes from Lactiplantibacillus dongliensis, assembly GCF_005405105.1. Taxonomy (GTDB): domain Bacteria; phylum Bacillota; class Bacilli; order Lactobacillales; family Lactobacillaceae; genus Lactiplantibacillus; species Lactiplantibacillus dongliensis. The sequence continues at coordinate 19,934 of NZ_BJDK01000010.1, forward strand.
GTATAAGTGTAGTTTCGTCTCATACCCTTCTAAAATCTTTTCAGTGCGTTTAATGTTGTCATAGACCGCTTGCCGTGAGACCGAGAATTCCGCAGCAATTTCGCCTAAGGAATAGTCGTCACCGTAATAGAGCTGGATATACGATTTTTGTTTATTCGTTAATAAGGGCTCGTAGAATTCAAATAGCGAATTAATACGATAATTTTTTTCAATTTCCATCAGCAGCTCCTCAAGTCCATTCAGTCTGACTACACACTAGTTAAGATTACCGATTTTTCAGTAATCCGTCAACTAACTGTTGCCATTTCTGATGAAAAAATAAAAACGGTCTTCCGTCACCCGAAAAACCGTTCCATCACCGACTAACCAGTGATCACATCTTTAAATAAGCCATAGACAAAGTCGTTGGCGTTGAATGGCCGTAAATCCGTCACCTTTTCACCTAAGCCGACATACTTTACAGCTAAATGGAGCTCGTTACGAATAGCCAGGACAATCCCACCACGGGCGGTCCCATCTAGTTTGGTTAACACGATGCCAGTTACCGCCGTCGATTGTTTGAACAGCTTCGCTTGATTCAAGGCGTTTTGACCAGTCGTCGCATCCAAGACTAATAAAACTTCTTGGGGTGCTGCTGGAATCTCACGCGTAATGACCCGTTTGATCTTTTCCAACTCGTTCATCAAGTTGACCTTATTCTGCAAGCGGCCCGCGGTATCCACGAAGAGAATGTCGTAGTCTTCAGCTTTGGCTTTTTTGACTGCATCAAAACAAACTGACGCTGGATCACTGCGTTCGGCCCCGGCAACCACGTCGACACCATCGCGTTGACCCCAAACTTGGAGTTGTTGGATGGCCCCGGCTCTAAACGTATCACAAGCCGCCAATAAAACCTTTTTACCTTGTTGCTTGTACATGTTGGCCATCTTACCAATGGTGGTCGTCTTACCAGCCCCATTGACCCCCACAAACAAGATCACCGTTGGACCAGACTCAGCTAAGTGAATCGAATTATCTTCACCTTCACCAGCTTCACCATACATATCGACTAACTTTTCAACAATAACACTCGAAATTTCTTTTTTACTCTTAGCATTTTTAAGCTTAACTTCATCACGCAAGTCTTCGCTAATCTGCATCGCCGTCTCGTAACCAACATCGGATTCGATCAGCGTATCTTCCAAATCATCAAAGAAATCTTCATCAACGTGGCGGAAGTTAGCTAAAAAGGCATTGATTCGATCGCCGAAAGTCTTCCGCGATTTCTTTAACCCTTCATCATAACGTTGAGCTTCCGTTGGTTCCGCTGACGTGGTGGCGGCCTCTGAGTCTACCACCGTTGCCGCCGACACGGCCGGTTCAACATTAGACACCGGTGAAACTGCTGCTTCAGAACTAGCCCTTGGCGCGTCACTGGTAACTGACGTAACGGCGGCACTGCTGGCCACAACGTCATGCGCTTGCGTACCAGCTAAACTCGCTGTTGCGCTGGCCACACTAGCTTGCGCGCTTTTAATCCGCGCAGCCATACTTTCAGTCGCAGTCATTTCGTGACTGACCGGTTCAGCTTCAGCACTCGTTGCGACCGATTCGCTGACCTGACTCATGGCCGTGACCGAACTCGTAACTGCGGCCGTTTCTGATGCCGCACTCGACGGTGACTCTGGCGTTACGGCGGTACTAGTCGTGGTAGCCGCGACGTCACTAACGGCGGCCACGCTGCTAGTCGCTGAAGCTGGTGCGCTAGTCACAGCTTCAGCTTGGCTAGCAACGGTACTAGTGGCACTGCTTTCAGCGGCCGCTGCTTGAGACGGTTCGGTTGACTCTGGTTGACTAAAAGCCTGTTTAAGGCGACTAAATAATCCCATTTTTTGATTGCTCCTTTAATTAGGTTTCGTGGTCTGATCCTTTAAATCATCTAGGGATACCGAGACCATCTTTGAGACGCCGGATTCTTCCATGGTGACCCCATACAAGACATTGGCATGTACCATAGTGCCTTTCCGATGGGTAATAATGACAAATTGCGTCCCCGTCTGGAAATCATTCAAATACTGGCTGAAACGATCCACGTTCGCATCATCCAACGCGGCTTCTGCCTCATCCAAAATACTGAACGGGACTGGTCGTACGGCCAAAATCGCAAATAACAAGGTAATCGCAGTTAGGGCCCGTTCACCACCAGATAATAGGCTTAATCGTTGGAACTTCTTGCCCGGCGGCTGCGCCATGATATCGACCCCGCTGGTCAATAAATTGTCCGGATCCGTCAAGATCAGCTCAGCTTTACCACCGCCAAACATTTGGACAAAGATCTGGCTGAATTCTTGCGCGACTTGATCAAACGCGGTCTTGAAACGGGTAGCGACCGTCTCATCCAGGTCAGCCATCGTTTGTAGTAAGTGCGCTTTAGCCGCTTTTAAATCAACGGCTTGGCTGGTTAAAAAGTCATAACGTTGCGCGACCCGCTCAAATTCATCAATCGCCCCTAAGTTAACGGTGCCGATCTCATCTAACCCGCGTTTTAACAGCTTTAATTGTTCGGTAATCGCTGGTAAGTCTAGGTCACTCACATCGGCTTGGGCTGCCGTAACGGTTAACTGATACTTTTCATTCAAATCAGCAGTTGCATGTTCGACTTCACCCGTCAGCTTCGTTTGACTCAATTCTAGGCGCCGGTAATCATCAGTCGCGGCCGCGGCCAATTGTTGCGTCCGGGTCTGATCATCACTCAACTCAGCAACTGCATCATTCAAGTCCGTTAAGGTCGCTTGAACGGTCGCTTGCTGGGCCACTACCTTTTGCTGGTCAGCTTGGGCACTCGCCAAGCGTTCGGTCCGTTCTTGTCCCGACAATTGTTGGCTGCTGAGTGTGTCTTTAACCGTCGCCAGCTCTGACTGGGCTTGTGTGACAGCTGTTTGTTGCGTAGCTAACTGTTGGGCACACTGACTGACTTGTTGTTGCGTTTGCTTACAATGTTCCGTCAAGGTTACTAGTGCTTCACGTTGTGTTTGTAACTTACCTGCTTGGGCTTTTTGATACTGCTCATAATCATTTTGTTGTTGTTCAACCGTGTGCATCTGTTGTTCATAATCCGCGAGCTTCGCTTTATTATCAGCTAAAGCTTGCTGGTTACGTGCTACCTGATCCGCATAGCTGTCATTGGCATCGGCGCGTTGCTGTTGTTCATAATTCAACGCTTTAACTTGCCGAGCCAGCTGTTGCTGTTCACTTTGAGCGGCCTGCAATTGCCCTTGCGCTTGGCTATAACGATCCTTCAAATCACTCAGTCGTTGCTGGGTAGTCTCAACTTGCGCCGTCAAGTCCTTAGCCGTTTGTTTGGCTTTAGCTAGGGCTTGCTCGTGCGTAATCAACGCTGCTTGCATCTTGTCAATATCGGCAGCTAACTGTTCACTGCGTTGTTGTTGCTGCAAGAGGCCTTGATCATCATGCCGTGTGGCGCCACCAGTGATAGCCCCGCTCGCGGCAATCGTTTCACCACCGACCGTGACTAACTTACAACGAAACCGACGCGTCCGTGATAAAGCCAGTGCATGATCTAAAGTATCAACGATCACCGTGGTCCCAAGTAAATAGCGTTTAATGGCCACATGGCGATCTCCACAGCTGACGAGTTCACTCGCAATCCCTAAAACCCCTGGTTGCTGCTGTAAATCACGAACAGTGTTGCTTGGCAATTGTCGGGCTTGAATTCGGTCGATTGGTAAGAACGTTGCCCGGCCATAATGTTGCGTTTTTAGGAAATTTACGACCGTTTTAGCTACTTGTTGCGTTTCACAGACGATGTTTTGCAACTGACCGCCTAACGCCACTTCAATTGCCTTGGTGTAATCACTCGGTACGGTTAAAAGTTCGGACACTGCGCCGTCAACGCCAGGAAACTGTTGTCGATGCTGTAAAACGGTTCGAACCCCAGCATAGAAGTTCGTATAACGTTCCTGAACGGATTGCAAAGTCTCTAATTGTGACTTAGCCTTTTCCATCATCCCCGCCGCTGCTAACCAGCGTTGTTGTTGATCATCGGTTTGGACTGCATTCGTTTTAAGCTGATCACGTTGCTGTTGTAACAACGTTTGTTGCGCTGTGACTTGGTTAGCAAGCGCGCTTTGATCCCGGTTTTGAATATTGACCGTCGTCTCGGCTTGCTTTAATTGCGTTTGTGCAGTTGCTAACCGTTGCGCCAACGCATCACTTTGGTTGCCAGTTTGCTGATGCTGTTTCGTTAAGTTTTTCGCTTCGTTATTCAACGACGCTTGCACTTGCTTCTCATCAATAAACGCATTACGTAAGGTCGTTAACTGATCAGCTAATTGTTGCCGACCCTGTTCACTCGTGGCCGTTGTCAGTTCATTGACGGCCGCTTGCTTCGTTTTGACAGCTTGTTGTTGCTTGGTTAGCTGAGCCGTCAACTCATCGCGTTGTTGCGTCAACTGATTAACTTGCTGAGTCGCCGTCTGTAACGTTGCCGTCAACCGTGCCTGCGTGGCTTGTTGATTTTGCCGCCGTTCCGCATCGACGCCTTGTTGACCTTGAGTATTTTCGATCGTTTTAGTTAGTTCTAAGTTGCGGTCAGCCAGTTGATCTTTTAATTGTAATTGTTCTGCTTGTTGTGCCTTAAACTTCGCTAGCTTAGTCGCACCAACTTGCGCTTGACGTTGATAGTCCTGCATCAAGGTCTTCGCTTTGGCTAATTGGGTATTGACCGTCACTAATTGATCATGCGCAATCGTCACCTTTTTAACCAAACGGGACCGGTCTAAATAATCGTACTTTTGTTTTTGGTCCTGATAATCGCGGGCTAGACTAGCTTGTTCTTCCAGCGGCCCTTTTTGTTGGGCTAATTCCGCAATAATATCGTTGACACGATCTAAATAATCCGTGGTTTCCGCGAGCTTTGACTCGGTGGTTAACTTATCTTTTTTATACTTCAAGACACCGGCAACATCTTCAATAATGCTACGGCGATCTTCTGGTTTCGCGTTAAAAACAGCTTCGACCCGTCCTTGTGAAATAACTGAAAAAGAGTCTTTCCCAAGGCCCGTGTCGGCCATTAGCGTGGTGATATCTTTTAAGCGGCAGCTCTGATTATTAATTAAATAATCACTATCGCCGTTCCGAAACAGCTTCCGCGTGATACTAACTTCAGCGTAATCCAGTGGTAAAAAGTGATCACTGTTGTCAAACGTGATGGTGACCTTGGCCAGATTCAACGGCTTACGGTGGGCGGAACCAGCAAAGATGACATCCGTCATTTTAGTGCCCCGTAAACTTTTAACCGCTTGCTCGCCTAAGACCCAGCGAATCGCTTCGATAATGTTACTTTTCCCACTGCCGTTCGGTCCGACAATACCGGTCATGCCCGCTTGAAAATCAATTTTGGTTTTATCGGCAAAAGATTTAAAGCCGCTGATTTCTAATGATTTAAGTTGCATTCGACCCAAACTTCCTGTTAGTAATTAATCGTGACGTTGTTGTAGTTGTGTGTACGCTTGGCGCGCAGCACTTTGTTCGGCTTCCTTCTTGGAATGCCCCCAGCCTTCACCAATCTTTTGACCATTGGCAGCGACCGCAATCTCATATGAGCGTTCGTTAGCGGGACCATCTTGTTCGACTAATTGATAGTCGATCTCAACGTCGCCGGATTGTTGTAAGTATTCCTGTAGCGTAGTCTTATAGTCAAAGACGCCATCAAAACGGCCTTCATCCAACTTAGGAAAGATCACCGTTTCGACAAACTTTTGAACGGGCGCGCGGCCTTGGTCCAAATAAAGAGCGCCAACAAATGATTCAAAAATATCGCAAAGTAATGAATCCCGTTCCCACGCCCGCGCTTTTTGTTCACCCTTACCGAGGCGAATATACTGTGGAAAGTCACACTCACGGGCAAAGCTAGCGAAACTGTCTTCACAGACCATCGCTGCCCGTAAGCGAGTCAACTTACCTTGGGGCATGTCTTTATACCGTTTGTATAAATATTCGGATACGATCAATTCCAAGACGGCATCCCCCAAAAATTCGACCCGTTCGTAAAATTTTAACGGTTGTTCTTGATGTTCATTGACATATGACGCTTGTGTAAAAGCTTCCGCCAATAAATCAGGGTTCTTAAAGGTAATACCAAAGCGTTCTTGCAGCATTGCTGCTAATTCTGTAATCATGGGTAGCATCCTTTCATAATTAAAATACCGATACGTTAAACTATTATACTATGATTGTGGTTTCATTAACAATTTTATCCGGGGAAAATTAGGATTTTGTGTCGTGGATTGGTTAAATTTGTCGCTACGGTTGGTCAGAATTGACGCTGGAACGTGGTGGCCACGTTTGGCAGCCATCGTGCGGGCTTCCCAGCCGGGCTTTGACTAAGCCGCTCTAAGTCAAACGACACCACTGAGCGCCATTCTGCCCGCCCCACGCTAATAATGATCATACTTTTGGCTGAGAATCACCTAAAGGCCATTTTATTTATCGATTACTGAGTATGTTATAACAACGTTTATAAGCGACATCAATGTACTTTCAATGAAACTACACCTGAAAGTTAATCAACAGTTTTAGCAATTGCGACCCCGCTGTTTTTTCAATTAGTCAGCCTCATAACAACCGATTGATACCGCTCAAAATCACATATTTTCAATTAGACTTCTCCTAAACTTAATTTCACACCTAATCGCCAATAATCCCGTCAACTAGTGCAGGACGGGCTGGGTGATGCTCAGTGGTGAAATTTTACTTGGTTGGGGTGATTTTCCCCGGCCTAGTAAAAGCCCGGCTTTCGAGACCGCTCCTCGGCTCGAAAACGCGGCCACCACGTTCCAGCATCAGCCCAGCCCGTCCGGAGCGAAAATTAATCATGATCCACTAGAAATCAGTGCAAATTAAAAGCAGCGCCTACGAAAGGGCTGCTTTTGCATTTATAACTAATAACCACTTATTTAGCTTGATGAGCTGCCACGTAATCGACAACTTCACCAACCGTGTTCAACTTTTCAGCATCTTCATCAGAAATTTCACTACCGAAAGTATCTTCAAGTTCCAAAACAAATTCAACGAAATCAATTGAATCCGCGTCCAAGTCTTGTTGTAGGTTCATTTCGTTAGTGACCTTACTCTGGTCAACTTCAAAGCGGTCGGCGATGATGCCGGCAATTTTGTTAAAAATTTCTTCTTTTGTCATTCGAATATCCCTCGCTAACTTAAATTCACTAAAGTATTCTAATCGTTTTCGGCCGGCTTGTCTACACCTGCCGCCTGATTAGCTTGTTGGTTAGCATAGTAATCGGCCACCCCTGGGACGATATCCGTGCTGACCATTTGGCGAATTTGTCGGATGGTATTCACAATTGTTGGGGCCTTGCTAGAGCCATGCGCCTTGACAACTGGCGCTTTCAAGCCTAACAAGACGGCCCCACCATATTGGGAATAATCCATTTGTGAGCGAATCTGATTGAAACCGTTCTTTAACAATAGCCCACCAAGTTTGCCACCGATGCCGGTATTATAAACAGCATCTTTGACCAAGCCGAGCATTGACCGGGCCGTGCCTTCGATACTCTTTAAGACGGCATTACCCGTAAAACCATCCGTCACAACCACGTCAGCGACCCCATTTAACAAGTCGCGGGATTCCACATTACCAACAAAGTTAATATCCGCGGTTTGTTGTAAAAGATCAAACGCCGCTTTATGCACCTTGTTCCCCTTGTCATCTTCGGTTCCGTTATTTAGTAACGCCACGCGTGGATGCTTGGCATACATCATCCGTTCAGCGTAATACGTCCCCAAGATGGCATATTGTTGTAAGTTGGTTGGCTTGCTGTCAGCGTTGGCACCAATATCCATCATGACAAAGTTTGATTGCTTGGCATTCCGGACAACTGGCAAGGCTGTGACCAAGCCGGGACGATCAATCCCTTTGATCCGACCAACGATAAATAACCCGGCGGCTAAGACCGCCCCAGAGTTACCGGCTGAGAAAAAGGCATCGGCCTGACCATCCTTAACTGCTTGTGCAGCCATCACGATTGAAGAGTTCTTCTTACGTCGAACTGCCCGAACCGGTTCATCTTCCATGGTAATCACTTCATCCGCGTTGATGACTTGAATCCGGTCACACTTCTTCAAATACTGATTGATCACATCCCGTTTGCCGTACAATAAGAAAATCGTATCTTCAAATAAATCGCGGGCTTGTTCGACCCCTTCAATGATTGCTTGCGGCGCGTGATCGCCACCCATGGCATCAATTGCAATTTTTACCATTTTTGTCACCAGTTCCTCTCAGTGTCAGTCACGGGTCCTTAATCTAAGGTTCCCACGGCTGCTAATTTCGTTTTTAAAACTTGGGCTAACGCTAAGTTGGCCGGTTGTTGCTCCCAATTTGGCGTTGCAACTAACGCGTGCGCATCTTGTTGCGCGACTTGTAAGACCGTTAAATCAGCAATCGGATCGCCCACCTTGAAGGTTGGCATTCCTGATTGCTTGACCCCGAGAACCTCCCCGGAACCACGGAGCTCCAAATCTTTTTGGGCTAAGATAAACCCATTAGTCGTTTCCGTCATAATCTGCATCCGCTCGATACCTTGCTGATTTTTCGGATCAGCAACTAAGATGCAATATGAAGCTTTATCGCCTCGACCAACTCGACCACGCAACTGGTGTAGTTGCGCCAAGCCGAAGCGGTCCGCGTCATAAATCATCATCACAGTCGCATTCTTAACATCCACCCCGACTTCAATGACGGTCGTGGACACCAATAATTGAATCTTATTCGCTTTAAAGTCAGCCATGATGGCTTCTTTTTCATCCGGCTTCATCCGGCCATGTAATAGCCCGACCTGATAATCCGGCGCAAAGTATTCCTGCAAATTAGCCGATAGTGCTTCAGCATTCTTAACATCCAAAGTTTCTGATTCTTCAATTAACGGCGTAACCACATAGACTTGTGAGCCGGCCGCTAACTGCTTACGTACGAAGCTTAATGCGGAATTGGCCTGATTACTTCGTACCCAAGTCGTCTGAATTGGTTGCCGACCTGCCGGCAACTCATCGATTTCTGAAACGTCCATCTCTCCATAAGCGGTAATCGCTAAAGTTCGCGGAATCGGCGTGGCCGTCATCGCTAAAGCGTCCGGTTGATGGCCTTTTTGTCGGAATTCAGCCCGTTGGTTAACCCCAAATCGATGTTGCTCATCAGTAATAACCAACCCTAAATTGGCATAATCCACCCCATCTTGGATGAGGGCATGAGTCCCGATCAATAGGTTAATCTCACCATCCGCCAAAGCAGCCAACAAAGTTTTCCGCGCAGCTGGCTTGGTTGACCCCGTCAGTAATGCCACATTGACCGGCGTATCCGCAAAGACTCGGGCTAAGTTATTAGCGTGCTGCTCCGCTAAGATTTCCGTTGGCGCCATTAATGCCGCCTGATAACCCGCTGTAATCGCCGCATACATCACGATGGCGGCGACAATCGTTTTCCCAGAACCCACGTCACCTTGCAGTAAGCGGTTCATATGCTTAGGCGACTTCAAATCCAAACAAATTTCATTAACCACCCGCTTTTGCGCGTGAGTCAATTCAAACGGTAACGTCTTAATAAACGCCTTTAGCGCGTCGTTATCATAATGAATCGCAATCCCATCCGTTTCACGATCAGCCTGTTTCAAGGCCTGCATCTGCATTTGAAACAGCAAAAACTCTTCATAGGTCGCTGAACGCCGGGCGGCCGCTGAAGCTGCCTGACTGGCCGGAAAATGCATATCATGAATCATTTGTCGCCGTGGTAGCAGCCGATACTTTGCAATCAACGGTGCCGGCACAATGTCGACAATTTGGTCGCCGTAAGTCTCATAAGCTTGTTTAATTAACTTTTGGAGCGTGCCTTGGCGAATCGACTTACTAGCGGGATAAATCGAACCAAATGCTTGATCCGCCTTGTTAGGATTGATAATCTTCATGCCAGTCATGCTGTTACGGGTCGCATCCCACTTCCCATAAACGGCTAAATCCTGGCCAGTTTCAATCTGCTTCATCAAGTACGGCTGATTAAAAAACGTAATCATATAGACATCATGGTCAATTAGCAGCCGAAAGTTCAAGCGGTTCTTCTTACGGCCAAATCGCGCTAGGACTGGCTCAGACGCCACCGTGCCTTTAAGCGTCACTTTTTCTTGGTCTGCAATTTCATTAATATCTTTTACTTGTAAATCTTCATACCGAAAGGGGTAATAAGTCAATAGATCAGCCACGGTATTAATTCCTAGCTCGGCCAAAGCTTTTTGCCGCGTTGGTCCAACTCCAGTCATAACCCCGACTGGATCTGATAATGCAATCGCCATCATGTGGCCCCCTTTCTTTAGACACGTTTGGTGCTAGTTAAACTTGCCACTTACCGGTGTTGGCCCACTTAATCTAACTAGTACTAAGCGTATCTTGACGACAATTTAATCAATGATAACTTTAATCTATAATAGTTTTATTATACCAAAATCTCACGCGATTTGCGTTGTTAGCTCATCAGAAACCTGACTGTCAGCAAGTTAAAATGGTCGGTAATAGCTTGGACTACCCCAAGTATTACCGACCATTTTGATTGCATGTTTAATTAAATCAGTTAAGTCCGCTATTCAACCGAAATCAGGAATGGATAAACTGGTTGGTCGCCTTCATGAATTTCAATTTCTAATTCATCATCCAAGGCTTCCACCGCTGACGCTAACTTGTCAGCATCGGCTTTAGTCGCATCCGCGCCGTAAAAGATCGTGACTAATTCACTATCTTCATCGAGCATCTGCTTGACCATTTCGACCGTCGTCGTTTGCCGATCAGCATCGGTTACCACGATCTTACCATCAACTAAGCCCATGAAATCGTCTTTATGGATTTCCAAGCCATCAATCGTCGTATCACGCACGGCATGCGTCACTTGACCACTGACCACCGTATCCAACGTATCTTCCATTTCAGCTTGGTTATCAGCTAAGTCGGCTTCTGGATTAAACGCCAACATGGCAGTCATCCCTTGCGAGATCGTCTTGCTATGCACGATTTTTACCGGAATATCCGCAACTTCCGCGGCTTGTTCCGCAGCTAAAAAGATGTTCTTATTGTTGGGCAACACTAACGCTTTATCCGCGCCACTAGCATTCACCGCTTTAACGATATCAGCGGTACTAGGATTCATCGTCTGACCACCGGCAATAATGTCCGTGACTCCCAGGCCTTGGAACAACTTACCGATACCATTACCGGATGAAATCGACACGATGGCATAGCCGTGCATATCAGGCTTGGGTTCAACTGGTGTCGTAACGGCCGCAGCTTGTTCCGTTTCATCGTGTTCCATAATGGTTTCTTGTTGTAGCCGCATGTTATCAACTTTGACTTTAATCAAAGCCCCAAAACGTTGGCCCCAGGTCATGACATCACCAGGATGCTCCGTATGCACATGAACTTTAACGATTTCATCATCGTTAATCACGAGTAAAGAATCACCCAGCTTAGCTAAATAATCATAGAAAGTATCATAGTCGAATTTTTGATCAACTAATTTACCATCACCGATTCGAACCATGATTTCAGTACAGTAACCATACTTAATATCATTCGGATCAAGCTTACCCTGTACACTTTGGTGATGGGCGGCATCAATCATCGAATCCATCTCAGCATCGTCCGGCTTGTAGTCTGTTGATTCATCAACTTTCCCACTTAAGGCATCACTAAAGGCTTCTAAGACAAAGGTTAACCCTTGGCCACCAGAATCCACAACCCCAACTTGCTTTAAAACGGGTAGCAAGTCCGGTGTCGACTTCAAAGCGGCTTCCGCAGCAGTCACCACGGCTGTCATAACCACACAGATATCGTCCGACTGCTTAACGGCGTCTTTACCGGCACCAGCCGCTTTCCGAATTACAGTTAGGATAGTTCCTTCAGTTGGCTTCATAACGGCTTTATAGGCCGTCTGAGCACCCGCAGCGAAGGCTTCTGCTAAATCATTAGCATCCAAGACTTCCTTACCAGCGACATTTTTAGAAAAGCCCCGGAAAATCTGCGATAAAATAACGCCGGAATTACCCCGCGCACCCATTAATAGTCCTTTAGCTAACGCTGACGCTAAGTCGCCAACTTTGGTACTGGTTTCGTCACGCTCATACTTCGCGCCACTCGCCATTGATAAACTCATATTGGTCCCAGTATCACCATCTGGCACTGGGAATACATTTAGAGAATTAATAAATTCAGCGCGTTGGTTCAGCTTTTGTGAAGCCGCCTGCACCATCTTGCCGAATTCAAGATTCGTTATCTTGGTGATTTTCAATTTCAAAATTCCTCCTTGGCTCACACCAATTTCGATTAGTCGTTCATTACCCGAACACCTTGGACAATGACGTTGACCGAATTGGCCGCAACGCCAAGCATGTTTTGTAAGTTATATTTGACCTTGGCTTGCACGTTCCGGGAAACTTCTGAGATTTTGGTCCCATAACTGACGATAATGTTGACTTCAATCGCCACCCCATTATCTTCTTGCCGGACAACCACACCTCGTGCAAAGTTTTCGCGGCGTAAAATTTCATTTAAGTTATCACGAATTTGGTTACGACTAGCCATACCAACGACTCCGTAGTTATCCGTTGCTGCTCCGCCAACTACCGTCGCAATCACATCGTTATCAATATCGATTGTTCCAAATTGCGTTTTGATTTTGACAGCCATGAAAATAGCCTCCTTGTTTTAACGCGTTCATTTACGATAGTTTATCATAGCACAACAACCAGTGAAAGAAAAATTAAGCGCCTGCCGTTTGAAAGCCCGAAATGACCGAATTTAGCAGTAAAGTAAAATTACTTGATAGAAATGTATTGCAACCTTTATTAATCTATGATAAATTATTCTAGTGAATGATAAAGCATCGACCTTTTATCAATGATTACCGAAGGAGGCAGATCAACATGGCAAAAGACTTCGTTACAGGCAAACGGACGCACTTTGGTAACTCGCGTTCTCATGCTTTGAACCACAGCCGCCGCAGCTGGAAAGCTAACTTGCAAAAAGTTCGCATTTTAGTTGATGGTAAACCAAAGAAGGTTTGGGTTTCAGCTCGGACTTTGAAATCAGGTAAAGTAACGCGCGTTTAGCGCAACAAAGCGGCACCGCAAAATTTTGCGCGTGGCGTTTTTTGTTACCCAAAATCCAGCATTCAGTCCCAACTTTTTATAAACTTTAGAAAACGACCCGTTGATTTTCAAAATCGGCGGGTCGTTTTTTCTGTTAGTACGATTAATCGTAATTACATTTTCTTTAAAGCGGCCTTCTTGATTTTCTGATCATGACAGTACCCTACAACAGCGGCATTCTAATTATACGCACGACTATCGGTATTGAACGTGATTCTATAGGATCATTATATCGCAGCTTAACATAGTCGGAGAAGACTTTAGGTCCATTACTATTACCGACCAATGCCGTGGCTAAGTCGTATTGATGTTTCAATGACTCTAAATCCTTTTGCTCGGTTAAATCATGATTGATTTTCTTACCGCAACAATTTGGATGGGTAGCTACTGGAAAACCAAAGCACATTTTTACGTTTACACCATTCAAGTCCTACTAAGTGCCGACATGCCTGACATAAAGTCCTAGGCCAACTAAAATGTGTACTAACTATCATCGCGTTAATAAAAAATGATCGGTAATCATTTCGAGTTTACCTCAAAATACGACCGATCATTTTTTAATTTACATCGTTATTAATAGCGACTACTTTTTGGCATCACAACTCTGAATCACGGCAACAACTCCTTGATCGAAGCTAAAGTGACTCGTCGTGCCCACAAATTCGTTGCTAGCCCATGAGATTGGATAATCATTATAAGCGTCATGTAGTTGATACTTAGCATCGCGCAACGTTAAATGTGTTGGTAGCATTGGCACAAATGCTAAATACTTTTTATCGGCTTCTTTTGTCAACGTATAATCCCCTGGCAAAAAGAATTGTACCGTATTTTGCAAGTCAACCAATTTTATCTTAGGCGCCCAAGCCCGAAACTGTGGGTCTAATACTAGCCATAGATTGGCTAACAAATGATCTAAGCGACCACCTGTGGCACCATAAATCACCAACTCATCGGGTTGTAACCGGTTAAAAATCGTCTTAACCGCCAATTGCGTATCGGTTTGATCCTGATCCGGTTTAACAACGACCGTGCCCGTTAAGGCCTGTTTAACCGTGGCTAACTCCCGATCATCAATTGAATCAAAGTCCCCGACCGCAATCGTCGGTTGAATGCCTAACTTCACTAATCGTAACGCACCACGATCTGCCCCCACCCAAGGACCGGGTAACTGGGCTAGATTCGTTGGCCAACTTGTGGTTGGTCCCCCAACTAACAATCTAACCGTTGTCGTCATTAGTTTGTCGCCACCTTTAAATCTTGAATCCGTTGTTCTGGTTCCTGACTGTCATAAATATAAGACCCGGCCACAGCCACGGTTGCACCCGCATCATAACATAATTTGGCCGTCTTTTCGTTAATGCCACCATCGACTTCGATGTCAAAGTCATAACCGCCTTGTTGCTTTAATTGTTCAAGTGCGTGGATCTTTTTCAACATCGGCGTTAAGAAATGTTGACCGCCAAAGCCAGGATTAACCGTCATCACTAGCACTTGATCGACTAATGGCAACAAATCCACAATCTGGCTAATCGGAGTTCCCGGATTAACCACAACTTCAGCTTTAGCGCCAGCCTGGCGGATTAACTGTAACACGTGATAAATATGGTGCGTACTTTCAACATGCACCCCAATCAAGTCTGCGCCAGCTTGGGCAAACTGTTGGACAAACCGTTCTGGTTCAACAATCATCAAATGACAATCTAATGGTAAGGAGGTCACCGGACGTAAGGCGGCCACCATACTCATCCCAAAAGATAAATTAGGCACAAACTGGCCATCCATGATATCAATGTGTAGCGCATCGACGCCCGCACGATCAACCAACTCAACATCGCGTTGCAAGTTGGCAAAATCAGCGCTTAAAATTGAAGGGGCAATTTTTATCATTAGTCTTCACTCACTTTTTAAATTACTTTTTCTTGTTATAAATCACTTTTTTATTTTTAATCGTTTCATAGAATTGTAAATAATCATCGTAACGCGATTGCAGCAATTCGCCAGCCGCTAAAGCCGCTTTTACCGCGCACTTCGGTTCATTGATATGCACACAGCCACGATACTTACAATCAGCACTTAGGCGGACGTATTCTGGGAAATAATGCGTCAGTTCGTTAGCAGCAATATCAAAGACTTCATATGACGAAAAACCGGGGGTATCCGCAACTAACCCATCCGCAATCTCAATCAAGCTAATCTTCCGGGTCGTATGTTTCCCACGATTTAAAGCTTGTGAGATTTCACCCGTCGCTAAGTCCAAGCCCGGTCGTAAATGATTCAACAACGTTGATTTACCAGCCCCAGTCTGACCCATGACCACGGCGACGTGACCCGCCAACGCTTGTTTAATGGCGGTCATCGCACTAGGTGCAAAGGCCGCGCGGTCCATCACTACTTGATACCCAATCGCTTCATACGCCGCTGCCAATGTTGCACGCTGAGCGTACACCTCATCGCTGAGTAAATCCGTCTTGGCCATGTAAATGACTGGTTGAATACCAGCCACCTCCAAAGCAACTAATTGTCGATCAAGTAAATTGGTTGAAAATTCCTGGGCCGTCGTGGCTGTCACCACAATAGCCAAATCAACATTAGCGACTGGCGGCCGTACCAGTTCGGTCTCACGCGCTAACACTTTTAAAATATACCCCTCTTGAGGCGTTGTACTATCAAACTCAACTTGATCCCCTACTAATGGGGTAATCCGACGCTTGCGAAAATTCCCTCGCGCCCGGGTCCGATAGAGTTGGCCATCCGCATACACGTCATAAAAGCCGCTTAGGGATTGGCGAATTTGTCCAATTTTCAAACTAGCACCACCTTATTTTTTATTTGGTACGGTCCACTTTTAACTTTATAACCTATTGTACCAAAGATAATCTAAAAAAGTCATGCCGAAGCATGACTTTTTTAGTGATTAATTAGTTGCATCTTTGTTAGTTACCTTTAAATTCTCATCCACCACGGTCCCATTGCAAACAATCCGATACTGTCCAACTTGTTTACCAGATAATTGGAACGGAATGCTTAAGCGGGTATCCCGCGTAATGGTCAGATCGCGATACAGCGACGAAATTAGATGACTATCATCTTGAATATAGACTTTGACATCATTGGATTGCGACGTCGCCGTCGTTAACGTTTGGTAAGGAACTGTCGTTTTGACATAAAAGCTCTTGGTTGGCGTACTGCTAGTTGGCCGATTACCTTTTGACATATTAACCGTAATCGTCGCCCCGGCCCGCACTTCAGTCCCACCTTCTGGCGATTGTGAATAAGAATAGCCCGTTTTCTGTTCGTCTGAGTACCCCCGCTTGAGATCAACATTCAAGCGATTGCTGTGCGCATAATTCAAGATATCACTGCGGCTTTCACCCGTTAAATCTTTCAGCGTCACTAGCCGACTACCAGAACTAACCGTAAACGTCACGGTTGTTTTACTAGGCAACACTTGACTATTAGCCACGACATCTTGACTAATGATTTGACCCGTCGCAACTTCAGACGTACTGAACCGTTCTTTAACGTCAAACCCATTTGCTTCCAAATCACGTTTCACGTCGGTATAAGTCTCATTGACATAGTTGCCAAAGCTAATCTTTTTCGACCCATTACTGAGGGTCAGATTAATCCGTGACCGTTCTTGGACCGTTGACCGTGCTCCCGGCAAACTTTTAATCACATGGTTTTTCGCCACGCGATTACTTTTGACCCGTTTGACCGTGCCGACTGACAAATGATGCTTCGCCAATAGCTTCGCCGCTGACGCTTGGGTCAAGCCTGAAACTCGCGGTACCGTGGTTTCTTTGGGCCGACTAAGTTCTAAGCCAACACCTAGAGCGCCCAACAATAGCAGTACAATCGCCCCAATAATCAATAGTTTACGCCGAAACGGATGACGTTTGGACCATGACCGTTTGGGTAACGGGGACTCATCAGCTGGTGTTGATGCTGGTTCAGTGGGTGGCGTTGTCGTTTGTGCAGACAATTTCGGCATCGCCTGGGTTGCTTCAGCTTGCCGATGTGCGTCAATCGCAGCCGCAATCTGGGCACTCGGCATGATCTTTGTCTCATCATTTCCAAAATCTTTAGGTTCAAACCGTTTTTCACCCGTTCGCAGCGTGGATAAGGTAGTCAAAAGATCGTTAGCCATATCTTCAACCGTGGCATACCGATCCCGCGGGTCTTTAGCCGTGGCTTGTAAGACCACGTTTTCTAACGCTTGCGGAATCTGACTGTCATAGTCGCGAACCGATGGCATCTCACTTTGAAAGTGCTTTAATGCAATCGAGACGGCGGTTTCTCCTTTAAAGGGCACCGACCCGGTTAACATCTCATATAAAATAATGCCCAGTGAATAAATGTCAGACTGCTTAGTAGCCATACTACCACGGGCTTGTTCCGGCGATAAATAGTGCACGGACCCTAAGATCGTATTCGTTTGGGTCATCGTATGTTCAGATAAGGCGACAGCAATCCCAAAGTCCGTAATTTTAGCATTGCCATTTTCATCAATTAAAATGTTTTGCGGTTTTAAATCGCGATGAATAATGTTATGCGCATGCGCCGTGGCGACCGCACTTAATATTTGTTCCATGATGTCAATAACTTGTTGAAGCGGCAACGGGAAACGTTCTTTAATGTAATTCTTCAAGTCCATCCCTTTGACGTACTCCATCACCAAGTACTGCATCCCATTTTCTTCGCCGACATCATATAAACTCACGATGTGCGGGTGGACAAGCTCCGTGGTGGCGAGCGCTTCACGCTGAAACCGCTTGATGGTCTTCGGATCATCGCGCAAGTCCAGTCGCAGCAGTTTCACCGCCACATCACGGTCCAATATTAAGTCATGCGCCAAGTAAACATTCGCCATACCACCTTCACCTAAAGACCGGATAATGCGATACCGTCCGCTAAGTGTGTAGTTGGGTGTCATTTACTGGCCACCTCACCATCCACAGCCACAATTAAAGCTGTGATATTGTCGTAACCGCCAGCTGAATTAGCCAACTTGATCAACGTAGCGCACTTATCAGCAACGGGTTGATCAGATTGTAAAACGGTCGTCAGTTGTTGATCCGTAACCATGTTTGTTAATCCATCTGAACATAAAAGTAACTGGTCACCCGGAATCATCTTATACAAGTTGGTATCAATATCGGCATCCGGTGAGATACCGAGTGTCCGGGTAATGATATTCTTTTGCGGATGTTGCCGCGCTTGTTCCGCCGAGATTTCACCCCGCTTCACCAGCTCGTTAACTAATGAGTGATCCTCCGTCAATTGTTGCAACTGACCATCGCGGAATAAATAACCACGACTGTCGCCAATATTGGCCATCAAGAATTCATCATTAAACATCAAGGTTGCGACCATCGTCGTCCCCATGCCGTTTAAATCTGAAAACTCACGGGCCTTCTCAATAATATGCTGATTTTCATCTTGAACTTCAGCGGCTAACCATTTTACAGCATCGGTTGGGTCGCTAAAGGTGGTATTTTCAAACCGATAGCCCATGTGCGAGACCGCCATTTCTGACGCCACATCGCCACCTTGATGACCACCAATGCCATCCGCAACAATGGCAAAATTAATCCCCGCGGTGTTCTTAAAAACCCCGACGTAATCTTCATTTTCTTTGCGTTGTTGGCCGATATCAGACCGGTATGCAAAATCCACGGTTTATCCACGCTCCACTGTTATTTTTTTCGTAAGCAGGCAATGAAGAAGCCATCTGACAAGTAATCATCCGGATAGATTGACAATGTCTTGTCAGGCCGATCTGCTTTTAAATGATTGGCAGTCGGCGTTTTAACTAATTCAAAGTCTGGGTGGTCTGCTAAGAAGGCTTTAACCACCTGTTGGTTTTCTTGTTCGAGAATGGTACAAGTGCTATACGTCATGATACCACCTTTTTTCAAGGTTGGGGCCACGGCCGTTAAAATTGATAATTGGACTTTTTGTAAGTTCAAACTATCTTGTAACGACTTTTCATAACGAATTTCTGGTTTCCGGCGAATTAGGCCCAAACCAGAACAAGGCGCATCGACCAAGATTTTGTCAAAATGGGCTGCTCCAAACTCAGCTTCGGCTTTGCGGGCATCCAATTCGGTGGCCGCTACCCGATCAGCAACGTTCATGCGAGCCGCATTCTTACCGATCAACCGAACCTTAGGCGCATGAATATCTAAGGCAACGACTTGGCCGCCTTGATCAACGTCTAAAGCCGCCGCAATTTGGGTGGTCTTCCCACCAGGAGCGGCACAGGCATCTAAGACCAGGTCACTGGGTTGAACATCCAAAGCTGGCACGACCAGTTGCGCACTCTCATCTTGAATCGTAAACATCCCATACTTCATGGCACTCGTATTGATGGCTTGGCCTTCATTAACAACAATCCCGAGTGGTGAAACTTGGCTGGCTTCAACGTCTAAGCCTTCCTCAGTCAACACGGTCATCACGCCAGCAACATCAGTCATAGCGGCATTAACCCGTAATGACTGCTTAGCCGGTTGGTTCAGAGATGCAATCAATTGTTGCATCTTGTCCGCCCCTAATTGACGCCGTAATTCCTCAATTAACCAGATTGGCATACTATAAGTGACACTTAAACGTTCATCAGGATTTTCAATGGTACTAAAGTCAGGTAAGCCACGCCGATCCATTTCGTGTAAAACCCCGGTCACAAACCGCCGAATACCTGGGTGACCTTTCACCTTCGCGATTTCAATCGTTTCGTTGAAAACGGCGCGCTTAGGAATCTTATCCAAATATTGCCATTGGTAAAGCGCACTCAAAAGCAATTCATGCACCCATGGATCGAGCTGATGCGGATGGCGCACAAACGGCTTTAACCAGTATTCCAAGGTCAAGCGATGTTGAATCACCCCATAGACCATGTTGGTTAATAAGTTAATATCCCGCCGATCCATGGAATGTTGATTAATTAATTGATTTAATTGTAGATTTGAATACGCACCGTCTTTGATCTTAGCTAACGCTGAAACCGCTAACCAACGGGCACTATTGCCGACTTCACTCATTTTGTAATTACCTGCTCTCCAGTATTAAATTTATCCACGGCCCCATTTAAAAAGGCTGTGATGGTCATCTTAGGTTTCCCAGCTGGTTGCAATTCTTGCACTGACAGCGCCGTCTGATTAGCCGCCGCTAGCACTAATTCATGCTTGGTCTTGCGGACAACTTGCCCAGGTGCTTGCGTCACCGTTTCAGTTAGTGGCGTTACTTGCCAGAACTTAGTCCGTTTGCCATCGAGCATCGCATAGGCGATCGGTGCTGGCCGTAGCCCGCGGACTTGATCATCAATCTGAGCCGCCGTCTGGTTAAAGAAGTCCAATTGTTCTTGTTCTGGCTTGATAGTTGGGGCAAACGTCACTTGGTCTTCCGCTTGCGGTGTGGCTTTAAGTTCGCCAGCAATCAACTTGGGTAACGTTTCGAGCAATAAATCACGGCCGACGAGACTCAGCTTGTCAAACATCGTGCCAGTATCATCGTTGGCTGCAATTGGAATCGCTTGTTGGGCCAACATATCGCCAGCATCCATCTTTTTGACCATATAGATGATTGTGATGCCGGTTTCGGCTTCGCCATTCATGATTGAATATTGAACTGGCGCCCCACCCCGATATTTCGGTAATAAAGAACCATGCACGTTAACGGCCCCAATCTGCGCCGCCTTCAACAACTTGGTCGGTAAAAATTGACCAAAGGCCGCCGTCACAATGAGATCAGGCTGCAAGTCGATGATTTGTTGCATTTCCGGACTGCCCCCGATTTTTTCGGGTTGTAGGACCGTAATGTCGTGTGCGACCGCCACTTGTTTGACTGGTGAGGCGGTTAAGATGTGTTTCCGACCGACTTTGCGATCTGGCTGGGTTACAACGGCTTTTACGTCGTAACCATTTTCAATTAAACTGGTTAAAATAGGCGCCGCAAATGCGGGCGTTCCCATAAAGACAATGGATGTCAATTTGATTTCCTCCAATTACATAAAATGCAAGGGTTCGACGTCAATCGCAATCTGCAACCCTTGTCGTTGTTGAACTTGGGTCTCATGCAACAGCGTGGTTAACGTCGCCGCCAAATTCGGCTCACGCTTGTATTTAATGACGATTTGATAGTAGTAGCGGCGATTAACCCGGGCAATCGGCTTAGGCGTTGGACCCAAGATCTGCGTTGACGGGGTTAATCGCGGTTTGAGCCACTGTAATAACTGGTACATACGTTTAGCAGCGATGGCTTCATCTAAGTCACTCGCGGTAATCTGAACTGTAAAGTAGTATGGCGGATAACCGCCCTGATGACGCATCCGCATCTCATACTTAAAGAAACCTTCATAATCATGATGCTGGGCAAAACGAATCGCATAATGATCCGGATTAAACGTCTGAATATACACATGCCCGCTTTTTTCTGCCCGACCAGCCCGGCCACTAACTTGCGTTAACAGTTGAAAGGTCCGCTCACTGGCCCGAAAGTCAGGCAATCCCAGGGCCGTATCGGCATTCAAGACCCCAACTAACGTGACATTAGGAAAGTCCAGTCCCTTGGCAATCATCTGGGTACCAATTAGAATATCGGCTTCACCGCTGCCAAACTGTGACAGCAACCGCGCATGGGCGCCCTTCTTACGGGTCGTATCATTATCCATGCGAATAATCCGGGCATCTGGTAACAAGTCTCGTAATTCTTCTTCGACTTTTTCCGTCCCAGTACCATAATAACGAATCTGGTGACTGTGACAGTTCGGACAAATCCGCGGAATCGCTTCTTCATGACCACAATAATGGCACTTCATCGTATGCGTATCCATGTGCAAAGTCAGTGAAATATCACAGTTGGGACATTTCAAGACAAACCCGCAATCCCGACACAATACAAACGACGAATAACCACGCCGATTCAACATCAGCACACTCTGTTCGTGGCGATCTAATCGATCTTGTAGTGCCACTAATAACGCTTGAGAAAAGTTACTTTCAGCGTGCTTTTGCAACTCGGTTTTCATATCAATGATTGAGACTTTCGGTAACGGTCGCTGATTGACCCGATCGGCTAACAACAACCGTTGATACACGCCCTTTTCAGCCCGCGCCCGAGTCTCTAACGATGGGGTCGCCGAACCTAAAACGACTGGACAATCGTGATACTGACTACGCCACAAGGCTACTTGACGGGCGTGATACCGCGGCGCGTCGTCTTGCTTATAGCTATTTTCGTGTTCCTCATCCATAATGATCAAGCCTAGATTAGTTAAAGGTGCAAAGACCGCCGACCGTGCGCCAACGACCACTTGGGCCTCTTGGCGCTTGATGCGACGCCATTCATCATATTTCTCACCACTGGACAGACCACTGTGTAAGACGGCCACGGCTTTCCCGAACCGGCCTTTGACCCGTTGGACCATCTGGGGTGTCAGTGAGATTTCCGGCACCAGCATTAGCGCCGTCTTACCTTGAGCCAATGCCGCCGCAATCGACTGTAAATAAACCTCCGTCTTCCCGCTACCGGTCACGCCTTCAAGTAAAAACGTGGTTTTAGCGGGCTGTTGAACGGCAGCCACAATCCGATCAACGGCGACTTGTTGTTCATCATTGAGCTTCAGCGGCTTGGTCGCCTTAATATTAGCCGTTGCATACGGATCACGGTAAACTTCAATCGGCGTCTTTTTCAACCACCCTTTTTGTTCACCGGTCCGGATCACCGCTTCACTGACAGCGAACTGTTCACTAAACTTTTTTTGCGCTAGTGTTTCGCCGTTAAGCGTCTGTAGCCCCTTTAACAGTGCCAGTTGCTTGGCAGCGCCAGCACGAACCGTCTTCTCAGCGGCAACTAAATCCGCTTGATCCAAAGCAGCGGTGATGCCGACCATCGTTTTATGATGAGCTTGGTTCTTAACTTGAAAATAAACTTCTACGGCCCCAGCAGCCTGTAAACGTAACAGTTCACTCACTTGGGCGGGTGTCGTAGCCACGTCGTCAAACGGCACACTCGTCTGACCATGAAACAGCGTCGTTTGAATAGCCGTAGGGGTGGTCGCCGTCGTCCGTAATAACTTGACATACTTGGCCCGCATCACGGCTGGTAACATCGTTTGGGCACAGGTAATTTGAAATGAAAAGGTACTATCAGCCAGCCACTTCGATAGCGCTAATGCTTCCGAATTCAAGACTGGAGCTAGATCGACCACGGTATCAATGGCTTTTAGCTCACCATCATACGCCGGTTCGTCCTCATCATTGCAGGCCAAAACAAATCCCTGAACGCGGCGTTTACCGCGACCAAACGGGACGACTACCCGCATCCCAGGCTGGACTTGTGAACGCCAAGCCGCGGGAATACGATAACTATACGGTCGATTGGTCTGCATCGTTGGCACATCGACCAAAACTTGTGCAATTTGTGCCACCGTCAACTTCCTCTCTTAACCCCACATTGGTCTAGGCACCGCGATTAATCGCCGCGGTCAAGACACTGTGGGCAATCTCAGTTTTCGATAATAAATTGGTCGTCACCGGCGTGCTATTTGGCGTTAATAAAGTGACCTGATTGGTATCCCCATTAAAGCCCACTCCCGGTTGCGACACATCGTTAGCAACTAACATATCAAGTTTCTTTTCGGCTAACTTCTTCTCGGCATTTGCCAATAAATGTTGGGTTTCAGCCGCGAAACCAATCACAAATTGACCCGTCTTTTGGGCCGCTAATTGTTTCAAAATGTCAGCCGTTTCCGTTAATTCTAAGGTCAATCCAGTTTGACCAGGTTGTTTCTTAATCTTTTGGTCAACTGCTTTGACTGGTCGGTAATCTGAAACGGCGGCGGCCATCACTAACATATCGGTAGTGGCAAACTTGGCCGTCACTTGAGTTAACAACTCGGCCGCCGATAAGACTTCAATATACTGAACCCCAGCCGGCTGAGTTAAGGCTGTTGGGGTACTAATCAACGTCACTTCGGCACCCAATTCACGTGCGACTGTCGCCATTGCATAGCCCATCTTACCGGAAGATCGATTAGAAATATAACGTACGGGATCAATCATCTCACGCGTCCCGCCCGCAGTGACTAAGACTTTTTTACCATGTAAAGGTAAATCCGTTTGCTGGTCAATCAACGTCTGAGTGAGCCAATCAACAATCTCATCCGGTTCTGGCATCCGCCCACGACCGACATAACCTTCTGCCAGCATTCCCGTAGCGGGGGTCAACACTTGCAGGCCATCTGTCTGCAACTGTGCTAAGTTGCGTTGGGTCGCCGGATTAGCATACATATGTGAATTCATTGCTGGGACCACATATTTGGGAGCCGTAGTGGCCAGAATCGTCGTTGTGGCTGCATCATCAGCAATCCCATTGGCAACTTTAGCAATCAGATTAGCTGTGGCCGGAACCATAATCATCAAGTCCGTCCAGTCGGCTAAGGCAACATGACCGACATGCTTAGGATCTTGCATCGTAAACTCATCGCTAAACACCGGTTGTTGCGTTAACGTTTGAAAGGTCAGCGGCGTTACAAATTCAGTCGCATGCGCCGTCATCGTCACCCGTACGGTGGCACCTTGCTTCATTAATTGCCGCACCAAATAAATGGCCTTATAACTCGCAATTCCACCACTCACAACCACTGTCACATGTTGATCTTGCCAAATACTCACACCAGTCACACCCTTTTTCAGTCATGTTTAGACGACTGATCATTTTCATTTTTAGTTTTGTTCATGTTGCCACTCTGGTTGGACCGGAGCAATGCCGGAACGTGGTGGCCGCGTTTGTGAGCCAAAAATCGGTCTCACAAGCCGGGCTTTATCTAAGTCGAAAACCACGACTAAGATAAACGACACCACTGAGCATTGTCCGGCCCGCCCGGCGTTAAGACAGTCGCTGCCATGCAATTAGCCAAGCAAACAAAATCATGCCCCTGCCAGTTAACTAGCGCAGGTCGGCTCAGCCGGTGAAATTAGACTTAGCTGAGTGCTTTTTACTCAGGTTAGTCAAAGGCTGATTGATGAGACCGCACTTTGGCTTATCAATCGCGCCCACCACGTTCCGGCATCAGCTGAGCCGACTGGAGCAACAATGATAACATTTATGAATAACTTTTAAACATGCACAGGTTAATTGTATCAAGAATCAACAGTCACGTGAAGCTTCAAGACTGATGACATAAAAAAAGCGCCAAGGCACACGGCCTCGACGCTCTTGGTCATCCTAGTCTTTATCGGTTTCGTCCGGGTCAATCATTAAGTCGCCCGCCGCGATTTCTTCCAAAGCCCGACCAATCGTCTTAACAGACTTGTATTCACTTAACATGGGAGCAGCGCCGGCGTCCAATTCATGAGCGCGCTTGCTAGCTAACATGATCAATGAGTAACGGGAATTAACTTGCTTTAATAAATCATCAACTGATGGATATAAGATCAAGATTCTGCATCTCCTAACATTTCTTCATACTCTGGCATCACTCGTTTGACACTGAAGCGCTCGCTGCGAATAATCGCTTTGATCCGTTCAGCAGCCAAAGGAACTTCATCATTTACCACCGCGTAATCATAGTTACGCATCATCTTAATTTCACCAACTGCTTTAGCCATCCGCTTATTGATGACGGCCATATCATCAGTCCCCCGACCGATGATGCGGTGTTTTAATTCCATGAGGTCCGGGGGCGTTAAGAAGATAAAGACCCCGTCTGGCATCTTTTCACGCACTTGCATCGCACCGTTAACTTCAATTTCTAAGAAAACGTCTTTGCCAGCTGCTAAAGACTGCTTAATATATTTTAAGGGCGTTCCGTAGTAGTTGTCAACATACTTGGCGTATTCCAGCATACCGCCACTCTTGATTTCATCCTCGAATTCATCTTTGGAGACAAAATAGTAGTCCTTTCCATCAACTTCACCCGGCCGCATGTGCCGCGTGGTCATCGAGACTGAATATTGAAAATCATTATCATCTGAGTCAAAAATTTCCTTCCGGACGGTACCTTTACCGACACCAGAGGGACCTGATAAGACGATTAACATGCCTTGTTTCGCCATGATCGCAAATTCCCCTTATTAAATATGTTTTAAAGATTATTTTGCACTTTTTACCGCGTAATTGCAAGTGTTATTAGGCTTGCCACCATTTTTCATCCCGTTGACAAAAAACTTTTAGTCGAAAACGGAAAATATTGCTTGCTTTTCAGAACGTTCGTTCGTATAATAAAAACACAAACAAACGTTCGAGGTGGCTAATATGCAAAATAAACAAACGCGTCTACAAACTATTTCTAAGAATTTTCAAACGTCGTATCGTCAAATCTTTGACGAGATTACGACAGCTGCTGCAGCCAGTGCGCCCTTGCTTCCGCAAATGCCCGCCTTTCAACGGACATTGTTTTTGGAGCAAGCACAGCAACGGCATTATCAAGTGATGTTGCAAATGCAACCAGCCTTAACGCAGACGCATCCCTACAATATTCATGGCGTCTTAAAGACCTTAGCGTCTGGACAACTCGTCTTGATCAATCGTGAAAAACACCTGACGCATTTAATTAATTTAGATCAAATCCGTTATTTACAACGGGCTTAAACTTTAATAGACCTTGCATCAAAAGATGTGATCAGTCTCAATCAAACCTTGCCGATTGACCTGGTGTTTTTGATGCAAACAAAAAGATTGATGTTACAGTTCAACTAGCTTCCCTGAATGAGTTAGAATTGACGCCTGTAAATCAATCTTTTTTATTACTTTTATTTCTGCGTTGGATCAGCTTTCTTTTCAATCCAGCCAAGGATCAAGTCGGAGATAATAGCCATTAACGCCGTTGGTAAAGCCCCGGCTAAGATAATGGCACCACCGTCCGTGGCATTGGTCCCACGAATAATGATATCACCTAAACCACCGGCACCCACGAAAGTCCCGATAGCGGTAATCCCAATCGCTAGCACTAACGCGTTCCGTAAGCCCGCCATAATAACGGATAAGGATAACGGTAATTCCACGATCCGCAAAATCTGCCAACGGGTCATACCCATCCCTTTACCAGAATCCAAGATTGTCGGACTGACATTTTGCATCCCAGTATAGGTATTCTTAATAATTGGCAGTAATGCGTATAAGAAGACCGTCACGACCACCGTGTTCACGCCTAAGCCTAAGCCAATCATAATAATTGACAGCATCGCCAATGATGGCACCGTTTGAATGACGTTCGCAATCGCAATCACTGTCGCACTCAACCGACTATGATGGGCAATAAAGATCCCGATTGGAATCCCGATAATCGCCGCAAAAAGCACCCCGTAAATTGAAATCAAGAAGTGACGAGCAAACTGACTTAAGACGTACGCGCCGTTTTGTTGATAATAGTAAATCAATTGTTGCAGCATGTTCATATGAGCCATTATTTGTCACTCCCTTCAAAATAGTTGTGTTGTTCAAGAAATTGCTTGGCCACGACTTCAGGTTCTACCAAGTCATTATCGACTTGATAATTCAAGTTTTGCATCGTCTTCAAGCTAATCTTACCGTTCAACCGTGATAGGATCGGCTTTAATTGCGGATGCTGCTTCAAGATGGCATTCGTCGCAACCGCACTAGCATTGTATGGTGGGAAGAAGTTCTTGTTATCTTTTAAGATTGTCAAGTCATAACTGCCAATCCGACCATCCGTCGAATAACCCAGAATGGCATCCATCTTACCGGATTCCAAAGCATCATAGACTAACCCAATCTGCATTGGATAAGTCTTACCGAACTGGTAACCGTACAACGTTTGAAAGGCATCATACCCGTCACCTTTTCGTTCCAGCCAAGTTTGATCCAAGCCAACTGTTAACTTAGACGCGACTTTCTTCATATCGCTAACCGTCTTTAAGTTATACTTCTTAGCCGTCTGCTTCGTCACCATAAAAGCATACGTATCCGCAAACCCGTATGATGGGAAGTAGTGCATTTGATATTTCGTATCAAATTGGTCTCTAACCTTTTGGTCGGTTTCTTTGATATGTGCCCGGTCGACTTTTTCACCTAAAATCGTGGACAAGTCGGTCCCAGTATACCGAATCGCGGAAATATCGGCCTGTTTGTTCTTCAACGCATTAAAACTAACCGTTCCAGAACCTAAGTTATTAATGATGGTCGTATTCATCTTGGAATAGTGCTGAATCATATCCTGAATCATGTAAGCCATCACTTGTTGCTCAGTGGTGTTTTGGGAGGCAATCCGCACCGTATCTGACGATGTCCCAGCTAAGCCCGGAAAGCCGCAGCCCGCTAAGACGAACACACTGGCAACCGTGGCAACGGCACCTAAAATCCATTTTTTAATTTTTTGCATGTCGTTTCCCTCCTTACGCCTGTGACGTCCGCGGGGTAACAACGGCTTCTAATTTACCCAATAACCAATCAACAATTAACGCCAAAATAATCACGGGAATCGAACCACCTAAAATCAAATCCGTCCGATACAAGTTTAAACCATTGAAAATAAAGTCCCCTAAACCACCAGCACCGATATATGACGCTAAGGCTGCCCAAGCAATCACATAGGTTGCCGATAAGCGAATCCCAGACATAATTACGGGTGCCGCCATTGGGACTTCCACTTTAATAATTGATTGCCAGCCGGTCAGTCCCATACCTTTGGCCGCATCAATCAAGGCTGGCTCCACATCTTCCATCCCCAAATACGTGTTTCGCAGAATCGGTAAGAGTGAATAGATGAATAACGCAATGATAGCTGGAATGGCCCCAATCCCAAAGAACGGGATCATTAACGCTAATAACGCCATCGCAGGAATCGTTTGTAGCATACTGGCAATTGCCATGACGACGTTCGCAATCTTTTTAACTCGCGTTAACAAGATCCCAAGCGGTACCGCCACAATAATCCCTAATGCCAACGCAATCGCTGAGATGTAGATATGTTGCCACGTCTTCATCAACAGTTGCGTGCCATATGTTTGTAAGAACGTGATCATTGCTGATCACCGCCTTCAGCGCCAGTCTGATCATTGGCTTTAGCCTTGGTGGTATCCTCTCCGTGATGAATGTTATCAGATTCTTCATCTTCTTCTTCGTCACCCCAAAGGGCATCATAAACAATATCGACCAAGGTTGCCCGTGTAACAATCCCGACCAACCGGTGTTGGTCATCTACGACCGGAACGTTTTTAAAGCCCCGCTTCAAGATCCGCTCAACGGTATCCCGAATTAACGAGTTAGATTGCACATAAAAGATATCCCGCTTCATAATGTCATCGACACTGGTGGCGGAGTTAAAGCTGTAGTCCACATCTTCAATGCCAATCATTCCTTTCAGAATGCCGGCTTCATCCGTCACTAATAAGGAATCGACTCGCTTATCATGCATTAATCGCAACGCATCCGTCAATGACTTGCCAGGGGTCGTTGCAATCGGACTCTTCAACATCACTTGTCCAACCGTCGTGATACTTGGACGCGCTTGAATCAAGCGATCTTTCCCAATCAAGTTTTCAACGAATTCGTTAGCAGGATGCCGTAAGATGCCATCAGGCGTGTCCACTTGCATAATCTTACCGCCATCCATGACGACAATCCGCGTCGATAGCTTCAACGCTTCATCCATATCATGCGTAACAAAGACAAATGTCTTCCCAAGTCGCTCTTGCAAGTCTTTAACTAAGTCTTGCAAAGCTTCACGAGTAATCGGATCCAACGCCCCAAAGGGTTCATCCATTAAGACTAAATCTTGGTTAGCGGCTAAGGCCCGGACAACCCCGATCCGTTGTTGTTGCCCACCAGATAGTTCGGAAGGATAACGATCTAAGTAGTCTTCTGGTAATTCGACTAACTTAATCATTTCCTTAGCCCGTTCATCCATCTTATCTTGGGGCCATTTCAACAATTTCGGGACCATTGTAATATTGTCACGAATCGTCATATGTGGCATTAACCCGATATTTTGAATCACATAACCAATCTTGCGCCGTAACTTAACGGGATCCATCTGACCAATATCTTGACCCTCTAGCTTAATTGTCCCCGAGGTCTGACTTAACATCCGATTGATCATCCGCATGGTCGTTGTTTTCCCGGAACCAGATGTCCCGATAAAGCAAACAAATTCACCTTTTTCAATTTCCAAATTAAAATCTTCGACCGCAACTTTGCCGCCTGGATAAGTTTTATTCAAATGTTCCATTGTCAGAAACAACCTCATCACTCCAATCTTTTTATTATTATAAATTACTAATTTAATGCATTACACATTAAATGATAACTTATACTGAAACCTAATTGCAAACAACTCGTCACACAATTGTTATTTTCATAATCGCGTTTCCGCGCTTAAAACCTACTTAGACGCCAAAAAGAGCCTGTCGGAAAAATCTCAGGCTCTAACACGTTAAACTGGCATTATTCAGCTTTTTCTTCACCAGCCAGCCGTAAAAGTTCTTCGGCGTGCTCTAGCGATAACTTGGTTACTTTGGTCCCAGCTAACATCCGGGCTAGCTCTTGGACTCGTGATTTTTGATCCATTTTGGTGACGCTGGTCTTGGTCCGTTGTCCGGTAATCTTCTTAGCAATAAAGTAATGATGATCACTCATCGCTGCCACTTGTGGCAAATGGGTAATACATAATACTTGTGAGAAACGGGCAATGCCGCTGATCTTTTCAGCAATTGCTTGGGCCACGCGCCCGCTGACCCCGGTATCTACTTCATCAAAGATGATACTGGTAATCCCTTGTGATTCCGAGAAAATCGTCTTCAAGGCCAACATCATCCGGGACAATTCACCACCTGAGGCAATCTTCGCTAACGGCCGCATCCGCTCGCCGGGGTTAGTTTGAATATAGAATTCGACGCTATCCAAACCACTGCGAAAGATTTGCCCCTTCGTCGGCTTAAAGCGGACTTCAAAGACAGCTTTATCCATATACAAATCTTTTAGTTCTTGATGAATTTGCCGTTGCAATGTCTTGGCACAAGTCCGCCGCTTATCTGATAATTGCCGGCCAGTTGCTAACAAGGCGTCCTTCTTCTCGGCAACTCGCTGCGATAACCCTTCACTGTTTTCTTCTGAATCAGTCATCTCTGCTAATTCAGCAGCGATTTTCTTGTAATAATCTAACACCTGCTGCTCAGAATCGCCATATTTACGCTTCAATTGACCCAATACATCTAACCGTTGTTCAATTTCATCTAAGCGGCCTTCGTCAAACTCTTGCAAGTCTAATTGATTTGAGATTTGGCCCGCTGCATCTTGTAACGCATAAAATGCATTTTTGACATTCACTGTAATCTCGTTAAACGCCGGATCTAAGTTGGCAATTGTCTCAAGCGCGTTCATCGCCGTTCCAACTGTATCGACCGCCCCTGGAGTTTCTTCCCCATCAGCTAACAAGGTGTAACTTTGCTGGAGCGCCTGGTTAATCGTTTGATAGTTGTCTAAGCGATCACGCTCAGCCGTTAATTCGGCTTCTTCACCGACCCGCACTTGGGCCGCCGAAATCTCTTCCACTTGGAAGTTCAGCATGTCTAAACGTTGGGCCCATTCTTTTTCATTGGCATTCTTTTGCCGTAATTCTTGATTTAATTGCTGATAGTCTTCATACTGCTGCCGATATTTGGTTTTCAGTTTGCGAATCTTACTAGCCGCAAATTCATCTAATAAGCCCAAATGTTTATCTGGCTGCATTAATTCTTGGTGTTCATTTTGCCCATGAATATCGACAATCGTCTCGCCAATCCGTTTTAACGTGGTGGTGTTGACCAGCATGCCGTTAATGCGACAAGTGTTCCGACCACTTTTGGCAATCTCACGTTGTAAGATCACGGTATTGTCCGCGTGATCAATTCCCGCTTCATCGAGCAGCTGCGCAGTCACCCCATCAGCTGGCAGAATAAACATCCCTTGTAAGACCGCTTTATCGGCCCCCGTCCGGATGAATTCTTGTGACCCGCGACCACCAGCCAATAGCCCAACCGCATCAATAATAATTGATTTACCGGCCCCCGTCTCCCCAGTCAGAACGGTCATCCCATTTTCAAAGGCAATATCTAAATGTTCAATAATAGCAAAATTAGTAATTGAAAGTTCTTGTAACACCGCGATTCCTCCCTAAAAAAAACGACCCGCCACAGAAACTGTGCGCAGGTCTGTGATAACCATCCGGTCAACCTTAGTTATCGCTTAATAGTCGCTGAAGCGTTTGTTGTAAGTCTAAGGTGGCATCCAACGATTTGCCGATAATCAACACGGTGTCATCATCCCCCAATGTCCCGAAGACATTGTCATAATGCATCGCTTCAATTAATGACGCTAACGCTGGTCCATTCCCAGGCAAAACCTTGATCAACACGAACTTATCTTGCGTCGCATAGGACACATAGGCATCCTTTAAGGTCCGTCGCAATTTCTTTTCCGTATCCATCTTCTTTTGGACGGGCATACTATAATGGTAGCCGCCCGTCACCGAGGGCACTTTGACCAGCTGCATGTCTTTAATATCCCTTGAAATCGTGGCTTGCGTCACGTCAATATCTTCAGCACGTAATAATCTGACAAAGTCTTCTTGTCGTTCAATTTCGTTTGAGCTTAACAATCGTTTAATATAGCGTTGGCGCTCTTGCTTCTTCAAACCGATCACCCCCGGAGTCTTTATAGTCATATAATAAGCTATTATGCATAAATATGAAAGGCTCGTTTTAAAATCGCTTACTTATTCAATTGATCGTAAGCACTTTGCTGGGTCTGCTCAATTGAAACCGTGGGCGCAATCGTGGCTGGCTGGTCAGTGGCTTGCAAATGAATCAAAAATTCAATATTACCTTCGCCACCCTTGATTGGTGAATAATCCAGCCCTAAGACGTTGTAGCCGGCAGTTTGAGCGAAGGTCACAATATCCGTTAAAACGTCAGCATGCACACTGTGGTCGCGCACAATCCCATGCTTACCGACATTTTCGCGCCCAGCTTCGAATTGCGGTTTAATTAACGCCACCACTTCACCGCCAGTTTCAATAATCGCATGCAATGGCGGTAAAATAAGATGCAATGAAATGAAGGAGACATCAATAGACGCAAAGCTAGGTTGGCCGCGCGTAAAGTCAGCCAACTTGCTGTACCGGAAGTTAGTATGCTCCATAACCTCGACCCGTGGATCTTGCCGTAGCTTCCAAACAAGTTGGTTACTGCCAACATCCAAGGCATAACTCATTTGCGCCCCATTCTGTAGCATGACATCGGTGAAGCCCCCCGTGGAGGACCCAATGTCCAACACAATACGACCACTGACATCAATCTTAAAACTCTTTAACGCTTTTTCCAGCTTCAAACCGCCCCGTGAGACGTACGGCATCGGCTTGCCTTTTAAATGTAATTCGGTTGTGACGGGAATCTTCACGCCCGGCTTATCCAACCGTTCTTCATTAACCCCTAAAATTTCACCAGCCATCACTGCCCGCTTGGCTTTCTCACGCGTATCAAATAACCCCTGTTGTACTAATAAGACGTCGATCCGTTCTTTTTCCATCTAATAATCCTCTAATTCGTAAAATACGTTAAAAATGATGCTAATAACGCGGTATCCGTCTGACTTAACGCTTCCGTGCGGTCGAGCGCCGTTTGTGCGCTGGCTACTGCCGTTTGCAACGCTTGGCGTGCACCGGCAAGACCTAACAAGCCGGGATACGTATTCTTATGCTCACCAGCATCCTTGTGCGTCGCTTTTCCGAGCTGAGCCGGTGTACTGGTGACATCTAAAATATCATCATAGATCTGAAAAGCTAGCCCATAAGCATCGCCAAATGTAGTCAATGCTGCTTGAACTGGTTCACTAACACCAGCTTGAATCGCTCCGGCTAAAACAGCATAGTGAATCAAGGCCCCAGTCTTTTCTCGATGTAACTGTTGCAAAACAGGTAAGGTCAATTGCGTCCCCGTCGACTTAACATCAGCGACTTGACCGGCCACCATCCCTTGGGGCCCCGCTGCTTGCGCCAAGCCTAACGTCAGCTTAGCCAGTTTGTCCGCTGGCAAGCCGCTATCAGCCAGCCATTGAAAGGCTAAGGGCTGCAGCGCATCGCCCGCTAGAATTGCCAAGTCTTCACCAAACTTAACGTGACTGGTTGGCTGACCACGGCGTAACGCATCATTATCCATCGCTGGTAAATCATCATGAATCAACGAATAAGTATGCATCAATTCCAGCGCCACACTCGCCCGTAACTCTGCGGCCGTAATCGGCTGGTTAAACGTGGCCAATACCGCTAAACTCAGTAATGGTCGCAAACGTTTGCCGCCAGCTAAAACCGAATAGCGCATGGCAGCCGTCAATTCAGCGCGGTCACTGACCTCCCGTAGATTCTCGTCCAAGTAAGTATTCACTCGCGGGACCCACGTCGCTTCAAAGTCAGCTAATAACTGCCTATTCATTGGCGTCAGGCGCTTTCGGTTGTTCAAATGGGACCTCGTTGCCATTTTCATCCATCATCTTCGTTAAGGTCTTTTCGGCCCCAGCAAGGGTGGCTTGTAATTGTTTACTCAAAGCAACGCCTTTTTGGAACTGGTCTAAAGCCTGTTCCAACGGCACATCGCCGCTTTCTAATTGATTCACAATTGTTTCTAAACTGGTTAAGTTTGCTTCAAAAGTTGGTTTATCAGCCATTTGTTTTTCCTCCATCAACCTTACTAATTTTCGCCGTTGCTTGCCCATCTGCCAAGTGAATCTGGACAGTCTGGTCCGGGGCTAAGGTAGTTGCCGAACGCACAATCTGATCATCGTGCGTTACAAACGCATACCCCCGACCCATAATCTTCAACGGACTCAATAGATCTAACGATTGAATCGCGCGTGCTAACTGTTGCTGCTTGGCGTTCATCAATAACGTAGTCCCACGATTAAGCCGTTGCTGTAGATTGGTTAACTGGGTCTGGGCTTGGCGCACCCGATGAATCGGCGTCTGCTGGGCCAGTCGTTGGACTACACGTTGCGCTTGTTGTTGCGCCTGCGCCACATTTTGTTGGCCAGCTTGCTTTAACCGTTCGTTCAAAAAGTCTAGTTTCTGTAAATAGCCTTCATACAGTCGATTCGGTTGGGTAAAGACGTATGATGCTTGTAACTTAGCCAGTCGTTGCCGGTCATGTTGGACCAGATTCTGAAAGGCATTAAAGACCCGCGTTTGGTCTTGATTAAGTTGTAGCATGACTTCATTGAAGA
The DNA here is from genome assembly GCF_005405105.1 of Lactiplantibacillus dongliensis. Classification (GTDB taxonomy): domain Bacteria; phylum Bacillota; class Bacilli; order Lactobacillales; family Lactobacillaceae; genus Lactiplantibacillus; species Lactiplantibacillus dongliensis. Next base: position 55,348 of record NZ_BJDK01000010.1, read on the forward strand.
CTGGCACCGCCAGTTCCGCTGCCGCGGTCGGCGTTGCAGCTCGGACATCCGCCACCAAATCGGCAATCGTCGTATCAGTTTCGTGACCAACCGACGAAATGACCGGTAACGCACTATCCGCAATCGCGCGAGCCACGACCTCCTCATTGAACGGCCACAAATCTTCAATTGAACCGCCCCCGCGGCCAATAATCAGCGTATCAAAGTTCCCCGCTTGATTAGCCCGCGCAATTTGTCGGGCAATCTCTGGTGCAGCGGCATCGCCTTGGACCTGCGCTGGATACAACACAATCTGAGCAATTGGGAAACGCCGCCGCGTGGTCGTAATGATATCACGAATGACGGCCCCACTCGGACTGGTCACGACCGCAATCCGTTTAGGAAAACGCGGTAAGGGCTTTTTAGCCGCACTAAATAGCCCTTCCGTTGCTAACTTCTTTTTTAATTGTTCATAAGCTTGATACAAGGCCCCCACGCCATCGGGTTCCATGCGTTCAATATAAATCTGATAGCTACCGCTGGGTTCATATAACCCAATTCGGCCAACGACCATGACTTTCATCCCAACTTCTGGTTGAAATTTCACTTTGGCAAAAGCCGAGCGAAACATGATTGCTGAAATCTTGGCATGGTCATCTTTGAGACTAAAATATTGATGGGCATTCGCCCGCGGACGATAGTTAGAAATCTCACCCGTTAAATAGACTTTGCCCAAATACGGATCAACTTCAAATTTACGTTTTAAATATTGGGTCAACGCGGAGACTGTCAAGTAATCTTGACTGTTACTCACTCAAATCACTCCATTTTGCTAATTCAACGGTCGTCTGCATCAAAGTGGCAATCGTCATTGGACCAACCCCACCGGGTACTGGCGTAATCAAGCCAGCCACGCCTTGAGCCGAATCAAAATCAACGTCGCCAACAAGCTTACCGTTTTCATCACGATCCATACCAACATCAATAACAGTGGCACCGGGTTTGATATCAGCACCCGTAATCAGATGAGCAATCCCCGTCGCTACCACCAAAATATCCGCGGTGCGTGCCAAAGCCTTGAGATCCTTCGTCCGGCTATGGGCAATCGTGACCGTCGCATTAGCATTAGTCAACAGCGCAGCCATCGGTTTACCGACAATCGTACTACGACCAATCACGACCGCGGTCTTTCCAGCCGGGTCAACATCATAAGCCCGCAATAACGTCATAATACCGCGTGGCGTATTAGCAACTGGATAATTTCCCGGGAAGTTGGTGATCAGCTTACCCATGTTGGTTGGATGGAACCCATCAACGTCTTTTTGCGGATCAATGGCCAAGGTAATGAGTGGTTCATTGATCTGCTTAGGTAATGGCGACTGAACTAAAATGCCATGAATCTGATTGTCGGCATTATATTCAGCAATGATTGATAGTAATTCTGCTTGGGTAGTCGTTGCCGGTAATTCCCGAACAACTGAATGCATGCCAAGCTTAGTAGCCTTACGATTCTTGTTCCGCACATAAATTTGACTAGCCGGGTCGGCTCCGACAATAATCACCGCAATCCCAGGTTGGACCCCCTGGGCAGCTAATGCCGCCACCTCATTTTGGGTTGCTTGATTGACTTGCTTGGCGACTTGTTTACCATCAATAATTGTTGTCACACCTGTCACGCTCCTTCGTTTGTCTTTTCCCATTTTAGCATATTCTGAGCGGTGATAAATAGCGGGTTTACTTAGAAAGTGTTAAAAAAAGCCTGGCAAATTGCCAGACTTTCAAGGTTGAACATCATATTGTTCGGTTTTAGACTAAATGGCGTCGTGGGTAACGGCCTTACCTAAGACCCCACTGACGAACTTCCGAGATTGGTCATCGCTGAAAGCCTTCGTTAATTCGATAGCTTCATTGACGGCCACTTTGCCCGGAACATCATCGACATAATTCAACTCAAAAAAGGCAATGCGCAAGATGATTAAATCCGTCTTGGCTAACCGGTCAAGCGACCAGGTACTGCTTAGATAAGGTTGAATCAAGCCATCCAATTCCGTCTGATGGGTTAATACCCCCGTCACCAACGTGCTGAGGTAACTGGGAATTTCTAATTCATCAGTTTCATCAGGATTTAGTAACTGTTGGTAAAGCTGATTCTCATCAGCTTCCGGATTAGAGTTCAAAGCAAAGAGTGCTTGGAACGCCTTTTCACGGATTTCATGACGCGTTAAACTCAAGATTCTTCACCATCTTCATTTTCATCAGCTTCAGGGTCAGCATCGCCGAAAAGATTATTCGGATCAATGGCACTTTCTGTCTTTTCGGTAACAATCCCAGTAATGTGTACGTTAACTTCACTCAAGGCCAAATCAGTCATGAATAAAATCTGTTGCTTAATCTTATCCTGAATCGCTAAAGCGACTTTCGGTACGGACACGCCGTAATCTAAGTAAGCATAGACATCGACACTGATACGATCATCGACAATCGTTAACTTAACACCTTTACCAAGACTCTTCTTGCGACCGAACAACTCATTTACACTGGAAGAAATCGAGCCGCGCATGCGGTTGACGCCATCAATTTGGCTTACCGCGATACCAACGATTATCTCAAGCACTTCAGGTGCAATTTGAATTTGTCCTAAGCTGGGTTCTTTACTTTGTAACGTAATGTTGCTACTTTCAGCCATTTTGACATTCCTCCAATTCCATGTTTGTCGGTACTAGATCACCTTAAGCCCGAGAAACGTAAGTGCTATCAACGGTGTTGACGATTAACTTGTCGCCCGCTTTAACGAAGAATGGCACTTGGATAATCGCACCAGTTTCCAACGTTGCTGGCTTAGAACCACCAGAAGCGGTGTCCCCTTTGATGCCAGGTTCCGTATCAGAAACTTCAAGCGTAACGGTATTAGGTAATTCAATTCCTAACACTTCGTTGTTATATAAGGTTACTTGAACTTCCATGTTTTCCTTCAAGAACTTCAATTCATTTTGAATATGGTCCCCAGGAATTTCGATTTGTTCGTAAGTATCCGTGTTCATGAAGACATAGTTGTCACCATCTTCATAAAGATATTGCATCGTGCTCTTTTCGATTGGGGCTTGTTCCATCTTAGCACCGGCACGGAAAGTCTTATCTTGAACGGCACCTGTCCGCAAGTTCTTAAGCTTTGAACGTACAAAGGCGCCACCCTTACCAGGCTTAACGTGCTGGAATTCCACGATACGCCAAATGGCATGGTCTACTTCAATTGTTAAACCGTTTTTAAAATCTGCTGTTGAAATCATTTAAAGTCCTCCTATGAAGATATCTTTATTACTATAACAAGTGAGCGCCGTTGTGGCAACTGTCTTGTTACAAAATTAGTAAATTGCGGGTTGCTTGCGTTAACCGTTCGTGACCCGTCGCAGTGACTAAAATGTCATCTTCGATTCGCATCCCGCCGAGATCTGGGAAATAAACGCCCGGTTCTACGGTCACAACACTATCGGCAACTAACATTTCCGGACTGCGTTTTGAAATTAACGGGGCTTCATGAATCGCTAACCCAATCCCATGGCCCATGCCATGGTTAAAGGCTTCACCATAGCCAGCGGCCGTAATTAAGTCACGACCAATCTGATCAAGATCCGCCCCAATCGCACCAGGACGAACTTGGTCAATCACGGCCTGTTGCGCCGATTGCACGACTTGGTAAGCCCTTTTGAGCTTTGCATCGGGTTCACCGAGGGCAAAAGTCCGGGTCATATCCGAGGTATAGCCATTCAAAAAGTACCCAAAATCCAAGGTTACTAGTTGACCAGCTGTCAGCCGGGCCTGCGAGGCTGTGCCATGCGGCAACGCGGCCCGCGCACCACCTAACACGATTGTCGTGAAAGATGGCCCACTAGCACCACGTGACCGCATAAAAGCATCTAACAAGTTACTGACATCAATCTCACGCATTCCTGGCCGTACGAGACTGGTGACATACTCAAAACCGGCATCGGCCAATTGTGCGGTGGCACGTAAAGCGTCAATCTCAGCGGCACTTTTAGTCTCACGTAATTGATCGACTACCGCTGGTAAAGCAACGAGGTCACTGGTGAGGTTCTCATCCAGATAACTATAAGCCTGATAAGGTAAGTCATCTTCAAAGCCCATCACACCGGTCTGCGTCTGCGCAATCACATCACAGACCGCAGCTAGATAGTCCCGGGTGATGATCAAATGCTGATCGTCATACTGATCTGCAAACGCCGTCTGATACCGAGAATCGGTAATCAAGTAAACGGTGTCATGTAGCACCAATAAATAACCGGCACCTGCCAAATCCGGCATGGCGGTTAAATATTGTAAATTGCTATCACTGGCGACTAAAAAGGCGTCAATCTTAAGCTGGTCAAACCTAGCTTGTAAGCGTGCAATTCGACTTAACATGTTGTCACTCCCATCATTAACACCGTCCATTATACCAAACTTCGGCAATAACGCGCAGTTTCGTTAAATTTGGTCGTGCTAAGCGTTAAAAAAAGAGCCTCACGCAGAGGCTCTTTCAAAAGATTATTTTGCTGGGTAAACTGAAACTTGGCGCTTGTCGCGACCTTTACGTTCGAAACGAACGACACCGTCAACCTTTGCAAATAATGTATCGTCGCCACCACGGCCAACGTTAACACCAGGGTAAATATGCGTCCCGCGTTGACGGTAAAGGATGTTACCACCTTTAACAGTTTGGCCATCAGCCCGCTTGGCACCTAAACGCCGACCAGCTGAATCACGACCGTTGGCAGTAGAACCGCCACCTTTATGGTGAGAGAAGAATTGCAAATCCATTTTCATAGTAAGTCCACCTCCGAAATGTGGTTATCGTATTTGCTCACGAACCCGAATATAATCCGCATAGTTCGTGGCCACATCGTTTAATCCGAGTGTGAAACTCGCCAGCAACGTTTGTAATTGCGAATTTGCTAAGTCGAGCTTAGTAAAATCTGCAATCAACAACCCGCCGTTAGTCTCATCACTTTGAATCGCTGGTTTGAGGTGCGCAACTTGTTCAATCCCATTGATTGTACTAATTGCTAACACCGAAACCGCTGCGCAAACGATGTCTTGTCCATAAGCACCTGAATCAGCATGACCCGTCAAACGAAAACTGGTGACTTGACCAGTTGGGTTGCGAGTAATCATGGCCTGAATCATAAGTAATGCCTACTTTCTTATTTATGCGTTAATTGAGTCGATCGTTACCTTGGTATATGGTTGACGATGACCTTTCTTAGTATGTTGGCCCTTCTTAGCCTTGTACTTGAAAGTAATCACTTTACGTTCGCGGCCTTGTTTTTCAACAGTACCTTCGACCGTCGCACCATCAACAGTAGGGGTACCGATCTTGGTTGAATCGCCACCGACAAAGACTACTTGATCAAAAGTAACCTTTTCGCCTGCAGCAGCATCAAGCTTTTCAACATAGATTGCTTGGCCTGCTTCAACTTTATATTGTTTACCACCAGTTACAATAATTGCGTACACGTTTGTGCACCTCCTTAAATTATGAATCACTTAGACTCGCCAAGTTAAGCGTCATTGCTGAACTTAAGACTCAACTCGTGCGGTTGTAGCTGCAGAAGTCCACAAATACAACATGAAAATATTATCAAATTACTGGCCAGTAGTCAAGCTATAAATGCTACTGCACAAAAAAATCAGTAAAGGTAATATTACCAACCGTCATTAAATGATGTAATTTTTTGATACATTTAGTCAAATATCGCGGCGTATAGATCATGTCATTCGCCAACCAGTCAGTAATCAAGCCGACTGTCGAAGACACATAGTACGCAATCTGAATGCTGACCGGAACCTCCAAATCGGCAAACTGATCTTCAAAATCACGATAGAATCGTTGCATCCAATCACTCAGCTGCTCATCAATCCGCCGATTAACAGCCAACTGACTTTGATTCAACAATAAGGTCTTAAACGCATCGGCGTGCCGATCGATGTACGTTAAGGCCTTGGATAAAGAGAGGACTTGGACACGCCGTAACGGATCAGCCGGGTTCGTAATGACTTCACTAATCGCCACCGTCACAATCGCCTGTTCAAATAATTCCGTCACCAAATCATTTAAAGCGTGGTTCACAAAATCAGATTTATCTTTATAATGTAAATAAAAAGTTCCGCGGGTCACTTCGGCTGTGGATGTTAATTGTTGGACCGAAATGTTTTCAACTTTATGGTCTTGCAGCAACGTGATTAGCGCCTGTCGCAACCGCCGCCGGGTTTTATCCACGCGCGGATCAATCTCATGACTCATTCGACTTCCCTACTTTCTAAAATAAATATAACATCAAAAGTAAAAGTCGTCTATTTATTGCGATAATCAAGACGAAACCTGATAAAGCGTTCATCATTTAACCATTAATTTCAAAAAAAATCGGTTTTTTCTTAATTTTAGTTGCAATATATGTCGTTTATGCTTTACAATAATTATCATTGGACTAAAAGAAGGAGGAATTTCTCTCATGACTGAAGTACGTAAACCATATAACACATGGGCATCACGTCGTCCAGTTGCTGACAAGCAAAAGCGGATTCGTCGCGAAAAGCAAACTGCTGCGATCCAACGTTTTGCTGCTGGTAAAACTGAAACGATCGAAGCAACCCCAAAAATCAAGTAATCAATCAAAAAAAGAACTGGCCAGTTAATGGTCAGTTCTTTTTTTGATTGTTTGATTGTAATTAACGTGCACGGTGTGCGGTTACTAAAGAAACTCCCGAATGCCTAGCGGTTATTACGGGAGGCGGTAAAATGTTTACTGCTTGCATTCTCCTTAGCAACAAAGTTTGTATAATATTGCACGCCACCGGCAATGGCAATAATGCCGACAATTGCTAATACTGGACCCATAAGCGTTTCTCCTTCCCTGTTACATTTATATTATCGTTATGTTACAGGAATATTTCAAGGGAAATGTACTAATTTTTTGTTAGTTTTGGGAAATGTTTGGATTCTTTAATGTTTCTTAAGTTATTGAACGAAACATTATACCAAAAAAGACTAAGTCACCCTTAGTCTTTCAGTTTTATATTAACCTTTTAAAATTAGTCTAGCGATTGAATTAAATTTTCTAACGTTTCTGCAAAACTTCTTAATTTTTCTGATGCTAAGTCATTGTCTGACGAAATTGAAAAGTTTTCCAAATCATTTGCCATTGCTTTTAAATTTGCATTTTGAATCTTTGAGAAACGCCCCTTGAATATATCATAGATACCTAAGAGGGCTTTTCTTGTCATCGTTAATTCTTCAGTAGATCCATTATATTGACCTAGCCCATCATAACCAAGACTATTGCCCAATTCTTCATAGTTCTTAGCTGAAAAATTCACAAAATACTGAAACCCGGAATCCCCTAACATAGCCGCTCTATTAAACGAAGCAATATCATCTTTCAACTTTTTATTTTTATTAATTGGTGCTTTACCAGCAGTCAAATACTTACTATAAATCCAGCCCTTTTTCTTTCCAGTTTTAATATAAGTTAAAGAAGCTCGCTTCTTACCAGCCCTTTTAATCGTCGCTTTCTTAGTGCCATACCAAGTCGTATACTTATAATTCTTCATATTATGCTTTTTCTTAGTTAGCTTGGCGCTGCTGTAAATGTACCCTTTTTTACCATGATAGGCTTTCTTCGCAATCTTAGACGTCGAGACAACTTTTACTTTACTAGCTGCATTAGCTGGAGTAGTCATCCCCGGTGCCACTAATGTCAAGCCTAGTACCAGCATCAAACCAGCTTTTATAAATTTTCTCATCTTAAAAACTCCTCCTTTTTAATAAATCTTATTATAGCATCAATCATTTACTCGTCATCGGACTACCGTTAAACTGGCTTATATCGCTCATTGTAACGAGAACAATTCATCGTTATGTATTGGCGGTAATCAAATTTGTTTATATTAACTCACAATTATTTTGGTAGGATAACGTCGTCCTATGTCGCTCGCCTTTACCAGGATTAAACGACAAAAATAATTAACTTTTGATAAAGAAAAATATGTATCTCATCACCATCAAACCATTACTAATTACAGATGGAATTTAATCTGTTGGAGAAACAATAAAACCTGTTCAGTTGAAAAAGGTTCTTTAAACTATTGTCAATAATTTATTGCTAGGGTATGCTTTAGACAATAGATTGGCTTAGGTGCAAACTGATTTATTTTGGCAGTTATGCAAAATCAGAATGCTGTTATATCAAGGATCTCTTAGTGTATTCCCCACGTATGTAGGGATGATCCCGTATAACGCCAAGTACCGTAAGGACAAGCTAGGTATTCCCCACGTATGTAGGGATGATCCTGTCTGGAACGCGATTAAGACCGCTGCCGAAACGTATTCCCCACGTATGTAGGGATGATCCCTTTGATGACAAAAAAAGACGCCTTAGCGATGGGTATTCCCCACGTATGTAGGGATGATCCCGTAGTTTAAATAGCCTATTAGCCGCAAAAGACGTATTCCCCACGTATGTAGGGATGATCCCTCGTCAACTTCTTCGTAGTGCTTGAATTTCGTGTATTCCCCACGTATGTAGGGACGATTTAAATGAAATCAATCAGCAAACAAAATTAACCACGTCTCAAATAACACTATTCACACGAACTAAGAATCCATCTTACAAGGCATTGTCATCGTAATTGTTTTCAAATAAAAATTGACAGTCCGAACGTTCTTATCTATAATTATATCTGTTGTTGTCATGGTAGCTCAACTGGATAGAGCATCCGCCTTCTAAGCGGAGGGTTGTGAGTTCAAGTCTCACTCATGACATATTCGCATAAATTAGAACACTTCAAAAAAGCAGGAATCCCGTTAAATCAACGTTTACGGTGGCTCCTGCTTTTTTGTTTGTGTTAAAAAACACTATTGTAAACTATTTTGCCCAATACTTCTATATGTATAAACAAAAAAGTGCAACCAGCCCCAGCCAGTCGCACTTCCTTTAATAATTATTTTCCTGTCGTTCTTCATTCACTTGGTTCTTAGCTTCAAAAGCCGCCTGAATCTCGTCCTGCTTAAAGCCAAAATCAACCAATCCAATCTTCAAAAAGACATGCCAAGCATGCTGATAACTCACTTGACGATGATCGAAATAAGCATCATACAGCAAATGTTTAATTGCCAAATACTGCTTATTTAAATCAGTCGCCTGCTTGTCACCCAGCTCAGTCAAGGCATCGGCCGTCAGTGGCATCAAATGCGTCCACTGCTGAATCGCGGCGACTAAGAAGAAGAAATCCATCGCATCGACGTATTCATTTAAAAGGGTCTCACGATGCGTCTTACCCGCATCGGCCTTGCCCTTATGAATCTTCCAAACTTTGAACCATTCGGACGTGTTGGCCATTTCAGCCAGCTCAACATCTAACGACACCATCGCATTCTGTAGGCGTTCGGCCGGCCGCCAGTGAATCGCTTGTTTGGCCGTAATGTCTTGATCCAATCGAATCGATTGTTGTTGTAATTTCGTTAAATCTAACATCAACACACCTCTACGCAAAAACTAATGGGTCAGCTTTAATCGCCAAGGACTCAATATTTTCTAAGTACCAGTCACGCATGAAGTCAAAGTGTAATAAGACGTCAAACCACGACACGCGTTGATCATCATCATGGACGGTGATGACCCACTTGGCAGTCCCAGCCGACCCAGCATCAAAGATGTCGATCAACAAGTTTCCTGGTAATTGAATCTGGGCGCCATGCCCATGGGGTGAATTTTGCAACATGTAGTCATTTTTAGCCGCCGTCACAAACAACTTATCAACGACTTCCCCACTCAAATCAGCCTCATGTAATTCGTACTTCGCCGCATTGGCCACATCCAAGATATTGAAGTCGACGTTAAAACCGAAGTCATCTTGTAAATAATGACCAAAGTTAATTAAAGTGGCAAGCACGGTATTAATTTGGTCAACCCCAACGCCTTTTAACAATAATTTGTTAATAAATAAATTTGTGAAAGCGGTACTATTAAACCGCAGCAACCGGCGTTCCAAATGAATATAGAACAAGTTTTCACCGGTCGTCTGCTCATGATAGTAAGCCCCGCCATTATCGTTATCGACAACTTGGTACAAGAACGTATAATCATCGGACAACTCATTAAAAACATGGTACAGTGATTCGCTGTGCGCCCGGGTATTTAAGATGGCGTGCTCATCATCATGCATCCCTAACAACCGACTCATAAAGATCAGATAGTAGTCCGCATTTTGATATTGATGTGGGAACGTCACGTACGCGGAGTCCAGCTTAAAGTCAGACAATTCCTTAGCCGCGGCCAACAAAGTTTCCCCATCGTTCGTATCAATCAATTGATCCATTAACTTGGTGAACTTTTGACCGTTCGCTAGCCCGCTTTTAAGTCCCTCGTTAAACATCGACAACTTACCATGGGTACTGAGCGTTGCCGAATCAATTTTTTTAGCATCATTCGTCATCAGCATCGACCTGTGCCTTTCCAATCAGCGTGGTCAAGTAGTCAACATAGAGGCTACGATTGCGCTCATTAAAGTTTTCAAAACTCTTGAAGGATTTTTCAATGGCTTGTTTTTCATAAGCCAAAATCGTGTCCTCCTTAGAAAGGGTCAAAATCTTGGCTTCGTTGTCCTTCATCGTGGCGTGGGCATTGTTGGCCTGTTCATCTTGATCAGCTAACTTAGTCAGTTGATCAATGATTTGTTGGCGTTCATCTTTAATGCGACCAGAATCAAATAATGAATTCCGTTGGCCATTTTCCTTTAACTGTTGCCGTAATTTATCTTTTTGCTGATCACGATCCCCCTGGGCATCAATCAACGCTTGCAATTGATCATTAGCCGCTGAAATCCGTTGAATCGCATCGGTATTGAATCGTTTGTGGCTGGCTGCCAATTCAAACGTTTTTTGTAATTTGTTGAATTCCTCTTGGCTGAATTCAAAGGCGACTTTTAACGCGTTAAGCTTACCAAACCGCCGCCGATCCCACCAGTTACCAAAGTAAATCTGGAACTCGCCGAGCTGGGTCTCTTCATAATAAAAGAACGGGTATTCATGGGCCAAATAATCAATGAGCTTGGTACTTAAATAATGGCTGATTGCTGGATGCACATCCGTAATCAAATTGACCTGCGTATTGCGGGCGGGATTTGGTTCTTCATTTAATAAGGCTTGATGATAATGGTCACCATCGATCAATTCGTAAATCAATCGGTCATCACCAGCCGAAATTGCTTGGCGCAGCGTTGATAAATAGTCCAGTTTTTGCTGTAAGCTATTCGTTAGCTCGCGCGTAGGTTGATCTTGTTCATTTTGTTCAAGATCAGGCTGACTTTGTTTTTCCATGATAATCTCCTTGCAATCAATTGATAATTGGCAAATTGCTGAATTGCGTTTCTAATACTCATGTTACCGAAAAACCAGCCAATAATAAAGGTTTGTGCTGGTAATTTTTCAATTTTATAACAAGTTACGTCGATTTCGATTGTCATTTAACTCATCCGAAAAAAAGAAGCCCCTAACAGGACTTCCTTTAAGCAAACGCGCGTTTAATACAATTCCATGTATTGTTCGCGTTCCCATTCACTAACTTGTTGACGATATGACGCCCATTCTAAGCGTTTAGCTTCCAAGAAGCTTTGATAGATATGTGGTCCTAACGCCTTCTTCATGGTTGGGTCAGTCTGGAATTCCTTCAACGCATTGTGCAACGTTGATGGTAAGTCTTCAATTCCAGCCGCTTGCCGTTCGTCTTCGTTCATCACGTAAATGTTCCGGTCAATACTCTTCGGTGGTTCGATGTTGTTCTTAACCCCATCAAGACCAGCTTCCAAAACGGCTGCAAAGGCTAAGTAAGGGTTAGCTGAGGCATCAACACTCCGTAATTCCAAACGAGTGGACAAGCCACGGGCACTTGGAATTCGAATCATTGGTGAACGGTTAGAACCAGACCAAGCCACGTAAACTGGGGCTTCGTAGCCAGGAACTAAACGTTTGTATGAGTTAACGGTTGGGTTAGTCACCGCCGTATAACTGCGTGCATGCTTCATCAAGCCGCCTAAGAAGTGATAGGCATCGGTTGATAATTGTAATTCATCTTGTTCGCTCTTGTCGTAGAACGCATTGCCTTGATCATGGAACAAGGACATATTCACGTGCATCCCGGAGCCATTAACCCCATTCAATGGTTTTGGCATAAAGGTTGCCCATAAGTTGTACTTGCGCGCAATCGTCTTGACGACTAATTTGAACGTTTGGATATGGTCAGCGGCCGTTAAGGCGTCCGCATACTTAAAGTCAATTTCATGTTGGCCAGGAGCGACTTCATGGTGACTAGCTTCGACATTAAAGCCTAAGCGTTCGAGTTCCAAGGCAATATCGCGCCGGCAATTTTCACCTAAGTCCATTGGGGCCAAGTCAAAATAGCTCCCTTTATCGTTAAGTTCAGTGGTTGGTTCACCCTTATCATTCATCTTGAATAAGAAGAATTCAGGTTCTGTCCCGATATTGAAAGCCGTGTAGCCGGCATCACGCATGTCGCTTAAGACCCGGATCAAGTTATTACGTGGATCACCTTCGAATGGTTGGCGGTCGGACGTGTAAACTTCACAGATGATCCGAGCAATCTTCCCATGTTCAGTATTCCAAGGCATGATTAACCAAGTCGATAAGTCTGGATATAAATACATGTCACTTTCTTCAATCCGAACGAACCCGTCGATTGAAGAACCATCAAACATCAATTTATTATCTAATAACTTATCTAGTTGAGATACGGGCACCTCAACGTTTTTGATGGTCCCAAATAAATCAGTGAACATTAAACGTAAAAAGTTAACGTTCTCATCTTTAACAATCTTACGAATGTCGTCCTTTGTATACTGCTGTTTTGCCATGCAAATCGCTCCTTAAATTGATTGACTAATGGATGCAGACGAATTAATGAGTCGGAAATTCTGGACCATGTTTGGACTTAAAGCCCCCGATATTCAGAAACTCGTCATGTAGGATTTGGCGTACATCGTTGTCAGTCAATGGCCGCGCTAAATCAGCGGCTTGTTGTTCGGCTTTTTGCTGTTGCTGGGCATAAATCTCTTTAATGCCAGCGATGTTAATCCCATCAGCTAAATAATCCTTGATCTCTAATAAGCGATCTACATCGTTTAAGGAGAACATCCGCCGATTACCGGCGTTACGTTCCGGATGACTCAACCCTTGTTCTTCATAATAACGAATCTGTCGGGCGGTTAAATTAGCTAACTTCATAACTGTACCAATTGGTAGGACAGCTAACGAACGACGCAATTCCTTTTCCTTCATGACGACCCTCCTCTTTAATACATGGTTAATATTAGCAATGTCATACCAGAATGTCAATCATACATGTAAGAAAATATCACATCATTTATATTAGGTATACCAATTTATTTTTAGTTCAACCAACTAGCTAACTGGGCTTGGATATCTTGCTGCTGGTCGGGGTGTTCCAATAAGTTGAACCAGTCTACCGTCATCTTGTTGCGGAACCAGGTCAGCTGACGTTTGGCATAGTGCCGTGAATCCTGCTTAATGAGGTCAACGGCTGTCGCCAAGTCGGTCTGCCCAACAAAGTATGGAAATAGCTCATGATAGCCGATCCCTTTACCGGCGGGCAGGTCACGACCACCTTGATCATAGAGCCATTTAGCTTCAGCGACTAAACCTGCCGTCATCATCTGATCAACCCGCTGATTAATGCGATCGTAGACCAGCTGACGATCAGCGGTTAGACAGATGGTCAGCGCATCTAAAGCCGTGGCGGGCGTATCGGCCTGCGCGGAAAATAACTGGCCACTCGTCCGCTGATACTCTAAGGCACGCACCACTCTGACCGTATTCTGCGGCTCAATTGTGGCCGCTGCCACTGGATCAATCGCTTGTAGCTGCTGCCAAACGGCGTCTGGACCTTCTGCCGCCGCTAAATCGAACAATTGTTGCCGATACGCCATGTCCGGGGCAGCTTCAGTCGGTCCAAATTGATAGCCAGCTAACAAAGACTGCAAATAAAAACCAGTCCCGCCAACAATAATCGGTAACTTACCCCGGGATTGAATCTGATTGATCAGATCCGTCGCCCGCGTCACAAACTCCGCGACCGTAAAACGCTGATCAACGGCTTTTATATCAATTAAATAATGCGGAATACCCGCCCGCTCTGCTGGCAAGACCTTGGCAGTTCCAATATCCAGATGCCGATAAACTTGCATCGAATCCCCTGAGATGATCTCCCCATTAAATTGTTTTGCTAATGTTAATGAGAGCGCCGTTTTACCGACCGCAGTGGGTCCGGCGATTAATAACACTTTCTGACTCACGATTAACCTCCCTGCATCTTAATGCGCAACCGATATGCTAAACCCGGATAATCCGTAATTAACCCGGCAAAACGATGGCGGTAACAAAACTTCATATCCCGTTCGGTATTCACCGTCCAGGGCCGCAACTGTACTTTGGGCAATAGCAGCCAGTGACGTCGCACCCAACGAATATCTGGATGGTAGCCAATAATCACTTGTTCTGCATGTAGCCGTTTAGCTGTTTTGAATTTTGTCTGAAATAAACTATCGAATTCGGCTTCCGGTTGTAAAGCATGCAGCCGTTCGATGGATTTACCATAAAAACTCGAATAGACCAATTTGAACGGGACCTGATGATGATTAAAATAATCAGCTACTAAGGCTTCAATTCCGTCGTAATGAATCTTATTCGTCTTTAATTCTAAATTAAAAATACCCGTGAACTTTTTTTCAATCAACAACTGCACGACTTCATCCAACGTTGGAATACGGGTCCCAGCATAACTGGCATCAAACTTAGCCCCCGCGTCTAAACGCTTGAGTTCGGCCAACGTCAGGTCAACGATCCGGCCTTCGCCATTCGTTGTCCGATCGACCCGTTCGTCATGCATGATGATGAGATGACCGTCTTTTGATAAATGGACATCCGTTTCAATCCCATCGGCCCCATCCGCTAGCGCCGCCGCAAAGGATGGCAAGGTATTCTCCGGCCGAGTCCCCTTACTGCCGCGATGAGCAATAATCTGTGTTAACATGTGACCACCTCTACTTACCCCAAAATATTTCAAGCTTTTAATATTGATATCTAATCGCAAAACAATCATAATGAAACTAAGAACTTACTAGGAGGGTCTAACTATGAAATCATTTACACGCGGTTTCTTATTCGGCGTTGTCGCAACTGCCGGCGCCGTTATCGGTTCCGTACTATCGTTCAAGAAGCAGGTCGTTGATCCAATTGAAGACCAAGAAAACAAATTTGAAGAAAACCGCAAACGTGCGTTACGCAAAAGCCGTAGTGCTCATAACGGTTAAACAAAAAAATGGTGGCATGAACAAGAGCATTGTTCTGGCCGCCATTTTTTTAATACTTCGCTTTTTTCGTCTTACCTTCCCACTTTGCATAGCCGGGCTTCAAGATATATAACTCTTTGTAGCCTTTTTTAGCTAACAAAACTACGGCCCGGGTACTCAAACTATGGGTCTGATCGTAAAGATAAATCGGCATGTCTGCCCGTAATTCATTCATCCGCATCTTTAACGACGTGAACGGAATATTCCGCGCACCTAAAATGTGGCCCGCGTCAAAATCTTTCTTTTCACGCAAATCAACCACTTGAGCCTTACGCATCCCTGCTTGGAACTCATCTTCTTCTAACATCTTTGACACTTGCCGCCGCCGAATATAATTGTATAATGACCAAATAAAATAAGCCGCAATTAAGACCAGCAAAACGATGTTGACATAAGTCAAACCACTAATCGCACCTAAAACCACAGTATCCCTCCTAATTTCTACTTCTATATTTTACACATATCTTGCAGCCCTGTAAACCGCGGTTTGTAAACCCTGACATTAATTACACTTGAACAATTCAAGACAATGACCGAACGTGCTGATAATGCCGCTCCGGTTGGTCTGGATTGATGCTGGAACGTGGTGGCCGCGTTTGTGAGCCACAGTGCGGTCTCACAAGCCGGGCTTTCACTAGACCGGGAAAACCACCCGCTCAAGTGAAATTTCACCACTGAGCATCATCCAGCCCGCCCTACGCTAAAGCGATGGCTGATTATTGTTGGTTATGATCAAAAACCATTCGCTAACTGATTAAACGAGTTCACATTATTAAAGTCATTGAATCCATCAACCACTTTAGACTGGGGAGATACCTTTTTTACGCTGACTTTCGGGGGCAAGTCAGACCTATTATAAAAAGACACTAATTGTCATTCGATCCGTGCCAACTGTTAGAAATCATTATAAATACCATATCCACGCTTAGTGCTAGTTGAAATTACCGCCTGCTGATTACCTAAATAGCCGAATTAAAAATAATCAATCGTTTATTTTTTAATATCCGTTAACTAACGGCGGACGGGCCAGAATTGGCTCAGTGGTGTCGTTTATCTTAGTCGGCGCTTTTTCCGACTTAGATAAAGCCCGGCTTGGAAGACCGCTCCTTGGCTTCCAAACGTGGCCACCACGTTCCAGCCGATTCTGGGCCAACCAGAGTGGCAGGTTAAACCAACTAGCACCAAGCGTCATATTCATTTTTGAACATCAAAACTGCTTTAATCCTAAAATTTTTCAATACGAAAAAAGCCTGAAGAACTCAATCTCCAGACTTAATCAGTATCTAGTTTAGATAAACCGTTGCGCTAATGAAGCCGCACCGATAACCCCAGCATCGTTACCTAACACCGCTAACTTCAATTCAGTCGTGTTACGAACGGTTGGGAATGTGTTTTGTTTGAAATAATGGTCGACTTGACGTAATAAGAAGTCGCCGGCTGCGGAAACCCCGCCACCAATAATGATGGATGACGGGTTCATCGTGTTACCAACGTTGGCTAAAGCTAAGCCTAAGTAGAAGCTGACCCGGTCAACAACACTTTGTGCCAAGACGTCGCCTTCTTTAGCTAAATCAAAGGTAATCTTAGAACTGATTTCTTCACCATTATCTAAGAGTTGCTTTAACTTTGAGACGCCAGAGAATTCTTCAGCCATATCGCGAGCAACGTGCACAACCCCGGTTGCGGAAGCATATTGTTCCAAACAACCGCGCTTGCCACAAGTACACATATAGCCATCTGGTTTAACAGTCACATGACCGATTTCACCAGCCGCGCCAGCTGCCCCGTGTAATAAGTGGCCGCCAGCGATCACACCGCCACCGACACCAGTCCCAAGGGTCACAAAGACAACATCGTTACCGTTTTCGCCAGCGCCCTTCCAGCGTTCGCCCAAAGCAGCGACATTCGCATCGTTGTCCAAAGTAAATTGAATCCCAGTTCCAGCTTCAATCTGCTTCTTAACAGGTTGTAAGGTCTTCCAGTTCAAGTTGTAGGCGCCGATAACGGTCCCAGCGTCTAGATCAACCGTCCCAGGAGTTCCCATCCCGATGCCGACGAAGTCTGACTTATCCATCTTATATAAGTCGATATGATGGTTAATAGAGTCGATGATGTTGGGCACGATGTGTGCCCCTTCATCTAAAATCGTTGTTTCGATGCTCCACTTTTGTTGAATGTCACCATTTTCAGTTAAAATAGCGAATTTAGTAGTCGTCCCACCAAGGTCGACTCCGATTAATTTGCGATCCATGTTACAAAATCCCTCCATCTAAGTGATGCGACTGAATCAACCAGTCGTGTTGGTTATTGCCGAATATCAACTTACTAAAGCCCTAGTTAACGGTGCTCATCACCGTCAGCTGATTGCTCATGTGCTGCTTCTACTCGGTGCTCATGATTCAAGACGACCTTTACGCGAGCGTACAACTTGGCATCAATGACCCCAGCTTGATACAAATGATCAATCTCGATCGCCATCAACTCAATATCCCAAATCCGCTTGCCCACGTAGACATAAACGCCGAATTTCTTCAGTAATTGTTGGACATCGTAAAGTGTCTTCATGTGCATATCCTCGATTAATTATACAGTTTATTGCCAGTTTGTAAAACCTAATTTTACTAGCGCAATCCATGCGATTACTAAGGTAATCCCTGCCAGAATTCGTTTGGTCCGTGGAATCTGACCGATCCGCGGCACCCCGACAACGTAAGCCAATAAGAAACCGCCCGCTAATCCGCCGACATGGCCCCAGATATCAATCCCCGTTGAGAAAATATCAAAGACCAAATTCATGACTGTCAGAAGTAAGAACTGCCGCGTTAATTGTCGAATTACCGGGTTTTCCCAGAAAGACTCGCCAACCATTAAGAACGCCCCAAACAGGGCAAAAATAGCGGTACTAGCGCCGACTGATTGATTCGGTGACAACGCAAAGCTCATCACGTTGCCACTGATCCCACCTAGTAGATACAGTAATAACATCCGCCAATGGCCAAACAGTGCTTCAATCTGCATCCCCATAAAGTAAATCACCACGCCATTGACTACAATATGCATCAAACCCATATGTAAGAAAATCGGCGTGAACAAGCGCCACCATTGGCCAGCTATAATCGCCTGATCATTCTTAGCGCCCAACATATATAGCACGTAAGAAACCGTACTGCCGCCTAATAGCCATTCAACTAAAAAGACCGCCACAGTGAGTCCTAATAAGATATGGGTCACGGCTGGTTGCGTCTGCCACCATCGTTTAATCTCTGTCATTAACACCATCCTCTGCTACTAATAACTCATCTAATAAAATATCATACGCATCGACTGGCCATTCGGCGTGATCAAACGCCATCTCGCGGTAAGCCAAAGTTAGTTTAGTACCCGGATAATCTGCCAAATAGCGATCGTAGTAACCGCCGCCAAAACCGATGCGAGCATGTTCCGTTCGACTATAGCCCAAGCCTGGCACTAAGATAACATCAATGTCAGCCTTAGCTACCGGGTCACCCGCAGTCGGCTCTAAAATGCCAAACTTAGTCCGCGCCAACTGACTGGTCGACGTATACGGGATAAAGGCCATCTGCCGATGTGGTAAGGTCTTCGGAATGACAACCTGCTTACCTGCTTGCCAAGCTGCTTCAATCAATGGCTGCGTCGCAACTTCAATAGCACTACTAATGGTGATGGCCACCGTCTGAGCCTGTTGCCAAGCGTCAGTTGCAAACAACTGCTGTTGCAAAGACGCATTCTGCTGGTCACGGTCAGCTTCAGTGAGCTGGCTTAATCGTTGAATCTGCTGTTGTCGAAAGGCTTTTTTCTCCATTTGTCGGGCCCCCAGTTTATTTTAGGTTAAAACTAAAAAAACTCATTCATCAACAGGCGTGATTGGAAGACCAACCCGCATTTGCCAACAAATGAGCGTCACATTGCCAACTGACAATGTCGCAGAAAAAACAACAGGTTACCCTGCTGTTATTTCGTTTCACGATGTAATGTTACTTTATGATCCCGTGGACAATACTTCTTAAATTCAACCCGATCCGGATTGTTCCGACGGTTCTTTGAAGATAAGTAGTTACGTTCATGGCATTCTGTACATTCAAGTGTAATGTGTACCCGCATGTTGTTGACCCTCCAAACTCATTCGCATAATACAGGGCCGGAACCCTTAACTTGAATTACTATACCATTAATGGTTAAAAAATGCCAGTATCAATTAAGATACTGACATTAAAAGCAGTGATTTTTTTATTTAGAATAATACTTCCAGAACTCTTTGTAGATTAACTTAGCCGTCGTGGTGTTAGCAACCCCACCACTAGAAATCCCGGGGAAGACAATCGCCATAGCAACTTTTGGATTATTGTATGGTGCATAAGTTGCCAGACTCAAGGTTTCCGTTGAAGTCGACCCATGGAACGTTTCGGCCGTCCCAGACTTGGCGGCCACTTGTGGTGACAAGCTAGCTAAATCAGACCCCGTCTTATAAGCACTCGTCCCATGAACCACCAAGTAGTACCCTTTCTGGACGACATCAAAGTACGATGATGGCACATCAACAGTATTCAAGACGCGCGGCGTCACGTTAGTTTGCACTTTACCTTGTGAACCATCCGCGTTAGTCCCAGTAATCGATGACACAATGTGTGGCGCAATCCGGCGGCCGCCGTTAGCCATCGTGGCAATATATTGGGCAACTTGGATCGTGGTATACGCATCGTAGTTCCCGAAGGACAAGTCTAACGCTTTACCAATGCTTTTACGACTTGAGTCCCCTTGGAACCCGGTTGCTTCACCTGGTAGATCGATCCCAGTCTTTACACCCAAGCCAAATTCGTTGAAGTAGCCACGTAATTTAGAGAAGACTGACGTTGACATCGTCAAGCCCCGACCAGAAGCATAATTAAAGTTACCTTCCTTCATCGCCAACTGCATCATGTACGAGTTAGAAGAAACTTCCATTGCTTCTGAAGCAGTCAATGGAATGCTGGCACTCCCAGACTTGTTGAACCAAGAACTCTTGGTTGCCGTCCCAGCCAACTTAATTGGGGTATCCGTCATCGTACTGCTAGTTGGCGTGATGACACCCGACTGTAACGCACCCATAACCGTGGCACCCTTAACAACCGACCCCATAACGAAGGTTTGGTTAATGGTTCCTAAAGCATTTTCAGTGACTTTACCTGTCGACAGATCACGACTCGCCCCAGCTAAGGCATAGATTGCCCCAGTTTGCGGGTTCAAGACAACAGCATAAGCTCCTGGTAGATAAGGATTACCGCTCCCAACAGATTTCGTTTGCGACATCATGATACTTTGAACGGCTTTTTGGAACTTCGAGTTGATGGTCAGGCTCAGGTTATCACCCTTTTGACCACCATATTTCTTAATTTCTTTTTGAATCACGCCATCTTGGGTCTTCACCTCAGTCTGAGATTTCGTCCCCTTTAAGACGTTTTCGTATTGCTTTTCCAATTGACTTTGACCCACGGAATCATCCCGAGAATAGCCTTCTGCCAACAAAGTCTTCACATCATCACTTGGCAGCCCTTGCTTTTCAGTCGTAACCGCCCCAAGCACACTACTCAAGCTCGTTCCGTTCGGATAACTCCGTGTCCAACTTGTCCCAACTTTGACCCCGGGCATTTCGGATTGATGTTCCCCAATCTCAGCCAACTCGGTATTTGAAACCCCGGTCGACTTCAGATTGACGGTTGACAAGGAATAGGCGCCACTCATCTTCGCATAAATAGCCGCCGCATTCTTTTCACTGGACGTCATCGATTTAATGAGATTTTGCTCCGTATATTTCACTTCGCGGTCATACAAGACATCGGAATCAGTCGAATTTTTAACATGCTTCGCCACCGCCTTGAGGTTGGTTTTGTTAGCTAAGTAATAATCCGCCCGATTACGATCCGTCAAACTCGACGTTGAAATTGTGAGGTATTGACCCAGCTTAGTGGCAATCGTATACATCTTATCAGCCGCCACATTCAGGCCCTTGGTATATTGAATCGCTTGATGCGACTTATTCCCAACTAAGACCCGGCCGGTTGAATCATAGACTGACCCCCGTTGCACGCTCGCCGTGGCCGTCGTGTTGTTAGCGGAGTTAACTTCGGTTGCAAACTTCTGACCATAATCAACTTGTAAATAGGCTAACTGACCGATCAAGGCTGCAAACAACAGAAAGACGATGAAAAATAAAAAATTCAATCGAAAAGGAATATGTGACTTATTAGGGTCACGGTTTGCAGAAATCTTTTTAAACAGTTTCAATTCTCAAGCTCCCGTTCTTAAACTTTAGTAAACATTTAACAAAATTTCGTCAGATGCCCCTAGCAATCCTAGATAATTGCGCTACTTATGCTATTCTATACGATAGGCATAAAAATTTCAGCCGTTATTCTAGATTTTAATGTTTTTTTGATTTTTCTAAATAATTGGCTGAATATTTTAAAAAGATTGAGGTGGCATTTTGAAAATCCGTCGTATTTTTGACAAGCGTACTTGGCCGCTTTGGCTAAGTTTTTGGCTGCCATTAATATTAATGACCGGCTATTTTATTTATCGACACATGGCGCCCTTTGGTTCCAGCAGTCTGCTGACCGTCGATATGGGGCAACAATACGTTGATCTCTTCTCCTACTTCCGACACACCCTCTTGCACGACCCGAGTGCGTTCTTCTATTCATTCTCGAAGACCATCGGGGGCGACATGATGGGCGTCTGGGCCTACTACTTAATGAGTCCCTTTAATTTAATCTTACTGGCCTTCCCAGGTCAATCGATTACCGTTGGGATCTTCATAATGACCATATTAAAATATGGCTGCGCCGGTCTCGCATTCGCCTGGCTATTAACTAAGACCCGTACCCAACGCGGCTGGCTCGTGCCAATTTTCAGTACCGCGTATGCCATGATGGGCTGGATGGTTGCTAACCAGTTGAACTTAATCTGGCTAGACACTACTGCTATTTTACCACTAGTTATTCTCGGACTTGAACGTTTATTTAAGACCGGCAAGATTCGTTGGTTTGCCGGCTGGTTAACGGTCATGCTGATTGACAACTATTATATGGGTTACATGGTCATCCTCTTTAGTTGTCTCTACTGGCTTTACGCGGCCACCAAATATTGGCAAAACTTTAAAACGATGTTGATCCAAGCCGCTAAATTTGCTTGGGGTGGGCTGCTTTCAGTACTTTTATCAGCTTGGCTACTATTACCAACACTCTATGCGTTGCTACAAAGTAAAGCCCAGTATAACGTGACTAAAATCAGCTGGAAATTTGAATACAAGCCATGGAAGATGCTTGCCAAGTACGTGATTGGCAGCTTCAACTTTGACCAGATGCCTGCTGGACAACCCAATGTTTACATTGCTTGGTTAGCCATCATTGGCTTTATCGTCTTCTTCTTAAGTCGCCAATTCAAATGGTCCTTAAAAGTCAGTGTCGGTCTCATCACGGCCTTCTTACTCTTGTCATTTTGTTACGGCCCGCTGGACTTATTCTGGCACGCCGATCAATTTCCAGTCTGGTATCCGTACCGCTTCTCCTTTGTCTTTAGCTTCTGGGTCGTCTGGATTGCAGCACAGACATTGACTGAGAAACTAACCATCAAGTTGTGGCAGGCGGTTATCGCGTTAGGCTTAATTGCTGCCGGTCTGATCACCGTCGCCTTAAACTTAAAACACGTGAGCTATGTCGATGCCGCTAATCTCATGATTACAGTTGGCTTAGCCGCCATTTCATTGGTCTTACTTGTGTTGCCCAAAGAACGCCGACTGTGGCTGTATCAAGTCGTCGCCTTATTACTAGTTGCGACTGACATGACAATCAATGCAGTGGCGTCGCTAAATAATATTTCTTACGTGTCACAAGCTGAATTCGGCCAGTATACACAAGCCTTGGACACGACTGTCAGTGGCATTCAAAAACAAGACCACAACTTCTATCGGATTGGTAAGACGTTCACCCGGACTAAGGATGATCCCTTGCAAGCCGCTTATAACGGCGCTGATCATTTTAGTTCGACCTTTGAAAGCATCATCCCGAATTTCTTCGGCTCGATTGGCCAACCGGATGGTGATGGGGTCGTCACTTATTCTAACGGGACGTTAATAACCGATTCACTACTGGATATGCAATACTTTATGGATAAGACGGTACCGAGTGCCCAAGCGGACAATAACAACTACAATAGTTATATTCCCGTTACGAGTACCAAGCCCGACCTGCAGCATTACAGCAAGCAAATTACCTTGAGTAATAGTCAGGCCACCGTCTACAAGAATCCTTACGCACTAGGCTTAGGCTTTGGTGCCAACGATAAGATTCTCAAGCTTAAAGTATCCAAAACGACCGGTGATCCCGTGGCGCGTCAAGAGCTGCTCTATCAAACGTTAGCCAATCGATCAACCTCCGCGCTGATTTCAGCGGAGAATTTTGATCAGGTCGTCTTCCAAAACGTGAAGAAAGTCGTCACGTTAACTGGTTCAGTCGTTAATAAGCAAAACTTGGCGAAGACCGGCTCAATTTACTTTAAATTCACGCCGCAGACGAATGATTCTTACTACATTACACTGGGACAGAATCTCACACCGTCGAACGCCAGCTTTTATCTGAACGGCAAAGAACTCAAACAATACCCAACTTATCGCCATACGATTGCGGTCAATGTGGCCACTAATAGTAAAGGTAAGACGGTTACCTTTGGGATTCAAATGAAGAAAACGTCCTTGTGGTTGCAAAACTTCACGCTTTACAAACTTGACAATCAACAATTTGCCAAGTCTGCACGCAAGCTACAACAGTCACCATGGACGATCACTAAGCATTCCAGCAGCAAGTTGACTGGGACAATCAATATTAAGCAAAAACACCAAGTCTTAATGACGACGATCCCCTACTCTGCTGGCTGGCATGCCAAAGTTGATGGCAAGCCCGTCGCCACCAAGAAAGTTATTCATACCTTTGTCGCCGTGCCGTTAAGTCAAGGTAAACACAAGGTCACCTTAACGTATCGGCCACCATTACTGGTTCCTGGCTTAATCGCCAGCGGCATCGGGATAGTTGGGACCCTTGCTTGGTTTGGTGTTAAACGCCGTCGCAAAACTGATTAATCGCTAGTAAAAAAATGTGTTACAAAATCGATAATGATTTTGTAACACATTTTTTGTATGTCATGCTAAATTTGCCACTCTGGTTGGCCCAGAATTGGCTGGAACGTGGTGGCCGCGTTTGCGAGCCACAGTTCGGTCTCACAAGCCGGGCTTTGACTAAGCCGAGAAGATCACTCGTCTAAGTCAAACGACACCACTGAGCCAATTCTGGACCGCCCGACGTTAAGTACGCCTGTATTAACGACCGTTCACTTTAATCAGTAAAACTAACTAAAGTGTTCAGTCACACTGTTGACCTTAGTACAAAAGTTTCAAAAGCCAGACCAAAATCAGTTTTGGTCGTAGTGACCAGCAGGTTCGCCGTGTCGAGGACCTAGGCTGCAGGTCCGCCCCATCGCGAATCTGCTGATCGACGGAGACGGTCAATTTACCCTTCATGATTTGCAAGATACTCGTATTTAGGGCCGTCATTATCCGCATCATAATCAACCGTCAAATCATAGCCTTTAAAGAACCACTCATCCCGATCATTGACGTAATACGTCACGCCATCTTTAGCCGTCGTCGTAATCGGTTTGTGCGGGTCATCATCACGCATGACCCCAATTGAAAAGCCACTATGGACCGCGGTCTTCCCATAAGTTTTGCCATAAAAACGGACCCCATTGCCCGTTGTCACCCCCATATCATCATGAAACCATTTGCTAGCTGCATCCGTAATTGTTATTTGCATGTTGTCACCCCATCAGTGTAATCGTTTACAGGTATTGTCCACTATTCAAGGCTAAAAAGCAACTTTGCCGATTATTGAACAAAGCCAGTGACCACTTATGCCCCGTTAATGACCACTCAGGCTAAAAGTATTTACAGGTCCTTTAAATTATGGTGTACTAATAACACCAAGGAGGTGGGACGCTTGCAACTGCACATTCAGGTCGACCCGCGGCTAACGGAACCGACACTAACGTTGCACGTTCCTACTGCCGAAGCGGCGACTGCTGAACTGATTGACGCCCTAAAAAAAGTTGATCAGTCCCCAGCTACGTTAACCGTTTCACAGCGTGGGCAGACCACACAATTACCAGTCACAACTATTTTATTTTTCGAAGCTGACGGACACGTCGTTCGCGTACACACCACCACGGCCGTTTACACCACGACCACCCGGCTGTATCAATTAGAAGCGCAACTACCATCAACATTTTTACGCGTCTCTAAATCAGCAATTGTTAATACCGCCGCAATCTATGCACTGACCAAATCACTGACTGGTAATCTGATTGGGTTTCAAGATTCACCGAAACAGCTTTACGCGTCACGACGCTATTACAAACAACTAAAACAAACTTTAGAGAAAAAGAGGTAATGCTTATGCAACCACGTTGGTTTTGGGGTGGCTTTTTAATCATTGGTGCGGGACTCCTAATTACGAATCAATTAGGCTTACTGGCCATTAGTGTCAACCTATTCACCCTATTTTTAACTTTAGTCTTAGCGGGATTTTTAATTAAAGGGTTACGCTACTTAGACTTTTTCAGTATCATCATGTCATTAGTCTTTTTAGCCGTCATTTACGCGCGGCCACTTGGGATTACCGCTTTAACCCCGTGGACGATGATTGTCGCGGGACTACTATTAAGCTTCGGTTTAACCTTAATTTTTCCTCGGCGCTGGCAACATTGGGCGCGTGGTCACAGTTATTACCATCATCACCACCGTCAATTTCACGACGATCATACTGATCAGGCAACGATTAACGATGATATCGCGGCCATCAACGTCAGTATGACGAGTTCGATTCGTTACTTACACAGTGCCAACTTAAGTGCCGCTAACATCACGGTCGCTATGGGGGGCGTCAAAGTTTACTTTGATGACGTGCAATTGCAGGATAATCAGGCGACCATCAAGCTTGATGTCTCGCTCGGTAGCGCTGAACTCTATATCCCGCAGAATTGGCAAGTTAAGAGTGATCTCGATGTCAGCCTAGCCAACTTTGATGATGGTAAACCCGACGTAGGTACGGCGGGACCAGTCCTTTATCTGACTGGTGGCGTCTCATTAGGAAGTATCACCATCATCTACATTTAACCGCAAAAAAGCGCGACCCAGTTAGCTATCAAGCTAATTGAGGCGCGCTTTTAAGTTCAAGTTGTCAGCAAAACTTAAGCATTTTCAACTTTTAAGATTTTAACTTTCATGGAGCCAGCTGGAATATTGATGTTGATTTCTTCATCAATATGATGGCCAATCAAGCCCTTGGCAATTGGTGAATCATTTGAGATCTTACCTTCCATCGGATCAGCTTCAGCCGCACCAACAATGGTGTAGGTTTCAGGATCTTCATCGGGTAATTCTTTAAAAGTCACGACTTTACCAACTGAAACTTCGGTTGCATCGATCTGATCGCTATCGATAATTTCAGCGTATTGTAACATGTGTTCAACCGTTTTAATCCGGTTTTCAAGCAAACTTTGTTCATTCTTTGCTGATTCATATTCTGAGTTTTCGGATAAATCGCCATAACTCCGGGCAATCTTAATCCGATTAATAATTTCTGGGCGTTGGTTAATCTTAAGGTCTTCAAGTTCGTGTTCGAGCTTGACTTTCCCCTCCGCCGTCATTGGGTATGTTTTATCTTCAGCCACTTGTTCCACTCCTCTATTTCATTAAATCGTTAACATTGACCAGCCTACCATGCCGGATTTTAATTGTAAACTCTAAAAGCAAAAATTTGCCCGCCACAGTCACTGGTTTATAGAATTGAACGTACTTTCGTCGTTAACAAATCAATGGCCACCTCGTTTTCGCCACCCTCAGGAACAATGATATCGGCATAACGTTTCGTAGGTTCAACGAACTGGTGATACATCGGTTTAACGGTCGCTAAATATTGTTCAATCACCCAATCAAGGGTCCGCCCACGTTCCTTAATATCCCGCTGAATCCGGCGAATAATCCGAATATCGTCATCGGTATCAACGAACACTTTAATATCCATTAAATCACGTAGCCGTTGGTCATCTAAGATCAAGACCCCTTCGACAATGATCACGTCGCGTGGTTCTTGATGGATGGTTTCACTGCTACGAGTAGACTGTTCGTAATCGTAGACCGGCTTTTCAATGGGTTCGTAGCGTAATAACGTCTTGATTTGATCGATCATCAAGTCGGTATCAAACGCCAACGGATGGTCATAGTTGACGGCGCGGCGTTCAGCCATCGTCATGTCACTTTGATCATTGTAATAAGAATCTTGTTGCAAGATTAGTAGCGATTGACCTGATAATTGGTTATAGATGGCCTTGCTGACAGTCGTTTTCCCACTACCAGAGCCCCCGGTCACACCAATAACGATGGGCCGGCGATGTTTAGTTTCACTCATTTGATTAATTAGCCTCGATTTTAATTACTAGATTCATTGTGCTTGGCAACTTTTTGAATATTCGCCGCATGTCCCGCGTCATCCTTGGCATAGTAGACTTTACCAGTCTTCAAGTCAGCCACAAAATACATGTAGTCCTTACTACGTTTAGCTGGATCTAAGACGGCCTTAATGGAGACTAAGCTTGGACTGTTGAACGGTCCTGGCCCATAACCCAAGTGTAAACGGAGGTTGTAAGGCGAGGTGGATTGAAGATCTTTATTCGTCAACGTTGATTTCGTTGAGTTAATCGCGTAGAACACGGAGATATCAGAATCTAGGCGCCATTTCGCAGCTAATCGGTTTAAGAAGACCCCGGCGATAATCTGACGATCCTTCGTCGTACTACCTTCACGTTCAACCAATGAGGCTAAAGTCATAATCTCTTGAACCGACATCTTCGACTTCTTGATCTGCTTATAATATGGTTCCAATTCCGCATCGGTCTTGCCAACCATTTGCGTCACCAGCTGCTTCAACGTTGTCTTCTTATCAGCCCGATACGTTGCTGGGAATAAGTAACCTTCCAAGCGATACCGAACATGCTTAGCTTGCATCGCAGAGCCTAACAGCTTAGGATACTTCTGTGCTAAAGACTTAATGAAAGCCTGATCCTTCATTAACGCTAAGAATTCTTTCGACGTAAAGTCGGTCTGCTTTTGAACGGTGTTCGCAATCGTCTTGATCTGACTACCTTCAACGATTAACACCCGCCCCGTTGAACTCTGAATTGGTTCGGATGACCCGCCTTTATTCAAGGCTTTCGCCACTTGCGCCAACGACATCGACGGCTTTAATTGGTAATAACCGGCATGGAAATTCGACAAGTTATGGGCTTTCGTCCAATAGTCAAACACAAAGCCGCTCTTGATAATCTTCTTGGATTGCAAAATTTCCGCAATCTTTTTGCTGTTGGCCCCAAAAGGAATATCAACTTGAACCACTTGATTATCATGCCGATTATACGGCTGGGTCGCATTATCAAAGTATCGATAACCTAAAAAGCCGACAATGATTAATAAAATCACTAAAATCCCAATAACGCCACCAATGACATGCTTGGAAAATGATTTACGTTGCTTCTGGACCACTCGTTTGGCCTGTTCGGTCGTGCCGTGGTCTTGCGGATCAGATTGATCCGGTTTGTTTTGGTCGTTATTCAAGTTTCGCCCCTCCATCTAAT
Source organism: Lactiplantibacillus dongliensis (assembly GCF_005405105.1). Classification (GTDB taxonomy): domain Bacteria; phylum Bacillota; class Bacilli; order Lactobacillales; family Lactobacillaceae; genus Lactiplantibacillus; species Lactiplantibacillus dongliensis. The sequence goes on from NZ_BJDK01000010.1 coordinate 84,499, forward strand.
TATTCATCTTTTCAATTATACAAAAACGACCGGTGCATTGCACGAACTCTTCAAGACTTTTAACTTTTTTTAGTGCGATTGTAATCTAAGCAAACAGCCCGTAACCTCATCGTTACGAGCTGTTACTTGGAAATTCTATTTTTAAACTCATTTGTGACTAGGTACTTGCCAGAACACTACTAACCAACGTGGCAAAAATCAACGCTCACTAACGAATTTCAGCACCTAAGTCTTCAGTTAAAGCACTCAAGACCTTATCAAAGGCTTTAGTCACATCTTCGTCAACCAACGTGGCGGCTTGATCTTGATATGTCAACGTATAAGCTAAGGACTTCTTACCTTCTGGCACGTGTTTACCATTGTATAAGTCAAACAAGTGGACATCTTGTAAGTGAGCCCCACCTTTGTCATGGATCAAGGCCACGATATCGGCATTAGTGACCGTATCATCAATTAGCATCGCCACATCCCGGGTAATGCTTGGGAACTTCGAGATTGGCTGGTATTGTTGACGCGCTTTTGGCAAAGCAATCAAGGCCGCCAAGTCCAATTCGAAGGCATACGTTTCGCGAATCTTATAAGCTTTGGCTGTCGTTGGATGAATCTGACCGACGAAACCAACTAACTGGTCGCCAACATAAATATCAGCGGTCCGACCAGGGTGCATCTCAGCATGGGCCGTGGTCGCGACGTAACTAATCGGATCAACCAAGGCTAAGCTCTTCAGATAACCAGCCACAATACCTTTGATTTGGTAAAAATCAACTGGTGTAGCGGCCGTATCCCAGGCAGTCTTAACCATCGAACCGGTAATCGCACCAGCTAAATGTTCCACTTCTTTAGGGCGAACTTGTTCTGGTTGGCTGAAGAAGACCCGCCCTTGTTCATACAAGGCCACATCTTGTTCTTTACGGGCATTGTTATAGGCTAAGTCATCCAATAATCCGGCAATCAAGCTCAACCGTAACGTGGTCCGTTCAGAACTCATTGGGAAGTCTAAGGTCGTCACATCACTCGCATGTAAGGCAAAGGCCCGCGCTTTACTGTCCGTGGTCAATGAATAACTGATCGCTTGTGTTAAACCGGCACTTTCCATTAATTTCCGCGCATCGCGAATGGCTTGTTGGGTTTCATTCAACTTACCAATGGTTGGTTGTCCAGTTGGTAACGTCGATGGTAAGTTATCATAGCCGTATAACCGAGCGACTTCTTCAATCAGGTCAGCTGGAATATGAATATCCCAACGACGTGAAGGCACCGTCACGTTGAAAGTATCGTCCGTTACAGTGGTTGGGAAGTCAAGCCGTTTGAAGAGGTCACTAACCGTGTCTAATGACAAGTCGGTGCCTAAAACGTGGTTGATTCGCGTTAACGTAATTGCCACTTCAACGGGCTTAACGTCTTCATCGCGACCTACCACCACACCACTAGTGACGGTCCCATTACCTAACTTGGCAATCATCGCTGCGGCAGCATCTAAAGCCTTTTCGGTCGCACCGTGATCAATGCCCCGTTCGTAACGCATCGATGCTTCACTATGCAAGTTATGATTGTGCGCCGTTTTCCGGATCTTAACGGCATCAAAGATCGCACTTTCTAAGGCAATACTCGTGGTTTGGTCAGTAACTTCAGTCGCCAAACCACCCATCGTCCCAGCTAAACAAATTGGCTTATCATTGCTGCAAATAACTAAATCAGTTGCTAACAAGTCGCGTTCTTCACCATCCAACGTCGTTAATTGTTCGCCGGCTTTCGCAAAACGCACATTAACTTGACCAGCATCCAATTGATCGAAATCAAACGCATGCAAAGGTTGGCCGTATTGCATCAAAATATAGTTGGTGGCATCGACCACATTATTGATGGGGCGCATGCCAGCATTCCAGATGCGAATTTGGAGCCATAATGGACTTGGCTTGATTGTGACATGCTTGATCAACCGCATCTTGTATTGTGGCACCGCTTGTTCATCGGCTTGAACCGTAATGTTCAAGTCATCATCAGCCAAATCAGCTGCATCTTCAGTTAAGTCAACTTTAGGCATCGTTGGGGTTTGGTCATAAATAGCCGCCAATTCATGAGCTGTGCCGTTCATGCTCAACATGTCACCACGATTAGGCGTAACCGACATGTCAATGATTTCATCGTCCATCCCTAAATAGGAGAAGACCGGTTCGCCAGGGGTAGCGTCGGCTGGCAAGATAAAGATGCCATCCGCAACTTCTTTGGGCACTAGCTTTTCATCAAAGCCTAATTCATCCAACGCACATAACATCCCGTTAGAGACTTCACCACGCATCTTACTGCGCTTGATCTTCGTGTGACCACCAATCCAAGAGTTTGGTAAGGCCACAATCACCATTTGTCCAGCCGCCACATTGGGCGCACCACAAACGATTTGAATCGGATCAGCTTCGCCAACATCAACTTGGCAAATGTGTAAATGATCGGAGTTAGGATGCGGCACACATTCTAAGACATGCCCAACGACTACTTTTTTCAAGCCCTCGCTTGGGCGGATAACACCGTCGACTTCGACAGCAGTCCGTTCAATTTTTTCTGCTAATTCATCGGCTGGCAAATCCAGCTTTAAATAATCTCGTAACCACGCATAAGAAATTCTCATATTGGACGTCCTAACCTTTCTTATAGAACTGTGACAAGAACCGGACATCGTTTAAGTAGAAATTCCGGATATCATCAACGCCATACTTCAACATTGCAAACCGATCTGGGCCTAAGCCAAAGGCAAACCCACCGTAAACTTCCGGATCAATCCCGGACATTTCTAAGACGTGTGGATGCACCATGCCGGCACCTAAGACTTCAATCCAGCCCGTTTGTTTACAGATGGCACAACCTTTCCCATTACAGTTAAAGCAAGTGACATCGGCTTCAACGGAAGGTTCCGTAAATGGGAAGTAACTTGGCCGCAAGCGGACTTCAAATTGATCGCCGAAGAGTTCGTTGGCAACTAACGTCAACGTCCCCTTTAAGTCGGCCATCGTAATGTGCTTATCAACGACTAATCCTTCAATTTGGTGGAATTGATGTGAATGAGTCGCATCATCGGTATCGCGCCGATAAACGCGGCCTGGTGATAAGACTTTTAACGGCCCTTTAGAAAAATCATGGTTTTCCAGTGACCGCGGTTGATCCGCTGACGTTTGGGTCCGTAATAAGACATCCTTGGTGATATAGAACGTATCTTGCATATCCCGCGCTGGATGGTCTTTAGGTAAGTTCAGGCGTTCGAAGTTGTAGTAATCTTCTTCAACTTCATCCCCATCCACGATCTGATACCCCATCCCGATAAATAAATCTTCGAGTTCGGTAATAATCTGGGTAATCACATGGGGTTGACCTTGGGGCACTTGACGGCCAGGTAAGGTGACGTCCAACGTTTCCGCCACTAATTGTTTATTAACAGCCGCTTGTTCCAATTCATCACGGCGATGGTCAATCGCCGCTTGTAACTTATCGCGCACTTCATTTGCGTAAGCCCCAACTTTAGGACGTTCTTCTGGTGTTAAGTCCCGCATCCCATGTAAAACTTCGGTAATGGGACCTTTTTTACCAAGTAAATCTACTTTGACTTGGTTGACTTTTTTCAAGACATCCGCAGACTTAATATCTGCCAAGCCTTGGTCGCGTAGTTCGGTTAACCGATCTTGTAAGCTCATACTGTTCCTCCAAATTTTATAATCGCGTTTAGACACAAAAAAGACCTCATCCTAAAAGGGACGAGGTCATCGCGGTACCACCCTTGTTCGTCGACCTAGTTCACCTAAGCCAACGCACTTTCACCGAATAACGGCCGGGAGACCGGAAAATTATTTGTTTTAAACGCCCAATTTCAGCTCAGAGAGTGAATTCACTAATCTTGGTCGCCGGAGTGCTTACAATCGATGACACTCGTCCCTATGACGCCGCTAACTAGCTACTAGTTCTCGTCAATGCTTTTCTGTTTACATATGCCAGTTTATGGCAAACCAACGCCAGCGTCAAGTGCAATTAACCTTGGGCTGGGCTAAACCATTTATCAGACCAATTGTGGACAGTGTTCATCACCTGCCGTAAGTCCGCCCCTTTAGCGGTCAAACGGTATTCGATCAACGCCGAATCGGCATGGGTCACGCGACTAACGATGCCATTTTCTTCCAATTCTTTTAAGCGCACAACTAACACCCGGTCACTGCATTTCGGTACCCGGCGCGCTAAATTTTTAAACCGCTGTGGTCCGTCTTCAAGTAAGACATCGATAATTAAACCGTTCCATTTCTTACCTAAGATGGAAAACGTCTTTTCAAATTTCGGACACAGTTCAAATTGGGATTCTGCGGTCGTGTCTGCAACCGTATCTAGCATCATTTCTGACATTCTCATGACCTCCAAAAACGTCCTGCTGACCGGCTATTCAGCGGAGGCTTTCCCCCGAAACCGGTCTAACTGTTTGGCCACCTTCGTACGTAATGGTCCAAAAAATTCATGTTCTGCTTCATAATCATCGACTAAAGAGACTAACAAACTTTCACGGTACTTTGGCAAGGCCAAGGTCGCCCCAAACATATGCTTTAAAATGATATCCTTTTCCATCGGTGTTAGTTTGGTTAACTTTTCTGCATTCCGCAAAGCGACCCGTGGATGGATAAAGGCATGCGACCCCAGATCAAACTTGGTTTCGCGCCAGTCATAATAAAACAAATCATGTAATAACCCGCCGCGCGCAACCGCGGTCGTGTTGAGGTGCCATTTTTTTGCCAATAAGTAACTATCGTATGAAACTGCAATTGAATGATCTAAACGATTCGAATGGTGGTGTTGTGTAAAGTCGGCCAAGTGTTGCACGGCTGGTTGTGCTAATAAATCAGCCACAATTGCCACGTATTCGGAATCTTGTTGCCATACCTTGTTTTTCATTGAAAGCTCCCTTTGCTAATAACTACCGCTATTCTACTAAAAAGTAAGTGAATTTGAAAGTATTTTGTTCAATTCCGGTTGGAAATTAACTAACTTATGGTTAGTGATTCATTGCCACTCTGGTTGGGTCAGCATTAATGAGTCGCCCAATCGTAATCTACTTTCAATCCATCAAGCAGTTTAAGCACCAGCAAGCTACCGATATAACCCAAACATCAAAATACCGGCCGCGATGGCGACGTTTAAGGATTCAGCGCGACCTTTGATTGGAATATACAGATTCTTATCGGTCAATGCCAATAATTCGTCGCTCATGCCGTTGCCTTCGTTACCCATCACTAAACCAAAGCTGGCCGGGGCATCAATATCTAAGTATTGGGCCGCCTCCGGATTCAGTTCAGAACCATACACTGGCTTATCTTCAGCATGAAAACGGGCCACTAAATCAGTGAGATCCGTACTCAATAATTGCAAATGGAATTGACTTCCCTGCATCGCCCGTTCAACTTTAGGCTGGTGAACATCAACCGTCCCCGTCCCGAAAGCCACCCCCGCAAAGCCAGCGGCATCCGCGGTGCGAACCATTGTCCCAATATTGCCAGGATCTTGCACATTATCCAATAGTAACCAGGGCCGCGACAAATCTAAGTTAGCCAGCGGGTCAGCGGCTGCTTTCGGTAAGTTGACCAAGGCAAAGACCCCTTGTGGCGTCACGGTGGCACTGATGTGACTAGCAACTTCTTCTGAAATCTCAATCACGGCTGGAAACTTGGTCAAGTCGGGATTAGTTGCCAATTGTTTCTCCGTAATCAGTAACGTTTTTATCGAGACCTTGGCCTTTACCGCTTCGTTGACTAAGTGCCAACCATCTAATAAGTACAAGGCTTGTTGCTTACGACCTTTTTTCGTTTGTAACTTCTTCCACATCTTAACGTGGGCATTTTGTAATGAATTAATTTTTTCCATGTTTAACTTAGCTCCAATTCTTTCCGAATCTCATTAACGTTAAGTATAGCATATGCTTAGTCCCAGTTGGATTAAGTTGCCACGCTGGTTGGCCTTAGTACGAGCGGCTAGAGCAAGGCGAGTTTTGAAAAGGCCAGGCCTAAACCCGACCCATAACGTTTCGGCATTTAAAAAATCAACTGGTAAGCGGTAATTTTAGCTAACACCACCCACTTCTAACCATCACAACCGTCCATTTCCATGCTATTATATAATGTAGACATTTGATAGATAGGAAGTGACAGTATGCGAGCAGTAACACTGCAAGCCAGTGGCCGCGTTCAAGGCGTTGGCTTTCGCTGGGCAACTAAGGCCGCCGCTGATAAGTGCGGCGTTAACGGTATCGTTCGGAACCTAATGGACGGCTCCGTGTTTATTGAAGCAGAAGGTGAAGATCAGCGTGTGCAAGTCTTTATCGACGTGATTCGCCAATCACCAACGGATTTTGGTCGCGTCGACCAATTAACCGTCCACGAAGCGGAACCCCAAAACTACCATAATTTTCGGATAACTAATTGAAATCCCGGGTGGTCTCTAGTATCATCTAGTTTATATGATTAAAAATAAAGGGGATTATGAGCAATTGAAAAATAAAAAAGGCCTCACCGTTACATTGGCGCTGTCCAGTTTGGCGCTGTTCTTAAGCGGCTGTGTGCAAACTACAAAGACCGGTAAACCTTATGGCTTTGTCTATGACTACCTCGCCCGGCCCGGTCAAGCCGTCATGCAATGGATGGCTAGCCTTTTCGGTAACAACTACGGTTGGGCCATTATTGGGTTAACAGTGTTGGTACGATTGGTCTTATTACCAATGATGGTCAATCAACAACGAAAATCAACGTATCAACAAGAAAAGATGTCCGCGGTCCAACCTGAATTAAAGAAAATTCAAGCCGCACAAAAGGCTGCTAAGACCCCCGAAGAAAAAACGGCGGTTAGCAACCAAATGATGCAGCTTTATCGGGACAATGGTATTAGTATGACTGGTGGGATCGGTTGTTTACCGTTACTGATCCAATTTCCAATCTTCTCGGCCTTATATTACGCGATTCGGTTCTCACCGGAACTTTCCAGTGCCACTTTTGTTGGCATTCCATTAGGGAAATCCAGTTTCTTGTTAGCCGTCTTAGCGTTCTTGTCCTACTTGGCCCAAGGTTACTTGTCAATGATCGGCTTGCCGCCAGAACAAAAGAAGACCATGCGGACAATGTTAGTCTTGAGTCCAGTTATGATCTTGTTCGTGACGATGTCTGCGCCTGCTGGTTTAGGCTTGTACTTCTTCGTTGGTGGGTTATTCGCCTGCTTACAAACGTTGATTATCAACTTCTTCCGGCCCCGGATTCGTCGCGAAGTTGAGGCTGAATTGAAGAAACATCCAATCAAGACTCGTACTCCCGTGACTGCTAAACCCGTCCAAGCAACGGAACAGGCTGTCGACAATCAATTATCAAATCGCAATGCCCATCCAAATGAAGGCCGGAATGCTGGTAAACAGCAACGCCATCATCGCGATTAATGAGTACAACTAAAAAGACAACTGCCAATGACGGTAGTTGCCTTTTTTAGTGGCCTGCTTTAAAAAATAATGCCAATAATTAAGCCAATCAATTGCATCCCTTGAAACATCATCAAGTTTTGCGGTGCCGTATTAAAAGTGGTTTCTTTAATCTGAACCGCATTGAACGCTTTAATATTTTTCAACATTTTTGGTAAAACCAAGAGTACTAGTAATTGATAAAGTGGTAATAATTGTAACGCAACACTAATCAAGACTGGGATATAAGCTAACAATGCCAGCGTATCATATGTCCGCAAAGCTTTCGGTTTACCGATATAATATGGCACCGTATAACGCTTGTTACGGACATCTTGGTCCAAGTCACAGATATTGTCGGCTAACATGATATTAGAGACTAAGAAGATGTTAGGTAAACCAACTAAGATCATCACCAAGATGTTCTGCAAGTTCCCGACAACGGCAAAGTGTGGCCAGTTGAACGTAAAGCCCATCAAAACTGGGGTGGCCACGTTCATATAGACCGCTAAGAAGAACACCCCAAAACCTTCAACCGTCCCAGATAAGAGCTCCCCTAATGGAAAACGTGAAAATGGTACCGGCCCGTAAGTATAGAAGACGGCTACCCCAATGGCCACCGCTCCCATAAATAATAATAGCAAATTCGTTTTGAAAACGAGCACGATGCCAAGTACAATGGCAGTCGCTAACATCCATAGCACTAGATGCAAGGAACGCTTGGGTGATAAATGTTCCCGCCCAATAATGTTATACGTATCACGATAATGCAGATCGACCGCTAAAAAGTAATCTTGCACGTTATTGAACCCCGTCACAAATAAAGCGATTGACACTTGGGCAATTAAATAAATTAACGAATTAACCCAATTAAATGCATGAAAATAATAAATAGAAAATAAAATACCAATAAAGTACGGCACAACACTCGCCGCTTTAGCATTCAGCCGAATGAACTGCAAGAAGATCTTAACTGTCATTGGCCGATATGTGGTTTCGTTTGACAACCGGTCCGCCCCCTGAATAAATTTACTGCTATTCCACTATAACAGTCTTTCGTTGACGTGAAAACCTTATCATGCGGATTTAACCGCCAAAAACCAGCCCTAAAATCAAGCCTAACATTTGCAAGCCTTGAAATAACATCAAGTTTTGGGGTGCCGTATAGAAGGTCTTTTCACGTACTTGAGTCTGATTGAATAACCGGACATTTTTAATCAACTTCGGAATCGCGACCAGCGTCACCAGTTGATAAATTGGTAACAACTGCAACCCCACACTGATAATCACCGGTACATAGCTGGCAAAAACTAAGACCCGATACAGTTGCATCGCTCGTGTATGGCCTAAATAATACGGCAAGGTGTAGCGATGATTCTTAATATCTTGTGGCACGTCGCCAATATTGTTCGCTAACATAATGTTGGCCACTAAAATCACATTGGGGAGGCCAACTAAGAGTAAGATCAAAATATTTTTGAGATTGCCCACCACCGCGAAGGCTGGCCAGTTGATCGTGATTCCCATCAAAGTTGCTGGGGTCACACTCATATAGATGGTGAGAAAAAAGACGCCAAAGCCTTCCACCCAGCCAGATAGAACTTCCCCAACCGGAAACCGAGAAAATGGTACGGGTCCCGCCGTATACAAGATACTGATGGCAATCGCAACGGCTCCCATGAAGAGTAGTAACAGATTCGTCCGTAACACTAGGATCAACCCTAACCCACAAGCCAATGCTAGCGTTCTCCACATTAACCGGTACGCCTGTTGCGGCGATAAATGTTCGCGCCCAATAATATTGTAAGTATCACGATAATGCGTATCGACCGCTAACCGATAGTCCTGAACATTATTGAATCCCGTCACAAAAAACGCCACTGAAATTTGTGCGACTAAATAAATTGCCGCACTCAGCCAATTAACCGTATGAAAATAATACCAGCTAAATAAGACCCCCATCACCCACGGCACCGCACTCGCCGATTTTGTTGGCAAGCGAATAAACTCTAAAAACAACTTCAGCGTCATCGGCTGATAAGTTGGTTGGTCACTCAATTAAAACATCCCCCTCGAAGTCATTAACACCCCTTACACTTGGTGCTAGTTGGATTAAATTGCCACTCTGGTTGGTCCAGAATCGGCTGGAACGTGGTGGCCGCGTTTGGAAGCCGAAGAACGGTCTTCCAAGCCGGGCTTTATCTAGGTCGGAAAGTCACCGACCAAGATAAACGACACCACTGAGCCAATTCTGGCCCGCTCGACGTTAACTAACGGGACTGAAAAATTAATGATTGATTATTTTAAGTTCAGTCATTTAGCCGAGAGGTTGGTTCCTAAAATGCTCAGCCGTGTCGTTGGCCTTAGTGCGAATGATCTGCTCGGACTTAGGCCAAGGTCAGTTTTGAAGACCGGGTTTGGCTTCAAAATGGCCCATGGCGTTCCAGCATTTTAGGAACCAACCGGCAGGTGGCAATTTCAACTAGCACCAAACGTAACCCTTTAATGTTAACAGAAGATAGCTCAACTGCCCAGAGTAACCAAAAAAGTAGCCAGACAAACTGCCTGACTACCACTTCTATTTTTTATTTATCTGCATGTTCATGATCATCCAACGGTGGCTCATCAAGATCGCGGCTTGCCGGCTTAATCCCCGCTGGTAACTCTGACTTAGCGATCTTTTCAACCGCATTTGTATCAGCTTCCGCCTTGGCTAACAATTTGGAATCTTTCAAGATTGGCAATTGGAACCGGAAGATTGAGCCTTGCCCAACCACGGATTCAACACTAATCTTACCATGATAGCCTTCAACTAACCGTTGGGCAATCGATAAGCCGAGCCCATTACCGCCCTTATCCCGACTACGGGCTTTATCAACCCGATAGAAGCGATTAAAGACACGGTCCAAGTTATCCTTGGAAATCCCTTCACCAAAGTCTTGAACCGCCACTTCGACATAGCGAATATCCGTCGACAACGACAGGTGAATTTCTTGGCGTTTCGTGGAATATTTAACGGCATTATCCAACAGAATAATCAAAATCTGTTCCAAATGATTCCGATAAATCTGCGCATAAACCGGCTGTTTCACATCATCGTCAAACGTAAAAATGAAATCAGGATGAATCATCTTAAAATCATTAAACGCCTGCGTGACCAACTTCTGAACATCAGTCGTTTCATGGCTAAAGTTAATCTCCAACTGTTCAGCTCGCGATAGATCCAGCATTTCTTGAACCAATCTTTGCATCCGTTTGGTTTCAGCTAACGAGGCCGTCAAAGATTCCGCCAAAACTTGCGGATCATCCTTGCCCCAACGATTCAAGAGTTCCATATGCCCTTGAATAATCGCAACCGGCGTCCGCAGCTCATGGGAGACATCTTCCACGAATTGCTGCTGCTGGGTAATATAGCGTTGCATCTGGTCCAACATATCATTGAAGAGTGTCCCTAAATCAGATAACTCATCGTTACGATTAAGCGCCGGTACCCGTGAATCCGTCTGCGGATCATCTTGGACCGCATTAATCGTCTGCGTAATTTTACGCATTGGTCGTAATAAGAAAGCCGCTAAGAAGTACCCTAACAATGTCGAGCCAAAGATGGCAATCAGCGTCATTACAATAAAAATCCACATCAGATTATGCGTGGTATTATGATAATCCGCTAAATTATCGGTAATCTGGACGTACCCAATCAGCTTATGATGACTGGCGGCATAGATGGGCGCGCGACCAACTAACTCGGACGCACTCCCATGCCCAATCATCGACAACTGACGTGAAGCACTCTTCTTAAACTCATGCGCATCCTGCCGTGAAATGTACAGCGTAACGCCTTTGGGATCATAAACAGTTACGGCCAAATTCGTCCGCGACAAGGCGGTCAATTCTGAGTCTGAAAAGATCTTCGTTTGTAACGCCCCGTGCTTACGGGCTTCCATCCCAGAGGCCGGCTCAATATTGGCTTCCGGCTGTAGCTTGGCAGCGACGGACTTAATCGTTAAACCCGTCGATTCAGTCCGCAATGATTGCTGAACCGTTGTCACGGCACTGACCACGTCACGTTGTTCTTGGCGCATTAAGAGGTTCGTGAAGCTCTTATACACTAAGATTGAAAAACAAATAAAAAGGAGCGCGGTCCCAATTGCGGTCCCCAGCGCCCATTTCCACTTCAATGACCAACGTTTCTTTGGTCGCGGTGTCGTCACCGTTGTTGTTGCTGTTGGTTCAGACATTACGAGCGAATCACGTAACCTGTCCCACGAACGGTTTGGATATAACTCTTTTCACCAGGACGATCAATCTTGTTCCGTAAGTACCGGATATAGACATCGACCACGTTAGTTTCAACTTCGGATTCGTAACCCCAGACCTTGTTTAACAAGACGTCTCGAGCTAAAACGACATTGATATTTTCCATTAGCGTTAATAAAAGCTCATATTCACGCTTAGTTAAGTTAATAACTTCATCACCACGTTTAACGACTAAGTTTTCCTTTTCAATCGTTAAATCTTTATAGGTGACCGTTGTTTGCTTAGTGCTTTGTTGTTCACTTTCCAAATCAATCCGCCGTAGTAAAGCCCGGAGCCGCGCCAATAATTCTTCAATGGCGAATGGCTTAACGATATAATCGTCAGCCCCATGATCTAACCCTGAAACCCGGTCAATCACAGAATCACGCGCCGTCATCATAATAATTGGGGTGTTCTTAACTTCCCGCACCCGGCGACAAACTTCTAGCCCGTTCAATTCGGGCAACATTAAGTCCAACAGAATCGCGTCAAAGTCTTCACCTAAAGCCGCGTCCAATCCCTTACGACCATTATATTCAACTTGAATGTCGTAACCTTCATGCTTTAATTCCAGTTCGACAAAGCGGGCGAGATTTTTTTCGTCCTCAATAATTAATATTCGACTCATTTACTTTTAGTCACTCCTAATATTCAACTTATCTAACAAGCGTACTCACGATGTTTAATGAGAACGACGCCTCATCAACAGGTACAACATGTTATTTTAACATGAATACGCTAATTTTCCTACCACTGAAAGCTGTAGGAACCTTAATCTAAATCTCATTTTAACGGTTATTGACTAAAAAGCAATTTAATCGCTCGGGGCATCGGGATGTTGGGCATGCCAAGCTTTGATCGCAGCTAATCGTTGCCGCCACGCCTTTTCCTGGCCTTGATCAGTCGGTTCATAATACGTCTGTCCCGCTAATTCCGGCGGCATCGTGGTCATATTGGTTAATTTAGCCGCGGTATCATGCGCATATTGATAATCATCGCCATAACCTAAATCTTTCATTAATTTGGTTGGCGCATTGCGAATCTGCAATGGCACCGGCAGATTGCCTTTCGCACGAACATCTGCTTGAGCCGCCGCTTTCGCCATGTATAAGGCATTCGACTTCGGGGCTAATGATAGATAAGCCACCGCTTCAGTCAGATTCACATCACACTCGGGCATGCCAATCAGCTGACAAGCTTGATAAACGGCCACCGCTAACGGCAACGCCTGCCGGTCAGCTAACCCAATATCTTCACTGGCAAAGCGAATCAGGCGCCGCGCAATGTACAACGGGTCTTCCCCGCCTTTTAACATCCGCATCAGCCAATAAATGGCGGCATCGACATCGCTATTGCGCATCGACTTATGAAGCGCTGAAATCAAATTATAATGCTCTTCACCATTCTTATCGTAGCGCAACGACTTGGTGTTAATCAGTTGATGTAATCCAGCCGCCGTCACCGTGACGGATTCGCCATCACGCTCACCATTTAAAACGGCCATCTCCAGTGTGTTTAACGCCATCCGGGCATCCCCATTGGCAAATTCCGCAATCAACTGTAACGTGTCAGGCTGTAGGTGTACGGTCAACTTAGGAAACCCATTCTCGTTTTTAAGCGCACTCTGTAGGATCTCGACTAACGCAGCCGGGGTTAATTCTTTTAACACTAATACCTTACAACGCGACAATAGTGCCGCATTAATCTCAAACGACGGATTCTCAGTCGTTGCCCCAATCAGAGTGATACTGCCACGTTCAACGTACGGCAAAAAAGCATCCTGTTGGGCTTTATTGAACCGGTGAATTTCATCGATGAACACGATGGTCCGCTCACCAAAATCCCGATTAGCTTCCGCTTCATCCATAATCTGCCGAATCTCTTTGATGCCAGTGGTCACGGCACTAAATGTAATAAAGTGCGACTTGGTCTGTTGGGCAATGATTTCAGCCAACGTGGTCTTACCAACCCCCGGCGGCCCCCAAAAAATCAGTGATGGGATTTGGTCTTCAGCAATAAGTTGCCGCAATAGTTTACCCGGCCCGAGTAAATGGTCCTGACCTTTGAACCCATCTAAGGTCGTCGGCCGGACTCGATAAGCTAGCGGGCTACTCGTCCCCCGCTCCGGTTTGAATAATGATTCTTGGCGCACCGCCAACACCTCCGTTTAGCATGATAATCTAATTATATCGCAAACAGATGTTCGATACAAAAGTGACCACTTCAAGCTTGAATACTTGATCACCCCAGTACCTATTTGGGTATCATGGTGCTATACTCTGGTCAGACGGGGGATGATGACCATGTTAAAAGATCCAAAAGCTGAGCACCTATTGCAACAAATTTGCGTTGCCTATAATGATCCCGAGGTCGCTAAAGACACTGAATTAGCCGCCCATTTATTAAGGTGTGCGATGGAACTTGCTAAGTACGAAAATGTCCTATTAACCGCTTCACGGGTCAATGCCGTTGCCCTCAACGCCATGCGAGCCCACATGAATCACCCGATTCAAGCCTTAACAACGCTCTACAACCAAACAGCCCGAACCTCTGAATATTACTGGGGCGTGGCGGCGACAACCATTTTAAGTGGCCTATTCTGGTAATTTAACCCTAACGAAAAAAACAAGCTTGAAGCGTACCTAATGATTAGGTGCGTTTCAAGCTTGTTTTCAATTAATCGTGATTTTTATTGTTCTTCATACCAAGTGTAATGGAACATGCCTTCACGGTCAGTCCGTTCGTAGGTATGGGCACCAAAGTAATCCCGTTGTGCTTGTAACAAGTTAGCAGGTAAAACTTCGGCCCGGAATGAGTCATAGTATGACAAAGCAGCACTAAACGATGGCACTGGAACGCCAGCTTGGATGGCCAAGCTTAAGACGTCACGAGTTGATTGTTGATACTTAGCAGCGATATCAGCAAAGTAATCATCCATCAATAAGTTGTTTAAGTCTGGTTTCTTATCAAACGCATTGGTAATGTTTTGTAAGAATTGCGCCCGGATAATGCAGCCAGCCCGCCAGATCTGTGCTAATTCACCGAACTTCAAATCCCAGCCGTAATGTTCAGCGGCGAAACGTAATTGTTCGAAGCCTTGAGCATAGCTCATGATCTTACTGAAGTAGAGGGCTTGGCGAATCTTTTCAACCAATTCTTCCTTGGCTGGTAATTTCACATCGTTCTTAGGACCAGCTAACTTCTTAGAAGCCGCAACCCGTTCGTTCTTCATCATTGAGATGTAACGGGCATAAACGGCTTCAGTGATCACTGATTGTGGTACTTGAACGTTCAAAGCATCTTCGGAACTCCACTTACCAGTCCCTTTATTGTTCCCACGGTCTAAGATCATGTCAACGATTGGCTTCGTCTTGTCGTCGCCTAAGTCATCTTTACGTGACAAGATATCAGCGGTGATTTCAACTAAGTAACTGCTGAGTTCGCCTTTGTTCCAGTCAGTGAAGACGTCGGACATTTCATCAACGGATAACCCAGCCACATTACGCATAATGTTGTAGCTTTCGTCGATTAATTCTTCATCGCCGTATTCGATCCCGTTGTGGACCATCTTAACGTAATGACCGGCACCGTTGTCGCCAATATAAGTGACACATGGTTCGCCATCTTGAGGCGCTTTAGCCGCAATCTTCTTCAAGATTGGTTCAACTAAATCATACGCTTCTTTTTGGCCACCTGGCATCAATGAAGGGCCTTGTAAGGCTCCTAATTCACCACCAGAAACACCCATACCAATAAAGTTAATGCCGGACTTGTCTAAGCGAGCATTACGAGCCATCGTATCGTTGAAGTTGGTGTTCCCACCATCAATCAAAACATCGCCCTTATCTAATAATGGTAATAATTCATCAATGACCATATCAGTTGGTTTCCCAGCTTTGACCATCATGATAATCCGACGTGGCGTTTCAAGGGATGCCACGAAGTCTTCAATCTTATAACTTGGGACTAATTGCTTGTCCGCGTGATCCTTAACAACCTTTTCAGTCTTAGAACCGGTCCGGTTAAAGATCGCAACCTTGTAACCGCGACTTTCAATGTTCAAAGCCAAGTTCTTACCCATGACAGCCATACCAATGACGCCAATTTGTGGTTTTTCATTACTCATAAGATGTTTTGCCTCCCAAATTTAACTACGTCATTATCGTACCAAAAAAAGAATGTTAATTAAAGAATATTGTCACGATTTATCAAAAAAGTTTCAAAAATTATCGGATTTTAAGAAATTCTTTTTCATCAAAGGGTGCTTATTTCGACTTTAAAATAAAAAAATCGAGGATTTTTTGTCCCCGATTCCTTCATAGATTTAGTTGTTGACGACTCGTTCCCAAAAATAATAAGCCGAATAGGAGTTGATGTTAATCCCTTTAAACATACCAGTTTTGCCGCCACTAGCATGTCTTTTTACAACTGCCTTACCTAAATATCTTTTTACCTTTGGATTAATCTTGTTATAAAAAGTCCGATTTTCCTTGGCCGTCTTTCGATCAGTTACAGCCATACCAAACGGGTTAGACCCCCCCAATGTTTCGTTGTAAATTAGATTTTTTTGACTTGGTATAGATCGTAAAACCAGTGCCGTGCTGTTGCTCATTATAGCTAATCAATACAGCTTTACCCTTAATCGTCGTCCGCCGAATCGTATTTATCCCCTCACCATTTAGCAGATAGATGGTATTCTTATACGTCCCAGCACCACTGACCTTATAGGGTGTAAAATACTGTTCACTGGTCGCTGACATGGACTGTTTATCGTGACTTTTGCGATACTTAGATCTACCAAACTTCTTGCCGCTTACTTTCTTGTTAAACATTTTGCCACCAGTCGTGTACCAATGACCACGAAAAGTTTTGGGCAATGCCGTTACTTTGTGAGTCTTCACTGCTGCTTGGGCGGTTACTGGCGTGTTAATGCCAAGGTCCAGTACCATGACCCCACTCGCGATTACTGTTATGCCTAATAGCCTAACTAGTCGTTTCATTTAATATGCGCCCCCTCACTATTTTTTAACATAGAGTTGCATGCTACCCCCGGTAAAACCTGTCTTTTTATCTATAATACCAACATAGATTTTTTTCTTGGCACACTTATAGCCAGCCACTTTAGGCGCCTTGATTTTAACCCTAGTACCTACTAGACCTTTAACTGTATATTTAACCTTTCGATCTTTGGTAGACCCCTTAACATAATAGTCTAACTTGCCATGAATCGTCACAGCTTGCTTAGATTTAGCATTCTTTTTCTGTTGCTTAGCAGAAAGCTTTTTCAAAAAGACAAATGGATTAGCTCCCCAATGAGCCTTACCATCTTTAGAAACGGTTATTGACGAGACATAGCCTGGCATCATATCAACGTAACCTCGTATTATATAAATAATCAATCAATTAACAGCTTAGACGTTGCGTGATATTCTCTAATAGTTCATTGGATTTA
>NZ_BJDK01000011.1 GCF_005405105.1 Lactiplantibacillus dongliensis
AGCCCCCGGTAAAATACCGAGAACTCGCCGTTCAAAAAGCAGCTTAACAATTTGTCCAATTTTAAGGGTTCACTTCATGACGGTACAGCCGCATCAGGTCTTTTTTGGTAAAACGATGGATCGCAGGCTAATCGTGCAACGTCATCATCGCATTACTGGTCATTGACGATATCGTTAGCACGTTCGATTAGCGCGACAAATTGTAATACACTGTCCGTTTGCGCATCGGTTAAGCCTCCCATTTTAAATGAGAGGTCATCAGAAAGTCCCAGTAAATAATCCGCAGAGGTGTCTAAAATTGTGCAGATTTCCACTAGGGTTGCTAAAGCTGGGTAGGATAAGCCTTGCTCGTAAGCCGAGACGGTTCCTTTGCTGACCTCTAAGCGCTTCGAGAGGTCTAACTGTGTAAGGCGCTTGGCCTTGCGCATGGCTTTAAGTCGTTCACCAAAAAAATCTAAATTCATGTGATTTCACCCTCCGTACAGGGTAACAAAACAATGTACGGAAAATTATTGTACTAAGTACATGTAATATTGATGCTTTTATAGTAATTTGATAATATTAGGGGTATGGGGTATTGATTTAGTTAGTATTTTCAAGAATAAGGATAAGTTGAAAGAAGGGAAAACATGCAAGTAGAACACTTTAAACTCAAACCAGCTTGGATAATCGGCATCGTTGGTCTTATTGTGGTGATCGGCGTCGGCGTCATGTTATTACGACCGAAAAAGTTGACCGGGAGTTACTCCACGGACGTTACCGTGCTGTTTGCAACGTCCAAAGACACGATGAAATTCACACGGGATAATCA
The DNA here is from genome assembly GCF_005405105.1 of Lactiplantibacillus dongliensis. GTDB lineage: Bacteria > Bacillota > Bacilli > Lactobacillales > Lactobacillaceae > Lactiplantibacillus > Lactiplantibacillus dongliensis. Next base: position 812 of record NZ_BJDK01000011.1, read on the forward strand.
AGTCGTCGAGTATTCAGACGGCGAGAAGACGAATACGGGGACTTATAAAATTGATGGCGACCAGCTGGTACTTAAGCTTGGTAAGACTGATATTTCAGCTAAGTTGGCTAAGGATAATCAGTCCTTTAAGATCACGTCTGCTAGCGGGATGACCGCTTTCGCTAAAAGGCTGACCTATAAGTTGGACGACTAGTTTTAATGACCGTGGCTGTACCACTAGGAGGAGTATCAAGCGTGATGACTACGTTGGTGGCTGGCGCGGGATTAGTTGGGGGTTAATCAGTTTAATGCGAACGCGGCGACAACGTATTTGTCATCAGGTTACATACAAGTCAGCAAACAACGAAACAGCAATTTTGGTATTTTAGGTTTGACAGGGATACATCGTCAGTACAGACATTTCAGTTGATGAAAAATTTTAGTAAAAAGGATGGCGTTATAGTCATGAGTAAGGAAGATATTTTAAAGTTTTTGGGAACCAAGCGGGCGTTAACCGCGGATGTTCAAGATGCTCGGCACGCCCGGTATGTCGCAGAGACCAATTATGAGCAGATACGTAAACAAGCTAAACACCGTTTGATTTGGGCGATTGTTGGAATTTTTATTTTACCAATTGTGGTCGTTGCAATCAGTCCAATACTCAGTGCAGTGGTCTTCTGGGGTGGCATTGCCGGGACTATTTATTTAGCGTATGTGCAACATGGACAGAAGCGTCAAGCGAGTGACCTGATTGAGCAAGCTAATCAACAAATTAATGCGGCCATGGCAGTACCAGCCTATGTTCAAGGAATGCAAGACTTTCCACAAAAGTTTTATAGTTATTGGACGATTGATCGTTTGATGCACTTGATTAGTGAGAATCGGGCAACCACGTTACAAGAAGCCTTTAACGTTGCTGAAACGCAAGACTTTCAAAATGACCAATTGTCGATGCAACAAGAAAATCTGGCAGTGGCCAAATCGACTAATTCGGCGGCTAATATTTCAGCGGTGGCGAATGTCTTTACAGCGTTTAACACCCGCAAATAAGTAAACAGGCAAAAGGAGTTTAGCTTTAATGAAACGACTGACTAAATTAAGTTTAATGGTATTAGGAATGACGGCCCTAATTGGTGGTAACTTGAACATGACTGCGCAGCCCAGTCAAGCGGCCAAACATAAGACGACTAAAAAGGTTAAGTGGCACAAAGGAACCCCGAAAGCGCTTCGGGGGAAGTATCAAACGAAGCATTTTGGTGCTGATTTAATGTCGCAGTACAAGATTGGCCCGAAGTCTGTCTGGTACTGGAGTTCAGGCATGCCGGTTGTAACGGGCTCACACGTTTATTATCGGTCTCTCGGTCACCATCGGTATATCCTTCGGTATAATGCTCACTGGGTTGGCGGCAAAGGTGGCGAGAAAAATCAGAAGTCGAGTTTTCATAAGATCGGTAAGAATTTTAAGGCTTCTGGCGATAAAATGATGTTTCATCCCTATAAATAAATCTGGACTATAAAAATTGGAAGTGTTAATAATGAAAGTTAAGCATGCACTGATTTCAACATTAGCTGTTTTGAGTGCCATGACGATGAGTCTGATCGTGACGACAACGACTGGTACAGCTGAGACTAAAGTTGCCAGTGTAATCAGGATGACTAGAATCAAACGAACTAAATACTATCCGAATGGCGGTCGTATTTATAAGCGCACGCAGTTAACCAAGAAAGCCCCGGCGTTCAAGTATGTGAAAACACGGCTATATGCGACTAAGTTAGCGAAACTAAAAAAGCCGAATGGTAAAAAGGCGACTTATTACTACGTTAAGAATAAGAAAGGCACGCTTAAAGGCTGGATCTGGCAAGGTTATCTGAATAAGAGTAAAGATTACGCGCAACGTCGTTCAGATTTTAGGCGGATCAAGGCGGCGGTTCAGTATCTTCCTGAGCCTAAGCAGACTAAAGGGATGCAGACTTACAATGAGCGTGTCAATGCAGATTTTGCCGTTAAAAGGTTCAGAATGAAGACGGCTTATAATCGCCAACCGCAAAATGTGCTTGGCATAGCTCCAATTGGAATTCCAGATATTGTCATTAATATGTATGCGTTTACACCGACTGGCTCCAAAGCGATTTTAGGGGCTTACGATACTTTTAAAGGACGTTTCAACAGTAAGACTAATGCAAAACTAGCGAAATTAAGAGGCCGGCTTTTAAAAGCAGTTTCTAAGTATAACGCCGCTGAAAATAGTCGTGACGATAATATTTATGTTACCAGTCAAGCCTTGGTTGATGCATTATATAAAGCAATTCAAACTTTAGCTTAGGGCTGAAGCGAATTAGTTAAAAAATTGGAGGAGTTACAAATGAACACAAAGAAAATTATGATATCAGCGTTAACGGTTCTAAGCGTAACGACGATGGGGGTGGCAGTTACTACAAATAAGACAACCACGGCGTTTGCCAAGGCGAAAGCCGCTAAGGTCGTTAAAACTACGACGTATAAGGCTAAGCATAAAGTGCATGTTCAGGGCGGTTGGATGTATGCCAACGCAAAGTTAACGCATAAAAAGTATCACCTGACTAAGCATTTATATACCAAGTTTTATGCTAGCAAGAAAGTTACGGTTCGCAAAACTAATGGTAAAAAAGTGACACTCAAGTACTTAACTTCTAAGAATAGTAAAGTAAAAGGCTACGTCTATGCCAATAATGTCAGAAATCAATGGGGTTATGGCAAATATAGCGTCGCGGCTTATCGGAAGAGAGCAGTTCGTGATATTAATCATGACCGGGCTACTCGGGGACTCAAGCCGTTAACGGAAACGAAAAAGTTAGATCAAATTGCGCAACGAAACAGTAATCGGATGCTCAAAGATGGGCGTAGTTTCAAGGTAAATGTAGAAGGTACGCCCCATGCTGGTTGGATTGTTGATGACTATTTGGCACCAAAATCTAACCCAATTGTTCATTATGAAAACGGGACACAGTGGGGTCAAGGCTCGGTTAACTCTTGGATGCGGCGGAGTGACCTTAATCGCGACATCGGCGCTATCCCATATCTGATGAGTGCTAAGCATACCCGGATCGGTTTAGGTGGGACGCAGCATGGACAAGCTATTTACATGTTTGTACTCTTGTCGAATGATTAATTGAAATGAATATAGAGGCCCTGATTATGAACAGATTGATTAAAAATCGTTACTGGGTAATGGTTTTTGGACTAACGGCAGTACTGGGTGTTGGTGTGATGATTAATTTAACACCGACAACGGCGCATGCTCAAACAGCAGCGAAGACCAAGTCGTTAAAAGTAGCGCCTAAAAGTTTACGTGGAACTTGGTACCATTATTATAAAGGTCACGGTTTGTATAAGGTGGTTATCAAAAAACATCGCGTTAGCCAGGGCCCTGTTAATGGCAAGCTAATAACGATACCAAGTCTAATGATTGATAAGTTTTATAAGAAAAATAAACGAACTATTTATGCGTTCAATAGCAAGACTGAGCCCACCGATGCGACGGCGTTTGTAAAATATACGAAGAAGATTAAGGGGAAAAAGCGGCACGTCTTAGTCATGCCACAACAAGGTGCTGGTGAGAAGCCCACGGTATTCACGCATTTTAAGGTCAAACGGGCTTATTTTGCCCCGTTATCAGTACAAACACATATGGCTTAGTGGGCTAAAGAAGGTTTAATAATGAAAAAGTTAATAACAATGACACTGGTGGTATTGGGGGCGTTGGCGACTTTTAGTATTGTGGCGATCCCTGCTGCTGCGAGTAATGATCCAGCCCCAGCGATTGGCACACCAACGATAGAAAAAATCACGCCTGGCTATCGACGCATCGAGATTTGGAAGATTGACAGTCGTTATAAGTATAAAGTTGCCAATAAACATGCCAAAACGTATCGGATCAGTGGGACGAAAAAGCAGACGAAGTTGAAGGTTAATCATTACCTAAAGAATTATAAAAAAGCGACGTGGACGCGCAAGAAGATTACCCAAATCAAGCATAAAGGCAAGTGGATGATGTACTACTATATCACTACAAAAAAACATCATGCGGGTGGTTGGGTCAAATTAACTGATGTTAGAGTAGTCAGTCCACGGCCATCTAAGGCACATGGGCACAATATGGCTGATTTTGATACTTGGTATCGAGGATTGTCTCAAGCAGGTCGTAACTGGTACCGGGGATTTGCACAAGCTGGTGGTGCGGCTGACCTGGATGTAAATGGTGAACAAGTACCCACACAATTTTAAGCTTTTTACAATCTAAAATACTAAGAAATATGAATAATGGTGTCGGTTTGATGCCATTGGAAAAACGTGATCCGTTGCATAAGTAACGGTTCTTAACACTTGATTGAAATAACCCGGTAAAGCCAAATTGGTTTTACCGGGTTATTTGTGGTGAGCTTTAGTCGTTAACTAGTTTTAATAATGATTTGCTAGATGGTAACCAAGGGTAGTCTTCAAGATCATCTTGTAAAATAGTGTTGTCATCTCGGGCAAATATTAAGGTTAGGGTTTGATCATTAGCGAAAATCCGTATTCGATCGACCTGCCGGGCAATTCGAGGTAGGTTATTTAATGATTGCCGATACCGCTTGAAAATTAGGTTAGTCGGTACGCCATGGCCACCTTTAGCCACTCGTTGACTGACCCGTTTAACGGCAATAGTTGGATCTGCTAGTGCAACGTAAAGTAGGGTTACGCTAAAGCCGAGATCATGGGCCATGTTGATATAGTTTTGTTGAGTGTGACCGTTGCCAGCTAAAGTTGTTTCTACGTGCAATGATTTTTTGGTATTGAGTGCAGCCCTAATTTTTTTAACTTCAATGCGCATCGCTGCTAAATTATCTTTAGGTACTCGCCAATCACCGTTTAGTTGTCTCAAAATTTCGTCAGCATTAAGTCGTAAGGTTTGACCAAATAAGGTTGGGTAGACTTCATAAAGCGTGCTTTTTCCGGCGCCGTTTACACCAGCAACGATAAGATAGTCTAACATCAGCGGATAAATGTTCTACGGTTGATGATTTTGAGTTGGCGTTTTTTTAAAGCGGCGTCTAATTGTCGCTTATAGTTGGCTTTTTTATGTGGATTGGTTTCATATAAAGTGCCATGCATGAGATTATCAATTGTAGTTGGCTGTGGTCGACTAATCGTCCTATTGGTTGAATTGCTCATTACAATCACCTAACTTTCTTGAAATAAGTATACAAGAATAGAGGTTAAAATGTAAGCAAACGGACTGATTGTTAGGTCTTAGCAGTCTATTCTTAGATTTAGTATTTAGAATTAACTGAGGGTCATAATTGATAAGCGAACTAGCTGTAATCTGATCGGTGTCAAAGTAATTCCAATGATTGGCAATGGATAAGTGAGTCGCTTATGTTAAAGGAAACATGTGGTGCTAAAATAACTAGCCAGTTAAGAATGTTAAAAATGAAAACGATCCTTGTAGGTGATTTACATTTAAAAGTGCGCTTGATTTTGCCGCTTGTCACTCAAGCCACGTCACAAGTTGGTCAAAACAAGTTATTTTGTTGGGTGACTATTTAGATGATTATAACTGTAACCAGGATGCCCAATTATACTGGGATGAACTAAATTTTCTAATTGACTGGAAGCGTCTGATGACGGCTACTGGGGTCAATGTGATTACGTTATTAGGCAATCATGAGGCGCCTTATCTAACTGGGAAATTACACAATTACTCGTTACACGCAGGCATCGAAAACAATGCTCGATCAATTGATGTTGCGGATACGGTTGCTGAAAAATTAATGACGTTAAAGGATTCCATGAGCTTAATTATCACAAACGTAAATTTATCCTGTTTCATTATCCAAATTTAGAGTGGAATGGTTATTATCACCAGGCCATCCAATTATACGGGTATGTGCACGATACGCGGACTAATTATTTTAATGGTCTTTGGGGGCCGAATGCCGTTAACGTTGGTGCTGATATGATTAATTATCGGCCGCTTAGTATCGATGAGGTAGTTGACCTCGTGAATCAGCGTGAAATGACCTGGTTATGATCATGCTCAGTAGTCTGGAACTTGTTTCCAGGTTTTTTTCATACAGCGGTCTTAAAGTGTAAAGAATACTTTACACATAGTGTCAAATGTGTTTTACTTTAAGTGTCAAGAACTTTTGACATTGAGAAGGTGGAAACGATGCAAAATAGCATTGCCGTTCGGCGGAAGAAGTTAAAATTATCGCAAGCAGAAATTGCTGAGTTAACTAAGGTGACTCGGCAAACGATTAATGCCATTGAAAACGATAAGTATGATCCATCGCTGGCCTTAGCCTTTAAGTTAGCCACAGTCTTAAATACCAAGGTAGACACGCTATTCGACTACCAGCCAAAGGAGGAGTCAAAATGACACGGGCACAAAGAATTGTTCGTTTAACCTTTTGGGACAATAACCTGACTGTTGTTCTCTTAGGAGGATTATTTTTTGGGGTGGCGATGCCGTCCTGGTTGAGCTTGATCATTGTTGCATTAATTAGTGCGAATCTCGGGGGGCTGTGTTGGTATCTGTCGAAGTACTTAGGCGTCAAGACATTCAAGGGGCTTTATTTTGTTGATGATGAACGAGATAAGGTGGTTGCGTTGCGCGTGCATAATGTGTGTATGAACACGTTGCTCAGTAGCATCTATGCACTGATGGCCATTGTCTTTGTGCTCATGGGATCAGGCTGGCACCTCACAGTAGTGTTATTTGGAAACATTATTTTAGGGTTACTGTTAGTTGTTATAGTTGTTAGTAATTGTCAGTATTACTACCTTTGGCATAAGTATGATAAAGCTTAACTGAGTTTAATAAATGAAGCGTCGTCAAAAGTCTGGAAAATACTTTCAGGCTTTTTTAATGCGCAGAAATCGGTTCGACTAGCGTTTTTTCAGAAAAGTCGGTATGATGGAGCTTAGGATTAGTCACGGGGGTCGTAGCCAAGTGCTATGGCTGTGAAAGGAAGATTTAATTATGGCAAACATTCAATGGTTGAATGGTACTCCGGCTCTGAGAAAAAACTAGGATCGATGATAAAATAGGAATTAATTGACCAAAAAAGCCCGTTTTAACGGGCTTTTTTAATACAATAAATTAAATGAATAGTGCGTACTAGTTTCTACAAAAACGTACTTGTTTGAGCAATGCTAAGCAATAATTAGCAAATTTGGGCACCTTTTTGGGCACACGGATTTACTGAATGGACATATGAAGACAAGACAATCTTTTTATTTTCTTGGGACGGCCAGTAGGTCAACCAGTTTCTCTATGGCTGCCAATGTTTCTTGGTCTGTGATCAAATCTAGTTTACTATCGATTCGTGTCTTAACGTGATTGCTATCAGGAAATGAAAAGATGGACGCATAATCGACTCCAAGGGCTGTAACAATTTTTTCAAGTGTGTCTAACCGAATATTTGAGCGTGAGCCACGTTCGATTCTCGATATGACTGATGCATCGATATCAGCACGTTCAGCCAACTGTTCTTGTGTCATTTTCTTTGCCAATCGTAATTGGAGAATCCGTTCGGCTACTTTACTTCCCATACTAGTATCCAATGAGCTCCCTCCCTATCTAGTATCAAGCGTAGTAAAACGGTAGAAAAGGAAACAGGGACAATAAGCCTATTTTTAATCTAAAAATTGACTTAATGACAACATTAGTGTTAAAATTTAATTGAAACATTAGTTTTACTCGATTATAATATAGGGGAATTATTACATTCAGAATAAGGGGGAGTGGGTCAATGAATAATACCAATGATAAAAAATTCGAGTGGTCGATCGAAGGAGATATATTAGCTGTATACCTACATAAATATCAAACTGACGGTCTTAATCACAATACAAGGACAGAGTATGCTCAACTTCTTGGAACTACTAACAGTGGACTAAAGGCACGTGTGAGACAAGTAACTGGAGTAGATGCTAACGATCCTAGTAAGGGATTAGCCAATCCGACAATCAATACTGTTACTGCCTCAAAGCTTCTTAATGAGGTGGATAATCAAGAAGCTTGGGCAAACTTTATTAATACACTGTGGCCTTAACCCGCCGCCACTAATCCCGATGCCTCAAATTCAGCCACTACTGACGCTGTGAGCCTCACTGCGACCCAACTACCGACCTCCAGCTCAGCCATATATCCTAAACTCGCACCAACGGCTACTGAGACTGCTAAGCCGGTAGCTAATTTCTTGAACCAATTGGATGCTGATACGAAGACCAGTCAAACGGCTACCGTTTATGAAGGGACCTTTCAACAGACGATGACCGGTGGTGAATTAGTGGGTCATCCCACAACTAGTTCAACTATTCGACGCATTGCCGTATCCGAAAATTATGTCCGGCAAAACAATCTGATTCATGGCGATGAAGTGCGCTTTGAATTACCGCACCCGAAAGACCCGGTCATTATTAGTAAAGAACGACCAGAGCATTCCCAAGCTAGTCGATATCGTGATATTGAAGTCACCGTTAAGCAACGTAATTATGTCTTATATGCGGATACGACCGTGACTGGCGAACCACTAGTCAAAGTCTCACCATTCAAAAAGTATCTGATTCCCAAAGCCTATGCGACCGCCACGGGGGTCACGTTAGGTGATGTCGTGACCTTGCGGTATAACACGACCGCTGAATATCCTAGTTTTCGCGTGGTGTGGCTCGACTTTAGTCATCGCCGCATGAGTCATTAATTGTTATGCTTTCAAACGGGCGTCCCGGAATACTCCGGGACTCATTGGGGGTAAACCCCCAATACCCCTTCCTTACCAAATGGCCCGGTGCTGCGCACCGCTGCCGTCCATGGGGCTAAAACCGCCCCATGCCCCAACTAATTCATGTAAGAAGAATCGTGGACCCGGTCGGAAAGTAGGGGAAACGTCAAAAATGAAAATCAAAAAGGGAGTTTTTAAAATGAAGAAGTTAAATCAAGTAGTTGTCGCCTTAATGGCTGTTGGGATGTTGGGTGGCACGATTATGCCTGCGGTCACAGCATCAGCCGCTAGTACCGGATATAGCCGGAATCGAAAAATTAGTACCCGGCATGCGACTTATCGGGTGAAAAATACTAAAGGCAAGACGTATACCATTACCGGTCCGGCTAAAAATGTAAAGCTAAAGACGAATCATTATTTGAAGAACTATAAGAAAAACAAGTGGATTCGGACAAAAATTACCCAAGTTAAACATCATGGCAATTGGCTAGTTTATTACTATATGAAGCCAGTTACCAAGAAGAAGCATACTGGTGGGTGGGTTAAATTAACTGATATGAAACCAGTTAAAACATATAAAGCTGGACCTCATAATGATGCGGATTTTGATACTTGGTATCGAACATTAAATAGTGATGGCCGAAATGCATATTCAGGATGGACTGATAGCGGCGCACTTGATGCTAATGGTGACCCATCTCAATTTCCATATAATCGTGAACAAACAAAAGCTTATTTACTTGGAATTAAAATGCGTTGATTATTACCAAACTAAAGTCAATTGACTTTGGTTTGGCCTGCGATTCGCCTACGCGAATCGCTATTATTGGAGCTATCGCCCCACACTCCATCGGGAAGATATGTCAGACCAAGTTTGTTTAGATACATTAGCTCAATTATAAGTATATTTTAACCAATTCAGTCAATTGGGGATTAACGTATCAACCGACCACAACATCATGAAGCTATTGATTTAAATCAGCCCGTATCACAAGCCATCTTTGATAATTAAGCAAAAGACCAATAATCACTATTTTCATTCAGCGATTATCGGTCTTTTATGCTACACAGCCCAAAACCGGGGGTGTGGACAGTCTCTCAACTTGAAAATCACCTATATCTATCGTATACTTACCTAGATAGCAGGGGTAAGACCCTAGATAAAGGAGGAGTACCTTATGGCAACTGTAAATAATGTAAATTCTATTACGTTAGAGCCAGCTGAAATGGAAACATTACTGTCGGATTTAAATAATCCAAATGTATCATATACAGGATTCACTGGGACTGCAACTCCTTTTGGTTCAGCTAGTGACTTAGACCGAATTGTTAAACAGAATATGTCTAGGTTGTCCAAAAAGTAGTGGCCTCGGATACGATTAGTCCCCAGACATTATAAATCTAACACACAAAATTATGACACTTTAATTGCATTCAAAAAATTTAAAGCTCCTAATCAAGGTTAGATAATATTTAAACTTCATTACTAAAAAGACCAATTCCATTATATAAGAATCGGTCTTTTATTTTATCATCTTGCTCTTCATCATTTTGTTGCTACAATGGCGGTGATAGGGGCTACTACACCTTTCAAGACCCATTCTGGGATAATTACCGGGTCTTGAAACCCACGATTCGCATACGCGAATCGCTAATCTTGGGGCATTCGTCCCACACCCCCATTAATTTACGTTTAATCAGTCAATCTTATCTATAACATTCTAATTTTAAGCGACCTATTCATAGATTTCTTTTTTTATGCTTTGAAAAACTGGGAGGTTTTAATATTGAACAGAAATTATCAATATCATGTGGTCAATGTTATTTATGATACTAAAATGAAAACTTATATGACCGGTGACCTCAATAAAACTTTTAGCAAACATGGCCAGTATCAGTCATTAGACGACTGGCTAAACACTTGTATTCCATCAAATGCAACCTTAATTAGTGTGACTGAATCTTTTAATAATATCGATATTGTTGAATATTTAGTGACCTATGCCAGTTAATTTCGCCATCTTAATCGTTATATCATTACTTTATAGGAGGATATTGTTATGGCAAAATTTTTAATTGTCGACCCTATTTGTATCATGGGCAAAAGTGATTGGAACCATGTTAATGTAATTGGTGACCAACTTTGTGATGAACAAGCTGAAGCCCAAATGACTGCCATTGAACAAACAAAATATGAAACTGCTTGTGAAGACCAAGCATTCAAAAACTTTTTCATGACTTTATCAGCCAATGTTACCGTTGGGTCTATTTTTAGTAATTATTTAGCTTATGTCACATCAATCAAAAACCACTCACCCCAAGTTCAAGTTGAAGGTCCGGCTTTTTACTTACGTAATAATTATCTGATTGCTAAATTAACACCCGCGCTACTAAATTATATTGAGCAAGTTGGCCCCAAGACATCTACGTTAACAAAATTAAATGTTCTAACTAATAAATCAACTAGTTTATTGGATACGTTAGTCCAAGGTCATTGCGCTCAGTTATTAACGGTACCTGATAATCAATCATCTTTTAGTTTAACAATTCCCGCTGACGGTGAAACGCGAACTTGGGACAATAAACAGCTTGTTTCTGACAAGACTGTTACTATTCAATGTGCCTAATTCAACCATCTTGTGCTTTCTCATTATCTCCGTTACAATAGCTGATAATGGGGGTCTACCAAAATGAGCCTCTTCTGGGAGGGCCATTTTAGACCCGCGATTCGCCTACGCGAATCGCTAACCTTGGGGCATTCGCCCCACACCCCCATCTAACTCATGTAAAAATTTTCGTTGACCTTTCTATTATCAACTTAAATTTTTACGTTCCATTTCCAGTCGGACCGGAATCAGACCGGCACCGGACTAATATGTCACCTTCAGACTACCTATAGAATGGACCGATGCAAAATGGCAAAATTGACGCTTTGGGACAATGGGGTAACGGGCTTAACCTTCACAGGGGCCATCACGTTAACGGCCTTTGACCCGCATACCCAAGATTTCACGTTACAACTACAGCGCCATGGCTTGCAGTCGCAATTGCCAGCTAAGTTTAAGCTCACGGATTTACCTACGTTTTCGATTGCCCGGCTGGATTTAGATGGCCAAACTATCTTACCCACGTGGCGTCCTAATCGTTATGGTCAACCCGCAGATGATAATGCCTTTCAAACAGTCACCTTAACTCATGATTTGATTATCATTCAAGTCGATGCCAAGGGGACCCCGGAATCGGTCTTTGACCGGTATACCCCATATGAAGTTGTTGGGCAATCCGGCCGGAAACAGCTACTTGATTATCAGCAAAGACTTAGACAAACTGTCTTGATTTAACAGAACTACATCTCATAACTAACAGATTTAACCGATCTCCATCAACTCAGGAGACCGGCTTTTTTTTTGCTGATTATTACTGTAAGATGAAGCCACAAATAGAAAAGGGAGCTGAGTATAATGAGATTTACTGCTCATGTCACATTTATTGATTCACCGGAGACCCAACAAAAACAAGCTAAAAGTTTGCAAAATCAGACGCCACTAAATAAGAAAACGGATTCTTTTCAGAAGTCTGTAAATACAACGCCAATAGATAGTACAGGTAATAAGGTGAAAAATAGTTAACACATATGTTTTATCAACTAGTTCCAACACAATTCTAGTTTTCCAAGTATGTACAAAATAAGTCATTAAAAAAACACGATTGGCTGTCAAAAAGTCATCGTGCTTTTTTTAATAACTGTATAATTATGATTAACATAATTTTTTAATAAAAAGCAGTAGCCTCGCGTACGCGAGGCTCTCTCTCTTGGGGTAAAGAGCACCCCACGCCCCGACTAATTCATGTAAACACTTCTATTAATTGGTTCCTTGCAGTCACTAGCATAAAGCTAAAGACAGTACTTGTCAAGTTCTCTTGCTGTTATTGAATAAGATATAGCTGTCCCTAAATAGTGTAGTAATGACCATTGAATTTTTTTAGAAAGCCTGAAAGGAGAGATAAAAGCGTCTAAAAAAACAGAGAGGTGTTTGCATAGAAATTAAGCTCTAATTCAAAGCGGGACAGATTATAAGCGCATAGCTAGGCTAAGAAGCCTTGCTATGCGCTTTTTTTGTTTATCTAATTTTGATGGCTAAGGTCACCTGGTACGGGTAAAACTCTTTTCTGTCCATTTTGAGTTGCAAGCAGAAGGGGTGCACTAACATGGGAAAACTGGAACAAGACAATATTAACCGGCTGGTTAGCGGGTTAGATAATAAGGAGTATTGGCAAAGAATTTTGAATAAACTTGATCGTCCACGTTTAAATGCAGAACGTCAGGACCGAAGACACAATACTATTCGAGGTGAAGAATACTTCAATGATGGTTATGAAGTGACGGTTTTTGACACAATTTATGTGGAACACCAAGATCCCGAAAGCATAATAATTCAGTGCGAGGAATCTCGTCAACTCTCAAATGCCTTAAGTAAATTAAGCGAGAAGGATGCTTTTGTTGTGCTGGAATTGTTTTTACATTTTAAAACGTTAACAACAGTTAGCCGTGAAATGGGCATAACAGTTCCAGCGGTCAGAAAAAGAAAAATTAAAATATTAGCGATATTACGAACTTTGCTGATAGAACAGGGATTCTGCCAGCCTTTAGAATGGTGAAAAAAAGTTTTTTAAACTTTTTTTCAAAAAATGGTATAAAAAGTGCCAAAAAATGTCCTGAGTAGTAGAGAGTAAAATAATTTGCTCAAAGAAGGGTGGCGATAATTCATGATGATTCATGTTCGTAGTCCGGCATGCATTCTTAGTCGACCGTCAAAAACTCACAAAATTAAAGGGGAAACAGCTATGAAAACACGTTTTAGAAAGTCCGGGTACTCAGATGCAACTGTTATTAAGTACATTGATCCTGAAAATCCGATTTATTTGCTAAGTACGGAGTCTGAAAAGCAATTCAAGTATGTGGACGGCAAACGTACTGATGAGGTGACGGGGTATCGTTCTTGGTACACGCAAGAAGGCTTACCACCTTTTATGGTTAAGTTTGAAAAAGACGTGAAGCTACCTAAGTATCTATCATTGGTTAAGTTCGAAAATTTACAAGGTATCGAAATTCGATACGATGTTTATTTTAAAGCTGACGATGTTACTGAGGTTAAATAATGCAAGCTGTAGAGCTAGCACAGTACTTGCTACAAGCTTTAAATATGGCTTTAGGTCAACTGATGCAAGGCGAAACGAGTTACACAAATAGTTTTGACATAAAAGTTATTAATGGTGGAATAATTTTTATTCCGCGACTTCCAGCCGGATATATTATCGATGATGAACTTTATCAAAAGATATTTTTGATTGCTAATGCAGCGCTATATCCACGGTACACGCTATTAAAGCAAAATTCGGCATACTTTGTGCCACTGAAAACAGATGACATTCATGTGCAACGCGGCCTTTTCTTTCCAATGAAAGTTGGTATATCGGAGCGATTGATCATTCCCAATTTGAGTCGATTTGTTGACACACTATCTGGTGATGTCGTCCCGATTATGAAAAACTTAACCGTCAAGTACGATAAGGTAACATCCATAGCTATTTGTGGAAATTCAGGCTCTGGGAAATCGTACGCGCTCACTTACTTTTTAAGTGTGCTAAAACCGATATCGGAATTAATTATTGTTGATCCGAAGTTTGATACACCTAGCCGATGGGCACGGGTGAATGAGGTTCCGGTGATTCATCCTCAGAAAAACCGATCGAAGTCAGACTTTCTTTCAGAAGTTAATTCAGCGCTAAGTAAGTGCTTAAAGCGGATCCAAGATCGACAGGAAATTTTATATGATGACCCTGCCAAAAGTTTTAAACATATAACCATTGTGATTGACGAGGTTTTGGCGCTGTCTGAGGGAGTCAACCGGGCTATCAAAGATTCCTTCTTTTCGCTGTTATCACAGGTGGCCTTGCTTGGCCGTGCGACTAGTGTTCACTTACTGCTGGTCTCTCAACGATTTGACCACACCAGTATACCTGTAAGTGTGCGCGAACAGCTGAATGTTCTATTGCAAGTTGGAAATATCAATAAGAAATCGACACAATTTTTATTTCCTGACCTTGATCCGGAGGGAATTGTCATTCCGATTGGTAAGGGGACTGGGTTAATTCAAGTTATTGATGCCGAGCATCCCTATCAGGTTTTACCGCTACTTTGTCCAACTTATTACACTCAGAAAGGGATCTTATGATGAAAAAAACACTGTTTATGAAGCTTTACCGACCGATATATATAGGCTTTTGGCTGGATATTGCCTTGCTGGCCGCATGGTTTATCCTAGAAATCTTTGCGTACATGCTAGCTAAGTCTGCCTTGGCTGGAACAACAAGTTTGGTTTCATGGGTTTCAGTGGCCATTGTTGCGACTGAAACTGTCGGTCTCGGCCTAATGCTTCTTCTGCTTTTTACAACCTTCATACTGTATGCAGACCGTCTCCCTGACGCGAGTATCTCGTGTACGACTCAATCAGTGAAGCAGACACTTAGTCTGCATCGATTTCTAAATCGTCGAGATGTAACCGTCACTCAATTAATAGTAGGCGTACCAGCCAACACTAAAAATAGTCGAGTAACGAGTGCATTTAATCGTGCGGTTAAAAAGAGTGTGGTAGATATTCAGAGCGATAAAGTAATAGTTTTGGTTCAGTTACCCTACACTCAACAGTCACAAGAAATTTTCAAGACTATTGACTCGCAGCTAAAAGAGTACCTTGCCAATCAAATGCCGGATTACTATTTCTCTGGGGCTACCCGTGATAGAAACGTACTTTGGTTTGAAGGTCGGAAGCGATAGATACCAATTGAGTGCGCCGCGGCTTACGAAGTAAGAGCCGCGGCAGCACTCTTTTTTTAATTAACTCTTATTGATCCTATGGGGGCTACTACGACCCCCCATAGGATCAATAATCAATAATCAGGGAGGAATAACATATGGTTAAAGACAAACGTTCAAATAAATGGGCATTCTTGATGTATCAAGAAAGTGCACCTGAAAATTATATGGAAGTACTAAACGGTATGCAGGTACCGTACATTCTTAGTCCATGGCACGACAAAGACGTGAATTTTAAGACTGGCGAGCTGAAAAAGGCGCATAAACATGGTGCGCTTTTCTTTGAAAGTTTGAAGAGCTACACGCAAGTTTCAGACTTGATTAGCGAAAAACTTAATGGTCCGACTCATGTCGAAGTTGTTATGTCTCCCAAAGGTATGTATGACTATTTTACCCACGCTGAGAATCCAGAAAAAACACCTTACAAAGTCGAAGATATCGAAAGCGGTGGCGGCTTTGAGTTGGATAAGTTTTTAGTAGAACAAAACTCCGACACATTTATGAATGACGTGGTCGATGTGATTGAAGACAAAGATATCACAGAGTTTGAAGATTTGGTTTATTACGCACGTGATAACGATTATGCTTTGCTATCACTGATTGTGGATCATACCTTCTTTTTTTCAAAGTATTTAGATTCACGACGCAACAATCCCAACCGTAAATCACGACTGGAAGTAGACGATGCAACAGAAGATCCAGCACATGATGACTAACGCTATGTTTAAAATATGGCACTTTACTGATGATATGCAATAAGTATTTAAAGAATGGAGATTATTATAATGAAAAAAATGATTAATGATGACGAACGTGCGGCCGTTGCAGCCTTGGTAGTTAACCTAGAACAACAATTGCGGCAGCTTACTCAATTTTCCGCACAGAACAATAAAGTTATTGCGCATACCATTACAAACGATAATGGTACTACCATGCCTGAGTATGCCGATCTCTTGAAAAATTGTGAGTCTCTGGAAGCCTTTGTGGAGGCTTTTCATGATCAGGTGCAAAATGACGTTCAATTCACGCTCCCGTACTCTGAATGCCCAACTCATCACGTTGAATTCTGAGTAATTTGAGGTAAGAAAAAATAAACTTATCAATGATTACTCTGTTACCGATGTTCAGACCGAACATATATGTATACCGAAACATAAACAAAAGAATGGAGAACTTAAACATGAATAAAAAGATGAACAGAAGCAATAACTCGAATGCTGATATTTTTGGAATCTCAATTCCTACTATTGAAGTATCTAAGACTAAGCTTGACAGTCATAGAACTGTTGCCATTGCCTTGTCTGAACTGGAACAGCAACTCGATTACTTGGCTAAGACAATGACGCGAAGCAATAAGATTATGAAACATTTAGTTACAAAGAACGGCAAGGCTATTAGTCCAGACTATGCCGACCTTCTGATGGACTATAGCGACTTTGCAGAATACCTGAACACTTACCGACTATCAGTTCACCATGATTGTCTAAATGCTAACTTTTTCTTACTTCTTGAAGGCAAGGCCTAAGGAGAGGAACTATGACGAAAGAAATTTTTGAAAATATAAAATTGTTAGAAGAAGCAGCTACTGAACTGCTTCAACTGGTTACTACAATCGCCGATGTTAGAGAAGAATTATCTAGCACCTTACCAAATGGCAAGTTAGTGAAGATTCCAACATTGTTGGTTTCTTTAGAAAGCCAACTCATGTCGATAGCGAATAAACTTGATGATTACGCCGATTATCTAACTACCGAATCGTTACCAACCAAAAATAATACAAAGGGGTAGAAAAGATGAAGATAACTTATGTTCCAGTTTCCAACTCACATGCTGAATGGGGAGATAAAAAAGCAATTATAAAGCGATATGAAGGGCTGAACATCTACACCCTAAATCGTTGGTTAACCGAAATGCGGAATAATCGACGATTTAGAAGCGGTGTTATTAACCCCACACACAAATTGGTCTGGATTAATTTCCAGACTTTTGAAGAATTTCTTTACTGGAAGCAGCACCACTATCTAAAGTAGCTCATAAAATGGTAAAATTGGAGGTGAGTCAATAAATCCTATTTTATCTTTTCTTTTACAGTGAGCTGAGAAAGGATAAAATTATGCATTTTGAAAAAAGAACACGAAAGAGCGGCACAGTTAATGTTGCCATTGAAAGCTTCACTGATCCATTAACAGGTAAACGGCGGCGAGCGACTGTTGTTTTTGAATCAGGAACGCCACGTGCAAAAGCTCAAGCACGTCGAGAACTTGATGATAAAATTTCGAGCATCATTGATGACTTAAACAAAACCCAAGATGAAAAGATTCAAAATTATACTTTCGGTGAGTTGCAGGAAGCATGGTTTAAGCAGTGGACTACTACTGTTAAGCCACAGACCGTTCAACGGGAACTGCTAGTCATCAATCGATTATCGAAGCTAATTGCTGATGATATCTTGATTAAAAAGATTACGCCATTGATGGTAAAGCAGTGTCTTGACGATTATCGACAGAAATACCACTCGACTTTTTCAACGATGCAGCATATCAAGTCAACTTTCAACAAGATCTTTGATTATGCCGTCTTATATAACATCTTGCCGTTTTCACCTTCACAGGTGGTCAAGCTACGTGCATCAGTTGATGAAAAGATAGCTAAAAAGGAGCGGTTAAACGATAAATTCTTGAATGCAGCTGAAATTAAAGCATTAATTTCAGAACTCAAAAAGAGACGTAACCCTTCATATCTTGACTTAGCGTTATTCTTGTTGGGAACGGGTTGTAGAATTGGTGAGGCAGCCGCACTTACGGTTGATAGCATCGATTTTCAAAAGAAAACGGTGACCATTGATCGTTCTCTACAGTCACATGACCTAACCGTTGATAATTACTACCTAGATACCACGAAGACACCTGCTGGTGAACGAGTTGAAGAACTACCCGACTTTGTTATAGAGGCTTTAAAACGGAGCATAGAGCGCAATAAGATGGTCGACCAGTTGCACAGTGAGTGTCCTAGCGACGCCTTTCATTTCTCTAAAGTAATTTTCAGGACTGAATATGGGTCACCAATCACGTCACATAGTTTTCGAGAACTATTGAGTAGAATCAGCAGTTACTTGCGAAAGAATTGTGAAGCTGTTTACGGATTCAAGTGGACAAAGAACGTTGTCCCTCACAGTTTCCGGCATATTCATGTTTCCATTCTTAGAAGTGACTCGTCCATTTCTCTGAAAGAAGTTCAAGAACGTGTAGGCCATGTGGAAGAAGAAACTACTGACGGCTATACACACCGTTTTTCACATTCACAAGCCAAGTCAGTGAAGGCAGTCGATGCTTTTGCTGATAAGATAGGTATCACCAACTAACTTTAGGTGCCCGAAACCGCCGGGACATATGACCACTTTTGGGCACCTTTTTGAAGATTACGATTATCAACGTGCTAAAAACGTTGATATATCAAAGGAGAGAACACTATGAGTACAATTCAATGGTATCCTGGGCATATGGCCAAGGCCATTCATCAGATTCAAGATAATTTACATTTAGTCGACATCGTTTTCGAACTTGTCGATGCGCGGATTCCAGAAGCCTCACGGAATCCTGATATTGAAAAAGTGATCCAACAAAAGCCCCATTTACTCATTATGACCAAAAAAGATTTAGCCGATCCTCAAAAGACGGCGGACTGGGTTGCACATTACGAAGCCCAAGGACAAACAGCTATTGCGGTCGATTCACGTAACCGGACAACGGCTAAGCAGATTACCCAAGCCGCAACTGAGATGTTAGCGGATAAGCTGGCTAAGATTGCGGCCCGTGGGATTACCAATCGACCGATTCGAGCGGTCTGCGTCGGAATTCCCAATGTTGGCAAATCGACGTTGTTAAACCATATTGTCAACAAGAAGATTGCTAAAGTCGGTGATCGACCAGGGGTGACGAAAGGCCAACAATGGCTTAAAGCGTCTAATAAACTGGAATTGCTAGATACCCCTGGGATTCTTTGGCCAAAATTTGAAGACCAAGTCGTTGGGACGAAACTAGCCGTAACGGGCGCAATTAAGGAAAACATCTATCCGAACGATGATGTGGCGTTATTTGCATTGAACTTCTTTAAACAAGTCTATCCCCAACGCTTAATCGAACGCTACCACGTGACCGATGATCAGTTGGCGTTAGAAAATCCAGAGCTACTCATTGCAATGACCAAAAATATGGGGATGCGCGATGATTGGCAACGGTTCTGTGTGGCCTTCTTACTCGATATCCGCAAAGGTCGGTTGGGTCGGTTTACCTTGGATTTAACAGGAGCGCAGCCGGATGCCTGAGTATACAATTGCCGAAGTGAAAGGCCTATTGGCGGCTCAGCCCACGCCTGAATTCTTACAAGCTGTTCAAGCAGATACCCGCAAAGGGGTGCAACTGGCTTACCGGCATTATTTACGGCAAGCTGAAAAGCAAGCAGCATTAGTGGCACGGTTTAATCAGCATATGCAATTTGAACGGCGCTTTTGGAGTCAAGGCGGGCAATACGTGGCCGGTATCGATGAAGTTGGTCGCGGGCCATTAGCTGGCCCCGTCGTTACGGCGGCGGTAGTCTTGTCACCAGATTTTGATTTAGTCGAAGTCAATGACTCTAAGCAATTAACGGCTAAGAAGCGTTTGGAATTAATGCCTAAGATTTTAGAGCAAGCCATTTCGGTAGGCTTAGGGGTTGCCAGTGCGCCGGTGATTGATCAACTTAATATTTATGAAGCAACGCGGGTGGCGATGAAACAAGCCGTCGAGAATTTAACGGTGCAACCAACGCGTTTGTTAGTTGATGCGATGCAGATTCCAGTGCCCATCAAACAAACCCGTTTGATTAAAGGTGATGCCAAGAGTGCCAGTATCTCAGCGGCTAGTATTGTGGCCAAAGTGGCACGGGACCACCTGATGGAAATGTATGATCAAGTCTATCCTGGCTATGACTTCGCTGACAATATGGGTTATGGGACGGCCAAACATTTAGCTGGCTTGAAGCAATTTGGGATCACCCCAATTCACCGCCATTCATTTTCGCCAGTGCGTGACGCGGAATAACTGACCAATTACGGAGTTGTCACTGAAGAGGTGACCAACGATGCAATTACGCAGTTTATTGATTCGTCTGCACTTAGCTGAAGGAATCGGCTATGCGGGCACGACTAAAGTTTTACGGCAATGTATCCGGCACAAGACGGTTGTCACCACGGTGACTGAAATCTTAGCTTGGGCGCAGTTACCTGGACCCGCGGCGGCTAAGCTGGCGGCGGACTGGGATAGTCCCCGGTTCCAACAAGCCATCCAGCAACATCAAGCGATTGATATTTTAACCATCCTAGATGCGGACTATCCAATCACGTTAATGGAAAGCTACCAACCACCCTTAGTCTTATTCTTAAAGGGTAATCGTAAGTTGTTGCAGCAGCCACAGTTAGCAGTCGTCGGCGCGCGGCAAGCGACGCCCTATGCCCGTCGGTGTTTAAGTCAGCTACTGACGCCCTTAGCCGAACAACCGTTAGCCATTACTAGCGGGTTAGCGGCGGGGGTCGATGGCGCGGCCCATCAGCTAGCCTTACAATTAGGACTACCGGCGATTGCGGTGATCGGTACGGGGTTGGATGTGAGTTATCCGCGGGTCAATACGGACTTACAAGCACGAGTTAGTCAGTTAGGTTTGTTAATTAGTGAATATCCACTTGGTAGTCGCCCGGCGCGGCACCATTTCCCGATGCGCAACCGAATTATCGCTGGCTTGTGCCACACGTTATTAGTCGTCGAAGCCCGTGAACACTCGGGAAGTCTGATTACAGCTAATCTCGCTCTACAGAACAATCGCAATGTCTTAGCCGTCCCCGGCGCCATCGATGCCGCCTTGTCAGTTGGGTGCAACCAATTGATCGCTGCAGGGGCCAAACCGGTCTTAAATTACCGACATATAATAGAAGAGTTTTCACCAATCATTTGACAAGCGTTTACTTTTGAAATATGATTACATGGATTTGCAAAAGCAATGTACCAGAATAATCATGATCAAAAGCGTAAGGAGCTGATCAAGTGGCTGCTAGTACAACGAAACCGAAGCAAGCGGCAGGAAAAAACGCCGGCGCCAAGAAGCGTCCGGCTAAAAAGACCGCTACTAAGCGGCGGACCCGGGCAACCGGTAAAAAATTGGTGATTGTTGAATCGCCATCCAAAGCAAAAACGATTGAAAAATATTTAGGCCGATCCTATAAGGTCGTGGCCAGTTTAGGCCATATCCGCGACTTACCTAAAAGTAAGATGGGCGTGGATGTTGAAAATAATTATGAACCCCATTATATTTCGATTCGGGGGAAAGGTGATGTGATTAAAGGCTTACGGAAAGAGGCTAAAAAAGCCAAAGCCGTTTACCTCGCATCTGACCCGGACCGTGAAGGGGAAGCCATTGCGTGGCATTTATCTTATCTACTCGGATTAGACCCGAAAGATAAGAATCGCGTGGTCTTTAACGAAATTACCAAAGATACGGTTAAGAATGCCTTTAAAGAACCGCGTTCGATTGATATGGACTTAGTTGATGCCCAACAAGCACGGCGGATTTTAGACCGCTTAGTTGGGTATTCGATTAGTCCATTATTGTGGAAGAAAGTCAAAAAAGGCTTATCCGCTGGTCGGGTGCAATCCATTGCGTTGGATTTGATTATCAAACGTGAAAATGAAATCAAAGCCTTTGTGCCTAAAGAATATTGGACGATCGAAAGTGAATTCAAAAAAGGTCGTTCTAAGTTTATGGCGAGCTTCTATGGCGTCCGTGGCAAAAAGCATGCCTTAGACAATAATGAAGCCGTTCAAAAAGTCTTAGCGCAGTTGGACCGCAACGGCAAGTTTGACGTCACGAAAGTAGTTAAAAAGGAACGTAAACGGTTCCCAGCCCCGCCATTTACCACGTCAACGATGCAACAAGATGCCAACCGGAAGTTAAACTTTCGGACACGCAAGACGATGATGGCGGCGCAACAACTGTACGAAGGGATTAACGTTGGTGGAAAAGAAGGCAGTGTAGGGTTAATTACCTATATGCGGACCGACTCCACTCGGATCTCGTCGATTGCTAAGCATGAAGCCTCTAAGTTCTTGCATGAAGAATACGGTGGCGAGTATGCGGCAACAAAGCCAGTTAAAGGTAAGTTGCCAGAAGGCGCGCAGGATGCCCATGAAGCTATCCGGCCGTCATCAGTCTTCCGGACGCCGGCTAGCATCAAAGAATACTTGTCAAAAGACCAGTTCCGGTTATACCAATTGATTTGGTCGCGCTTTGTGGCTAGTCAGATGACGCCGGAAGTCTTAGATACAATGGCAGTGACGATTGATCAAAACGACGTTCAATTCCGGGCAAATGGGTCAAAGACCAAGTTTGCTGGGTTTACGAAGATCTATGATAAGACGGAAAAGAATAATGTCTTACCGGATCTGAGTGAAGGCGATGCCTTGGCGTTGAGTAAGACTGATCCACAGCAACATTTTACCCAGCCACCGGCCCGTTATTCGGAAGCCAACTTAATCAAGGCGTTGGAAGAAAACGGTGTTGGTCGGCCCTCAACCTACGCCCCCACCTTGGATACGATTCAACGGCGCTACTACGTAAAATTAGAAGCACGTCGCTTTGTGCCAACTGAGTTAGGCGAGATTGTCAATGATATTATTCAGGAATATTTCCCGGATGTCGTCAACGTTGGGTTTACGGCAACGTTAGAAGAACAGCTGGATGCGACAGAAGAAGGCCAAGAAGATTGGGTCAAAGTTGTCGATACGTTCTACCAGCCCTTCTCTAAGGAAGTCGAAAAAGCTGAAGCCGGGATGGAAAAGATTCAGATCAAAGATGAATTAGCCGGCTTTAACTGTGATATTTGTGGCGCCCCGATGGTCATTAAGATGGGCCGTTATGGTAAGTTCTATGCCTGCTCGCGTTTCCCAGATTGCCGCAATACCAAGCCAATCGTTAAAGAAATTGGCGTGGTTTGTCCGCAATGTAAGAAGGGGCAAGTTATTGAACGGAAATCGAAGAAGAACCGGGTATTTTATGGTTGTTCACGTTTCCCAGATTGTGACTTTGTCTCCTGGGATCAACCGATTGGCCGAGATTGTCCCAAAGATGGGCACTTCTTGGTTGAGAAGAAGGTCAAGGGCGGTAAGCAGGTCCTCTGTCCAAATGGAGATTATAAAGAAGACGTTCAAAAATAAAGCAAAGCAGTCCGCTAACGATGGTTGGCGGGCTTTTTTTAGGAATTAGCTCAAGTTTGGATTTGTGTAATCGCTTTATATCCGGTATGATGGCCACAGTGCTATCAAGGGTACGTTTAATTAGAAAAGAGGAATTTAACTATGGCATCAATACCAACAGTTAACGTGATTGGCGCCGGCTTAGCCGGTTCAGAAGCGGCATGGCAGATTGCAACTATGGGCGTCAATGTCCGCCTTTATGAAATGCGGCCGACTAAAATGACGCCGGCGCATCATACGGAACGGTTTGCGGAACTCGTTTGTACGAACTCGTTACGCGCGAACCAACTAAGTAACGCGGCCGGCTTGTTAAAAGCCGAAATGCGCCAACTAAATTCCGTCGTCATTCAATCGGCGGAAGCGCACGCGGTACCAGCCGGGGGCGCATTAGCCGTCGACCGGGACACTTTCTCCCAAGAAATTACCGATCGCTTGACGAGCTTACCAAATGTGGAAGTGATCAATCAAGAAATGACGACCCTCCCTGAGGGGCTCACCGTAGTTGCAACCGGGCCACTGACGGCGGCGTCCATGGCGCAGTCGATTCAAGCGTTTAACGATGAAGACGACTTGCATTTCTTTGATGCGGCCGCGCCTATCTTGACTAAAGACTCGATTGATTTAGATAAAGTTTACTTAAAATCACGCTATGACCGTGGTGAGGCAGCTTACTTGAATTGCCCGATGACCGAAGCTGAATTCGACGTCTTTTATGAGGCGTTGATTCATGCCGAAATGGCTGAAGCCCATGATTTCGAAAATTCTGAAGTCTTTGAAGGCTGTATGCCGATTGAAGTAATGGCACAACGCGGCCGGCAGACGATGTTATTTGGTCCGTTGAAGCCAGTTGGTCTCGAAGATCCTAAGACAGGCCGCCAGCCGTTTGCCGTGGTGCAATTACGGCAAGATGATGCTTCTGGTGACTTATATAATATCGTAGGGTTCCAGACGCACCTTAAGTGGGGTGAACAAAAGCGCGTCTTTAGCCTGATTCCTGGGCTAGAACACGTGGAATTTGTCCGGTATGGCGTGATGCATCGTAATACCTTTATGAAGTCACCAAAACTACTCTTACCGACCTACCAGACGCAACAACGGCCAGACCTGTTCTTTGCTGGTCAGATGACCGGTGTTGAAGGTTACATCGAAAGTGCGGCGAGTGGGATTGTGGCGGGGACGAATGCGGCCCGGTTAGCGCTTGGACTAGACCCAGTTGTCTTTCCAAAAGACACGATGATGGGAGCGATGGCCCATTACATTACGCATACCAATGCCAATCATTTCCAACCGATGAATGCTAACTTCGGTATCGTGCCGAAACTTAAGCAGCGGATTCGCGATAAGCGGGAACGAAACACGGCTTTATCGGAACGAGCCCTAGCTGAACTCGCAGATTTTAAAGCCACAACGTTAAATTTGACTAAAGTTGACCAATAATCAAGGCGCTTAATTGTGTTTTCCTCCAGACTTTGCTAAAGTAGCAACGTATGGAGGTTTTTTGAATGGAAGCACAATACTTGGACCTATTTTTAAAATATATTCGGGTGGAACGGCAGTATTCGGAAGAAACTGCCCAAGCCTACCGTGAAGACATCCAAGCGTTTACGGATTTCTTAACGGAGAATGGCGGCGCTAAGGCCTATGCGGACGTTGATCATTTAGATGTGAACGTTTACTTAAGTGCCTTATATGACCGGCATTTGACACGGAACTCCATTGCGCGGAAAGTCTCCAGCTTGCGGTCGTTTTATAACTTTTTAGTCAAAAACGACTTGGCCAAGTTAAACCCGTTCGTCTACGTGCAACTAAAGAAGCATGCCGCGCGCTTACCGCGATTTTTCTATCAAAAAGAATTGGACATCTTGTTCAAGACTGTTTATGCCGATGACTCACTGATGAGTACGCGGAATGTGGCGTTGCTAGAAGTCTTATATGGGACTGGGATTCGTCTCAGTGAATGTGTAGACTTACAACTTAGCGACGTCGACTTCGACCTCAAGATGATGCTGATTCGTGGGAAGGGCGATAAAGAGCGGTATGTGCCCTTTGGCCGCTATGCCGCCCATGCGCTGCGACAGTATTATGAGAGTTGCCGGACGCCGGTAATGGCTAACTATCATCAGACCCACCAGACCGTGTTCATTAATCGGCATGGTGGTGCGATTACCGGTGGTGGGATTGAATACGTGCTCAATCAGATTGTTAAAAAGAGCAGTCTGACGGCAGATATCCATCCCCATATGCTCCGGCATACGTTTGCCACGCAGATGTTGAATAACGGGGCTGACTTGCGGACGGTCCAAGAATTATTGGGCCATACCAGTTTGTCGACCACGCAGATCTATGCGCATGTCACTAAGGAACACCTCCAACAAGATTACCGCAACTTTTTCCCCCGTGCGACGCGGGAAAATAATTAAAGGAGCTTATTATGCCAGTAAAATTTGAAGCAACAACTATTTGTGCCGTTCGCCAAAATGGTCATAATGCCATGGCTGGCGACGGTCAAGTTACCATGGGCGAAAAGGTCGTTATGAAAGGCACCGCCCACAAGGTTCGGCGTATCTATAATGATCAAGTCGTCGTCGGCTTTGCCGGCAGTGTCGCCGATGCGTTCAACTTGGAAGATCGTTTTGAAAAGAAACTCAATGAATATTCCGGTAACTTACAACGGGCCGCGGTGGAACTCGCCCAAGAATGGCGTAGCGACCAAGCCTTGCAAAAGCTGGAAGCGTTATTGATCGTGATGGATAAAGATGAAATGCTACTGGTTTCTGGGAGTGGTGAAGTGATCACGCCAGATAATGACGTGTTAGCCATCGGTTCTGGCGGCAACTTTGCTTTAGCGGCTGCGCGGGCGATGCAGGAACATGCCAAAGATATGAATGCGCGTGAGATTGCGGAAGCTGCAATCAATATTGCGGGAGACATTGATATCTTCACGAACCATAACGTTATTTCAGAAGCTTTATAAAAAGGAGCAATCTAATGGAACAAATCGATAAAACCCCTAAACAGATTGTCGCCGCCTTAGATAACTATGTCATTGGTCAAGGCGCGGCTAAAAAAGCGGTTGCAATTGCCTTACGTAACCGGTATCGGCGGATGGAATTGTCCGCTGATATGCAAGAAGAAATTACCCCTAAAAACATGTTAATGATCGGACCAACCGGGGTCGGGAAAACTGAAATTGCCCGCCGATTGGCTAAGATTGTGCAAGCACCCTTTGTAAAAGTTGAAGCGACGAAGTTTACCGAAGTCGGCTATGTGGGTCGCGATGTCGAATCGATGGTGCGCGATTTAGTCGATATTTCGATTCAAATGGAAAAGGCCCAAGCCTACTCCGGTGTGCGGGCTTCCGCTGTGCGTGAAGCTGATAAGCGTTTAGTGAAGTTGTTAGTCCCAGTGGTGAAGAAAGAAAATAAGAGCCGCGGCAATGGCAATGACTTCCAGAATATGATGAACATGTTGAGCCAGATGCAACAAAATGGCCAAATGCCTAATATGGATGCTAATCAGGATGAAGAAGTCAGCGATGACGTGCGCAATCAACGATTATCGGTCAGTGACCAATTAAAGAGCGGCCAACTGGAGAATGCGGATGTCACGATTGAGATGGATGATCCCCAACAAAAAGCGGCCGGTAATAACAATATGCTCGGCCAAATGGGCATTGATCTGGGTGATACCCTGGGGTCAATCATGCCCAAGAAGCGGATCAAACGGACGATGCCCGTTAGCGAAGCCCGCGAAATCTTAGTTAAGGAAGAATCTGAAAAGCTGGTTAACAGCGCTGATATTTATCACGATGCGATTGTCCGTGCTGAAAATACCGGGATTATCTTCATTGACGAAATTGATAAGATTACCGGTGGCGGCCAACAAAGTTCCGGTGAAGTTTCCCGTGAAGGGGTTCAACGCGATATCTTACCAATCGTAGAAGGGTCGCAGATCTCAACGAAGTATGGTCCCATCAATACGGATCATATCTTGTTTATCGCTTCCGGGGCCTTTGCGGAAAGCAAGCCTAGTGATTTGATTGCTGAATTACAAGGACGTTTCCCAATTCGCGTGGAATTAGATGACTTGTCTAAAGATGATTTCGTGAAGATCTTGACCGAACCCAAGAATGCCTTGATCAAGCAATACATTGCCTTGATTGGAACGGATAATATTAAAGTAACCTTCACGATTGAAGCGATTGAAGCCATTGCGGCGATTGCCTACAAGGTGAACCACGAAACTGAAAATATCGGGGCCCGGCGGTTGCATACCGTCCTAGAGAAATTGCTAGAAGAATTACTCTATGAAGGTCCCGATATGGAAATGGGCGAAGTGACGATTACTGAAAACTACGTCAATGAACGGATCGGCAATATCGCTAAGGATAAGGATTTGAGTCGTTACATTCTTTAATAAAATGACTAAAGGAGCTGGGGTTCATGACAGTTGAGTTGAAAAATGACTACCTCACCGTGCAGATTAATGAAGCCGGTGCGGAATTAAGCAGTGTTAAGGCCAGTGATGGTTTGGAATATATGTGGCAAGCCGATCCGAAATTTTGGGGTCGCCATGCGCCCGTTTTATTCCCAATCGTGGGTCGGTTAAAGGATGACCAATATACAGTTGCCGGTCAGGCTTACCCAATGGGACAACATGGGTTTGCTCGCGACCATGACTTTCGGGTGGTCAGTCAAACTGATACGACGGCAACGTTAGAATTAACGGACAGCGCTGAAACACGCAAGATTTATCCGTTTGCGTTCCGGTTACGGTTGCACTATACGTTGACAGATCATGAGTTGACAGTCGGGTATGAGGTGCATAATCCCGCTAATCAGGACCTGTACTTCTCCATCGGCGGACATCCAGCGTTTAACGTGCCGTTAGCGGCTCCTGAAGGCGACTTAGCGAACTATCAAGTCACAGTCGCCCCCAAGCAAACGTATCGGCATATCCCGCTACAAGCGCCATATAACGATATCGCCAATAGCACGACTATGGATCTAACCAAGCCGTTGCCATTAACGCGGGAGTTATTTAAAGACGATGCGGTGATCTTAGACTTGAAGCATCAAGAAACCACGCTACTACTTAGCTCCGACTTAAATGATCATGGGGTGGCCATGACAATCGACGATGCGCCATACGTTGGCATGTGGTCACCATATCCCAAGCAAGCGCCGTTTGTCTGCTTAGAACCATGGTGGGGCATTGCGGATAACGTCGACGCTGATGGTCAATTCAGCCATAAAATGGGCATTAACCAATTGGCAGCTAATCAAACGTTTAATGCGCATTATGCGGTGAAATTCTTCTAGAATCTTAAAAAGGTGATGATGGTGGACAGCGACTGGCTGGCTGCAATCATCACCTTTTTTATATGTTTTTTTATAGCTGGTATATGTAAAGTGTTACTTTAACTTTGTTCAATAAAACTAACACCCACAGCTCTCAGCTTACCGAAACCCACGAAAAAAGTCACCTCAAATTTGAGATGACTTTTTTGATTACGCTTGATGCTGACGATGTCGCCAGCCGAGACCGAAGTGGACCATTGATTCAGTTCCAGCTTTAATCCGGGTGATATTGGCTTTGTGACGATAGAAGATAAAGATGGTTAGGATAACCGCAATGACCGATAAAATCCAATCTTGGTAATAGAAAATGGCAATAAGACTGACGAGTGAGAGTGATGCCATACTAGCGACACTAACCATACTCGTGACGTAGACCAAGGTAAACATGATGGCACTGGCAATTAAGAAGAAGTGCCAATTGTAGGCCAGTAAGATCCCAGCACTTGTCGCGACGGCTTTGCCGCCTTTAAAGCCAATAAAGATGGAGAACGTATGACCTAAGATAGCGGCGAGTCCAATCAGTAGCGCATTGACGGGAAGGTGTAATAGGGCTGGTTGTGCCGCTGCGAGCGTGCCCTTTAAAATGTCCATCGCCATGACGATGGTGCCCGCCACGGGTCCCAGCACGCGGTACGTGTTGGTCGTGCCAATGTTACCGCTGCCGGCTTGGCGAATATCAGTATGAAAGAAAAGCTTGCCAATAATGACACCCGAAGGAATCGAGCCTAGTAAGTAGGCGACGACTAGCATGATTATAATTTGCACATTAGGTTCCTCCTGCAATAGAGTCAACCAATATTTTAGCATTGTTTGGTCGGTGATGGGTCAGTTTTGACTAAAAAATTTGACAAGGGGCCGATAGTTGCTTACAATTAAGCGAACGTATATTCGGTGTTGTCAAAAACAGCATTTTAGTTGATTAGCTCAGCAATCAATGCTAACTTAGTGGACGATTCAAGTGAAATTGAGTCAAAACGGGTTGCTATTAAGACGAGTAGGCGCTTAAAACTCGCCTGATAAGCATAAAAATTAGTAAAGTTGTTAAAAAATTAATTTGCTGTGCTATAATTTAATCTGCACGGTTTTAGCTAACCGCGGTACTAGCGCTAAGTAAGCGCCTTACTGATAATCGTTAGTTAAAATCTGAAGGCGACCAAGTGAAGGAGCAAATAATGAATGCCAAAGAAAACACAAAAGTACGATGACTCCTCAATCCAAGTGCTTGAAGGCTTGGAAGCTGTTCGTAAACGGCCTGGGATGTATATCGGTTCTACGGATGGTCGGGGGTTACACCATCTGGTCTATGAAATTGTTGATAATGCGGTCGATGAAGCCTTAGCTGGTTTCGGTAAAGAAATCAACGTCACGATTCATGCAGATAATAGCATTACAGTTGTTGACCATGGTCGGGGGATGCCCGTGGGGATGCACGCTTCTGGAATTCCCACACCCGAAGTTATTCTGACGGTGTTACATGCTGGGGGTAAGTTTGGCCAAGGCGGTTATAAAACGTCTGGCGGTCTGCACGGGGTCGGTGCCAGTGTCGTTAATGCGTTGTCGACTGAATTGGTCGTGACCATCATTCGTGACGGCTATCGATACCAGGAGACGTTTAAAGATGGCGGTCATCCAGTTGGCACCTTAGAAAAGAAAGGGAAGACCAACAAGCCGACTGGGACGACGATTACCTTTAAGCCAGATCCTAGTATCTTTACGACGACCGTGTATAACTTTCAAACGTTATCAGAACGGTTACGGGAATCGGCGTTCTTACTCAAGGGCGTCAAGATTACGTTAACTGATGAACGGGAAAACCAAGCGCAAGCACAAGTTTTCCATTATGAAGACGGGATTAAAGAGTTTGTTGCTTACTTAAACGAAGATAAAGATACTCTAGGCGATGTGATGTTCTTTGACGGCACTAAAGAAGGGGTCGAAGTTGAACTAGCTGCCCAATATAACGATGGATACTCCGAAAATTTATTGTCATTTGTCAATAATGTGCGGACGCCTGATGGTGGGACCCATGAAGCCGGATTTCGGAGTGCTTGGACTAAGGCTTTTAATGAATATGCCCGCAAAGTAGGCTTGTTAAAGGATAAGGACAAGAACTTAGAAGGTTCCGATGTTCGGGAAGGCTTATCAGCAGTCATCTCATTGCGGATTCCAGAGAATTTATTGCAATTTGAAGGCCAGACCAAGGAAAAGCTTGGGACGCCGGAAGCCCGGACTATCGTGGACAACGTGATCAGTGAGCAATTGCAGTTCTACTTAATGGAAAACGGTGAATTTGCTCAGATGTTGATCCGGAAGTCGACTAAAGCGCGTGAAGCCCGGGAAGCTGCCCGGAAAGCTCGGAATGAAAGTCGAAACGGTAAGCGTAAGCATAAGCAAGAACGACTTTTATCGGGTAAGTTGACGCCAGCCCAATCTAAGAATGCCAAACGCAATGAACTCTTCTTAGTCGAAGGGGATTCGGCCGGTGGTTCCGCGAAGCAAGGGCGTGATCGGAAGTTCCAAGCGATTCTGCCATTACGTGGGAAAGTCTTGAACACTGAAAAAGCCAAGTTACAAGATATCGTCAAGAACGAAGAAATTAATACGATGATCTACACGATTGGCGCGGGCGTTGGCTCCGAATTTGATATTAAAGCCAGCAATTACGATAAAGTCATTATTATGACCGATGCCGATACCGATGGGGCACATATTCAGATTCTGTTGTTGACGTTCTTCTATAAATATATGCGCCCGATGATTGATGCCGGCAAGATCTATATTGCCTTACCACCGTTGTACCGCTTGCAGAAGAAGCAAGGGAAACAATTGCGGACGGAATACGCCTGGACCGATGAAGAACTAGCGTTGCGGACGAAGACGTTTGGTAAGGGCTATGCCTTGCAACGGTACAAGGGACTTGGTGAAATGAACGCAGAACAACTGTGGGAAACGACCATGGATCCGGACAAACGGACTTTGGTGCGGGTGCGGATCGATGATGCGGCTTTAGCTGAAAAGCGGGTCACCACCTTAATGGGTGATAAAGTTGAACCACGACGCAAATGGATCGAAAGTAATGTCCAGTTCAGCTTGGATGAAGATGGGTCAATCCTAGATAACCAAGCTGTGACATCAGCGCATGAACAAGCCGATGCTGAATTAGCGGATCAATTAAAGAAGTAAGGAGGTCGCACAATGGCAATTGAACAACCTAAAATTCAAGAATTAACTTTAGAAGACGTCATGGGCGATCGATTTGGCCGTTACTCGAAGTATATTATTCAAGAGCGGGCACTGCCAGACATTCGCGATGGCTTAAAACCCGTGCAACGACGGATCTTATATGCCATGAATCAGGATGGTAATACCTTTGATAAGGCCTTTCGGAAGTCAGCGAAATCAGTTGGGAACGTCATGGGGAACTTTCATCCGCATGGGGATTCCTCAATCTACGAAGCGATGGTTCGGTTAAGTCAGGACTGGAAGCTGCGTGAACCCTTAATTGAAATGCATGGGAACAATGGCTCGATGGATGGTGATCCAGCGGCAGCGATGCGGTATACCGAAGCACGTTTGAGCAAGATTGCCGGAACGATGTTGGACGATATTGATAAAAAGACTGTTGATATGGTCTTAAACTTTGATGATACCGAGTATGAACCAACCGTGTTGCCTGCCCGCTTCCCGAACCTATTAGTTAACGGGGCGACCGGGATTTCAGCGGGTTATGCCACGGAGATTCCACCGCACAACTTAGGAGAAGTCATCGATGCTGTCTTATTTTTAATGAATCATCCTAAAGCCGAATTAGCCGATTTGATGGACTTTGTCAAAGGACCGGATTTTCCAACCGGCGGAATTATTCAAGGCTTAGATGGTATTAAGAAAGCCTATGAGACGGGTCGTGGGCGAATTGTCGTACGGTCACGGACGAAGATCGTCCCCTTAAAAGGGAATAAGTCACAGATTGAAGTTAGCGAGATTCCTTATGAGGTGAACAAAGCCCAATTAGTTAAAAAGATGGACGAAATTCGCATTATGAAGAAGATTGAAGGAATCGCGGAAGTTCGTGATGAAAGTGACCGTAAAGGGTTATCTGTCGTCATTGAGTTGAAGCGCGACGTCAATGCAGAAGGTATTTTAAACTATTTGTTTAAGAATACTGACTTACAAATTACGTATAACTTCAACATGGTGGCGATCTATCATCAACGACCAGAGCACGTCGGTCTGAAGACGATTATTTCAGCTTACTTGGAACATCAACGGGATGTGATTACCCGGCGGACGCAATTTAATTTGCAAAAAGCCGCTGATCGGCAACATATCGTTCAAGGCTTGATTAAAGCGATGTCGATTCTGGATCAAGTCATTGCAACGATTCGTGGCAGTAAAGACAAGAAGGACGCTAAGGCGAACTTAGTGGCGGACTATGCCTTTACAGAAGCGCAGGCGGAAGCGATTGTGACGATGCAATTGTATCGGTTAACTAACACCGATGTGACTCAGTTGCAAAAAGAAGCCGATGAATTGGCTAAGGCGATTGCGGAATATCATGCGATTTTGGAAAATCCGAAAGAATTGGACAAAGTCTTACGGCGTGAACTTAAAGCCATTCAAAAAGCCTATCCGAGTCAGCGCTTAACTGAGATTCAAAATGAAATTCAAGAAATTAAAATTAAAACCGAAGTTGTGGTCCCTCAAGAAGACGTGGTCGTGATGATTAGTCATGATGGCTATATCAAACGGACCAGCTTGCGGTCGTATACGGCTTCGGATGCTGAGGACAATGGGTTAAAGGACGAGGACTTCCCAATCTATTTGGCGAAGAACAGTACCTTAGACCATTTGTTCATGTTTACCAACTTAGGCCACTTGATCTATCGGCCGGTGTATGAGATTGCCGATGCCAAGTGGAAAGATACCGGTGAGCATATTTCGCAGACCATTGGTTTAGCGGCGAATGAACAAATTACGTGGGTCTTTGCTTTCCCAACCCTCAAAGAGAGCGGTAAGTTCTTAGTTGCCACTAATGACGGGTACATTAAGCAAACGGACTTTACGGATTACACGCCGGGCCGGACATACAAGACACGGGCCAGCCAATTTATCAAGTTGAAAAACGAAGCTGCCAAAGTTGTGACCGTAAACTATTATCCAACGGTACCAACGGGGAGCTTAGTCTTAGTCACGGCCCATGGATATGGGTTACGCTATGACTTAAGTGAAGTCCCAACCATTGGTGCGAAAGCAGTCGGTGTGAAGTCGATGGATCTGCGTGATGACACGATTGTCCGGGCCGCCTTGGCGACTGACAATGACTTATTAGCCATGATCACCCAACGTGGGTCCTTTAAGAAGATGAAGGTTGCGGATATTCCCGTGACTAGCCGAGCACGGCGGGGAGTTCAGGTCTTGCGGGAACTGAAGAATAATCCGCATCGTGTGGCCGATTACGTCTTGGTTCCTAAAGGACAAACTGGTGTGGCACTAGAAGTGGTGACTGATCGCTTGAAGCATCATTCCATTTTAGTTGACGATCATCCAGTCAGTGCCCGGTATTCCAATGGCTCGTTTGTCATTGATACCGACATTGAAGGGACGCCGGTTAGCATGCAGCCGCATCCGATTCCACTGACGGTTTAATAAAATGGTTACAAGACTTGCAAGGGCGGCGGCATTAGCTTAGACTGAAATTGTGGTCAGTTAAGATTAATAATTAGTTAAGGTTTATTTGCCGATAACAATTGCTTGCTTTCGGCCTGGATTTTGTTTATATTATAGGTATCATAAGATGGCTATAAGACGAAAGGAACAGGTAAACGCACATGAAAACAACGCAAGAAAGTATCTTCTCATCAAAAACGTTAACGTATTTCTTACAATTGGCTGAAACAATGAATTACACGCAAGCCGCTCAAATTTTAGGCATCACCCAACCAGCTTTGACGCAACAAATTAAAAAGTTGGAACGGACAGTCGGGGCACCGTTGTTCTATTCAGTTGGTAAAAAGTTACGCTTATCAGATGCTGGCTACACGATGTTGAATGCCACACACAGTATCTATGACGTGTTAAATAAAGCCACTGACGAAATTCAACAAACCACGAGTGCGACACAAGGGACGATCAGTATTGGGATTTTAGCTTCAATTGAAGACCATGTCTTTGAAGACTTTGCCATCAAGTATTACGAAGCTAACCCCAATGTCATCATTTCATTCCATATGTTGACTAGAAAAGAAATCTGGGAACGTTTGGAAAATAACCGGATTGACTTAGCTGTCATGTACTTACCAGATGAAAGTATCAAGAACTGGAAGCCATACCAATCAAAACGGATTATTCAAGATGACTTACTGTTCATTACCAGTGATCCTAAGCAAGCCAAGAAGAAGCGCATCAAATTTAAAGATACGACGAGTGAACCATGGGTCATGTATCCGGAAAATTATTACTTGGATCAAGTCATTAAGGAATCTTACAAGAATCAATTGGCCGACTTACCAACCGCAGTCGCACGCTTTACCACGCCACAACAGATTTACCGGTTCGTGGCCGCGACTGGCACGAATACGGCTTTGCCCAATTCCTTCATGGTTGCTAATCCAGCGACGGATGAGTTACACACGGTCTCATTTGAACCGGCCATTAAATTTGATTTGAACTTTGTGTTCCGAAAAGATAAGGATCAAATTCCGCGGATCAAGAATTTCTTGGATGAATTTGATAATTACTTACGGGCCGAAGACTATATTTCACGGTTACAAAAAATTAATCAAAAATAGTTGCTAAAGGAGTTTTGTGCTAATGAGTAAGGAATTAATTTTTGGTCATCAAAGTCCTGATACGGACGCCATTGTGGCCGCAAAGGCATTATCATATTTAGAAAATAAACTGGGGGCTGACACGGAAGCCGTTGCTTTAGGTGAACCTAATGAAGAAACCCAATTTGTTTTAAAGCACTTTGACGAACCAGCACTGCGGGTCATCACTAAGGCAGCGCCAGAAGTCGATTCAGTAATGTTGGTTGACCATAATGAACCACAACAAAGTGTTAGCGATATTGCTGATGTCACGGTTTCACACGTGGTTGATCATCACCGGATTAACAACTTCAATACGGCGCAACCATTGTTCTACCGAGCAGAACCACTTGGCTGCTGCAGCACAGTCATCTACAAGATGTTCGCTGAAAATGAAGTTGAAATTCCAGCTAAGTTAGCCGGTTTAATGTTATCAGCTATTATCTCGGATACGTTATTATTGAAGTCACCAACCACCACGCAAACTGATGTTGATGTCGTTAAAGACCTGGCTAAGATTGCCGGGATCGACTATCAAGCATATGGCTTAGAAATGCTTAAGGCTGGGACTAACTTAGCAAGCAAGAGCGAAAAAGAATTGATTGATGCTGACGCTAAATCCTTTGAATTGAACGGTTCAACGGTTCGAGTTGCCCAAATCAATACAGTTGACTTGCCAGAAGTCTTTGATCGCCAGGCTGCTTTGGAAGCTGCTGCTAAAGCTGAAAACGCTGCTGAAGGTTATGACTTATTCTTAATCTTGGCAACCAATATCTTAGATAGCAATTCTGAATTATTAGTCGTTGGGGAACCAACTGCACCCGTTGAAACTGCCTTTGGTAAGAAGATTGAAAATAATCGTTTGAGTTTACCAGGTGTTGTTTCACGGAAGAAGCAAGTTGTGCCACCATTGACTGACGCTTTTAACGCTTAATTAACTGATTTTTTGAAAAGACATCCAATTTGGGTGTCTTTTCTTGGTAGAGCAAAAGCGTACGTATAATCGTACGCTATGTGATATAATATCGGTAGTAATTGAAGATGAGGTGAGAAAATGGCAGAAGCAATGGATACGTATACGCCTACTGGGGCACGTAAAAATATTTATAATTTGATTAGAGGTGTTGTTTCTAATCATACAACTATCCAGATTGCGAGCTCTCCAGATGAAGCTGTAGTAGTTGTCAGCAAAGATGATTGGAATGCGATGCAAGAGTACATTGAATTATTAGAAAACGGCGTGATTGATGAAGTGAATACTCGAATGGCTGATGCTAAAGCTCATCCAGACACTGCTTTTGGTGATCCTCTATGATTTTTGAATCGCTAGATGAAATTGAAAAATTACCGGTTAAATATCAAGTCATTCCTTATAAAAAAGTAGTGACTAAAGATTTGCCTAAATTGGATAGACTGAATTTGCGTTCTGATTTTGATGAAATTGTAGAGATATTGAGAAGAAAGCCCCAAGCACACTTACGACATAATGAAAAACTGTCCGGATATACTAGTCAGGGGCAACGTTCAATGCGAATTAATCAAAAACATCGAGTTGTTTTTTCGATTGGCAAGACTGAAGTTTTTATTTGGTCAGCTTGGGGGCACTATACAAAAAGATAGTTTTGAGCAATGGCTTATTTAATTGCCATTGCTTTTTTAAGCAAAATAGTTGCCTTTAAATCTAGTTGCAGTATGATTAATGAGTGAAACGGTTGTACACAATTTAATTTTATGCTGAAAGGATTTGATCAGATGGCAGATAAGGCAGATGATTTACGACAACGGTTGACCCCAGAGCAATTTGCGGTAACGCAAACGGCTGCGACGGAAGCCCCGTTTAGTGGTGAATATGATGACTTTTATCAAGCAGGAATTTATGTTGACGTGGTTAGTGGTGAGCCCTTATTTAGTTCGTTAGATAAATATGATGCTGGTTGTGGCTGGCCATCTTTTACCAAGCCCCTTGCCGAACAGCAGATTAAGCGCCATGTTGATCATGCTTTGGGAATGACGCGGACGGAGGTTCGGAGCGCTAAAGCTGCTTCACATTTAGGCCATGTCTTTACGGATGGTCCGACGGCTGCGGGTGGGCTGCGCTATTGCATTAATTCAGCAGCCCTAAAGTTCATTCCAGTAGCTGAATTAGCGGCTGCTGGTTACGGTGATTATGTCGCATTATTTCAAAATAAAAAGGACTGAGGTTAATGGCAACAGCGATTTTTGCCGGTGGCTGTTTCTGGTGTATGGTCAAGCCGTTTGATAGCTTGCCGGGAATTGAAAAGGTGGTTTCAGGGTATACGGGCGGTTCGGTACCGAACCCGACCTATGAACAAGTGGCTAGTCACACGACTGGCCACACTGAGGCGGTTGAAATTACGTTTGATCCGACTGTGATTAGCTATGCGCAGTTAGTCGAGATCTATTGGCGCCAGACAGACCCGACGGATGCGGCTGGTCAGTTCCAGGACCGTGGCGACAGTTATCGGCCGGTTATCTTTGTGAATAGTGACGCACAACGGCAGATTGCGACCGCGTCTAAGCAAGCTTTAGCTGCTAGTGAGCAGTTTGATCAGCCAATCGTGACGCAGATTGAGGATGCACAGCCATTTTATCCCGCTGAACCAGAACATCAAGAGTTCTATCGTCGGAACCCATTTCGTTATCAAATTGAAGAAATGGGCGGTCGTAGTAAATTCATTAAGCAGCACTGGTTAAATTAAAAAGCGATTCGGCTCTAGATAATTCTGAGCTGAATCGCTTTTTTAGCAGCTTGATAAGCCGCTAAAGCGTCATAAAATGATTGTTTAATGGAATCACGGATATTTAAGTAAGTGATGTAGTCTGATAACTCATGGACATTACTAGTTAAAGGAAAGTCAAAGTCCGAATGAGCGTAGCAAGCAGCCGAATAATATGGGCCATGTTGGTTAACAAAGGGCTCTAGCCAGCGATAAAAGTTCATCAAGTCATCCTCTCAAAAGTTAATATCACTAGTTTACCGACGATAAAGCCTGTTGTACAGCGATTTGCATTGATTTAATTAAGCTGCAAATAGTTTGTAATCTAACCGCAACACCCTGTTAATTAATTGCAATGTTTAGCTTATCTTTGCTGCCGTAAAGCGCGTAAATCTTGTTGTCGTAGTAAGTTCTGATAGTACCCCAAACTAGTCAAATCGAAGTGTAACGTTTGCATGATTTCGGCTGGGTCAGTTGAACGGTGTTGGCGTAAGTACCATAATACAAAGCTTTGATACAGGCTGGTCGGTTTTAAAGGTAAGCCTAAACGTTGCCCATCGCCCGTTAAATACTTATGTAATGCGGCTAGTGTGAGATGGGGATCATCACCACGTTGTCGCGTTTTTAAGAATAAATCTTTAGTTGCAAATTGGGCTTGCAATGGCTGGATAAATTGGTTAAATTTAGATAGGAACGTTTGTTCTTCACTCGAAAAATCAAGCTGCGTCAGTTGTTGATAAAAATTTGGTGCCAACATGGTGCTGACCGGATAGCCTTTACAAGTTAATAGTAAGAATAACCGAGTATACACGTGTAGATCATCATTTGCTAGCAATGCTGGCAGTTGTTCCGGCCAATCCGCGCTAGTCTGTGTGGCAGTTAATGGCTGACCCTTGATAGCAAACGTTGGTAATGTTGTAATCACGCGATGTTCAAATAAATAGTTAAAGTACACGTTTAAATTCGATAGATTTTTATTTAACGTCGACTGCTGATATGCGCGTTGCGTTTTCAGCATATCTAAGTAAGCTTGAATGTCATTTTCAGTTAAGTCGG
Organism: Lactiplantibacillus dongliensis; assembly: GCF_005405105.1. GTDB lineage: Bacteria > Bacillota > Bacilli > Lactobacillales > Lactobacillaceae > Lactiplantibacillus > Lactiplantibacillus dongliensis. Next base: position 40,652 of record NZ_BJDK01000011.1, read on the forward strand.
CGAGTAAACCGCTAGCAGCGAAAGTTTGATTAAAGTGTTGCTCGTAATTAAAAAAGTCTGCTAATGTTAATTGGTATTGATCAATGGTCTTAGGATGTTTGCCATCGGTAGTTAGGTGTTTGATGAAGCTTTTTTCATAAGGAAAATGCGTTGACATGTAGGTGTCATCCTTTCTATCTGTATATCGTTACTTTAACTTAAACACAAAAACAACCAAAAAACAAGCCACTAGCCTAGGTGCTGAGAAACGCATTCTAAGGACAAGTTCAGCATTAAAACGTATCCTTGATCATCTAATGATACGAGAACACAGATATGAAAAGACGTGATTTTTAGACAAATTTATGGATAGCATAAAATTCAATGAGTTGTTGATAATGACAATCGTTAATAATATAACGCAACTGATAGCTAGCCGTTGTTATTATTCGCCAAGTTGTTTGCTTTTAGATCATAAATAATTAGAATTCTGTGGTCAGCAAAATGACAAGATTAACAGATAAATAAAGCCTACAAGCAAAATGATAAATATCGCGACAACAAAACTTAATCGAAACTGACAGACAAACAATCGTCAAATTGATGTCGAACACAAAAGAGCGTTTAAAGAAGTGGCAAGAGAGGCAAATTAGGTCGTGGGGGAGCTATTTTCTTTTTACTTCTACTTTGTATAATATATATTATGTAAACTAGAATATGATATAAAATGAACACGGCTCAAATTACGGTATCCCCCGTGTTCATTGGATTGGTTCGTTCTATATAACTGCAAAATGCGTAGTTAATGGTTATTTTTGCAAATTGCACAATTATTTGTTAACTAGCGTAGGAATTTATAACAGATTGACTAACAAGTTTGGCTGTTTTTGTTGCTGATTTTTCTAAAGTGTTTGAATTTTAACCAAGCTCGCTGTAAATGTAACGTTGACAGATATTTGATTGAGCCAATTCACTGAGCTTATGTGGTGCTAATCTGTTTGCGGTTCGTTACCAGTATTTATATATGCACCCACAGTTGCCGAATGTGTAAACCTTATTTTTACTTGTTATTATTGATCTTGAATCTCTAAATTGCGTTGAACTGATTGCTGTGGAGCAAATGGAAATGCTAGTTGCAGCTTCAACAGTCATCGTGAATTGTGGCAAAACCTAACTGCTGAAGCTGCTTTAAAATATTCATAAAGGTTCACTGTTTTACAAAAAAAGCTCGGCGCCCTTGGGCAAACCGAACTGGATTCTTAATTAATCATCGTAACTAATTTGATAACCAATTGCAATTGTTGAATAAAATGGATAAATTGCAACAATTGTTGGTCGGTCAAATACTGTTAATACTCAGATTGTTACCCAATCATACCGCTTGAGAAACTTATCTGATTTATGTTGTGGTGCAGATTCCATAGCAGTTTCCTTAGCTAGATGCAATTTGAAATTTGCATCTAAGTTTAACAATAACTGACTGGAAATTCCCATAACAGATTCAATTCTTAAAGCCAGTATCTCGTTGATAAAACGTTTACGTTTAAGAATATCAGATATATTCTTTTGACTAACACCTAATCGGTCAGCTAAATCAATTTGGGTAATCTGATAAAATTCCATGGTTTCTTTAATTAAATCAGCTGCTGAACTGGTATGATACCGTCGAATAGTATTTTCACGATGTAGCATTGTCTTCAACTCCTTAGTGATAGTCTTCAATCTGTGTGATCTGAACGGTTACGATTTCTGATTTTTCAACGGAAAGCTGGTCATTTTTATCATAGCCCTCAAAAATGATACGAAAATTTTTGCTGACATCAACTGCAAATTTACCCTCTAAATTATTATGTAGTCGATGACAAGGGGTGGCGGATCAGACGGTATCTGCTGCAAGGTATTTGCAGCGTCAAACTCATCAAGCCGCATTTGAATCCTCTTAGCCCGATCATGGCCAAAGTTTTTAACCAGTAACCGTGGATCATTCAAAATCTTATCAAGCTTTAGAAACAAAGTCTTAGTTTCAACAGCCATTATTAATCTATCCTGCTATCATTTAGTACAAAAGCAATGATAAACGACCTACTACGCGTTTATCATTGCTTTTGAAATACTTGATGGTAATAAGCTTAGTTATGTTTCCGGTTCAATGTGACAAAGCCCCAGAAACTGCTTAATAATCCTAATAACAAACCTAAAAAGCTGAAGTTGATCGTTGATTGTTCCTCAGTTTGTGGCAAATGAGTGGTGACCGCTGATGTTGTCGACTTCTGATTGGCTTGGTGTAAGTTTACTTTAGCAGGAACAAGTTCGTTATCACTAACGTTTTGACTACCCTGCCGTTTCAACGTAACTGGTTTTGTTACGGACTGAGTCGCTTTAGCGCCCTGCTTAGCTGGTGCCACGTTAATGACTGGTTTTTTAACCGGTGCAGTCGTTGCTAACACCGACGTCACTTTAGTCGGTGTGGTTGGTTGATCAACATTAGTTGGCTGTTGTGCCGGTGTTTCAATCACTGGTTGGTTAGGTGTCATTATGACGACATGCCCTGGTTGCTGGATTATTGTAGCTTGTACTGTCAATTCTACAATTTTAACGATCTGATTGTTGCTAGCATCAGTGTACCGGTAGCTCACTTGATAAGTACCTGGTTGTGTTAAATCAGGCGCTGCAACAGCTCGACCATCTTTAGTATACGTAATTGCTAAGTCCGCGGCCGTCAACGCCTTTCCAGTCGCATCGGTCCCCTTGCTGAAGTTCGTCAAAGGTGACCAATTAGTCCCTGCCGTGATAGTGATGTCAGCGGCATTTAAAGCCAAACTGGCTTGTGATGGTAAGACGTTCAGTGTGGTGGTTGCCGTGGTTGGATTGCCATCTGGATCAAGATACGTATAGGTAATCGTGTGCTTGCCAACTAATAAAGGCACTTTTGCATGATATTTCCCCCATAGATAACCTAATCTAACGCTTAAAAGCTACCTGATTTATTAGTTCAATAGAATTAATATTATTAATGAATTAGCGCTGTTAATTCATTGAATTAACTTTAGTGTAGGCTTTTATATAATTAAAATCAATTTAATTATTAACGCCCTACTTAATGTTTTAGGTTAAATGTTTGAGAGACACATCTATTTTTTTCGTCAAGATTTGGTAATGCTAGATCATCTTAATTACGCCTGAGTCTTGCTAGGTGGCTATTTGAATGATGTTAAGATTTCACTTGACTGTAACGCCACGTTACAGTTTAGAATGAATAAATATCGAACTTAAGCAACCCAAAAACGTGGAAGAAGGAATTTGAAATGTCACATCCTAATAAAAAATTTAAGCATGTCCAAGAATGGCTTGGAGTGCCTTATGGTATTGCTAGCCGGTTCCAAAAAGCACAGCTAGTCCCCTTTAACCCCAACGATGATTATCGTCAAAGCGGACCAGCATCGGTGCAATTAACAGATCCAGCTTTTATAAATGCTGACAAAGGTGAAAGCGAAGATTGCCTAAATCTTAATATCTGGGCACCAGAAGATGTTCAAGAAAAACTACCAGTGGTTGTTTATATTCACGGTGGTGGTTGGACGTATGGCGCTAACTCGCAAGATACGTCCGATTTATCTGGCTTAGTCGCTAGCGGCAAAGTGATTGGCGTTTCGCTTAATTACCGTTTAGGACCACTTGGCTGGCTTGAGCTATCTCAATATGGCGGGAAATTTAAGGATGCTAGTAATTTAGGCTTGCAAGATATGGTCCTAGCTTTAAAGTGGATTCACCAATATATTGAGTCATTTGGCGGTGACCCCAACCAAGTGACACTTACCGGTCATAGTGCTGGTTCGTTTTCACTGTTAACCCTTTTAGCTGTCCCTGAAGCTGACGGATTATACAACCGATTAGCCGCATTTTCTGGTTATGCTGCCCGCTATATCCCAGCTTGGTGGGCTGAAGAATTAGCCGATCAAGTATTAAAGACCCTCAACTTTACGTCACCGGAACAATTATTAACGGTTGATGCCAAGGCGCTAATGACTGTCGTTAACCAGGTATTACCAACTGACGTTTTGAAACGTGGTAATTTAAATACGATTTCAATTGGCATTGTCGATGATGAGTTTTTACCCAATGGCGTTTTAAAGACGCATCCGGCCGAGGTGATTAAAAGTGGCAGCCATAAAGATGTTGATTTAATCATCACGTCAACCACGGCTGAAGCAAGCTGGTATGCAGCTAATATTCCGGATAATGTTGATCCCAAAACCATCGAAGCCGTCATTGATGAGATGGTTTATGATTGCCATATTCCACGCAAACAAGCTGAGGCTATCGCTTTACATTGTGGCGCTGGTGAAGATTCTCCGCTTAATGTCAGAACTCGTTTCTTTACCGACTATAATTTCACCTTACCAGCTATTCGCGAAGCGCACGATCATGCGCAAGCTGGTGGCCGTGTCTATCAATTAAGTGTTGGCCCCGCTGCAGGCTCACCAGCTTATCATGGCACTGATATGTATGGGATTGTCGGCCAGGATGCCCCCGATGCGAGTCAAGAGCAGCTCGACCGGGATCACTTTATTAGCCAAGCTTTACTTAACTTTGCGACTGGTCAGTATAAAAAGTTATGGTCGCCAGTGAAGGCCGATCAAATAATGATCAAAGATATCGGTCAACGGCCTTATCAAGGCATTGACCATGCCAAAACGGTGCTACAGCTATTTAAAGGCATCGCTCGGCCATAATAAGCAGTAAAAAGGCGGGTAACCAACGCCTTTTTATTTAGCCAAAAAAACTTTCAAAAGAGAGGCATAAGTTTTGACAAAAAAGTTTTCATTCTTTTCAAAAGACATTGTTTGCGTGATGTTCGCTACCTTTTTTTACCAATTTAGTATTCAGGCAGTTAACCCGCTAATGAATGGCTATGCGCGTCGTTTAGGGATTAGTAGTACTTTTGCTGGCATCATTGTGGGCGTTATGAGTGTCACGTCATTATTATTAAGACCATTTTCTGGTAATTTAACTGATCGAATTTCTAAATATCATTTAGCCCTCATCGGTGGTAGCTTGTGTGCGATTAGTGATCTCGGTTACCTTTTCACTTTCAACGCTCCTTGGCTATTAACTTTTAGAATCATCAATGGCTTAGGCTTCGTCCTATGTACGGTTTGTCTAGCAACTTGGATGGCATTCTTAGTGCCACGCCAACACCTTGGCGCCGCGATGGGCTATTATGGCTTGCTAAACGCGCTTGCCATGGCGATTGCCCCGGCCCTAGCAATCAGCACCTATCAACTACTAGGCTATAAATTTGTGATCATACTGGCGGCTTTGAGCGCTGCCGCCATGGTCATTGTCATCCAATTAATCGATGACCGGGCTAAACCGGTAGTTGCATTAAAAGGCCAACATTTTAAAATTATTCAACGAGATGCCTTACCAGTCGCAATGATTTTCTCGCTATTGTCGATTCCCTACTTTGTGACCCAAGCGGATATTGTGATGTATGTTCAAGAACGTCATTTGACGATTGCCGTCAGCCTATTCTTTTTATGTTACTCATTTGCTTTGATTATCATTCGGATACTATTAAAAAACTATTTTGATACGATTGCATTTGGCATTTGGTTTTCTATCTGTATTGTGGCCACAATTGGTTATATTTTCCTATTAACCGTGATGCAAAACAATATTGAAATGATCTTAGCAGCGGGGTTAATGGCAATCGGGTTTGGGGTGATGGTTTCGGTTTCCCAATCGACGGCCCTCTTATTAGCGCCCATGGAAGAACAGGGACTGGCTAACGCCACTTATTATTTAGGCAGCGATATCGGCATGTCACTCGGCCCCATCATCGGTGGAATTCTACCAACGATTTTACCACTCAAATTCTTTTACCCAGTGATGTTACTGATCATCCCTTTAGCAACAATACTTTATCTATGTCATCGGCGACAGCTCAATGCCGCGGTCCAGTACAATTAAAACGACGTTATTTCAAAATTGATGACGGTGATCGATTAAAAGTCCGTTACTATTAGATTCAGAATCTAGATAGTAACGGACTTTTAAGTTATCAAAATGTTAAATTGTTGTTGTCATGCTGACGTTTATCGCTAAAAACGGTTGTCCTTTTGCCCACACGCTTGATCTAATTCAGTTTGTTTTATAGTAAAACCAAATCTCGTTTATGCTATAGTAAAAAACACATACTATAACACGTTTAATGTTAGTCAAAACTGCCGTCTGCCAGTTAGCTTCAAAACTGTTGCCCCAACTGGCGTGGCAAATTTAATCTAACTAGCACCAAACCGTACTGTCGTGTCACGTTACAACCCAACAGGAGGACTTAGATGCTTAAAATAAGTGAAATGGCAGAGCTAGCTAATACTACTCGGCGAACCTTAATTTATTATGATCAGAAAAATATCTTTAAACCGAAGTATAAAACTAGTACTGACTACCGTTACTATGATTATAGTCAACTGTATGACCTCTTATTCATACTAGGACTCCGTAGCTTAAATCTATCCTTGTCTGAAATTAAAGCAATCAAAGACCAGCCACAAGCCAGCCAAACGGCCTATTTGCTCAATGCCCAGAGCAAAGTAAATAAAAAAATTGCTGAATTCGTTCGAATCCAACAAGTTCTTGAGAAGAAAATTGAAAAGCAAGCTAGCCTGGATCATGAAGTACTTTATAAACCAGTCATTAAGCAACGCCCGCAGATTACGTTTTGGTGTTCACGCCAAGCGGTTAATGATACCGAAGCCGAAGTCGCCCAACTTTATGCTGAGTTTTACAAGCAATTAGACACATTGACCATTATGGATACAACCAAATCTGGATACCTAACCAATTTATCAATTGATAATCTAGCTGGATATGATGAAGCTACTTTTAGAATGATCAAAGAAGTCGGTAGCGTTAAGCATAAAAGGCTGATTCCAGTTTTAAAGAAAGAGGCTGCTAATTATGCGTGTGTTTTAGTTGATAACACGACTACTGGCATCCATCGTGGTTTAAATCAGTTAAAAACGTTTTGCCGACAACAACACTTAAAAACTGATGATTATTTGTGGCAAATCAATTCTGGTGACCTTGCTATGGAAAATGGCGTTTCTAAATACATTTGGCTTGATTTTACAATTCTTAATTCGGTAGATGACGCATTGATCGCACTAAACTAAGTCATATCAGATTAACCGCAAAGTAAAAAGTTAGCGTGCTGTTTCCCTAATGTTTTTCAAGCGATGGCGTTTAACCGTAGCTATCCCGCAAATGATTAAAAAGATTAGCGGCAAGTACAAGATAATATGGTACCGGCCTTGGACTTCCACCAGCATCGCACTTAAAGTAAAGCCATCCAGCAATAACGCACTAAAGAAGAAATAATTATTCAAATGCTGATTGTGACTGGCTAGTAAGGCTAGTCCTAACAGGACGCTAACCAAGGCTCCGACTAGCATCAAGTCAAAGTAGCCAAATGATAACGCGACCAGTAACGGCTTAAACTGATACCAAGCATGCCCCAAGCTAGTTTGATGTTTGGTATGGCTGAGGTTATACAAGACCCAGTTGTAGCCGTAGTCTTCGGCCATCAGTTTTTGCATCTTCAAATTGATGAATGACCCCCACCGCCCCTGCCGATTGAGCTGGTGAATATTGTGATCGGTTGTCTTAAACATCTTGGCGGCAATTTTGGCATAAGCGCCATTGGCTGTTGGGGTTACTTTCAAATCATGCGTTACTTGTGTCATTAGCTGGTCGTCATATTGGCCACTAGTCTTCTCATCCGTCCCAGTAGCGAGGCTATAAGCGGTACTAACATGGCTAGGCGCTAAGTTGACGCCATACATCCAGTTATATAATGTTGACGAGCCTGCAAATAGTAAGATGGAGGCGCCGATAAAGACCAGCAGTTTCCGTAACGTTGGTCGAAAATGCCGTAGTGGCTGCAGCAATAACCATAGGCTTAGTATTAGCAGCCCAATTAGCCAGACCGTCATAATTGGCCGCAGCATATTAGCCGCAATCGTTGCGACCCAAGCTAGACCTAGATTGAGCCACTGATCATTACTAGTCGCCGTTTTGATGGGTTTGAGCGCATTGGTTAGGCCGAGCATACTTAGCAAGAAACAGGTCAAAAATAGCGGTTCCGCACCGTTTAATAGCGTGCTATACAGCCAGTAAGCGGGAATCGCGTAAAACGTCAATGCTGCGACGATCCCTAGTCGGCGGGATAACCAACGTGAGCCGAGTTGGTAAAGTAGCAGCATATCTAACCAGGTACAGCCAATGTTGATCAACTGACTGACAAGATAGGATTGTCCGAAAAAGGCCGTGCCGAGACTGAAAAAGTTGGCAATATTTAAGGCGTGCGGGAAAACGACATAGCTACCTAATAAGCCATGCTGGAACATCGCCTTCCAGGTCATTCCTTGGGCACTATATGCCGCTAAAGCATGGTAATTCCAAAAATCCGAGGTGGGGGCAATTTTCAACCCCCATAGCAAAGGGACTTTAATCAGGGTTAAGCTACCGAAAACGAACATTAACCAACTGGTCTTTTGCCGGACTAACCAGTGAGTGACGCCAATAATGCCGAGTACTAATGCGATTGCTAGGATAATGCCGATAACTAGTCCGGCTGACCAAGGCAGCTTTAGGCTGATGGCCGCCCGATTAGTAGCAATTAACATCCAAGCTAGTAAGCAGCCCGCCACTAGCAAGACCAGTGCTTGACCACTTTTAACCAAGCCTCGTTTAAGCATGCTTACGCCCCCTGTCGTTTTAGACCAGCATACGCTCGCCCGGCGCCATGCCGGGTCTTGGTCCAATTCGTCTGGCCGCCGAGTTGCCGGGCAATGGCCGCGTATGGTGTTAAGCCAATAATGAGCAAATAACCTTGAAAACTAATACTGTCCCATAGTGCTGGCCAGAATTTGGTCGCTTGCTGAGCATCGGCGGAGTTACGTTGAAATAGGATGGTTAGGATGAGACAAGCAAACAAGGCAATTAAAATAACGGTTATTAAAGCCACGTGATGCCAGCCGGTGACCCAATCTTGTAGGCTTCGCATGATCAGTGTGATGAGGGTCACCAGACTCGTGACTGGGACGATGCAGCCCGTGATCGGCATCAAAATCCAGAATGTCGTATCAATGCGCTGGAACCAATTCAGATTCTTGGAACGCCATAAGGCTGGTAAGTAATGCATACACTGCACCGCGCCTTGGCACCAGCGAACCCGTTGTTTAAAGAACGGGCGTAACTTTTCAACGCCTTCTTGCTGGACCACGATCGTATGCGTAAAGCGTACTTGGCGTCCGAGTAGCCAGGTCCGCAATGTAAATTCCAAATCTTCTAGCAAACGATCGCCCCACGGATTGACCAGGGCTAAGGACAAACGGACAAATTGCCCGTTACCACTGGCGATGCCTTGACCCAATCGATTACGCAATTGTTGGGTCGCACTATTGACGCACATGAACTCAAAATTTTGCATCCGAGTTAGCCAGTTAGGCTGGTTATAAATACTAACACCAGTCTGGAGCATCGCTATTTTAGGCTGTTGTTCAAAGTTGGCGACGACGGCCGTTAAGTCCTGACTAGTCATAAAAGCATCGGCATCCAGCACCCCAACAATCGTTTGTTCTGGGTCGGCGTCTTTGGCCAGGGTGTGCTGTAAATACTGAATCGCTGTATTAAGAACGGCGCCTTTACCCTGCTTTTCGTTACCGGCTCGATGCAAGACTTGTAAGTAAGGTGAATCAGTCTGCGCTAACTCGCTAAGACTGCGATCAGTCGAATTATCATCAACCGCAATAATCTGTGCTTGAATCGTTTTGGGCAACTGATCCAGTTGCGCTGACAACTGGGTGATCGTTTTTTGAATGATGGCAGCTTCGTTTAAAACGGGAATAATCAAGTACAAGCGCATCGGCTGCTGGCCCTTTTGGGGTGTTGTAGTCGGTTCTCGATAATGATTGACTAACATAATATTAAATAAGAAATACAGATAAAAAAGACTCGAAATCGTAATCGCTAAATTTATAATGACGTGCATCAACAATCTCCCCCATATCCTGATAAACCTTGGTCTAATCAACTCTCAAATATGATTCATTTAATGAATTGCGCCTATTATACGGATATTGGGGCCAAAAACACCAGTATTCGGCGTCTGAAAACACGCTGAACTAACTGGTCATAAAAAAGGCCCCATCACGTTAATGATGAGGCCTTGGCACATTAATTGGTTGGTGCTTGGCGCAGTTGCGCTAATTGTTTTAACACAGCGGGCAATTGGGCTTCGCTGTAAGCTGGATTATTCGCAGCAAATGGCAAGCCACCGACCGCAATCGTTTGTTTGAGGAACATATTAAAGGCCGTTGATAAGTTCAACCCGAGGGCATCGTAAATCAACGCTGCTTGTTGTTTATCTTGTTCATTAACCCGGAACGAAACTGCAATGTTTTTGGGATTATCCATGACCATCACCTCAATCTAATCATACTAAATGTATAGTAATTGTCAATACACTAGTTCAGATGAGAATTTACCGTTCTTTTACTGAGACTTTACATGGCGATGGTAGCGTTGGCCTGGCTCGTTTCGTTATGCTCATTAAAACGAATAAAGAAGGTCTTTCAATGGATAAACAAACGACGACTTTATTAGGCTTAGCACTCTTACAACCAGTTGGCATTGCCCTAGCCCGAACGCACCTGCAAACGCCGATGGTCACTCATTACGGCTTCTGGGGACAAGCAATGGCGTGGCAATTACCAGCCAGCTTACCGTTAGCTTTATTGGTCGGGATTCTCGGACCACTCCTACTATTAGGCTTACGCCAGTTACCACTTAATCAGTGGCTGGATTTATTGGTGTTACCGGGCTTACCGACTAGTCGTTACTTACTAATGATGTTGGTTACCGGTTGGGATGTTTTCCTAATCAGCACACTTTTCTGGCAGTCGGACGGGATCAACACGGCTCGGATGGTCTTTACGACAGCGATCCTGTGCTTGCTCGGACTAAATAGTCTCGTCTTTATCTGGGCTTGGTGGCATCGCGTCGTGAAATAACTAGTTAATCTAGATGCTTGATCATTAATAAATCAGTCTGGACATCGTCGCCCATCACAAAATGATGGGAACTGAACTGGTGAAAGCCCCAGTGTGCTTGGTAGAACTGTTTGGCGGGTTCGTTGTGCTCCCAAACGCCAAGCCAAACGGTCGTTTTATGTGCGGCTTGGGCTAAGTCGATAGCTTGTTGAATCAATACGCTACCGAGGCCTTGGTGTTTGAAGGCTGGTAAGATATAAATTCGTTCAACTTCTAAGGCATCCGGTCCCATTGCTTCCGTTTGCGCGGTGCCGGTATTGAGCTTTAGGTAACCGACGTGGTGCCCGTCACGGACAATAAAGAAGAATTGGGAGTTAGGGTTTTGTAATTCAGCGGTTAATTTAGGGAGATTATAGGCACTATCTAAGTAAGCTTGCATGTTGGCCGCGGTATTGGCCGCTGCGAATGTTTCACGATAAGTTGTGAGACTCATGGCTTGTAAGGCGTTCACATCTTTAACTGTTAGAGCTTCAAGTTTAGGGGTTGACATTAAAAAGACCTGCTTTCAAATTTAGTATGGGCGGTGGCCGCCTTGTTTAACGGTAGTCCAATCAGCGGTCACCCGCTCGCTGACTTTCGCTAATAAGGCTGCTAACTGGTGGGCTTCATCGATCGATAAGTCCGCCAGCGCCACCTGATTGGAATAAGTATTTTCACGTTTGAGCTGCGGATAACGGGCTAATCCAGTCGCGGTGGGAAAAAGTTCTTTGTTTTTGCGATTGATTTTAGCGGCGTGTTTTTCAATCAAGCCTTGCGTCACCAGTTTTTGGACCGCCCGATTAGCCGTTGTACGGTCCACTCGCAATTGCTGGGCTAAGTGTTCCGTGATGATGCCAGGTTGTTCGCAGATGCGGACTAAGTAGAGGTATTGGCCCTTGGTTAAGGCCAAAGCTTGAAATTCAACGTTGCTGATGGCATCCAAAGCCCGCGCAATCGTCCCAATTTGGCGTAAAACGTCTGGTTGCGTCATCATGGTCACCCTCCTTTGATTAGAATAAAATCCAGTTTACAATTATTTTGCTGTACTTGCAATAAAAATATTAATAATTAGTGCCAGTTAAGTGGTCGTCAGCTAAAGTCGCACACAAAAAGACAGTCAGTAATTTAAGCAGATCATCTGCTTAGATCACTGACTGTCTTTTTAATTAAGCGCATCATTTTAAATTAGTCATTAATTTATGCACGAGCTTGGTCATGGTCGCCCATTCTTCATCACTGAGTTGAGCTTTGTCGACCAAAGTTTCTGGTAAATCGCTAATGGCGGCTCGCTTAGCGCGACCGGCCGCGGTGATGGCGACTTTAACTTGACGTTCATCGGCTTCACTGCGATGACGACTAACGAGACCGTCTTGATCCATCCGTTTGAGTAATGGCGTCACGGTCCCGGTGCTGAGGTCGAGCCAATGACCAATGGCTTTGACGGTTAGTGCGGGTTGCTCGCTTAGAAGCACTAAGACGAGGTATTGCGGATAAGTGATGGCTTGCGCGGCAAGTTCCGGTTGATAAGCCCGTTGAATTGCCCGCGAAGTCACATACATTAAGAAACAAAAATGATCTTCTAATTTACGCATAGCGTTGAGGGGACCCTCCTTTAAAACGGGTAAGTGTAATTATATAACACTTGCTGCTTTTATACAATTCAATTGTTAACAACTAATCAACTGATTACTGAACTTAATCAGCTTGTATTATAGCATCCCCAAGCCTGCAACCTAGTAGCGAGTGACTTGAATCCGGCGATTTAGTTAGTATTTTACAACTTAGATTGAAAGGAATTTGTGTTAATTAATAGCGACCGATTGATTTTAGTTTGGTGATGCCTTATTTTGGGCTGGCCTGCTGGCACGTCTAACTCAAAACCCCCGCTAAGCTTAATTTAGCGGGGGGTTTGAGTTGAATCAGTGGTCGTTGTCAGTTCAACATGCCGAATATTGTCTAATGCGATTAGCTGCCAACCAGCTAGCACAATATTTGTTTCGTAATAGCCCGTCACTAGCCCCACGACATCGGGCAATAAGTGGCCATCACGGTCGCGTTCGTTCAGTTGGATGCTGACCGGCTGGTTTTTAAGATAGGCCTGTTGCAGGTAATCAGTCTTGACAGTCAACGACTGAACTGGCTTTTCAGGATAATGTTGAGCCTGCTGAGCCCGTTGCTTTTTTAAGGCGCTAGTATGATCACTTAAGTAGAACCCTTGCCACTTCACCATACCGCGGTCTTGGTAAACATGGTCGAAGAACTCTTGGACGACCTGAATATCAAATGATGATTTAGCCTTACTCATAGCCATGCTTCTTTCTTTGAATCAGCCGTTGACTTTGCGGCCAATATTGGTCGGTAAAACCGTCGTATTCGATGGTGAGTTGCGTCAGCTGCTGCAAGTCGTGAACGACCGTTTCCAGGTAAGCCAGCTCATAGGTTTTGATCGTATGTAACGGAATTGACCGCAACCGTTGCCATTTACGCTGGTGGTTGAAAAAGACGTTGTAGTAACCGCCGTAATGATTGTCAACAATCTGTAGCCAGTAACGGCTTTGACTGACCGGCTTAAATTGCGCGGTTAAGCGGTCGTTAATTATGCGGACATCTTTATTCATAAGCATTTCCTCCATTATGGCCCCCGACAAGTGATGCTCGGCGAATCGCAGTGCCACCAGGTAATAGACTGCTGGTGTAGACTAACTTGGTGAAGCCGAACCGGGCGCGAACATGATCGACGACTAAGGCGATGCGGTCAGCTTTGACTTGTTGCTCAACGCCAGTGAATAGGCTCAGTTGTTGGCCCTGTTTGGGGCTAAGCTTGGATGCATAGACAGCTAAGTTGCGAATGGCTTGACCATCCCAATGCTGCCGAAAGAGTCGCAATAAGGTCTGGGTCAAGACGGGATCACGATCGGTCGGGTCGATGCGCACTGCTTGGGTCCAACCGGCCCGGCCATCAGTGGGACTAGCTGCATAGGCAAAGCCGACTGACAAGGAAACGGTACTCGTTAATTGGTGATGATGTCGCAACCGCGAAGCCACTTGTTCCCCGACTTCTTTAATGACCGTTTCAATTTCCTTGGGTTGGGTATAATCTCGCGGTAAGACTTGTGAATTACCGAGACTGGCTTCTTTGGGGCCGGTCTGTTCGCTAACTTGCGAGCGGTCGATGCCCCACGCTACGGCGAAAAGCTGCATACCTATGAGACCTAGTTGTTGCTTAAGTAAGTACGGATTAGCATGCGCTAAGTCGTTCATATTATAGATGCCCAGCCGATTGAGCCGGTTAGCCGTGCGATGGCCGATACTCCAAACACTCGTTAGATCCTGGACGGACCAGATTAGTTGTGGCACGGTATCATAGTGGATTTCACCGATTAAATCGGGGGTATGCTTGGCGTATAGGTCTAAGGCTAACTTAGCTTGCACGGGATTGTCACCGATGCCAACGGTGGTGTAGAGGCCCAATTCGTGGCGAATCGTGTGTTGAATTCGTTTGGCGACAGCGCGGGGGCTATCACCGAAGAGATGCCAGGAATGGGTTAAATCCAGAATTGATTCATCGATCGAATAAGGCAGTAAATCACAGTCAGCGACAAAGCGGTTAAAGATTGCGTTGATTTGCAAGTTACGTTTGATGTATAGGTTCATTCGCGGCGGCACAACAACTAATTGCGGGTCATTCGGTAAATCTCGTTGACGGGAGACGTTGGCTTGCAAGTGGTAAAGCTTTTTGGCCTCTGGGGACGTTGCCAACACTAAGCCGCCATTTGTATTGTCAGTTTCAGACATCACCACTAGTGGGACCTTCAATGGATTATAGCCGCGTTCGACACATTCACAACTGGCATAAAAGGATTTGTTATCAATTAAAAAGTACACGCCGTGCGGTTCTTGTCGATAATCTAAAGTTTGCATTGCCCCAACCCCCTATCGGTTAATTGCTTTTATTATACACGAACGTGTGTTCTTTTGAAAGTAAAAACTTTTATCAATCATCTTTGCTATTAAAAACCAGGTCAACAGAAATAGTGTATGGCTATTGTATGTTCATTAGCTATACACTACTGTAAACAAGCACCACCCCGATCTTAATAGGTTTATTCGTCCATTGAAATGCCCGGCTTTAACGGCTATACTTTAAATAAAATTAGTCTAGTCAACTGTAAATCGTTAAGTGAACTAACATAGTTTTGGCAACTAATAAGGATTTGATTAAGATGTCATTAGCACAATTAGAAACGGTGCTTTTATGGGCGACTTTAGTGATTGCAATTGTTTTCGTTGGAACTGTTGTCTTCTACTATTGGTATTCTCGTAAAAGCTCTAATAATTACTTAGAAAATGACGCCATTGAGCTGCGGTACTTTATCCAAAAGCAAGTCGACTACCGGGGCCAAGTGACGGGGTATGAATGTCTCTTGCGGCAGCATGATCCCGATGGGTCGTGGTCGTTACCGAAACAACTGGATTCCCTGCCCTTGCAACGGGTTATTTTTTTACTTGATGATACTTTCAAGTCATTGCCCGAGGAACCGATCACTTTATCAATCAACTTAGAATACGATCAAATCATCAGTCCGGATTTTCGGTATTTTGTTCGTTGGGCGTTATCGCGGATTGAACCGATGCATTTGGCGATTGAGTATACGCCACAGTTTCAACCCAAACGGATCAACAAACCATTGTTTCGACGCCGGATTCGCGAAGCCCGGCAATATGGGATGACCTTTGGGATTGATAACGTGGGCTCTAGTTTGGACAGTCTGAAAAATATTGAATGGATGCTAAGTGATATTGATTCACTCAAGTGTTCCATGCGGAGCTTCCGTAAAGACGACCCGTCTGTCTGGCTAGATTTAAACTTACAGTTTTGGAACAAACTCTCAAAAGAAAATCATATTGATTTGATCCTCATGGGGATTGAAGATGCGGCGGATGAAAAATTAGCCGAACAGTTAAAGATTGATATTCGGCAAGGCTACCTATTTGGCCGGCCAATTAATCCGGATATTAATGCAAAGAAAGGTGACGTTAATGGCGAAAACTAAAGCAACTGCGACTGAGCAAGCAGATGAACGGGCACGCCAGCAGCTTTACACCGATGCTTACTTTGAACACGGTCACTGGGGGTTAAAGCTTTGGCAGACATTGGTAGGCTTACTCGGTTGGGTCGCGGTGGTCATCCCGATAACGGTGACGGTCCTCTCAATCTGGTCGACTTACGATCCACGGGTCTTGCGAATTTGGTCCTATCAAGAAGGCGTTTTTGAATTTAAATTTATCGGGATTCTACTGCTCTTCTCATTTGTTTTAACGTCATTATTCGCAGTGACGATGACGATTATTCAAAACCGTAAGCGTGATCGCGTCGTTGAACAATGGCCGACGTATAATCCAATCAACCAGAAACGCCGACAAAAAGCGTTAGCCAAGTTTATGGATAATCGCTTTGGCGATGCAGAATCGCGGGAAAATACCCGTTACTATGAAGTGAAACCAGAACAAAATCTAGATACCGATGAGATTCAAAAATTATACGATGAACACGACATTAACGATTTAGACTAAACAGGAGTTATTAATGGTAAATATTTTTATTAATCATATCTTAGAGGCAACACTGGGCCAGACGTTATTGAACGTCTTTTTATTGATCCTATGTTTATATCCGGTGGTTGGCTCTTTTTTTTGGTTCGCGGGTGCGTTATCATATCGGTTTTTGAAGACTAATAAACGGGATACGGATTGGCAGTTGATTCCACCAGCCAAGCAGCCATTGATTACCATTATGATTCCCGCGCACAATGAAGAAGTCATGATTGAAGAAACGATTACTTACCTCTTTGAAGAACTTAATTATGAGAATTTTGAGGTCCTGGTGATGAACGATGGGTCAACCGACCGCACGGCTGAAATTATCGCGGCGTTACAGACTAAATATCCACGGTTACGAACGGTTAAGATTTTAAAAAATAAAGGGAAAGCGCACGCCTTTAACATCGGCATGTATTTTGCCAAAGGTGAGTATATCTTAAGTAACGATGCGGATACGATTCCTGAAAAAGATGCTTTGATGAAGTATATGAATTTCTTCGTGCACGACCGGGATATGAATACTTCCGCGGTGACGGCTAATATGGACGTTCAAAACCGGACGAAATTATTAGGCAAATCGCAAACGGTCGAATTCTCAAGTATTGTTGGTGTTATCAAGCGTAGCCAAACGTTGATTAATGATTCTATGTATGCTTATAGTGGTGCTAATACGTTATATAAGAAGAGTTTCTTGATTGACGTGGGTGGTTTTCGGCAGAATCGAGCCACCGAAGATATCAGCATTGCTTGGGATCACCAAATGGTGGGCGCAGTGCCCCGCTTCGCGCCAAATATTGTCTTTCATATGAATGTTCCCGAAACTATTCATGATCTTTATAAGCAACGCAAACGCTGGGCCCAAGGCGGGACTGAAGTCTGGTTAACGAACATTAAAAAGTTCATCTTTCATCCGATTCAACGGCGGTACCAGATTTCGATGTTCGTGGACTCCACGTTATCGATTATCTGGTCGTTCTTCTTCGTGATTACGACGGTGATGTTCATCGCGTTGATGCTTTATTTCTTGTTTACGGGTAATTATGAACGGATCTTCCATGGCCTGATGATCTCATTTGTCTTTGTGACCTTTGAATTAATGGCCGGATTTATGCAACTACTGGCCGCATTGCTACTAGACCATCGCGGCGCTAAGCTGAAATACTGGTTCTTTGCCCCACTATATATGTTGTTTTATTGGATGGTTAATCCGGTGACGGTGGTTATGACGTTTATCCCCGCACTAAAGACCATCCTGGGCTTTGGTTCCGGTACCTGGGTTAGTCCGGAACGGAAGTCGTTACAGAAAAAGTGAGTGTGTTTTTAAGGTCTGAAGTAGGCCACATATACAAAGGAAGAGGCTTTCCAAAAGGAGAGCCTCTTTCTTTGTACTATAAACTTTCAATCAATCAGTCGTTTTCTTGTGTGCTATATATGAAATGTAAGCTTGTTCCTTAGGTGTTAACTGATTTATCTTCCCCGTTACTAAATTCTTATCAACGATTGCAATAACGTCAAATAGTTGTGTTCTTAAGGTGTTAGATTTTCCCTGCTGATTTTGAAGATTAAGCAAGGAGAGTGGGATAAAGTGTTAGTCCTCTTCGTTAAGTGCAATACCCTAGTTTTTAGCAAGTGATCATAAGTTAATCTAAGAAATGAGCCATTGCTGGTAAGTTCTAACTTTGCTTCATTTAATTCTTGAATCGCTGTAATAATTTTTAATTTTTGAAAAGTTGAACCATCATTTTTTACTTTAATAAAGTCCATCGAAAGTTTGTTGTTAATTGCCTTATCCCAAAATCTACTAGCACCACCTTGATACGTAACACCACAGAGATGCGTAAAGTTATTCTTAGTGAACCTGACATCTAGCCATTTAATACTACTTCCGTTTTTATAGAAAAAGTAACGTGATTTTCCAATTAAATTTTTGAAAATAAATTGTTGTGCTTGATATATTTTGGGAAGTTCATTAATAAACTGTCGTTTTTTTTTGGTGTCAAACTATGAATGTTTGCGACGTTTGGCTTGTCTGACTTGTTTTTGGTCATACTTCTCCTCATAAGAAAAGGTCATTGACACCAGTTAACCTGATGTCAATGACCTAATGAAAAACAGGTTTTTTGTCCCCAGCGGACGGGGCTAGCAGCAGAACCACTAGCAAAATTATCTGGTCTTTAGGTTGCCTGACCAACCAGAAGCTTAAACACTTCTGCTTACCTTCTACATGTAATATACAGTGTTTCGTTTCGAGAGTAAACGGATTTGGTTTAAAAAAACAGAACTATTTAGTAAGTATGAGTCAAATGAAAACAAGAAATTCAACCTAAAATCTTTTCACTAGTCAAACCGATTGAGCAGTCGCTTTGACCAGCTTTCACGGTTGAAAATTGCTATACTTGTATTAGGAAATTTACAGAATGGTGTGTGAACAAGCTTGGAAAAATTACGACCTTCATTTTTAGAGGTGTCAATTGCCACCTTGAACTTTTTAGCCAATATTGGCATCGTCTTACCGTATGTTTTGATTCTATTCAAGTATCAACAGACCCACAGCGTTAATTACCTCGTGGCGATTATCGTCTTTTACGTCGCGCGGGCAGCCAGCATCTTTTCGACTAAGCGCTTGAATCTGAAGTCGAGTACCTACCTGTTAATGTGTCTGTGGTTAGGCGTGATTGGTAGTGTGATTTATAGCGTCACCAGCAATCTCGGCTGGCTAATTGCCGGGGTACTTTGCTTAGGTTATACATCCGCGAACATCTGGCCCTACTTCTTAACGATTAAGCTGCATCTGACTACAAATACTGACTTTAAGTTAAAACGCTTGTATTGGGTCATCTTTGCAGCCTTGGCGTTACTGTTTGTGGCGGATTTCAAGTTTGATTTGCAATATCGGCTTGCCTTCGTGATTTTAGCTATTTTATTTCTAATTACCATACCAGCGGGTCGGTTGTTAAATCAATTTTCATTAGCCTTTTACGACCGCCAAGCCCCAACCAAACGGGCACCGCTTAAATTATGGCGTATCGGGCTATTTGTCATCCTATTCGGTGCGATGGGCTTGTTGACACTCTTACGGAAAGCCAGCTTGTCGATTGCCCTGCCGTATGTCCTAGCTGTGGTGGTCCTCGCGATTGTGATCTTAAATATTGAACTAGCGGCGGACTGGCGGGCGATGCCGGCCAACAAGTTACGCATTGTGAATCGAGGCTTTCTAGTGAGCTTGGTCTTGCTCTATAACAGTTTCTTTGCTTACTTTATCTTGGGAAAAAACGGGATGTACTTGGCTTTTGCGATGTACCTACTAGGGTTCGAAGCGGGCCGACCGCTGTTTAAGTTGATTGGCCATCAGGTCGATGCACATGCGCAACGCGATGCCCGGCTAGCCCTGATTGGCGGTCATTTACTCATTTTGACCACGATACCAGTCTTGTATCTGATTGGCTTGCTACTGATTGCGTTGTACGTTGGTTATGAGAATCCAGCGATTAATACGAGTGTTTATACCGATAAAGCGAATGATCCTGATTTAGCGATTATTAATAAGTATCGCTTTTCAACGTATGGGGGCTTGTTATGTCAGTTATGCTTCTTTGGCTTACTAGTGGCCACCAGTGCCATCAATCAATTGAAGCTAATGGCTTTCTTCAATCCTAACAGCCCGGCTTTAAAGCTGACTTACCTACACACGTTAACGTGGCCGCTAGTTAGCTTATCATTATTAATGTCAATCATGACAATTTATGGACAACGGTTCTTTAAACGTCAATCACACGCGGCATAAGTGAATTAAATTAGGAGGTTGAAAGCATGATTTTAGTAGCGTTAGCGGCGATTATCCTACCGCTCGTTTTGTTAGGCGGCCTGAATCTGCCCGCCACTCGTGGCATGAGTATTAGTGCCGTAGTCGTCGTGATCTTAGGGATGCTTTTTTGGCACCTGTCACCAGCCGTCATCGGCGCGTCCGTTTTACAATCGCTCCACAAGTCTTTACCGATTCTATGGATTTTGTTTGGCGCCTTATTAATGTTGAACAGCTTACGGGCAACCGGGGCGATTGATCGGATTAATCAGGGATTCAAGGCCTTATCCGCGGATATGCGGCTGCAAACAGTGTTAGTTGCTTTCCTATTTGGCGGGCTAATCGAAGGTGTCTCTGGTTTTGGGACGCCCGCGATGGTGACGGCGCCCTTGCTGATTGCTTTGGGCTTTTCTCCAATGGCCGCCGTTATTTTAGCCTTAGTTGCGGATTCAACGCCCGCCGCTTTTGGAGCGGTCGGTACGCCGTTAACGGTGGGGTTAAGTAATGTCACTGAAAAGGCTGATTTATTGAATTTAATTGGTCAGCGTATCACCCAACTAGATTTACTCGTTGGTGCTTTAATGCCGGCCCTACTGATTTTTATCTTGGTTTGGAGTTTTGGCCCTAAAAAGCATCGGTGGCAACAATGGTTAGCGGTCTTACCATGGGCGTTAGTGATCGGCTTAGTGTATAGTGTGGTCGCCCTCATCACCGCAACGGTAATCAGTTATGAATTTGTGTCAATCATTGCCCCATTTGTCACCCTGATTGTCGCGATCGTCAGTCTGCACTATCACTGGCTATTACCGCCAGCGGTGCAAGCGACTCCTTGGCAGACCGCAACGGCGCAACCGACCGCGCCAGCGACGTCAACTAAGACAGCTGGGTCAATGTCATTGTTAACCGCTTGGGCACCTTACCTATTAGTCGTTGTGCTATTGTTAGCGTCCCGGGTGCTACAACCATTGAAACTTTGGTTGACCAGTCATCTGAATCTGTCTTGGACACAGATTATGGGCTTTAAAACGATTAATTCTGACTGGGAATTGTTATATTCACCAGGCACGATTCTAGCATTGGCTGCGTTGATTGGCCTGTTCATTCAAGCCCGGTCACTAAAAGCTGCTCTACCAACCGCTAAAAAAGTGGTGTCATCGATGGGTAATACCGCCATCGCCTTAGTGGTCACACTGATCTTGGTCCAAGTTTTCACTAATTCGGGCTTGAACAGTGCCAACTTACCTAGCATGCCGATGTATATCGCCAAATTTGTGGCTAAATATTTAGCCGGCATTTGGATTATTATCGCCCCATTCTTGGGTGAACTAGGATCGTTCGTGACAGGTAGTACGACCGTCTCTACCTTGACATTCGGCCAGATTCAGGCTGATATTGCGGCTAATGCTCACTTAAATGAACCGGTTGTGTTAGCCGCTCAATTGATTGGAGCGGCAGCTGGGAACATGATCTGTGTGCATAACATTGTTGCAGTCAGCTCGGTCGTTGGTTTGGATGGTCAGGAAGGCACCATCTTACGAAAGACGATTCTGCCAGCGTTAGCGTATGCGGCGCTGATTGGGGTTGCAGGATTGGTTTTGATTAAATTGATATAGGTTTAGACAGAACAGCAGCCATGCGTATCAACGTATGACTGCTGTTTTATCTATGCTGGCTAGCTGCTACCAGCTGACTCGTCACTTTTTTGAATAATGGTACGAAAAATGACCGCCCCGCTACCTATTCTTAGATAACGGGGCGGTCATTTTTAGCTTAAATCAGCTAGTATCGTGTTTAGGGTTTCTTAGCGAATTTGAACATTGCGACTAAACTGCTTAATGCTAAGCCAGCGATGCCCATGATTGAAAGCGGTGTTGTTGTGTTCTCATCGGTTTGCGGCAAGGTTGGTGAGACTAATGAGATCGGTTTAACCGGTGTGACTTTAGCTGGGCTTGGTTGTCCTGCTGGAGTTGGGATCACCCCAGCATCTTCCGATTGCGTGGGTTGTTCTGGTTCAGTTGGCGTTGGTTGGGGCTTGGTTTCAGGACTAGTGCCATCGTTGCCATTGTCAGAACTGCCATGACCACCGCCGTTACTATTGCCGCCATTATTGTTACCGTTATTCCCGTTGTCGCCACCACCGGTAGTCGTTCCTAGAACGGTGACAGTCACGGCTTTAGCAGTCACGTTACCGGCCGCATCGGTGTACGAATAGGTAATTGGATATTGTCCAGCTTGTGCGGGATTTACTTGCCCGGTAACGGTAATTGCAGCCCAAGCAAGCGACTGCCCATGCTCGTTAGTACCACTCACAAACCCAGCCTGTGGTTGCCAGGTATCACCGATGTGTATCGTTTGATCAGTGGCATTGACAGTGGCTTGGCTTGTAACAGTGACTAACGTGGTCGCCTGGTGTCGGCCTAATTTGTCGGTAAATTGATAACTGACGAGATAGGTTCCGGGAGCTGTTAACTGCTTCGTTAAAGCGGTCGCTGCCGTGGCAGTCCGTGTTTTAGCATTAGTCACAGTGATTTGTAAATCAGTGGCTGTCAATCTTTGACCGTTAGCGTTAACCGCCGTCTTTAGATTAGTCTGCGGTTGCCAATTGGCGGTGGTGACCAATTGCAAGTGAGCTTGTTTGAGCAGAATTCCCGCCACCGTTACCTTAGCAGTGGCGCTAACGGCATGATTGGCGGCATCCGTGTACGTATAAGTGATTGGATAGTTGCCGGGAGTCTGAGTGTCTGGTGTACCAACGACTTTGACCCCTGGCGATGTTAGCGTTAAGGCCTTCCCGTTTTCGTCAACCGCATTGAAGTTATCACTGGCTTGCCAGGTGGTCCCCAGTTTGATGGCGGTGTCTTTAGGCGTGACTTTAGCTAAACTGAACACTGTTAGTGGCATTTCAACAACACTAGCATCGTCGCCAGTTAGTTGGTAGTGAACGACATACTGACCGAGTATTCTGAAGTTAGTGACGGTGTGGCCTTGATCATTAACGATGGTCGCTGTAACCCCAGTTGTAGTGACGGTATTTCCTTGGGCATCGACAGCTAGTTTAACGTTGTTGAGTGGTTCCCATGGCGCGGTGGTACTGAGCTGCTTTTCAGTTTCGTTTAGGATTAAGCCGGTGACGATGATTTTTGATTTGCGAATCGCTTGGAAACCAACGGAATCAGTGAGATTATAAACGACGGTATAGTTACCCGGAATCTGAGTATTGGGCTGGTCATAAACTGATAATTGAGGCCCCATGGTGGCTTGACGACGGTCTTTCTTAAAGGTCACATTGCTGCCATCATCATCGGTTGCACTGATTAGGTTGTTGCTAGGCTGCCATTTTGAGTTGACACGGATGGTACTATCTTGAACTTCTAGATTACTTTGTTGTTGATAGGTGGTAGCTGGTCCGCTACCCTTACCGGTGTATGGTTTGACTAGTTCTTCAGTTGTATAAACTTGGTGTGTTTTAGTGTCAAACCACTTACCAGTATACTTATTGCCGTTATGAACGTCTTCTTTTGAAAATGCGTATAGCCCAGAGGTTTGTGGTTTAATATTGTCTTGCGCATCTTGATCAAAATAGTAGCTATCCAGAGTCAACACTGAATTGGCACCTAATGTGATTTTTAAGGGTGAAGTAGCCAACATCCCAGGCATTTGCGAAACATTAGTCATATCGAAATTTGAAATGTCAATCGCAATTGATTGATTGGGTGCCGTATCTTCAAACATGCTGTACATATCAATAACTTTGCTAGTATTAAAAGTTGAGACGTTTAAATCTTTGAGATTAGTTAAGCCGTTAAACATGTAGGACATATCGGTTACTTGACTGGTATCAAAATTGGTTAAGTCAAGATGTTCTAGTTGTTCATCGGACATAAATAAGCTAGACATGTCAGTCACATGACTAGTGTTTAATTTTGATAAGTCTACTTTAACTAAATTGACATTTGAAGCTAACATTGCAGCCATTCTGGTAACATTACTTGTATTAAGTGGTGTAAGATCTAGATCCTTAATAGATGTTAACCCGAAAAAAGTACTTTGCATGTTAGTTACACGGTCGGTTTTAAAGTGTGATAAGTCTAAGCTAGTTAATGATTCATCGCGTGAAAACAGGTAGCCCATATTAGTAACTTGACTTGTATCGAATTTATCTATGTCATTGATAGTCGCTAATGAGGTCATGTTTGAGAAAAGTCCAGAAGCATCTTTCCCAGCGACCACTGGTCCTTCAAATGTAATCGTCGTGATATTATTAGTCTCAGTTCCCCATGGAAGTGGTGTTGCGTCTCGTTGACTTGCTACCTCTGGTTCTGTGCCTAGATCGTCAGGTTGCAGCATATTCCAAATATTGGTATCGGCTAACTTACCTTCACCAATATGCAAGATCTGATCATCATCGACCCACCACTCACTAGTACCAAAAATACCTTTATCACGATTGGTTTTATGGTCATGAGGATCGATTTCCTCACCAGTATAAATCTTGACAGGCTTTTGGTAATCATCATATTGTTTAACATCATTTGGAATAGCTTCATGATCCCCTTGGTTGGCATCATCAGTCGCCGGAGATTCAGGTTTGTCAGTGTCATCGGTTATATTACTAACTGGTTTTTCTGGTGCCGTTTGTGTTGTTGGTTTGGAATCAGCCGGATTGGGTTTATTACCGGCTGGTTGGTCAGGTGTTGTTGGTTTAGGCGTGTCTGGATCTTTAGCCGGTTGTTTAGCTTGTTGACTAGTATCGACGGTTGGTTGCTTATCGCTCGGTACAGCTGGTTTGGTGGTCGGGATATTGTCCGCCACTCCTGCATCTGGTTTTTCCGGTGCTTTAGCTGGTTGCTTATCCGGCACAGTCGCTCTTAAAACAGCCGTCTTCCCCGGTTGGTCAACCGAGGATTTAACGGTCACTGGTGTAGGCGCCACAGTGGGTTTGACGGTATCCGCTTGCCCAACAATGGCGCCGGCTTGCCAAACTAAGGCGGTTATTCCCGTAATCACCCATAACTTACCTTGCTTATACAACTTAAAACGAACTTTTCGATCATTAGACTTTAACATTCGCAAATATTCCTCCTAAGAATAGAATCGTTTGTAAATTGTTAAGCCTTCCCCTATGTGGCTAATTATAAAATAAGTCTTTTAAAAATGTGTCGATTTCGTCACGCAAATTGAAAATAGTTACGCCCGTTTCCAAGAAAAAACCGACTTTTAAACCTGCAAAAGTCGGCGATATCAGCTAAAATAGACCTAGCAGTTAATCTAAATTAACGAATAATGGGGGTGTCCGATTGAAAGTCTTACTTGTACCAGATATCCGTTTGGGTGACCGCATCATCGGCCCCACACCGGATCAAGCGTCTAATCGCGCTTTATTTCAACGTTATGCGAAACGCCTCCAAGCACAACTTGGTATCGGCTTCCAAGTTTACGTTGATCAAAGTGAAGGCTACGACCTCTTGAATGCGCGTGACTATGATACGGATACTTGCTGGATACTGGCTATGGCTGCCTACCAGGCGTTAACAACTGATATCTTTGCCCATCACCGCATTATGGCACTAACCGATCAGGCGGTGATTCTAAAGGATACGACGGCAATTGTGACGCAGCTACAGTCACCGACGAATTGAGGGCTAAAATTTTAGTGATATTGGTAATAAACGAAAGATAAGCAATTGAGGTACGTACGCTAATCACGTACGTTATAATCAAACTATCAAAGTAATTGGGAGGGCTTCAATGATGCAAGAAACATATACACCAACCAGTGCACGTAAGGATTTTTATCAGCTCTTAAAGCGGGTATCAACTGAGCATCAACCGATTACTATCCAACAGAAGAATGAAGATTTGGATGCTGTTATTATTAGTAAAAATGATTACGATGCTTTGCAAGAAACTTTGTATTTGGCAAGTGTTGGCACGTTATTCAAAGTATCACAACGTGAACGTGATCATTCTGATTTTACTGATGTGGATGATATTGATTGGGATAGCTTGTGATGTATCAAGTTAAAATTAAGAATTCCGCTAAGTCTGATTTAAAGAAAATCAAGCAAGCGCATTTAATCCTTAATTTCCAAGCGATTATTGACCGATTAAAAAAAGATCCATATTTTCCTAATCAGAAAATGGAAAAGTTAGTACCACCTGCTGCTGGCAAATATTCTCGGCGACTAAATATACACCATCGTGTTGTTTATAGTGTTGAGGACCAAACGAAAGTAGTTACTATTTTGCTTGGGATCATTATGATCGACGAATATGAATTGGTAGCTAAGTCATAGGTAGTTATTAAAAAGATGTTCAACCTCAAAATAGGGGCTGAACATCTTTTTATGCTTATTGATAAATTTCTAGTCGATAGTCTGTCTACGGCGCATCACGGATTCAATCAGCAGTAGCATCACAAACCAAACGATTGAGCCAATCACGGCCCAACGGTTCACGCTGTCGAAACACAACACCACCGTCACAGCAATAAAGAAGACCAACGTGGCAATGTTTGACATTGGGAACAACGGCAGTTTGAACGGATTCTGACGGCTATCAGTCGTTCGTTTATAGACGTAGTGACAGACGAGTAACGAACACCAAACGATGATGAAGTTAGTCGTTGCCACGTTTGAGATCAAGGTAAAGACCGTGCTAGGAATAACGTAGTTTAACACCACGATGACTAGTAAAATCAATGATGAGAAGACCAATGAGCGTGCAGGCACATTATAGCGGTTAACCTTCCCCATCCATTTCGGCGCATTTTGACCATGCGCCAGCGTGAAGAGCGTCCGACTAGTACTAAAGATGGCACTGTTACAAGCGGACAAGGCCGCCGTTAAGACGACGAAGTTAATAATGCTGGCCGCCGCTTTAACGCCGATATCACTGAAGACTTGCACGAACGGTGATTGTGTCGTCGCGATTTGGTCCCAAGGATAGATTGACATAATAACAAACAAGGCGCCGACGTAGAAGAATGAGATTCGAATCGGTAAACTGTTAATAGCGCGAGGTAATTCAGTTTCCGGATTCTCAGCTTCACCTGCCGTAATCCCGACCATTTCAATCCCGGTAAAGGCGAAGATGACTAGCGAAAATGACGTTAGAAAGCCGCCAAAGCCCTTTGGAAAGAACCCGCCGTGACTAACAAGATTGGTGACACTAACCGTTTGACCGCCGACATGCGCTGAAGAGCCGATCAGGATGGCGCCGGTGACGATTAAAGCAATAATTGCCACGACTTTAATCATCGAGAACCAGTATTCCAGTTCGCCAAAGGCACTGACGGATAGCAGATTAAAGACCAGCAGAATCAAAATAATAATCAGCGGTGTCACCCATTGTGGAATCCAGGGGAACCAGTAACGGATATAGATCCCGCTGGCGGTCAAGTCGGCCATTGCGAGACTGATCCAGCAGAGCCAATACGTCCAGCCAATCGCAAATTCGAATTTTTTCCCTAAGTAAAGGTTGATAAATTCCAAAAATGAATGGAGCTTGGTGTTAGAGAGCAGTAATTCACCTAGTGCCCGCATCATTAAGTAACAAAACAAGCCCCCAATGGCGTACGCTAATAAGATCGATGGCCCGGCTTGCCGAATCGCTGACCCCGAACCGAGAAATAACCCGGTCCCAATCGCCCCACCTAAGGCAATCATTTGAACGTGACGGCGTTTTAGCTTACGTGCAAGTTGTTGATTTTCCATATAGCCTCAACTTTCTATTAATTCAATGTTTTTTTCCAAGGCGTTAACGCTATGAGATAGCAGTTCTGCCCGGCTTTTATAATTCTTAGCATTTTTTCATATTGTTCCATTTTATGCTAAAACGCCTTGGTGAGCAAATTAATTCACCACTTTAATCAGAAATAATTGCTAGGATTGCGTTAAATCAACTGATTTTGATTGCCAGTTTTAGCTAAATTTGGTATGTTTAATCTAATCTTGACCGTTAGCTAGACTTAATAAGGAGTTTATCCATGACTAATCAAAACGATCATTTTCTGAAACGCTTTTTTAAAGGTGTCATTATTGCCTTGGGCTTTATTTTACCCGGGGTTTCTGGCGGGGTCTTAGCCGCCATTCTAGGTATCTACGAACGACTGTTAGGCTTTATGGCACACTTCCGCCAGCGCTTCAAGCAAGACTTCTGGTACTTTGTGCCGGTGGGCCTAGGCGGCATCGTTGGGATTGCCCTATTGTCGGCACCGCTAGAATTTTTGTTAGCTAAAGCCCAAGTGATTGTCCTATGGGGGTTCGCAGGGGCAATTATCGGTACCCTACCGTCACTCATGCAGACGGCCAGTGCCAAAACGCCGCGGGATACGCTTGATTATTGGTGGTTTTTCGGGACTTTACTAATTAGTAGCGGGCTGCTCTACTTCATGAGTGATATTTTTGGCCCCTTACCAGCTAATTTCGGCGGTTTCATTGTTGCGGGCGTCTTGATTGCCCTAGGCGTGTTAGTGCCTGGCCTAAGCCCATCGAACCTGTTACTGATTCTTGGTCTCTTTACACCGATGCTTACGGGCTTCAAACGATTTGATTTACTCGGAGTTTACTTACCGATTGCGTTAGGCGGAATCTTAGCGATGGCGTTGTTCTCAAAAGCGATGGATTACTTATTACGCCGGTTTCATTCGCGGGTCTATCACTTTATTTTGGGCATCGTGGTCGCAAGTACCATACTGATCTTAGTGCCGAACCCACAGGCTGCTGAAAGTATTTCTTATGCCGGCGCCACGCTCAGCACTTATCTATTCAGTGGCGTGGCTTTAGTTGTGGGTGGGTTACTCGGTTACTGGATGAGTCGTTTAGAGCTCAAGTACAAGTAAATCAGGGTTGCTTGGTTTGCAGCCGGCGTAATTCGTTGAGTTGTGATTGAATCTCACCTAACATCTGCGTTTGCATCTTTTGAATCTCCAACAAGTTGGGAGTGTCTTCTTGAATAACATGGTCGACTTTGGTGTGTAAGACGCGGATCTCCTCTTCAGACTTTGAATTGACCCGAAAGTCGTTGACCGCCTGTAACCGGTCATATTCAGCGGCTCGATTTTGACTCATCATAATTAACGGCGCCTGAATTGCGGCTACCATACTAAGAAATAAGTTCAGTAAAATAAAGGGATAGGGATCAAAATGCAGTCCGAATAATTGCAAGAGATTGACGAACATCCATAGCAACATAATTCCGATGAAGATAATAATAAAAGCCCAACTCCCGCCAAACCGGGCCACCGCATCGGCAACTTTCTGCCCGAATGTTAGTGAATTCTCTAATTGGCGGTTAACATCAACGACCTGATACGTATTTTTCGCTAGAATCTGCGTTAAACGGTGGTTGATTTTTTTATTGGCTTGATAGTCTTTCTGGATCATTTGATCCATCTTGGCCATCCGGTAATGAACGAGGTGTTCACTGCAAATAAACTGATCCGCCGTGGCCTGCGGGTAGTCACTTAAAATAGCGGCTTGTAATTGGGCGTCCAGATCGCCAATCAGCATGCCGTCAGTAAATTCTGCCGTGGTTTGGTCGACGATGCAAGGTAACTTTAAAGTTGATTTCAGCATGATAATCCCCTCCCTTTGCCGCTGATTATAGGCGTATCGGTAACATAGTGCGACGATTAAAGCTAGTTACGAGCAGTTAGCGAACGAACTAATTTTGGTCACAAAAAATCGCGTTTGGGAATAGCCCAACGCGATTTTTTTAAGCTTGTAATTCATCTAACAACATCATCGTTTGATAATGGCCATCATCTAAGACGGCGATTGTTTCTGGATATGCCCGATCGTAGTTAAATGGTAGATCAAATTCAAAGATCGAACCTTGTTGATCATCAAAGACCGCCGTGACTTGCCCATGCCGAACAATCAATGCGAATTGTAAGACCCGCGGCAAGGTGACGACGCCTTGTAAGTCGTCATCAATGATGCCCCAGATGCCGTCAATGATCGCACTAGGTAATTTTGCGACCAGTCCAAAGGTCGCGTAACGTTCAGCAGTTTGATCAAACATCGTGACCACCTCACTTCAAGTTCAGGAATTAATTGTTGCGGACGATGACCGCAACTTCCTTTTCAATGCGAATAAATAACCCTTGGGAATCTTTACGAAAGTCATCGGCTAAGTTAGCACTAATGGGCTTAATGGCGCCAACGACTTTACCAGCCATACCATACAGATCAATGGCATCGTGGTTAGTGTTCCATTTGACCGTCCAATAGTGACCTTCGAGGGCCTCATCGGTATAATACTGCACACCAGCTAATACGGCATCGTTAATGACGCTTTCTTCATCCGCGGTTTGTCCGTTATCGAGTTCCCACTTTAATTTTTGATTAACTTCAAGCATATCGCCAGGAATTAAATTTTGCACGTTGCATGCCTCCACTAAACACTTTAATAAATTTGATTACACATGATGCTAGTTGAAATTGCCGCCTACCGGTTGGTTCCTAAAACGCTGGAACGCCATGGGCCATTTTGAAGCCAAAGCCCGGTCTTCAAAACTGGCCTTGACCTAAGTCCGAGCAAACCACTCGTACTAAGGTCAACGACACGGCTGAGCATTTTAGGAACCAACCTCTCGGCTAAATGACTGAACTGAAACTAATCAATCATTAATTCTTTATTTCCCGTTAACTAACGCCGGGCGGGCCAGAATTGGCTCAGTGGTGTCGTTTATCTTGGTCGGTGCTTTTCCGACTTAGATAAAGCCCGGCTTGGAAGACCGTTCTTTGGCTTCCAAACGTGGCCACCACGTTCCAGCCGATTCTGGACCAACCAGAGTGACAATTTAAACTAACTAGCACCAAGCATAAGTTTAATTATACCTAGGTTTCATACTCAATCATAACATAATGCCTGCTTTACTGAATATTTCAGGCCCTAAGTGGTTATTTAGGTTGAAATTTAGTCCGAACTTCCGCTGCAATCTCCCGCATCCGAGTCGGTGTGTCAGCTTGTGCCAGGCGGTAACCGATATAATATGGTGACACGTTGAATAGCGGATCAATCTTGCAGACAACCCGATCACCCACTGGGTAAAAGAATAAATTGTAACTGTCGCATCGGCCTTTGAAGTAATCGTTCAAGGTATATTGAACGACTTTTTGAACCGCATCGGCCAATTGGTCATGGTCTGCCCAAGCAGTAGCGACGTTGAATTCGACGAAGCCCATTACGGGTTGGTCGGAAACGGTCACGCTGAGACTGCCGTTAGTCACCACCGGATAGCCGGATAAGTTAGCGGGAACAACGTTGCCATAACCATCAACATCGTCTAACCCCACAATCTGCATATGCGGATGACGTAAACTTCCCCCAGAATGTGGGCCAAAGTTTTTATATAGCAGTACGGATTCAAACCGGTTGCTGGCGATAACTTCTTGCCAATGCTTTAAAGCAAACCCAAAAACGGCGCGGTTCTGTTCAGTTGAATATGTGGCAATATCGCCATCGTGATCGGCCGTTTCAATGACGATCGTCTGCCAAGTGGCTTGTAAGGTTGGAAATTTGTTCATTAGCCAAATGCGGTCCGCATCTTGGGCTAGCACCGCCGTTAACGTCGTTGGGTCACAGAATGGACAGTTATTGTGGGGATGGCGGATATTTTCGGGCTTGTTTTTCGCAATGTTGGTATCAAAAATCAATGGATGGCTTTGCAAGGTAATTCCTCCTAAATACAATAAGAAACGGCCTGCCAAGGTTGGCAAACCGTTCGTTAACAAACTTAAATTAATGCATGGGTGTTGGTGCGGTATCACCCGGGCCAAAGGTCGCATTCGACATGGTAATCCAGACCACGAACTCGTTAGAGGCTAGGCGCCAATACTGCGGATCAGAGGCCGGTGGTATGGGCTGTTCAAATAACGCCACTGCGAGCGCATTAGCCGCATTATCAGCGGCTTTTTGTACACTAGCACCAAACGTCTGCGCGGCAGGCACATCTGGAAAGCGGACGCCCCAATAAGTGCCTTCATCCCGAAAGATGCCCGGATATTTTATGTCCATCTGTTGATTCAAACCCACCACTCCGATTCTAAAGCTTTACTGTTAGTATACCGAGTTTTAAGTTGAAAAAACAGCCCTGCTCTGAGGTTTTAAGCTTTTTTACCAGTTATTTTGTGGTGACTTTATAATAAGTCCCGTTCTTGTCGCCATTGACAACGGTGTAGTCCCCTTTATGCGATTCACCGTACTGAATGGCCGATGACTTGGAACTAAATGTCTTCGTCGAATTTGTCGTGGCACTACTGCTGTTTGCTTGGCTACTACTACTGCTAGTTGTCGAACTGGCATGACTACTGCTAGTGGCCTGGCTGCTGGAACTGGCAGTACTAGTACTGTGATGATTGTTGTTAGTCGCTGGTGTCGTATGACTGGAGCTAGCGGCTGGCTGTTGGGTTGTCGTCTGTGACTGCGTTGTCCCAGTTTGACGATCATCGGTACTGGTAGTACCATCCGTTTGCGCGGTATCCGTCCCATCATCGGTCGTGGTGTCGGCAGTGTCATCACTGTCGCTATCACTGCTGGATTTCGAATGCTTCTTCTTAGATGAAGACTTTTCTTTACTGCTGCTAGTGACACTTGAACTAGCGGTGGTTTTAACCAGATCTTGACTGGTCGAGGCCTTGACAAAATAGACAATGGTCCCACCAAGTGCAATCACGATTAGCGCTAGGAGCCAGAGTGACAGATGCCGTCTCTTCTTAGGTCCCTTAGGTGGTTTGGTCCCCTTAGGCCCAGTTGGCATTGGCGGTTTCTTTGAAGCTTTAGGTTGCGACCGCTTGCGACTAGACGATTCTTGTCGGGCTTTTAAGCGCGACATGCGCGTCGGCTGTTGTTCAGGCATTAACTATCGCACTTCCTTTCTTGCTTCCGCCAGTTTACCATATTTTTACAAAAATGTCTTAGTGCCTAGCGAACTAACGCGTAAAGTTTGGCTGCAAACTGGTCCGCATCAATGGTTGCCCGTTGGTTGGCGAAGTAAACGATGGCGCGGCGGTTGCCTTCAGTCGCATACATATAGCTGTCATAGCCGTTGTCAGCGCCATGGTTAGATTTGGTGCCCGCCGCATAATGATACATTCCGCCAGCGTAACGAACTTGATAATGATGGCGTAGTTGCCGGTACTGGTTGCGGGTCAACAACTTACCATTGCGCATACCGCACATGATCTTGTAATAGTCGTGGGCGTTCGTATACAAGTTCCCGGCACCGACGAGACTGGAGAATAGGCGCCGTTGGTAAGCGCGCGCATGGTAGTTTGTCCCTGATCGATAACTGACCGCGGCCGTCAACGGCTGCTTCGCCGTATATTTATCGGTCGTATGCGTTAGCTTGAGCGGCTTAATCACTCGAGTCTGTAAATTGTGCTGATAAGACTTGTGCGTGATCTTGGTAATGATCCCCGCTAACAAGGTGTAGTTGGCGTTGGTATAGTGATACGTCGTTGCCCCAGTTGACGTCAGTTGCTTTAGTGTATAACGGTAAGCCTGTTGTTCTGATAACACCGTGCTGGGCGTTGTTTCGGCCATCTGGATACCGGACGTATGATCAAGTAATTGCCGCACCGTAATCCGAGAGCTATAGGCCACTTGCGGATAGTAGTTGCTTAACTTAGTCGTCATCTTCAACTTACCTTTCGCAATGAGTTGTTGAATCATGGCGCCGGTAATCGCTTTTTGGAGCGAAGCGGTTGGATAAATGGTGTGCTGATTATTCTTAAGTCGTTTTTTGTGATTAGCATCGCCAACGTAGATTGTTTGCGCTTTGCCAGCATAGTCTTTAGTTAACATGATTTGGCCTTTAAAATGGTACTTCTTAGCCAAGGCCCGCGCTTGCTGAGCGACACTATTCGCTTGAACGGCAGGCGCGACGGTACTGGTCGCAGCCGTACCTAGTATGGTCACGGCTAAGCTTAGTAAGCTAAGTTGCTTAATTAATTTAAACGTTATGATAACTGGTTCCCCCTATATTTTACTAATTACCATCATAAGCACTTTGATTAGTGAAGGCCAGTGAAAACGGGGTTTGTTGATAAAATGTAATACGGTTGCAATGTTGATTAGATTCAACAAAAAAAGCAGTGCCAGCGTTTAGACTGGTCACTGCTGATTTAATTAGGCTGCCATACTGGCGGCGGCTTGATCCGCTTGATCAAGGGCAACTAAATTTTGATAGTAATTAGCAAAGGTCCCATACCGATATGGGACTAACCATAATAGGCCGATGCCCATAGTCATACCACATAGTAAAGCCCAACCGATGAAGCTCAATTGTAAAACAAAATATTCCATTTTATGCCCACGCATAAGTTGCCGGCTCTTAGTAATGGCTAAGGTCAGCTTAGGTCTAGGTTGACCAGCTGGCGTGGCTGCGACGAGGTCTTTATACACAAAATAAGTTTGTGAGTACGCAAAGGCCTTGATGATACCGGGGACGATTAATAACAGGCTCCACAGTGTTAGGAAAATGGCTTGTAACACGACTAAGCCCACTGTTGGCCAGGCGTATGGCCGCGTGAAGCCGACCGTTGAATCACTAACAGGGTGAATCTCACGACTAGGATTACGGACCCAGTCGAGCATTGAATACATTGTCCCAACCATGAATAATTTAAACACACAGTAGAAGACGAAATTAATGATTGCCCCCACGGCTAAAACGCCCAAGACGGTCGCGATGAGTCCCCAAGAAATAGTTGTCATGGCCGACCACGCTTGTGAGGCCCCTTGCTGAATATCCGTCGAGTGACTAGTTAAGCTGGTGCCCCCTGATTTCGCTTGGTCCGTATAATTCGCGGCTACACTGAAGATGGATAACAAGCTGACCACGATACAGAGTAAAATGGCGTCCTTCCAGCGTCCCTTAAATAGTTGTTTGATTTCTGTTTTTAATGCTGCCCGAGTTTTCATTCGGTCTCAACAACTCCCTTTTTTAATCTTTTTTATATGATACCATGCCACCGGTCTGAGCCAAAATCGGGTAAAAAAAAGCTCTGAACAAAATTGCTCAGAGCTGATTGTTAAAAGTGTTTTTCCATCACGACAACTGGAGCGCCGTCTTCATCATAAGGGCCAGCTGTAACCGCATAACCACAACGTTCATAAAACGTCTGGGCCGTTAGCTCGCCATGAATCAAGCCACTGGTGTAACCGTGATTTTGGGCCCAAAGTTCGGCCCGCGTTAATAATTGCTGACCGATCCCTTGTCCACGATGATCCTGACGCGTACAAACGCGCCCAAACCGCATGACATGGTGTAATTGTGGCTCTAACCGCAACGTGGCTACAGGTAAGTCTGGCGTTTCGTAAGCCACAAGATACAAGCGTTCGTCGTCATCTTTATTATCGAATTCGACGTTGGCTGGAATCCCGCGTTCTTCCACGAAGACTGCCTGACGTAACGCATAAGCTGCCGCACGATTATAAGTCACATTTGAAAATAAATACGTCATTTTAATACGCCTTATCAATATCTTTCAACCAGGCTAACGCTAACGACTTGTCACCTAAATGGGTCCCGATAACCGGGCCGAAATAGGTAATGTCGATTGGCATGTCTGGGTATTTTTGTTGCAACTTGGCTTTCCAGGCTTGCGCAGCATCCAAGTTATTGCCTTGAACGATAATCGCTCGCAACGGATAGTCGATCTTAGCTTGGGCTTCCGCAAATAAATGCTCAACACGAGCTAATGCCTTTTTAGTAGAACGAACTTTCTCGAAAGCCACAATTTCGTGCTTATCATCAAAGGTCAAGATGGGCTTAATCCGTAGCACACTGCCGATAAATGCGGAGGCGTTGGATAAGCGGCCGCCACGAACTAAGTTTTGTAAATCATCCACGATGAAGTATTCGCCCATTGAATCACGCAAATCATCAAGCCGAGCTAAGATTTCTTCAACTGTATATCCGGCTTTGGCCATCTTGGCGGCTTCGATTGCTAAGTAACCCATTAAACGTACCGTAATCTGAGAATCATATGGATAGAGCTTAATATGATCCACCTCGTCACGTAGGTTTTCAAGGCTATTGATGAAGCCAGAGATCGTACTTGCTAAATGAATACTGATGACCGCATCGTACCCTTGGTCACCCAGCTTGTTATAAAATTCAATCATTTCACCAACAGGTGGTTGGGAGGTACTGGGAAAAGACTTAAAGGACTTCATATTTGCGTAAAAGTCTTCCGTCGTAATGTCGACGCCTTCCTGATACACTTTTCCATCTATAATGACCGGAATTGGGACGACATGAATATCGTTGTCGGCAACTTCTCGCGGTGTTAAATAGCTGGTGCTGTCAGTAACAACAGCAATCTTCATGACACACACCTACTTCTCATCTAAATTGATAACCACAATCTTAGCATAAAAGCTAGTTTGAAACCAGCTTGTCAACATCGGCCAAACGTGGCTTAGGGTGCTAACGTCCGGTCAACTGATTTATTTAAGCGGTTTAATAAAATTCGTAAGAGGTTTTGTTCATCTTGGGGCCATTTATCGAATACGGTTGCTTCATACTTGGCGTAGTCAGCATTAATCACCGCCGCCGCATTTTCACCAGTCGGTGTGACCGAATAGATTAATTGCCGCCGATCACGTCCAACGGCTTCCTTGCTGAGTTTTTCTTTTTTGACTAGGCTTGCTAGTTGTCGACTTAACGTTGACGTATCGAGCTGCATTTCAGCGGCTAGCTTTTC
This sequence comes from Lactiplantibacillus dongliensis, assembly GCF_005405105.1. Classification (GTDB taxonomy): domain Bacteria; phylum Bacillota; class Bacilli; order Lactobacillales; family Lactobacillaceae; genus Lactiplantibacillus; species Lactiplantibacillus dongliensis. The sequence goes on from NZ_BJDK01000011.1 coordinate 77,848, forward strand.
TTGGGTATCAAAGCCCGCTTGTAATTTTAAGAGTAGTTGCCATTCTGCCACGGTGACGCCTTGGGCTTTGGCAATTTGTTTCAGCATGGCGGTCTGTTGTTTGGCAGTGTCCGCCAACGCGGCTAAACTTGATTTCATCATAGGTCCCCCTCGTAATTAGAATTCACTTTGTATTATACAATATGCAATCCTTTCTTAAAACCCGTATTTTGTTAAAAAACGGGTTAAGTCGGTTTATGTATGTAACAATTAAATTTTTGATGCCGTGGCTGTAAAATCAAGCCAGTTGCGACATAAAACTTGTTTAAACGCTGTTACCCCATGTATACTAGTAAAGGTTGACTGTTTTAACGACAGTCGTGGACGAAACTAATTAATGAAAGCGAGTGATCACATGTCTTTTGATGGACTATTTACCCATGCCATGGTCACCGAATTACACGAAAATTTATTGAATGGGCGCATTACGAAAATTCATCAGCCCTATCAAAATGAACTGATTTTAACGATTCGCGCGAATGGTAAAAATTGGCCGTTACTGTTATCCGCAGACCCCACTTACCCGCGGATTCAAGTGACTCGAATTCCATATGTGAACCCAGCCGTGCCGACGAACTTCGCCATGATGATGCGGAAGTATTTGCAAGGGGCAATTATCACTGAGATTAAGCAAATGGCTAATGATCGTGTGGTTCACTTGACCATTACAACGCGCAATGAGTTAGGTGATGCCGAACAACTGACCCTAATTATTGAAATTATGGCGCGACACAGTAACGTGATCTTGGTTGATCAGCAGACTAGCCGAATTTTGGACGTTATCAAGCACGTTGGTGCGGACCAAAACCGCTATCGGCTCTTATTGCCCGGCGCCACTTATATTGAGCCACCTAAGCAAGATAAGGTTGATCCTTTTACCCCGAATACGGATTACTTGGAGTTAGTTAAGCAGTATCCGAATGAAGATGTCCTGGCTAAGCAGTTGCAGCAACATTATCAGGGTCTTGGTCGGGATAGTGCCTTACAGTTTGCCAAGGAGCTGCACCAAACCGGTGACTTAAAAGCGCATTATCAACATTTCTTAGCGACTTTTGATGACCCGCAGCCGACCTTGTTAACGTTGAAAAATAACAAGACGATGTTTGCAGCTGGCAACTACTCAGCTTTCGGGACCAAGACACGCCAATTTGACTCTTTGAGTGCCCTGCTTGACTTCTACTATCAAGACGCGGCTCAGCGTGAACGAGTTCAACAACAAGCTGGTAATTTGATTCGGGTAGTTCGTAATGATTTGAAGAAGAACCGCAAGAAATTCAAAAAGCTGCAACAAACGTTGGCCAATACTAAGCAAGCTGACGAGCTCCGTTTAAAGGGCGAAATCTTAACGACTTACTTATATGAAGTGAAACGCGGGATGACCGAAATCACCTTGCCGGATTACTATCATGATAACCAGCCGCTAAAGATTCAGTTGTCCAATCAACTCTCACCGTCACGTAATGCACAAAAATATTTTTCGCGTTATCAAAAGCAAAAAAATGCGGTCATCTACGTTGGTGAACAGCTAAAATTGACGCAAGCTGAAATCGATTATTTGGATAATATCCAAACACAAATCGAACTCGCCGCGCCAGCTGATATTGTGGAAATTCGTGAAGAATTAACACAACAAGGCTATTTGAAACCAAAGAAGACTAAGAAGAAGCAACGCAGTTCACGCAAAGTTAGCCAACCGCAACAGTTCTTTGCGACTGACGGTACCGAAATCTCTGTTGGTAAGAATAACCGTCAAAATGATCAATTAACGTTGAAGACGGCGCGGAAAACGGATTATTGGTTGCATACGCAGAAGATTCCGGGTTCCCATGTGATTATCCATGCCGAGCATCCAAGTGAACAAACATTGACGGAAGCTGCTAACTTAGCCGCTTACTTCTCTAAAGCTCGTGAGTCAGCCACGGTCCCAGTTGATTATGTACAAGTTAAACGAATTCGCAAACCCAATGGCGCTAAACCGGGGTTTGTGATCTATGAAGGTCAAAAGACTTTGTACGTTTCTCCAAGTGCTGATTTAGTGGATCAATTAACACCTAAAAAGTAAATTTTAAAGCTGGTCAAGTTGTGATAAAACAAGTTGATCAGCTTTTTTAGTGACTTATTTTTCGTTAAGTCTTCATAATGATGTTTTTTCAATATAGGATCACTTATGTTTTTATTAAAGCGTCCAAGAAAGTTTAAAGTCCCCACCAATTCCCCCTTTTATCTCTAAATCTAAGGTAGGCTAAGACTACTTAGAATTCAACGGAGGTGGTTCGATGCGCTGGGAACCTTTATTACTTATTTTATTAATGGCAGGTTTGAGTGGTCTGCTGATCCTGATAATTGGTCGTCGACCGCGCTGGCTAGCGTTGCTGAAGCTCGCCTATTTTACCGGTTTAGCCGCAATTTTGTTTACCCCGATTTCGTTTTCTGGGACGTCCCTCTATATTATGCCGATTGGGATTGGTCGCGTGAACTTAACGAATTTAAGCTTTAGTAATCTAGGCTTTTTAGAAAACATTATGCTGACCTTGCCACTGGGCTTGCTATTGAAGTGGACATGGTCACGCCTGTCGTTATTTGGGGTTGGATTTATGGGCTTAATGGCTGGTAGTAGCATTGAAATCACGCAATACTTTTTATCTCAGCATTATTTAATTAATCGTAGTAGCGATATCAATGATATTTTAGCGAATGCTTTGGGGATTTTGATTGGCGGATTAATCATCACTAGTTATTTACAGCTAACAACCAAACATCGTCGATTAGTATCATAATCATATCAAGAAGCCACCTAACATAAGGGTGGCTTCTTGATATGGTCTGCAGTAAGCTGGTGGCTGGTTTTTGAGTTGTTGTTTGTTTTTAGTTAAAGTAAGATGTTACGTATGTAATATCTTAAAACCAATTAATCGCATAATGCTATCCTGAAAATTTTCTGATCCTAAATTTTAAAAGTAATTCTAAATTCGCCCTGATAGTCATTAACTAAGTGCCTCGGCTTTGACTATTTGTTTCCTCTTCTAGCCTTCTAACTTTTGAAGTTACAACTAAGCACTCCACACAACGTTTTTATACCCCCTGGGGATTAAAAATAATATAACTATATTATACTCGTTTAATGCAGGCTTTTGTATATTTATTTAAATACTGATACACAAGCGTATTTGTTTACTATTCTGATAAACATTTCTCTTTAGCAATGCGTTGACAGTTTCAATAAACAAATGTATATTAAAGCTCATTGAGAGGTGAACACCTATGGACCTAGCTAAACTAACCCTAGCTGACCTAAAAAACGGCTGGCATTCGGTCGCTAACGAACGCCAGTGTAACTACTGCCCTGCTAATTGGCTAATTGAAACACCCGTAACTGAGATTGAAAAGCACTTGCAACTGGTACATGGCGGCAATTTAAATCAGCTCATTCATTTGACCAGCCGCTATAATACACTGACAACTAAGCAACAAGATTTACTAACGGCATTTGCCACCGATATTAAAGACCAAGCTTTAGCGAAACAATTACAAGTTGCCGCGGCGACGATTCGGCATCAAAAATTTACATTTCGCGAAAAAGCCAAACAGGCGAAACTTTACTTGGCCATCTACGATCAAGTCTTTGATCCACAGACCGCCCCTGACCAGCTCATTGATGTCCCTGAGCAGCCTAGTCAACCAGACGACCGTTGGCTGATTACCGAAGATGAAGCGGCACAGACGTTACAGCATTATTTCGATTTCTTACAAGAACCCTTACGGTTAAAACGGTGGCCTAAGAAGCAAAAAGTCATCATCACCATTCTGACGCGTATTATTACTGAGATTCCAGCTGAACAGCCCTTAACAGAACCAGACTTGAATGCTTACTTACAACCGATTTACTTTGACTACGTAACCGTACGCCGCTACTTGATCGACTACGGCTTTTTAAAACGAACTGCTGACGGCCGCAACTACTGGCGACCGTCTGAAAGGAATTAGGGCTTGTTTTAAAAGTTAAAATGCATATTGCTTCGTTCGCTTTTCTAAACCTGATATATTATTAGAAAAGAAAT